>NZ_JAXCWM010000015.1:0-142103 GCF_034045115.1 Massilia sp. CFBP9012 | reverse complement strand
AGTGGGCGCTCGATGGCGGCCGAGTCACTTCCGTCGAGCAATTACTGCGTATTGCATTCGGGGTCATCAACAGGTAACGATGACAGCGCCAAAAAAAAATCTATATCGCTGCCGCTTCTTCTGGCGGCGCCGCCTGCAGGGCGTCCAGCGCATCCGACAAGGCCAGGGTCGCCGCATCGAAGTCGACCTGCCACTCGCCGGCGCCGGATTCCAGCCGGTAGCACCCACGCGCCAGGTTCGGATCGGGGCGCACGCGCCAGCCGGCCGGCAGCAGGCGCGGCGCGATCGACGGCGCATCTTCCGGATGCACGCGCAATTCCGGGTCGGCCAGGTGCGCCGGGGCCTCGGTCTGCAACTGGCGCAGCAGCACTTGGGCGCGTTCGTGCGGCGCCAGCTCGCCCACCAGGCGCAGGAACAGCGCCTGGGCCAGTTCGATGACGACCGGCCCGGTGCGCGCCAGGAATTGGCGCGGCAGGCGCTCCTGGGCCGCCAGCATGGCCTGCAACTGGCCGAGCGCCTGCCGCTGGCGCGCGCCGATATCCTCGCGGCAGCGCGCGAGTTCGTCCTCGACCAGCGCGCCGGCCCGGGTCTGCGCTTCGGCGAGCAGGCGCCCGGCGGCGACTTGCGCGTCCTCGCTCAGGGCCAGGGCCGCGCTGCTCAGGATGCCGTGGCTGGCCACCAGGCCGGGTGGCATGTCGATGCGTGTGCTGCAAAAATCCATGGTCTGCCTTTCGTGTCGGGGTCAGGCGGCGCGCCGCTCGCACAGGGTCCAGCAGCGCGCCAGGCGCGCCAGCGCGGCGTCGGCCGGGGGTGCGCCGCCATCCTGCAGGCAGCGCTCGGCGCCGGCGGCGGCGCTGGCCGGCAGGCGCAGGCGCAGGCGCGGCCACAGGCCGGGAAAGCCGTGTTCGAGGCATAGCGCCAGCCAGGCCAGGCCGGCGCCGTCCAGGCCCGCTTCCAGCGCAGTCGACGCGCGCCACGGCGCACGCGGCAGTGGCTGCAGATTGGCCACGCCGGCGCACCAGCGCCGCTCGTCTTCTTCGAGGCCGGCCAGGGCCTGCGGCAGCGGCATGCGCGCCGCGAACAGTCCGCCGAACAGGCGCGCCGCCCGCGCCAGCTCGGTGTCACCGAGGGTAGCCAGCGCCGCCCAGCGGCTGTCCGGGGCGGGCGGCAGGGCCGCCGGAATGCCGGCGTCCAGGCACCAGCGCCGGTAGGCGTCGCGCCGCCCCAGCAAGTCGCGCGGCGCGGGGGCGCCGGCATCCTGGCCCAAGCCGGCCAGCTCCCAGGGCGCGAACCACCATTGCACGAAGGCGGGCGACAGGGACGCCGGCGCCGTCATGCGGTCCCCGCCGCGGCCGCGCCGGGACGGCGCCGCTGCCACCACAGGGCCACCGCAGGATGGCGCAAAGCCAGCAGTGCGCCCAACGCGGCCAGCGCCACGAAGGCCAGTCCACCCAGTCCATACACCAGCAAGGCAAGGCGGCCGGCCGACGCGGCCTGCACCGTCACGCCGAAGCTGGTGCGCCAGTCGACGTCGAGCGTCCGCTCGAGCGACGGCGTGAACACCACCGGCACCTTGGCGGCGCCGTCGGCGCCGGCCAGTCCCGGAATGCTGCCGGCCACCATGCGCCGGATGCGCGCCACATTGCCGTCCTCGTCGAACGGGGCGCGGTACTTGATGAAGACCGCCGCCGACGACGGCATCACCGGCTCGCCCGGCGCCACCCGTTCCGGCAGCACCACGTGCACGCGCGCCGCCAGCACGCCGTCGATCTGCTGCAGCGTGGCCGCCAGTTCCTCGGACAGGCCGTACAGGTAGCGGGCACGCTCCTCGAGCGGGGTGGAGATCATGCCCTCTTTCTTGAACACCGTGCCCAGATCGGAGAAGCGGCGCCGCGGCAGGCCGGCGGCGCGCATCGCCTCGCTGGCGCGCGCCAGCGACGGTTCAGGCACCTGCAGGCTGACCACGCCCTTGACGGTCAGCTTCTGGGCCTCGATGCCGGCATGGCGCAGCAAAGCGACGATCTCGTTGGCGTCGGCGTCGGTCAGGTCGCTCTGCAGCACCACCTGGCGGCTGCACGCGCACAGCGATACGAGCACCAGCAGGGCCAGCAACTGGCGCAGCCAGCGCCATGGCGACACCGGCGCAACGCCGGCTGGGTAACGGTCGATGCTCATGATCATTGCAGCTTGGTCAGCTGATCGACCGAGGTGGCGGCCTTGGACACCACCTTGGACACGAACTGCACGCGGGTCTGGTAATCGTGCATCGCCATCATCGCCTTCATCAGGTGCATCGAGTCACCGCTGCGGGTCGCGGTTTCCAGCAGCTTCGACACGTATTGCTGGTCGCCCTGGATTTCCTCTGCCAGGGTGCTGGCGCGGCCCATGATCTGCTCGCCCAGCGCCACGCGCCCGCTGGCATTGCCCAGGTCAGACGCGACGCCGGCGGCGCGCGCATGCTGGGCCATGGCGGCGCGGAAGGCGGCCGCGTCGCCGTCGTCGACGACGACCGGATCGATCCGGACCGGGGCGGTCTCGTGCAGCCTGCTGGTGGTGCCGGTCGGGTCGACCGGCATGGATTGGTTGATCATGATGACTCCCGAAGTAGGGTAAAGCGATCGAAACAAGAAAAAGTTGACCGGCGGGTGGAGCGCGGCGCACGCCGGTTCCAGCGCGCGGCGTAGAGGATCAGCCGACTGACTTCGCCGCCTCGACCGTGGCTTCCGCGCGCTCCTGCGCCTCGTCGGACATGCGCTTGAGCTCCCCCTTGACCGGGTCGGCCGGCTCGTCCGCCCGACCCGCCTCGCTACGCGCGCCGCGCGCCGCCTGCTCTCCACGGAACTGCCGCTGCAATTGCTGCGAACGGGCGCACTGCCGGAACCGCGGCGGCGGCGCCGCCTGCTCCGGCGCCGTCCTGGCCTGCCCGCCGCCGGACACCGCCGCGTGAAGCGTCGCCGCTGCACCGGCCGCCTGTGCGAGATTGGTGAGATGGGGCGTGGCCCGCGACAGCAGATTCGTCGCGGTCCGCATCATCTGAGGTATCGCCGCCATGGTGTGTCCGTTCGCAGAAGTGAGATGGTCGTGTGTGAGCCGGAAAGCCGGCCCGGTTCCGCCCTATGCCCCTCGTCTGGCCACAGAAGACATCAACATTTCTCATCAACTATCGAAGTTGCCGATGAGAATTTTTGAAAAACTGTTTCCGGTGTGCTGATTAGAATCCATTCGTCCGCAAGCCTTCGGGCCTGCCGCCGTTTCGATGTCCACCTTCCTCGACAGGGTCTTCATGCCAGCACAGAATGTTCCATCCGATCGCCGCTGCCTGCGGGCCGTCGCCTGCGCGCTGCTGCTGGCGCTGTCCGTGCCGCTGACGGCCGCGCCCGCGCCGACCTGGCAGCGCGCCAAATTCGACTATGTCGCCCAGCGCCAGGATCTGCGCCAGGTGCTGCGCGACTTCGCCCGCGCGATGCGCGTCCAGCTCGATCTGGCCGACGAAGTCGAAGGCAGCGTCACGGGCAGTTTCGATATGGCCCCGCCGGTGCTGCTCGACATGCTGGGTTCCTTCCACCAGTTCGTCTGGCACTACGACGGCGCCGTGCTGTATATCAGCTCGTCGAAGCCGGGGGCGCCGAAGATGCGCCTGCGAACCAAGCCGGCCGAGGTCGCGCAGGCTGCGACTGCGACGGCTCCCGCGACCGCGCCCGCCGCGGCGCCCAAACCAGTCCCGAGCTGGACCGTCAAGCTCGAAGACGGCACGCTCAGCAAGACCTTCGCGCGCTGGGCGCGCGAGGCCGGCTGGCAGCTGCTGTGGGAAATGCCGGTCGACTTCCGGATCGATGCCAACACCCGCGTCGAGGGCGAATTCGAGCAGGCCGTGACGGCCGTCGCCGACAGCCTGGCCGGCGCCGAAACGCCCATGCAGGTCGTCTTGTACCGGGGCAACCATGTGATCCGTGTGACTTCGAAAGGAAACCAGTGATGTCCCCTTCCCTGCCTGTCAAACCGTTCCTGGTCGTGGCGCTGGCCGCCGCGCTGGCCGCCTGCAGCGGCCTGCCGGGCGATGTCGCCAAACGCATCGACGCCGGCGAGCGCCAGGCTGCGCGGATGGTGCGCGACGTCGGCCAGGTCGAGGCGCGCGGCCGCAGCGTGTCCTCGGTGGTCAGCGAGAACGGGATGTGGATCGGCCGCAGCACGGTCAAGCGCGACCTTGCCGCACTGCCGCCGCTGTTCGACCAGAACGCGACCTTCGACCGCAGCGTGGCCTCGCTGTCCGAATTCGCCGAGCGCATTACCGTGCGCGCCGGGATCCCGGTGCGCGTCAGCGCCGATGCGCTGGCACCGGGCGCGCGCGGCGCCGGGGTCGCCACCGGGGCCGCCACCGCTCCCGCAGCCCCCAACGCGGCGCCAGGCGGCGCTCCGACGCACATCGTCTATGCCAGCGGCAGCCTGCGCGGCCTGCTCGACACCGCCGCCGCCCGTTTCGGCGTGTCCTGGAAGTATGCGGATGGCGCCATCCTGTTCTTTCACCACGATACCCGCACCTTCCAGATCAATGCGATTCCGGGCGACGCGTCCCTGAACGCAAGCGTGAGCAGCAATGCGAGTAACGAAGGCGGCGCGGGTGGCGGCGGTGGTGGCGCCGCGGGCGGCAGCGGTGGTGGCGGCGGTAGCGGTGGCGGCGTCAGCTCGGCGAATGTGCAGAACACCGCCGTCAAATCGGAGCTGTCGGTGTTCGGCAGCCTCGAAAAAACGGTCGCCATCATGCTCTCTGCCGGCGGCAAGGTGCTGGCTTCGCCCGCCACCGGCACCCTGACCGTGACCGACACCCCTGCCTCGCTCGAACGCATCGGCGCCTTCATCGAGGCCCAGAACAAGGCGCTCGGCCGCCAGGTCATGATCAATGTGACGGTGCTGGCGGTGACCCTGAACCAGGGCGACAACTACGGCATCAAATGGGACCTGCTGTACCAGACGCTCGAAAACCGCTACCAGATCACCAACAACCTGGCGCCAAGCGGCGGCAGCAGTTTCACGGCGGGCATCCTCAGTGGCGCCAGCCGCTGGGCCGGCAGCGAGGTCATGATCGACGCGCTGTCCGACCAGGGCCAGGTGCGGCGCGAAACCACCGCTTCGGTGGTCACCCTGAACAACCAGCCGGTGCCGATCCAGGTCGCCAAGCAGACCGCCTATCTGAAGTCGTCGCAGACCACGCTGACGGCGGACGTCGGCAGCTCCACCTCGCTCACGCCCGGCACCGTCACTTCGGGCTTCAATATGTCGATCCTGCCGCACCTGCTGGACAACGGCACCGTGATGCTGCAGTTCTCGACGGATATCTCGTCGCTGGTGCGCCTGAACACGGTGTCGAGCGGCGGCGACAACGCCGCCATCATCCAGACGCCGGAAGTCGATACCCGCAATTTCCTGCAGCGGGTCGCCATGAAATCGAACGAGACCCTGATCATCAGCGGCTTTGAGCAGACCGACGACAACCTCGATCGCAACGGCGTCGGCCACCCGTCCAACTTCCTGCTCGGCGGCGGCGTCAAGGCGCGCGCCGGCAAGGAAATCATCGTGATCCTGGTCACCCCCGTGGCCATGGCCGGCGCCTGAGACGAGAGCTGACATGAGCATCCACGCCATCGCCATCGGCCGCCACAAGCTGGTGTGCGGCCTGTTCTGGCAATCGCTGTCGCGCCCGCGCGAGCTGGCGGCGGAAGCGCGCGCACTGGCGCTCAAGATCGACGCCGATCTGCTGGTGCTGCGCAAGGACCACACGATGGCGCAGGCAGGCTATGCCCACACCCGCGACGGCGCACGGCGCGGCCAGGCCTCCTTCGCCTGCGTGGCGGCGGCGCGCCTGGCCCAGGACGCGGGATTCTGCAACGGCCAGCGGCAGGCGCCGCACAACTGGCTCGGCGCGTTCCGGCTGCCGGACGGGATGTGGGCCTATCTGGCCGTGCGCGATGCCAACTTCCTGCCCGGCGGCGATTTCGCCGGCACCCGCGAACAGGTGCTCGAACGCCTGCACGGCGACTATGCGCTCGGCGGCTGGAACCGCGTGACAGGCGACCCCGAGCTCGCCCAGTACGGCTTTCACGACTTCCTCCCGGTCGACATCGATGCGCTGCTGGCCGGCGACGCGAAGGTCCGCTGGGCACGCCTCGACACGGTGGGCCGGCCCGCGCAGCGGCGCGCCTGGCTGCTCGGCGCCGGCGCGACGCTGGCCGCGCTGGTGACGGCAGCCGCGCTGTACCAGCGTCACAGCGCCCAGCAGTTGCGCGACATGCAGCAGCGCGCCATGGAGGCAGTGCTACACGAGGCGCCGCCACCGGCGCCGCCGCCCCCTCCACCCTGGCACGTGCAGGCGCCGGCCGACGACCTGGTGCGGCGCTGCCTCGCACGGCTGCGCCACCTGGCGCCGGGCGGCTGGCCGCTCGAACAATTCCAGTGCGGACCAGGCGACGCCACGCACAGCTGGCGGCGCGGCGAATCGCATCTCGGCCTGCTGCTGGCGGCGCTGCCGCAGGCCCAGGTCGACGCCAGCGGCGAGCGCGCCGCCCTGTCCGAAGCGCTCGAGGCCGGCGCCACCCGCGCCGAGGAACTGGCGTCCGGGATCGAAGGCCGCCGCATGCTGCAGGAATTGTGGCAACGGCTCGGCCTGACCGGCCAGGTCGCCGAACGTCCGCTGCCACCCGCGCCCCCCGGTCCCGACGGCGCCGTGCCGCCACCACCGGGATGGACCACCTATTCAGTCAGCGTCGCGCTCGACCGCCTGGCGCCGCAGGCCTTGCCGGCGATGCTGCAAATGCCCGGACTGCGGCTCGAAAAAATCACCTACCGTTCCGGAACCTGGTCTCTCGAAGGAGTGCTGTATGCGAAATGACTACCCAACCCGCGCCGCCGTCCTGGGCGCCCTGTTCGCAGCGTCGCTGACGGCCATCGCCGCCGAGCCGGCGAACGAAGCCGCGGGCGCGCGCTCGACCGCCGACAGCCTGGCCAGGATCGAAAACGAAACCCTGCTGCTCAAGGCCGAGGAACGCCAGATGGCGGTTCGGCTGCAACTGGCGGCCCAGCGCAACGACCTGGCCCAGCGCCATCTGCAAACACGCCAACTGGAGCGCCCCGCGCGGGCCGGCGACCCGACCGTGGTCGCGGTCGAGGGCATCGGCCACCGGATGCACGCCACCCTGATGATGGAGAACGGCAGCCAGATGGACGCGGCGATCGGCGAAGTGCTGCCGAACGGGATGACGGTGCTGTCGGTGCGCGCCGGCGAAGTGGTGGTAGGCCGCGGGCGCAAGGAACGCATTCGCCTGGCCCATGCGCCGGCTGCGAGCGCCGCCGGACCGGCCGCAGCCGGCGTCACCGCCCCGGCGCGCCTGCCATGGACGCTGTCGGCACTGCCGCCACCGGTGGCGGTGGCGACCGTTCCTGGAGGGCAGCCATGAAACCCACCGGCACGCGTCCAGGCGCGGCGTCCGAGAGCGCCGAAGTGGCCGATGTGATCAGCCGCAGCGGCAAGCTGATGGCCAGCGACGAGGAAAGAAAGCTCCTGTGCCTGCTGTCCGACGGCCGCCTGCTGGTCGCCGCCGGCCAGGAACTCAATCCCCACGTGCAGTCCTACCAGGCGCGCCTGCGCCGCATGGAACAGCCCTTCCTGACCGTGGCCAGCTCGATCGAGGACATCTGCCGCGCCTACCAGTCGGGCAGCGGCGGCGCCCCCCCGCGCCACCAGGAACACTCGCTGATGCAGGTCACGGCCAAGGAACTGCTGACGCGAGCCTGCCGCGAACGCGCCTCGGACGTGCACATCCGCGTCAACCGTCTCAGCACCGAATTCCACTTCCGCATCCACAACGATCTGGTGCATGTAGGCAGCCAGACCCGCGAATACGGCGAGCGCCTGCTGGCGACGCTGTACGGCGCCATGACTGCGGTCTCGGACAGCAGCTACAAGCCGACCGAGCGCCAGGATGCCAGCATCGGCGACCGCGACAAGCTGCCACCCATGCTCGATGGGGTGAGGATCGCCACCGCCCCCACCGCCGAAGGCAATCTGATGGTGCTGCGCCTGCTGTACAACGATGCCGGCGACGACATCGACCTGCTGCCTCTGGGCTTCAGCCCGGCCCACGCTGCGGCCATCGCCATCCTCAAGAACCAGCCGATCGGCATGAACATCATCAGCGGCCCCACCGGCTCGGGCAAGTCGACCACGCTGCAGCGCGTGCTGACCGGTGAGATCATCGAATCGGGCGGCAGCATCCACGCCCTCACGGTCGAAGATCCGATCGAGTACCCGATCCCGGGCGCGGTGCAGACTGCGGTCACGAACGCCGCCGACGAGAACGAGCGCAGCCGCCTGTTCGCGGCTGCCATCGCCAACGCCCTGCGGCTCGACCCCGACACCATCATGATCGGCGAAGTGCGCGACGGCGCCTCGGCGCGCAGCGCGCTGCGCGCGGCCATGACCGGCCACCAGGTCTGGAGCACGGTGCATGCCAACAGCGCGATCGCGATCGTCGACCGCCTGGTCGACCTGGGACTGCCGATCGGCATGGTAGCCGACCACACCGTCGTGAGTGGCTTGATCAGCCAGCGACTCGTCAAGCTGCTGTGCCCGCACTGCAAGCAGCCGCTGGCCGCCCGCAGCCACCTGTTCGAGCCGGCGCTGCTGGCGCGCCTGCATGGCGCCCTCGGTCCGAACCTGCAAGGCGTGTGCGTGTCCGGCGACGGCTGCCAGCACTGCCATGGCCGCGCCACCTCGGGACGCAGCGTGCTGGCCGAAGTGATTCTGCCCGACGACCGCTTCTGCGAGCTGCTGCGCGGCGGCGACAAGCGTGGCGCGCTGGCCTACTGGCGCACCGAACTCGATGGCCGCACGCTGGTCGAACACGCGATCGACAAGGTCGCGGCCGGCCTGGTCGATCCGCGCACTGCAGAGAAGACGGTCGGTCTGCTGGTCACGGAAGGCCGGCCACTGGCCGCGTGGCGCGACCTGGCGGCCGGCATGACGGCCGCCGGAGGGGAGCATATCCATGCCCATTGATATCGAACGCGCGTTCGCGCGCCTGCAGTTCGGAGACGTGCCGCGCCTGCGCTTCTACCGCAAGGTGGCCAAGATGCTCGGCAACGGCCTGCCGCTGCTCAGGATCATCGACGAATTGCGCGAACGCGCGGCGGCGCGCGGCGGAAAGCGCGACGCCATGGTCATCATCTGCGACGACTGCCGCCGCATGCTGCAGAACGGCCGCATGCTGTCCGAGGCGCTGCAGCCGTGGATACCGCAGAACGAGCAGATGATCATCCTGGCCGGGGAACAATCGGGCCGCCTCGAACACACACTCTACGTGCTGATCGAAGTGGCCCAGGCCGGCAAGAAGATCCGGCGCGTGGTGGTCGGCGGCCTGGCCTATCCGGCCGCGCTATTCGGACTGACGCTGGCCTATGTGTACGTGTTCGGCACCCAGGTGGTGCCGCAGTTCGCGATGCTGGTCGATCCCGCCAAATGGCAGGGGGTGGCGGCGTCGCTGTACTGGATGTCGCAGGCGGTGCGGCACTGGACGCTGCCGGTGCTGGCCGGGCTGGGCGCGCTCGCGGCGCTGGTGGTCTTCTCGTTGCCGCGCTGGCGCGGCAGCCTGCGCGCCCTGGCCGACCGGGTCGCACCCTGGTCGATCTACCGCCTGCTGGCGGGAGGCAGCTTCCTGCTGGCGTTCTCGGCGCTGCAGGGGGCCGGCATCAGCGTCGAGAAATCGCTGATGCGCCTGTCCGACGCCGCCAGCCCCTGGTTGCGCGAGCGGCTCGATGGCGCCCTGATGGGCGTCAAGTCGGGCCTGAACTGCGGCGAGGCGCTGCGCAACGCCGGCTACGGCTTTCCGTCGCAGGAAGTGATCGACGACCTGTGCGTCTACGCCGACTACAAGGGCTTCACCGAAGCGCTGGCGACGCTGGCGCAGGAATGGATGGAGGAAGGGGTGGAGGCGATCGCCGGCCAGATGAAGGTGCTCAACGGCCTGGCGATCCTGACCCTGTCTCTGGTAATGGGCTGGCTGGTGACCGGATTCTTCGGCCTGCAGCAGGAAATCACCGCCCTCACCCGCGCCGTGCACTGATATTAACCGCCCCGACCGGGGCATTCGATTGACCACCAATGGAGAACGACAGCATGAACAAGCAACCGCACAACGCCCACATTGTCCCGCGCGCACGCCGCCAGCGGGGCGCCTCGCTGCTCGAGATCATCGCCTATCTCGGCATCGCCGCCATCGTCGTGCTGGGCGCGGTCTCGATGCTCGGCAGCGCCTTCGGCAATGCCCAGGCCAACCGCACCATCGAGGAAGTGGTGTCGATCCGCACCGGCATCAAGCGTCTCTACATGGGCCAGGCAGCCAGCTACGGACAGGTCGCGATCACCGAGCAGGCGATCAAGTCGCGCGTGCTGCCGGCCACGCTCGCGGTCAACAACAACGACGTGAAGAACGCCTGGAACGGCGCGGTCACCATCACCGGCGCCACCTCCGCCTTCGAGATCAAGTATGCCGCCGTGCCGCAGGACGCCTGCATCTCGATCCTGAGCGGCGCCAGCGGCTGGAGCAAGGTGAAGGTCAATGCGACCAACGACATTGTCGCCTTCCCCATCACGCCGACCACCGCGAACGCCTCGTGCGCCGCCGGCGAGAACGAGATCACCTGGACCGCCACCTGATCCCGCCTGCCGCCTCCGCCAACGCTACCCGCCCGATTATGTCCAGTCTCAAGCATCTCGCCTTCGCCGACCTGTATCTCGGCCATCCATCCCTGGATGACCGCTACTGCGCGCTGCCCGGCGCGCGCGTGGTGCCGCTTCCGCCCGACGCAGCGCTGCGCCAGGATTGCGCGCGCCTTCTCGCGGCCTGCCGCGCCACGCTGGACGCCCTGCCGGACCGCGCCGCAGAGTTCCGCCAGGAACACGACGAGGCCCAATACCGTGTGGCCGTGATGCCCACGCCGCGTGGCGCCATGTTCGTGCTGCGCAAGCTCGCGGGCAGCATCGGCAGCCTGGCCGAACTCGGCATTCCGCCGGCCTACGTGCGGCGCATGCTCGACCCCGGCCTGGGAGGACTGTTCGTGATCGCGGGCGGACCCAAGATGGGCAAGACCACCACCGCCTGTGCGATGGTCAAGGAGAGACTGGCGGAATTCGGGGGCGTGGCCGTCACAGCCGAAGTGCCGGCCGAGCTGCCGCTCGAAGGCGCCCACGGCGACGGCATCTGCTACCAGACGGTGGGCGGGCGCGATACGCGCGGCTTCATCGACCGGCTGCGCGACAGCGCACGCTGGGGCGCAGGCATGGTGCTGGTGCACGAGATCGTCGAGCCGCGGGTGGCGGCCGAGGTGCTGCGCGCCAGCAGCGAAGGCCGGCTGGTGATCGCCACCATGGTCGGCGAAGACGCGGTGCGTACGCTCGGCCGTCTGCACACGATGGCCGACGCCCATCTTGGCCAGGGCGCGGCGCGCGCGCTGCTCGCCGATGGCCTGGCAGGCATCCTGCACCAACGCCTGCCGCAGGCGCCGGAGCCGGTGCAGGCCGGCCAGCCGCGCCGCCTGGAGACCGAATTCCTGCAGTTGCAGGGCGCGCCCGAAGCGCGCCGGCTGCTGCGCGACGGCCATTTCGACCAACTACGCCAGGCCATGCAGCAGCAGGTGAACAATCTGTTGCGCGCTCCGGCTGGCGTCTTCGACCTGAGGGAGCGTGCCTGATGTGGACCGGATGGGTGACCCTGGCGCTGGCCGGCAGTTGCGGCCTGTACGCCATGCAGGAACATAACGACGACCAGACCCTGGCCCTGGCCGGCAACGGCGCGGCCCTGGCATCGAGCATGGCCGTCTATCGCGACGCCGTGGTGCGCTATGCCCACGAGCACCCGGCATTTGCAGGCACGGTGCCAAAAGCCCAGCTGTCGCTGCCGACCTGGTATGCCGACCCGGACCCGGGTCTGTGGAGCAACCACGTGGACGCCGGCGGCGTGATCGCGGTCTACGCCACCCGATTGCCGGCTGTCGACATCGCGGCCGACCTGGCGCAGCTGGCGCACGGATCCGAGCTGGCCGGCCGCGCCAATCCCGGCGCCGGACGCATCGATCCGGCCGCACATGCCGGCGCCACGGTGACGCTGCCCGCCATTCCGAACGGGGCGCTGAAGGCCGGCGCGCCGGTCTGGCTGGCGCACCGCTACTGAAGGCCGCGCGATGAAGCCAATCAGCCGGACACGCGGCTTCGGCCTGGTCGAAATGCTGGGTGCGCTGGCGCTGGCCACGCTGGTCGCGGCCGGCGTCGCGACGCTGACCGCGCGCCTGCTGGACGACCTGCGGCGCCAGCATGCGGCCGGCTACCAGCAGCGCTTCGCCGCCGCCGCAGCGCTCTACCTGCGTGCCAACCAGGCCGCCCTGTACCAGCAAGCCGCCGGCGGCACGGTGGCTGTCGGCCTGGCCGCGCTGAAGGCGGCCGGCGCGGGCTTCCTGCCGGCCGGCTTCAGCGACACCAATCCCTATGGCCAGACACCCTGCCTGCTCGTGCGGCGGGCCGGCGCGGCGCTGTCTGCGCTTGCGGCGAGCGAAGGCGGCGAGGCAATCGGTGACGCCGCGCTCGCCTATATCGCAGCACATGCCGGCGCCGGCGGCGGCGCCATCAAGCTGGACCCGACGGCGCCGGGGCCGGCAGCCAGCGGCGCCTTCGGCAGCTGGCGCCTGGACGCCGCCGCGCTGGCCGCCTACACCAACCGCAGCTGCACCGGCACCGCCGCCGCCGGCGGACGCCTGGCATCCGCCCTGTTCGCCGACGCCGGCGCCGCCTTGCCGACCGATTTCCTGTACCGCGGCGCGGTGCCGGGCCGGCCCGAACTGAACCAGATGAATGCTCCGCTGCGCATGGCCGGCGCCGCCCTCGTGCAAAACGGCGCGGCCTGCGGCGACGCCGCCCGCATCGCCATCGACGAACAGCGCAATATCGTCACCTGCGGGCCAGAAAAACGATGGAAGAACAGCGGCAACGACACCTGGCGCGACCCGGTGGCGAATTTCGGCGCCCTGCTCGCGCTGACCGACGAACCGAATGGCGCGGTGCGGGTCACGCTCGACACGGGACGCGCCTTCGTGCACGGCAGCAGCGGCTGGAAGGCGCTGGCGATCGACCAGAACGGCAATCTGGAGGTCCCCAACCGCCTGACTGCCGGCAGCGGCAAGGTGATCGGCCACGCGGAGGTGGGCGGCGACATGAACGTCAGCATCGATGTGCGCGCCAAGGAGGTGAAAGCGACCGAAGGCGTCTACGGTTACCATTTGTGGGCCGACAGCTTCTTCATCTCGCCGGTCTTCGAATTCAGCGGCACGGGTGACCCGAACAACGGCAACTATGCCTGGGCTGGACGCGACTGTCATATCCCGACGGCCAGCAACTCGATCATCTACCCGGTCGGCAGCCAGCTGCCGGACAAGCACGGCACCACCATGATCTGCTACGAGCAGGATCACAAGTTCCGCTACCAGAGCGGCGGCATGACGCCATGAGGGGCGCGCCCCAGGGCGGCTTCGGCCTGCTGGAGATGCTGGCGGTGATCGTGCTGGGCGCGCTGCTGGCCGGCGCCATCCTGCCGATCCTGGGCCAGGACTGGGAACGCGCCCGCCTGCGCGACGGCGCCCGCCGCCACGCCGAGCTGGCGGCGGCGACCCAGCGCTATCTGGAAGCGCGGCGCGACCTGCTGGCCGGCGAACTCGCGGCGGGCGTCGCCATCGCGCTTCCACTCGACCAGCTCCTGGCCGCCGGCTACCTCGCGCCCGGCTTCGAGCCGGTGAACGTCTACGGTCATGCCGCCTGTGTGCTGCTGCTCAGCAACGGGAGCCAGGTCGAGGCGCTGGTCAGTGCCAGCGGGGGGCAACAGCCAGATCCGGCCGATCTCGCCGAGATGGCCGCCAGTGCCGGCCCCGGCGCAGGCTATCTGATGCCCGCTGCGCCCTTGCGCGCGCGTGGCGCCTTTGGCGCCTGGACACTCGATACGGCCAGCCTTCAGCCCTTCGCCGCTGGCGCCTGTCCGGCCGGCCCGATCGCGCCCGGGCGGCTGGTCAGCCTGTTGCGCCAGCCGCTGGGGACCGGCGCAGGGGCGCCCGACTTCCTGGCGCGCCGCGGACCCGCCGTCGAGGCCCCGTGGAATGTGCTGGAAACGCCGCTGGCAATGGGCGGCGGCGCCGTGGCTGCCGTCGGCCAGGCCTGCGGTACCGCCCCGGCCATCGCTTTGGATAGCAAGCGCGACCTGCTCAGTTGCGCGGCGAACGGCGTCTGGAAACGCCAGCGCGCCGGCGGCACATGGAAAGAGACCAGCGCCAGCCACGCTGCCCTGCCGGCCGGCGACGCGCCGGGCGATGTGCGGATGACGGCAGATACCGGCCGCGCCTACGTCGCCCGCGCCGGCAACGCCTGGCAGGCGCTGGCGGTTGACCAGAACGGTCACCTCGAGGTTCCGTCCCAGGCCCGCGCCGGCACGCTCGCCACCCGCGGCCATCTGGACGCCGGTTCCGTCGCCGCCGCCGGGACCATCGATGCCGGGCGCGACGTGCGCGCCAGCGGCATCGTCCGGGGCCGCGAGTTCGACGCCCGCAACGGCGCGCAATCCGGCGCCAATTGGGTGGACGGCAAGACCATCGTGGCCGGCACGGCCTGCAATCTGCCGGGACAGAAGCCCAGGCCCGACGGCAGCTACGGCAGGCTGTACCCGATCGGCACCGCCATGCGCGACGCGAATGGCGTCACGCTGAGCTGCCAGTCGCCGCACAACCAGTTTCGCTACCTGAATGGACTGTTGACGCCATGACGATCCGCGCCCGCCTGTTCTCACTGCTGCTGTTCGCCGCTATACTGGCCTGCACACCCGCCCACGCCTGCTGGGAAGCGGCCGCCAGGCGCTACGGCGTGGACGTGCGCCTGCTGTACGCGATCGCCAAAACCGAGTCGAGCATCAACCCGCGCGCCATCAACCGCAACAGGAACGGCAGCTACGACGTGGGCCTCATGCAGATCAACAGCAGCTGGTTCCCGCTCCTCAAGCGCCACGGCATCGAAGAAAAGCACCTGTACGACCCTTGCGTGAGCCTGCAGGTGGGCAGCTGGATCCTGGCCCAGAACCTGCAGCGGCTGCGCGACCCGTGGCTGGCCGTGGGCGCGTACAACAGCCCGACGCCGGCCAAGGCGCGGGCGTATGCGCTGAAGGTCTACCGCAACCTGCCTCCGGCGCCGGACTGACCAGCCAGGGCGCCGGCGCGCATCAGGGCCTCGTCCAGAGCGACGCCGTCGAGCCAGGCGTCGAGAAACGCCGCATGGAACGCCTCCGTGCGCCCTGGCCGCATGGCGGACTGCTGGGCAAAGCTGGCGGCGCAGGCCGCCATCGCGCCCGCACCTTCCAGCGTGACCATTACCGTATGCGGGCCCAGCGCCAGTGCGCGCCGCAGGGCCGCCGGACCGGGCGACGCGTCGAAGCGGCAGCGAAATGCGGCCTCGTCGAAGAACACAATGTCGGCCAGCGCCACCGCATCATCGGGCGCCAGGGCGTCGGCATCCAGCGCCAGCACCGTCCCGGCGGCGCCGGCCTGCTCGGCAATTCGCGCCAGCGCTGGCAGGTCCTCATCGTCCATCGCCGCGACGTAGGCGACATCGGCCTGCACCAGCAATCCCGCCAGCGCTGGGTCGTCCGGCGCGGATTTCCCGAGCGCCGCAGCGCGGCGGCCAATGCGCGACAGTGCCGCGGCGCTGGCACGCGCCCGCGCTTCGGTCCCGCAGCACAGCACTTCCCAGCGCCGCCCGTTCAAGGCATCCCCACTGGCAGGCCGGTCGGGGCCGCCGCTGCATCGTTCGTCGATACGTCCAGGTCACCATCCGCCATCGTACCCCTCGCATGAAGATCCATGTGCGATCCCTGTCCAGACAAGGGACAGATCGACGACGATTATACTGGTCCGTACCAGTTTATCTGTGACGTTTTAGTTACATTCGGAAAGAATTTAGGCCAACACGCGCCTGCCCGCAACTGTGGCAAGATGCACCTTTCTCGATGCAGCGCATCGTCCCGCTCCTGCGGCCGCCGTTCGGCAGCCTGGCCGACTGCCTGCTGCGCTGAACCGCGCCGGCTTGTGGCAAGATGATCCCATCCGGACCATCGCTCCCACCATGAGCCAGACCACCCACACCGCCGGTGGCGTCACCTGGCGCTTCGCCGACCTGCGCACGCTGCTGGCGTCATCGTCGGCAGCGCGGCCGAGCGCGTGGCGGCCCAGATGGCGCTGGCGGCACGGCACGGCGCCGCGCCCAGGCCGTCGTCAATCGCGACGTGACCTCGCTGCGCAAGCTGATCAGCGGCGACGACTACCACGTCGAATCGGGCGGTCGCTCCCGAACCAAGACCGAATTCCTGCAACTCCCGAGCCGCGACGCGTTCGAGTTCCGTTCCTACGAGATCGACAACATGGAAATCCAGCTGCTCGACAATGGCCGCGCGGCGCCCGACGCCTGCCTGCCACGGCCGCGTTCAAAATCGGCGCGATTGCTTGTCAAGGCGGCGTGATGCATCTATCATGAGAATGATTATCATTTGCTGTCGCATTTACAGCTTTTCATTCTGCCACGCCCAACCAGCGCGCCCATGACCTCACTCACACTCACGCCCCGCCATATCGCCACGCGCACCGCGGTGGCCATCCTCGGCGGCTACGCCTTCACCTGGGGCGTCGTCGCCCTGGGCATCGCCCTGCTGTACAGCCTCGGCATGGAATTCCACGATGCCGAGCACCTGTCCTACATCATCGGCTTCCTGGTCTTCCTGACCGCCTTCCTGGTGGCCTTCGCCACCCAGGGGTTGCGCCGTGTGGCGCTGGTGCTAGTGGGCGGCGGCGCGCTGATGAGCGCGGTGGCCTGGTGGCTGCAGAGCCTGATCATCGCGTCGGGGGTCTGATATGTTCCCCAATTTCCGCCACACGATGGCCTGGCTGCACACCTGGTTCGGCCTGGCGCTGGGCCTGGTGCTGATGGTCGTGTTCTTCTTCGGCTCGCTGTCCGTGTTCGACCGCGAGATCGACCGCTGGGCCATCCCCGACACCCGCTACGAACCGCAGCCGATGCCGTCGTTCGACAAGATGCTGGCGCCGATCTTCAAGGAAATGCAGCCCGACGCCGCCGCCCGCGCCATGACGGCGCCGCTGGCCAACGGCCCGCTGCCGGCCCATTTCGACACGCCGCGCAGCTGGGGCGCCTATACCACCCACCGCGATCCGGTGCTGCTGCTGTTCGCCGGCTACGAAGTACCGAATGCGAAAGACCACGAAACGGCGATCTGGGCCAACCGTACGGTCGACCCGCGCACGGGCGATGCCCTGCCGGTGGATCGCCTCAAGATCGGCAGCGAATTCTTCTATCCCCTGCATTACAGCCTGACCTTCGACTGGAAGAACGTCGGCTACTGGATCGTGGGCTTCTCGGCCCTCATGATGCTGATGGCCCTGGTCACCGGCGTCATCATGCACCGCAAG
Organism: Massilia sp. CFBP9012; assembly: GCF_034045115.1. Taxonomy (NCBI): domain Bacteria; kingdom Pseudomonadati; phylum Pseudomonadota; class Betaproteobacteria; order Burkholderiales; family Oxalobacteraceae; genus Massilia; species Massilia sp. CFBP9012. Next base: position 124,556 of record NZ_JAXCWM010000015.1, on the reverse strand, counting down.
ATCTTCCGTGAACTGTTCACCTTCCGTCCGAAGAAGAGCACCCAGCGCAGCATGCTCGACCTGCATAACCTGACCGGCGTCGTGGCCCTGCCCTTCCACTTCTTCTTCGCGTTTACCGGCCTGGTGATCTTCGCCTACATCTATTTCCCCGTCACGCATACCCAGCTGACCCCGCTGCACGACCGCCACGAACTGATGGAATCGAAGGAAACCGGCCTGCCGCACGACCGTGCCGGCGTGGCGGCCCCGATCGCCTCGGTCGACGCCATGGTGGCCGAAGCCCAGCGCCGCTGGGCCGCCAAAGGCATGGCCGGCGACGTCGGCTACCTGAACATCCAGCACGTGGGCGACGCCAACAGCTATGTCAGCGTCTACCGCGCCGGCACCGACCGCGTCCAGCTGACCGGCGAAGGCATCCACTTCAAGGCGTCCACCGGCGAATTGCTGCGCGAGGATCCGCCGCCGACCGTGGTGGCGCGCATCAATGAATTCCTGACCGGCCTGCACCTGCAGCACTTCAAGCACTGGCTGCTGCGCTGGCTGTATGTGCTGGGTGGACTGTCGGGCGCGGCCTGCATCGCCACCGGCCTGTTCTTCTTCGTCGAGAAGCGCAAGCGCCAGCACGCCAAGCAGGGCGTGAGCGGCGCGCGCGTGGTCGACGCGATGTCGGTCACGGTCGTCACCGGCATGCTGGTGGCCACCCTGTGCATGCTGATCGCCAACCGCCTGCTGCCGGACGTCATGCCGGCCGGCTGGCCGCTGCGCGGCGCCATGGAGAAATACCTGTTCTGGGGCAGCTGGATCGTGGCCGGCGCACACGCCTTCTGGCGCACCGCCGCGGTGGCTGAGGGCCGCCTGGCCCCGGCCTGGCGCGAGCAGTGCCTGGCCATCGCCGTGCTGGCGGTGACGGCGCCCGTGCTCAACTGGATCACCACCGGCGACCACCTGCTGCGCACCATCGCTGCCGGCTACTGGCCGGTGGCCGGCGCCGACCTGTTCATGCTCACCGGCGCCGCGCTGGCGGTGCTGGCCGCGCGCAAGCTGCGCCAGCGCGAAGCGCGCCCGCTGGCGGTCAAGAACGTGACCCTGGAGGCCGGTCATGCCTGATGCACTGCTCCTGCTGTTCGCCCTGCTGGCCTCCCTGGCCGGCATGGGCTGGTTCGCCCTGTCCATGGACGTGCACTGGACCCAGGCAAGGGGTGCGGCGCCTCTCTCCCCAGCCCTGGTCAAGACCCTGCGCCTGGGCGGCGCCGCGGCCCTGCTGCTGTCGCTGGTCCTCTGCCTGACGGTGGATTCGCCATCGATCGCGGTGCTGGTATGGTTCATGGCGCTGGCCGGCGCCACGCTGACGATCGCCTTCACGCTCACCTGGCGCGCCAGCATCCTCGGGATGCTGGTATTCTGGACAGGACCAGGCGCCCGGTAAGTCGTCCCTGGGGTGCGCAGCCGCGCGCCCCGTCTTTCTTGCCGGTTTTGCCCGCATGGCACGTCGCCGGAACGGCGCGATCGAGAGGGTCGCGCATTCCACTTGACCTCAAGCACGCTTGAGGTTGTTTAATATGACCTGACCATGCAAACCGCGGGACCGACCGGTCCCGGTGCAACGTTTCATGCCGGAACAGTGTTCCCAACCATCTGAACGGAGAATGATCATGCCTTATGCACTGCCGCCACTGCCGTACGCCTACGATGCCCTCGAGCCGCATTTCGATGCGCGCACGATGGAAATCCATCACACCAAGCACCACCAGACCTATATTACCAACGTCAACAACGCCCTGGCCGAGGCCAGCCTGGCTGAGGTGCCGGTCGAAGAACTGATCGGCAATATCGGCGCGCTGCCGCAGAACATCCAGAACGTGGTGCGCAACAACGGCGGCGGCCACGCCAACCACGCGCTGTTCTGGACCGTGCTGAGCCCGGATGGCGGCCAGCCTTCCGGCAAGGTGGCCAAGGCCATCGAGGACGATCTCGGCGGCTTCGACCGTTTCAAGGACGCCTTCACCAAGGCCGCGCAAACCCGCTTCGGTAGCGGCTGGGCCTGGCTGACCCTGGGCAAGGACGGCAAGCTGCTGGTCGAAAGCAGCGCCAACCAGGACAGCCCGCTGATGGGCGAGTTCGCCGGCATGTCGGGCGGCACGCCGATCCTGGGCCTGGACGTGTGGGAGCACGCCTATTACCTGCAATACCAGAACAAGCGTCCCGACTATATCGCGGCCTTCTTCAACATCATCAACTGGGCCGAAGTCGAACGCCGCTACGAGGCGGCGCTGGGCAGCCAGGTCGGCTAAAACCACTGCACCAGGCGCGTGGCTACTGCCCGCGCAATAACGTCGTCCCCGCGCAGGCGGGGACCCAAGTATTTATACGAACCGCTTAAAAAAAATTAAGTGGCTATGCGTGTAAACTTGGGTCCCCGCCTGCGCGGGGACGACGTTTTCAGGCTGGCGAAGGAATCGATTCGCCGGCTGAACGCAAGTTCTGGAACTACAGTTTCACGTTCAGCGAGACATACGCCGCCCGTCCATTGCCCGACGAATACATTGGCTGCGCCTGGCTCGCTGGCCAGAAGAAATTGTCGTACCACGCGTATTCATAGCGGCGGTCGGCGATGTTCTTGACCTGCACGTCGACGCTGACCCGCGATGTGATCGCATAGCGCACGTTGGCGTCGAACAGCACGAAGCCGCCGTACTTGCCCAGCTCGTTCGGGCTATCGATAAAGTAATTGCCTTGGGCCCGGCCCTGCACGCCCAGATGCCAGCGCGCGGACGGGTGATAGTCGAGGCCCACATTGCTGATGTGGCGCGGCGTCGAGAACACTTCCTTGCCCGCCAGCGACACGCCGTCGGCGGCAAAGGCGCTCACCACCTCGGCCTTTTGCAGCGAGTGCGAGGCCCACAACTCGAGCTTGTCCGTGACCTTGCCCGACAATTGCAGGTCGATGCCTTCGCGCCGCGTCTCGCCCAGCCCGACCGTGGTGCCGGTGGCCGGCATGTTCGCCACTTCGCCGGTCGCGTCCTGGCGCCAGATCGCCAGGCGCAGATCGCTGCGCGCGCTGGCTTTTAGCTTGATCCCGATTTCCTTGCCGGTATTGACCGAGGCGTCGAACGGCGCCTGGCCTGGCACCAGGTAGGCCGGGCCGACCGAGCCCGTCAGGATCTGGAAGGTGCGTCCCCAGTTGCCGTACACGCTCACGTCCTTGGCCGGGCTGTACACCATGCTGAACTTGGGCTGCTTGATCCAGCCATAGTCCTGCAAGCCAGCGGTCTGGCCGGCCGCCGCCACGCCCGGCAGCGAGCTGCTGCCCGTGAAGCGGTCGACGCGGTAGCCCGGGACGATCCTCAGGGTGTCGCTGGCCTTGATGACCGCCTGCACATAGGCGCCAACGTTGTTGAGCTTGTAGCGGTCGTCGTTCTGGATCGCGGCCGGGGTACTGAAGTCGCTCGGAAGCGCGTACAGATAGCGCTGGCGCTTGTAGCCGTTGTCCTGGCGCTCGGTGTTGACGCCGCCATCGACCGTCACGCGCTCGCTGGCGCGCCAGGTCAGCGTGCTCATGAAGCCGAGCTGTTGCTCGTCCCACAGGCGGCGCTGGCGCGGGGCATGGCCGGCCGGGTTGCTGGTGAAGGTGACGCGGCGGTCGTCCTTGTACTCGTTGTAGTACAGCTTATTACTGAGGAAGGCATTTGGCGAGATCTGCCAGTCCAGGTGAGCGCTCGCATGGTGCATGTCGCGCTCGGTGAAGTCGTTGGCATTCTTGGCCGGCGACTGGCGCCGGTCCTGGGCCAATTCTGCGGCCGTCAGGAAGCCGGGCTCGTCGGCGTCGTGGCGGTAGGTGCGCAGGACCACGCCGCCAGTCAGCGACTTGTCTTTCGAGGTCAGGAACCACTTGCCGCCGACCGAGTACTTGTCGGAATCGCCGTGATTGCGGCGGTAGCTGTCGGTGTCCTGTTTGGCCAAGAAATAGTTCTGCGAAAAACCATCGGCTTCCTTGCCATAGGCCAGCTGGGCCTCGCGGGTATTGAAGCTGCCGACCGTGAAGCGGCCGTCGAGATAGTTGCCGCCCTGGCGCGTGCCGAAGTTGATGTTGCCGCCAATATTGTGCAGGCCGTAGCGCGGGTCGTTGGTGCCGCGCACCACCTCGATGTAGTCGACTTCCAGCGGGAAGATCATGTCGATGAAGCGCTGGTTGCCGCTGTTGACGTTGCTGGGAACGCCGTCGATCAGCACCTTGATGCCGTTGATATAGCCCTCGCCGTTGAAGGCGCGGAACGTCACCTTGCCCGATTCGGCGCCCATGCGGGTTTCGGTGAGCTGGATGCCGGGCAACTGGCCGACCAGCTCCCAGCTATTGCTCACATTCTTGTCCTCGATCTTGTCGGCGCCGAGCACATCGACCGAGGTCAGGACGGTGCTCGAGCGCAGCGCGCCGGCGTCGCGCTGGGCACTAACGCGCACCTCGCCCATCACGATGGCGGGGTCGGCGGCATGGACGGCGGGCGCGAGGCCGGACAGGCCCAGCGCCAGGGGAAGCAGCTTTATTTTCATTATCGGGGAATTCGGAGTATCACGGGAATTCGATAATGATATCCCATTCTCAATAACTTAGGCAAGCCTTGCCCGCGCTACCTGGCGCCGCAGGCGCGCGCCATCGGCATGGCCGCCAGCACGGTCCCGGCGCATTCGCCGAAACCGATGCGGCGGTAGCCCGGCCGCTCGCAGAAGCCGCGCAGGATGACGGTGTCGCCATCCGCGAGCCAGCGGCGCGTCTCGCCATTCGACAGCGCCAGGGAGCGCCGCCCGGCGGCGCCCAGCTCGAGCAGCGAACCGCCCTGCTCCGGCTGCGGTCCTGACAAGGTGCCGGTGCCGAGCAGGTCGCCGCTGCGCAGCATGCAGCCGCCTACCGCATGGTGGGCGATCATCTGCGCCACGGTCCAGTAGGCGTCGCGGTAGTTCGACCGCATGAGGCGTTCGGGCGGCAGGCCGGCGCGCGCCATGGCCGCGCTCTGGAGCCATACTTCGAGCGTGATGTCGATCGCCCCGAGCTCGCGGTTGCGCGCGCAGTCGAGATACGGCAGCGGCGCCGGGTCGCCCTCGGGCCGCGACGACGGCGCGCGAAACGGCGCCAGCGCTTCCGGCGTGACGATCCAGGGCGAGATGGTGGTGGCGAAGCTCTTCGACAGGAAAGGCCCGAGCGGATGGTATTCCCAGGCCTGGATGTCGCGCGCGCTCCAGTCGTTGAGCAGGGTAAAGCCGAACAGGTGTTCCTCGGCGTCGCCGATCGCGACCCGGGCCCCGGACGCATTCGGCTTGCCGATGAAGGCGCCGAGTTCGAGCTCGAAATCGACGCAGGTCGACGGGCCCAGCACGGGCTCGATTGCAGCTGCGCCCGGGGCCAGCGCCTGGCCGTGCGGACGGTGGAAGCGCTGGCCGGAGACGCCGATCGACGAAGCGCGGCCGTGATAGGCCAGCGGCACCCACTTGTAGTTGGAACCCAGTGGACTGTCGGGAAAGACCATCCGTCCGACCGCGGTCGCATGGTGGATGCCGGTATAGAAGTCGGTGTAGTCGCCGATCGCGCACGGCAGCCCCAGTTCGACATCGACCTGGGCCACCAGGGCGGCGCGCGCCAGCCAGGCTTCGCGCTTGGCGCTGCCCTCGGCCAGGCCACGCGAGACGGCGCTGCGCAGCGCTTCGCGCGCCGCCCTTCCCTGTCCCATCAGGCGGTTCATGTCGGCGTCCGCCAGCAGGCCGGCGCGTTCGAGGTCGAGCACCTGGTCGCCGATGGCGACGCCGATGTGCCAGGCCAGTTCGCCCTTGCGCCGGAAGCGCCCGAACGGCAGGTTCTGGATCGGGAAGTCGGTGTCCGGGGCGTTCGCCGACGCCACCCAGCTGCACAGACCTGGGTCCAGCGTGCGGTCGAGATGCGGATTGTTCATCGCATATCCTCCGGCCGGGTCAGTGATTGAGGAAGTCGAGCAGGGCTTCGTTGAAGCCGGCCGGATCCTGCCACGGCGCGAAGTGGCTGACCTTGCGCAGCACGAGCAGGCGCGCGCCGGGGATGGCGGCGGCCGCGTACTTGAAGTGGCGCATGGTGATGAATTCGTCGTGGTCGGCCGCCGCGATCGCGATCGCCGGGCCGCGCAGCGCCGCCAGCTGCGCGTCGGTGTAGTCCGGCTCCCTGGCCTGCATCGCCGCCACCGCGTCGCCCAGCCGCATGAAGCCCTGCGGATCGGGGGCGATGGCCTCGTAGTCGGCGCGCAGGCGCGGGCCGATCAGCGGCAGCACCGGCGACGGCAGCGGCGCCTCGATGTGGCGCTGGTTGACGTTGGGGCCGAAGGCGAACAGCCGGCTCACGCGCTGCGGCTGGCGCATCGACAGTTCCAGGCCGACGATGGCGCCGTCGCTCCAGCCGGCCACCGCGGCGCGGCGCAGCTCGAGCCGGTCCATTACCGCCGCGACGTCCTGCGCCATCAAGGCATACGACAGCGGCCGCTCGCCCAGGGTGCTGCGGCCATGGCCCCGGCTGTCGATCAGGATCACGCGATGCTTGCGCGCCACCAGCGCGCGCACCTGGTGCCCCCAGCCCAGGCTGCTGGCGCGGCCGCCATGCAGCAGGATCACGGGCGAGCCATGGCCCACGATGCCGTACCAGATGCGCGCGCCCGCATGCTCGACGTGGCCCTGCTCGGCCAGCGCCGGCAGCGGCGGCACCGCGGGCAGGGTTTCATAGCGCGGCGGACGGGCGCTCGCAGTAGCGGTGGCGTCGGTCTGTGCGCTCGCGCTGGTGCTGGCGGCGGCCAGCAGCAGCGCCGCCAGCAGGGTCGTGAGGGCGCTCAGGCAGGAATACAGCAGGACCGGGTGCGCGGCCTCATTGGCGTGAGCGACGTGTCGGGATGGCTTGTTCATCGTGCTTTCCATGGAAGTGGGAGGGGTGCAGCGTTCCCGGATAGTTACGCTGCGCCGTCCCGGCCGGATGCACGAGTGCCCTGCTACTCCAGCGCCGCCCCGGAATGCCTGACCAGCGCCGTATGCTTGTCCAGTTCGGACGCCAGGAAGGCGGCCGCCTGCGCCGGGCTGTTGCCGATGAACGTCATCCCCTGCCGCGCCAGGGCATCCCGGACCTCGGTCGAGGCCAGCGCCTCGCGCGCCAGCGCATGGTAGCGCGTCACCAGCTGCGGCGGCAGGCCGGCCGGCGCCACCAGCGCCAGCCAGGCATCGAAGCTATAGCCCGGCAAGCCCTGCTCGGCCAGCGTCGGCACCCCCGGCAGGAAGGCCGAGCGCTCGCGGGTCGACACACCCAGGGCGCGCAGCTTGCCGCTGCGGATCAGGGGCGTCGCCACCGTCACCGACAGAAAGCCGAACTGTACCTGCTTACGCAGCAGGTCGGCCGTCATCTGCGCTGTGCCGTTATAGGGCACGTGCTGGACGTCGAAGCCGCCCGCCTCGGCGCGCAGCAGTTCGACGGCCAGGTGCAGCAGGCTGCCCGTGCCGCCAGAGCCATAATTGAGGCCCCCAGGCTGCGCCCTGGCCAGCGCGATCAGGTCTTGCGCGCCTTGCACCGGCAAGGAGGGAATCGCCACCAGCACCAGCGGAAAGCTGCCAATCACGGTGATCGGCGCCACGCCGGTGAGCGGATCGAACGGCAGCGCCTTGCCCATGGCGCGATTGATGACGTGGTTCGAGGCCACCATGCCCAGCACCGATCCATCCCTGGCCCCGCGCACGATCTGCGCGGTCGCCGGCACGCCGGAGGCTGCAGGCTGGTTCTCGACCACCACCGGCCGCCCCAGCGCCTGTGAAAAATGGCGGCCGATGAGGCGCGCCGCGAGGTCGGCGGTGGTCCCGGGCGCGAGCGGCACGATCATGTGCACCGGCTGCGCGTCGGCCGGGGCCGCGCGCACCGTGAACGCCCCAGGCAGGACCAGGGCCAGCGCAAGCGCAAAGGCAAGGGACAGGAACTTGTTCGTCGCGCTCGAGTACATCCGGCCTCCTCCTTCTGGTGCCGACGACGATAGCAGATCGGGGCCGGCGGCGCACCCCTGCCATTGGTCTGGCCCGGCGACCTCCACGCCGGGACTTCGTCATCGTGCCGGACTTTGTCCTATGACATAATTCAGAAAAGCCCGCACCATGGGCAAATCAGCCGTCGTCATCCTTCACATCCATTTCGAAGACCTGGGCACGCTCGAGCGCGTGCTGCGAGAGCGCGGCTAGCGCCCCCAACCCGTCCAGGAAGCCGATAAGCGCTTCGTTCAGGCGCCGCGCAGCCAGCTCGGCCGCCAGAACGGGCGGCGACGATAAGCAATGCGTGCCGGCAGCGTCAGCACCACCCGTGTGCCGCGCCCTCCTTCCCGTCCCGCGCCGCTGTCGATGTCCAGCCTGGCCCCGATGCGCTCGGCGCGTTCGCGCATGCCGAGCAAGCCCCAGTGGTCGGGCCGGCCGTGCTCATCGAGCCAGGACGGGTCGATACCGCAGCCGTCGTCCGCCACCGTCAGCACGAAGGCGGCGCGCCGGTAGGTCACGTCCACCGTCACCTGCGCCGCCCGGGCATGGGCGAAGGCATTGCGCAGCGCTTCGTGGCCGATCCGGTAGACCTCGTCCAGGATGGCCGGCTGCAGGCGCCTGACCGTCCCGCCGACCGTGAACGCGAACCCGCATGTCCACTGCGCGGCCAATTCCTCGCCCGCTGCCGCCAGCGCTTCGTGCAGCTCGCCCGTATCGAGCGGCCCTCCGCGCAGCGCGCGCACGCGGTCGCGGCCTTCGACCAGCACCTGGTCGGCGCGCGCCAGGGCCTGCTCCAGCTGCGCCCGGGCGGGGGCGCCGGGAGGCAGCATGTCGGCCGCCGCCTGGAAGCGCAGCACCAGTCCATGTACGCCCTGAAGCAAGGTGTCGTGCAGCTCGCGTGCGATGCGCTCGCGTTCGCGGTGGCGCTCCTGCAGGCGGTCGCGCACGCGCTCGGCCGCGCGGCGTGCGGTGGTCCGGTAAACCATCCGCAGGGCCGCGAGCAGCAGCAGGCCGGCCGCCGCGAGGAACAGCGGATGGCGGTAGAAGGCCCGCGCCACGCGCAGCGGCAGCACGGCCTCGCGCGCGCTCGGCACGCCATCCTTGTTCAGGGCGATGACGCGAAAAACGTAGGCGCCCGGCGCCAGCCCGGTATAGATGGCCTGGCGCGCGCGGCCGGCGTCCACCCAGTCGGTATCGAAGCCGTCCAGCCGGTAGCGAAAGCTCAGGCGCTCCGGCGCGGCCAGGCTCGGCGCCGTGTAGTCGATGGCGATGCGTTGCACTCCCGCCCCGAGGCTGAGCGGCGCATCGGACGCGAGCCTGGCGCCGTCGACGCTGACCGCCTCGATCTCGACCGCCGGCCCCGGTTCGGCCGGCGGCAGGCGCGCCGGGTCGAGCGACACCACGCCGCCGCCCGTCGAGAACCACAGCCGGCCGTCGGCGGCGCGCACGGCGGTCGGCAAGGGCAGCACCTGGTGCGGGTCGTTGGCCAGGCCGCCCAGGGCGTCGAAGGAGCGGTAGCGAATGCGGTGGCCGGGCGTGGCCATCGCGCGCCGCAACTCGGCGGCAGGGAACTGGAAGATGCCGGCTCTTGCATGCAGCCACAGGTCGGCCTGCAGGCCGTCCCCGGTGGGCACGGCGACGATGGCGTAGATATTGTCGAACACGCCGTCGCCAGGCAGCGGCAGGCGGCGCAGGCGCCCCGCCTCGACGTAGGCCAGCCCGTGCTGCCCGCCGACCCAGGTGCGTGCCGCATGGTGGGCCAGCGCGGTAACGTGGCCGACGCCGAGGCCATCGGCTTGCGTCCAGCGCAGCGTGCGCCCGTCGCGGCGCGCTTCGAGCAGGCCGTCGCGATAGCCGAACCACAGCCAGCCGTCGGGCGCGGCCAGCGCGCTGACCGGCATGCGCTGGCTGGCGCCATGCGGCGTGCCGGCTACCTTCGCCCAGCCATCGGCTTCGAGCCGGAACAGGCCGACCTTGTTGACCGAAACCCACAGCACGCCCTGCGCATCGCGCGCCATCGCGCGCACCGGCGCCTGGCCGGCGGCGCCGGGTGGCAGGTCGGCCACGAAGTCCAGCTGCCGCTGCGCAGGATGTCGGGCGCGCCAGATGCCGGCCGGGCCGGCCATCCAGACGCCGCCTTCGGCGTCGCGGATGGCGCTGTTGACCGGCGCCGGCATGGCCAGCGCCTGCACGCGGCCATCCTGTAGCCGCAGCGCCGAGCCGCTGCCCGGTCCGCCCCACATACTGCCATCGGCGCCGGCGGCCAGCGCCACGTTCAGCGCATCTGCCGGGAAGGCCGACGGCGCCAGGACGCGCGGCCGAAAACGGTCCAGGCCCGCATTGGTGCCAACCCACAGATTGCCGGCGCCGTCCAGGTGCAGCCGCCACACGAAGTCCGAGCTCAGGCCCTGCCTTGCCGTGAAGCGGCTGGCGCCGGCCAGCGCCGCGACGCCGTCGGGATGCGCCACGTGCAGCAGGCCGCGGCCGGCCGTGCCCAGCCACAGGCCACCGGCGCCGTCGAACACCAGGCTGTTCGCCGGCGCGGCGAGCCGTGCGGAAGCGAAGGAAACGGTGCGTTCGTCCAGCGCCACGCGGTGGATCTTGCCACTATGGCGTTCGCTCAGCCAGATGGCGCCATCGGGCGCCTGGGCGATCTGGCTCACGCCCGCCACCGGCAGGCCGGTGTCGGTGAAGCGCTGCGCGCCGTCGCCCAGGTAATAGAGCTTGTGCGCGCCCGCGACCCACAGCACGCCGTCGCGGTCGACGAACACGGCGCTTGCACTGGCCTCGTCGAATCCGTCCTCGAAGCCGATGCGCCGCCAGGCACCGTCCGCCCGGCGCGCGAGACCATCCTCGGCGGCGGCCCAGACGGCCTGGCTCCGGTCCTGCGCCAGGCCGAATACCACGCCGCCCGGGGCGCCCGGGCCGCGCTCGCGCGCCAGAGCCGCGCCGGGCCGCGCCCGTGCCACGCCGCCGCCGCGCAAGCCGACCCACAGGGCATCGCCCTGCGACAACAAGGAAGAAACGATGGCAGGCGCCCCGCTCGCGCCGGGATGCTGGCGCCGGAAGCGCAGGCCGTCGAAGCGCACCAGTGAATCGTTGGTGCCCAGCCAGAGATAGCCGTCGGCGGCATGGGCGATCGCGCCGACCTGGCTGGGGCCGCCATCGGAAGACAGCCAGCGCCGGTGCTCCAGGCGGTCGGAAGCCTCTTCGTGTCCGGTTTCCGCCGCCTCGGACGCCGACGATGCGGGCGCCAGTGCCAGCGCCAACGCGATCGACAGCGCGATTGACGGCAGCAACGACCTTGCCTGGCGGACCAGCCCCCGGCGAACGTGCCGATGTTGCAGAATTCTCATTGCCTGATGATAGCATCGGCGAAGCGTCGATCATGTGCCGCAAGCGCCCGCTTGGCCCGCGTGCGTTACACTGTCGTCCCCGTCCTTCCAGGCAACGACGGGCGTGCGTAACCACCAGACCAGAAAACCCACATGCTCACTACCCTCCTCGATTGGTTCCTCCACCTCGACCGCCACCTTGCCGTCCTCGCGGCCGAGTACCAGATCCTCGTCTACGTCCTGCTGTTCGCCGTGATCTTCGTCGAGACCGGCGTCGTCGTGATGCCCTTCCTGCCGGGCGACTCGCTGCTGTTCGTGACCGGCGCGCTGGCGGCGAAAGGCATGCTGTCGCTGCCCGTCCTGATCCCGCTGCTGATCGTCGCGGCGGTGGTCGGCGACATCGTCAACTTCGCGATCGGCACGCTGTTTCGCGACCGGGTGAAACGCGGCTACCGGCTGCGCTTCATCAAGCCCGAACACATCGCCCACACCGAGCGCTTCTTCGAGCGCCATGGCCCCAAGACCATCGTCCTGGCGCGCTACGTGCCGATCGTGCGCACCCTGGCGCCTTTCGTCGCCGCGCTGGGCAGCATGCGCTACCGGACCTTCCTGTCGTATAACGTGGCCGGCGGCACCTTGTGGGTCGTGTCGCTGACGGTGGCCGGCTTCGCGTTCGGCAATATCACCTGGGTCAACGACAACCTGACGGCGGTCATCATGGGCATCATCGTGCTGTCCCTGGTGCCGGGCATCGTGGCCTGGCTCCAGGAGCGCCATCGCGCGAAGGCCGGCGCCGACCGCCAGGCCTGAGGCTACACTGCGGCGCGCCCGCCGCGCCGTAGCCTGATTCAGGGAACCACGGCGCCCCATCGCGGCTCGAAAGTAGGCTGCCTGCATGCCAGCCCGGCATGCAGCGGCTATTTGCAGCGTCGACAGGACCGCACACGTGAGTTCCGCCCCGATGTCCAGCAAGCGGGCCAGGCTGCGAAGCTGGCTGGCGCCGGCAATCGCGGCCGTGCTGCTGTGCGCGGCATTCTGGGTCTTGCATGGTGAACTGCAAGCGATCCGCTATCGCGATCTCCAGGCCGCGCTCGCCCGGCTCGGCGCCGAGCACCTGCTGCTGGCCCTGCTGTGCTACGGCCCGTTCGGCGAGGTCGCGGTCTATCCGCCGGCCGGCAAGGCCACCAGCATCGCGCTATTCATTTCAGGCGACGGGGGCTGGAATCCCGGGGTGGTCGGCATGGCGCGCCATCTGACCGATATGCACGCCATCGTGGTGGGCATCGACATCCGTCGCTATCTGTACGGCGCCGACAGCGCGCAAGGACAGTGCCGCAACTTGGCCTCCGATTCCGAGGGCCTGGCGCACGCGGTCCAGCGCCATCTCGCGCTCGACGACTACCTCACGCCGATCCTGGTCGGCTATTCATCGGGCGCGGAGCAATGCGACGCCCTGGATCGCCTTCCAGGGCGATATCGACCAGGTCTGCGATGCCGGCAAGCGCTGGCAATTCGTCGCCGGCACCGGCAATGCCGGCCTCGTCTGACTACCGAACGTCGGCCACGGCTTCTCGGTCGAGCGCAACTGGCTACCGCAATTTCGGACCACCCATGCCAGACTGACCGCACCGACCAAGCCGCCGGCCGGCGTGGGTCCGGCGCTGGTCGACTTGCCGCTGACGACGGTGCCTGCCACCGCCGGCGTCACGCCCGCGACGCGCGACCTGTCCGCCGTCCTGCTCAGCGGCGATGGCGGCTGGGCCGGACTCGACCAGCACGTGGCGGCGACGCCGGCGACGCGCGCGCCATGCCGGTCATGCCGGAACTCGCGCGCATGGGCGACGCCAGCATCCTGTGCATTCACGGGGTCGAGGAACCCGATTCCCCCTGCCCTCGCCTGGCGGGCCGGCGCCTCACGGCGGTCGCGCTACCCGGCGGCCACCACTTCGACGGCAACTACCAACTGCTGGTGCGCCGCATCATCGAGCACCTGCAGGCGGCGTCGGGAACGGCGCCGTGAGCGGCGGGCCGTATGGTGACCAGTCCAGAATCAGTCATTGCTGGACGATGTCGCGTCGTCACGCATCACCGTGAGCGGGGTGCCGGTTGCGCCGCTTGACAGGGGCGCCTGAGTGACGAGCAAGGTGGCTCCGGGGGACAAGATGCTGACTGCCTTCTTGTAAAATTCAGGGGGGATGTCGACGCGGTTGCGCGCAGTTTCATCGACACCCTGCCCAGCCTCGTCGACATGGCCACTTACCGCCGCATACAGCCACACTGGTGCGCCGGCGGCATCGACCGCCAGGGTCAGCACATGCGTGCTGTCATTGTCGTTGGGCAGCACCGCGCGCGAACGGCCAATTTCCACGCCATTGCGCAGTACGACCAAGCTCTGGTCGCTGCGCGACATCACGATCGTCACGGGTCCGTCCGGCGAGCGCTCGGGGGCCCAGAAGTCATCCGGGTGCGGACTTGCCGACAACGTGGGCGACAATACCTCGCCCGACGCCGACGTCACCGGATGCTGGGCATCGCCAGCGACGATCACCGTGGTGCCGTACTGGGTGACAGCGAACAGCTCGCGCGCGAAGGCGTATGGCAGGTGCACACAGCCGTGGCTCTCCGGGTAACCTGGCAGGCCGCCGGCATGCAGCGCGACGCCGTCCCAGGTCAGGCGCTGCTGATAAGGCATGGGCGCGTTATGGTAAGTGCTGGAATGATGTTTGGCGTCCTTCTGCAGGATCGTAAACACGCCGGTCGGGGTGGCGTGGCCCGCTTTCCCGCTCGACACGGTACTGACGCCGATCCGCACGCCGTTGCGGTAGACAGTCGCCGTCTGCCTGGACAGGTCGACAAACACCAGCAATGGGCCGCGCGGCGCGATCTGGGGCGCCCATACCCATTGGCCCGGCTTGAGCAGGTCGGCCTGCCTGGCCAGTTCGACCGAGGAAGACGCGCTTGCCCCCTGCGCAGTGGCGACACCCGCCGGCCAACATGCCGCCAGGGCCAGGCAAGCAGCAGGAAACCACATCGAGATCGATTGAAGATGGCGAGACATACGTGGCAACATTCCTTCTACATTCGCCTTCAGAAGCGACGGTGCCCACTGTCGAGCTCACAACGCCCGTTGAACTTGATCATCCCGTCGACCGAGATCGTCCCGCTGCGTCGATTGATGACCACATTCGGCCGATTGAGCGCGTTGAGCCGGAATCTGGCGCGGACCTCGTCATGGCCGACGATCAGATCGTCGAGCGTCCACCATCCATCGTGGCCGCCCGAATTCATCGGCGGAATCAAGCCCTTCGGCATGCGTATACGTCCCTGATCGCCATGGATCGATACATTCACGGATGTGTCGAAGTCCTGGCGGCCCGTAACGACCTCCGACCTGGTTTCATATTTATGGGTGGTAGCATTCCACACATAACCGGAATGATTCTCGAGCGTGGTCTTTTCACCCTCGCCGAAACAGACGAGCTGCAAGTCGTCGCCGTCATCGTGCCGGCTATCGCCACGGTCGCGGTCCTCGTGCTCGTACTGCTGGGCGCCGGCCGTCATCGCTACAAGAATCAAGATAATGGGCATGTATTTCATTGCATATCTCTCCGATGTGAACACCGTATCCTGCAATCACCGACTGTCCTGACCAGGGCATGGACTGCCTTGTAGTTAGGATATATCCTGCAACCAAGTGTAGCAATATTCAAGGGGATAAAACAATGCGAACACCACTCATCCGCTCATTGCCGGTACTGTTGTTGGGCGCCTGTCTTCTCACCTCGCACGTGCACGCCCAGCCGCAAGCGACGCCCTCGCCTCCGACACTGTTGCGATTCGCGCCCGGCCAGGCGGCGCTGAACGTCAGCGGCAGCGTGACAGGCTACCAGTCACAGGAATACGAGTTCGACGGTTCCGTTGGTGGAGAAGTGACGGTGCTGCTCGACTACCCTGGCCAGGCTTCGCTCTACCATAATGTGATCGCGCCGTCCGGAGCCCTGGTCTTCAATGGCAGCCTCGAAGGTAGGCGGTTCCAGGCAAACTTGCGCGAAGGCGGCAGGTACCGCGTCCGTGTCTACCTGATGCGCAACGACGCCCGGCGCGGCAAGCGCGCAGCCTTCACTCTGCAAATACGGCAAGCAGGTGTCCAGACGCAGCCACCCAGCGGCCCGTAGGCGAGCGGCCGGAGCTTCGATTGCCGCGAGGGTCAGCGGACAATACCGCAGTCTTCATCACTGCCCTGGTCGATCGGCAAAGTCGGTTTGCCTATAATAAGTTAGACCCATTACAATAATTGCAATGCAGCCAAACTGAAAGCCTCGCCAATGCCAGCGTACGTCGGCCACTTTCTCACCGCCCAGCCCTTGCTTGCCCTGTTTCTCACGATCGCCGTCGGCTACCTGCTAGGCGCGGTGAATATCAAGGGTTTCGCGTTGGGATCCGGCGCCGTGCTGTTCGTCGGCCTGGGCCTTGGCGCCGCCGTGCCCACGCTGTCGCTGCCGCCCTTGCTGGGCAACCTGGGGCTGCTGCTGTTCCTGTACGGTGTCGGGATCGCCTATGGCGCCCAGTTCTGGCGCGGACTGAGCAGCGCCGACGGCGCCCGGGCGAATATCGCCGCGGCCACGGCGGTCATGTGCGCGCTGGCCCTGATGCTGGCGTTCGTGCACTGGATGCCCGCGCTCAGCCTCGGCGAAGCGCTTGGCGCGTTTGCCGGCGCCGGCACCAGTACCGCCGCGCTGCAGGCGGCCCTGGCCGCCTTCGGCACCGGGCCCGCCACCGGCTATTCGGTCGCCTATCCGCTCGGGGTCGCCGTGCCCATCCTGATGCTGGGCATCTACAATGCGCTGCGCAAGCCCGCCATCGCGACGCGCGCCGCCTCGACCATGCACGTCGAGGAGATCGATGTCGATGAATTCAGCGTCCTGGGCATGACGCTGGGCGAAGCCGCGCGCCGGCTGCCCGACGGGATCGCGATCGCCGCCATCCGCCGCGGCCATCGCAACCTGGTGGCGGACGAAGCCACCCGGATCGAAACCGGCGACGTGCTGCTGGTAACCGGCATCGACCAGGCCCTGCTGCACGATGTGGCGACCCGCTTCGGGAAAACGCATCCGGGCCGGATGCTGCGCGACCGCAACGACCTCGACTACGAACGCTTCTTCATCTCCAACCCCGCCCTGATCGGCCAGAGCCTGTCCACGCTGGCGATTCCGGCAGCGCTCAACGCACGCATCCTGCATCTGCGGCGCAGCGATGCCGACCTGCCGCTCACGTCCGAGCGCATCCTGGAAGCCGGCGACCGCATCGGCGTGCTGGCGCCGCGTGCGAGCTTCCCCGCCCTGCGCCAGCTGTTCGGCGACTCGGTCCGCAGCACCGGCGACGTCAGCTATATCGGCATCGGCGTCGGCGTGACGCTCGGGCTCGGATTCGGCGCGATCCACTGGCCGCTGCCGCTGCTGGGGCAGGTGTCGCTGGGCTTTGCCGGCCTGTTGCTGGTGGCGCTGCTGCTCGGCTGGCGCCGCAGCAGCGGCCCGTTCCAATGGGCGATGCCGATCTCGGCCAACCTGGTGCTGCGCAATTTTGGACTGACCCTGTTCCTGGCCGTGGTCGGGCTGTCATCCGGTGCGACCTTCGCGGCCACGATTGCCGCCAATGGCCTGCTGTATCTGCTGCTCGGCAGCGCCATCGTCGCCGTACTGGTGGCGGTGACGATGGCGATCGCCCTGCTGGTGTTCCGCCTGCCGTTCGACAGCGTGGCAGGCATCGTCGCCGGCGCCACCGGCAACCCGGCGATCCTCGCCTTCGCCAACCGAATCGCGCCGACCGACCGGCCCGACATCGGCTATGCGATGATTTTTCCATCCATGACAGTGCTCAAGATCCTGCTGGTGCAACTGGTCGGGGTATGGGCCACCTGATTCACACTTGAAAGGAATTACGGATGACAAGCTCGCATCGCATCAATGACCGCCTGCTTGGCGCACTGGCGCCGGTGTCGCGCGTCGCCAGCATGGGACTCGCCGGCGCCCTGCTCTCGGCCTGCATGAGCAGCCCGGCCGATACCGCGGGCGGGCAGAAAGCCGTGCTCGCGGGGAGTGCCTGGAACCTGGTCTCGTTCACCTCGTCGAGCGACGAGGTGGGCGTGATCAAGCCGCAAGCGGTGGAACAGTTCCAGGTGGCCTTCGGCACAGACGGCAAGGCGGCCTTCCAGTTCGACTGCAACCGCGGAACCGGTAGCTTTGAAGCCGTCGACACTGCTGGCGGCAACGGCAGCCTGCGCTTCGGCGCGGTCGCCACGACGCGCGCGATGTGCCCTCAGCAAGCCATGAGCGCCCGCCTTCCCGGCGACATCGAGTTCGTACGCGGCTACCGGATTGTCGGTGACAAGCTATACCTGTCGCTGATGGCGGACGGCGGCATTTACGAGTGGGCGCGGCGCCCCTGAAGCGCGAAATTCAATACGCCGGCCAACAAAGAAAAAAGCCACCTTGCGGTGTAATGCCGTTCAGTTAAGACTGAACGGCATTTTTCTTTTTGGGGTGTTGTAAACGGTAGCTGAGGCTGTTAACCTGCGTCACCATGTTTGATGACGCGCTCCATTTCCTCGTGCAAGCCCAAGAAGACCCGGACTGGGCCCGCCTGGGGCAGCACTTGCCCTACGAGTGGGTCGAGCAGGCGGTTGCTTACACAGGCAAAGCGAGCATCCGGCAGCGGCGCCTGCCGGCCGAGCAAGTCGTGTGGCTGGTCGTGGCCCTGGCGCTGTATCGTCACCAGTCCATCAGCGAGGTGGTTGACGACCTGGATCTGGCATTACCGGATGCGCAAGCGCCCTTCGTCAGCAAGAGCGCGGTCGCGCAAGCTCGTCAGCGCCTCGGCGCCGAGCCCCTGCGGGCGTTGTTCGAGATATCGGCAAAGGCGTGGTCGGAGCAGGATCGCAAGCAATACCTGTTCAAGGGCTTGAGCCTGTTTGCACTGGACGGCACGACCTTGAAGACCGGCGATACGCCAGAGCATCGCGAGCATTTCGGTGAGCAGGTTTATCCGAGCGGCCGGATTTCCAGCTATCCGCAAGTGCGTGGCGTGACCTTGACCGCAGTGCCGACCCACTTGATTCGCGATGCGAAGTTCGGCCCTTATGGGATCAATGAGATGCTTTACGCAAAAGAGCTGCTCGCCTCGATTCCGGACGATTCGCTGACCGCACTCGACAAAGGTTTTCTGTCGGCCGAGATTCTGTGTGGCTTGACCAATGGTGGAAGCAACCGCCACTTCATCATTCCAGCCAAGGCCAACACCAAATGGGAAGTGATCGGCGGCACACCCGACGATGCCGTCATCGAGATGCGCGTATCGCCCCAGGCACGCAAGAAATGCCCTGACCTGCCTGAAACGTGGCGCGTGCGCGCGATTACGATCATCGACCAAAGCGCGCGCAAACACGTTCTGCTGACCTCACTATTTGACGTCAAACGCTACACGGCCAAGGATATCGCCGCCTGCTACACGCAGCGCTGGCAGATCGAGACGAGCTATCGTGAATTGAAGCAGACGATGATGGGCATGGCGCTCACTCTGCGTAGCCGTACCGTCGAAGGCGTCTACCAGGAAATCTGGGGAACACTGACTGCCTACAATCTGATACGGCTGGAGATCGCCAAGGCCGCATTGGAGGTGAAGTGTGAGCCGACCGAGATCAGTTTCATCCGTGCCTTCCACGTCATCCAGTACGAATTGCACTGGGCCGCCGTAACCCGGGCTTACGGCAAATTGCCCGCCTTGATGCAGCGCCTGCGTCAGCGCCTGGTGATGCTCTTGAATGAAGAACGGCCCGGCCGAAAAATCGACCGGGCCGTAAAGGCCTTGCCTCAGCGTTACACCGTTCGCGTCCTGAAGCGGGACCTTAACTGAACGGCATTACACCTTGCGGTGGCTTTTTTCATTCAAACTTGGCGGAGACGGTGGGATTCGTATCCCAGCCCAGAAGCCTCATAGACACTGCGATGCGCCACGCTTCATAGTCCTTCTACCCTTTTAGATACCCCTACAGTATTGAGCTATCACCGCACGCGCACGACATGAGCTTACCGAGGTCTTCTTAGATCCGCTGTAAGTAGAACTTCCGCCAAAGTTGAGCAACCTCTACACGAAAAAAGCCGCGCGTCGATAGTTTCTCAGATATCGAGCAGCGAAGCTTGGCCCGCATTGACCCGCTCTCGGGCTGCGTTCGCGAGCCGTTCTGCCTGGGCCAGACCATCCGCCGCCGCTGCGGCGCGACGGCGCTAAGGGCCAGCAAGCTGACTGGCCAGGAATGATCGCCGACCATGGTCCAGGCCAATGCTTCCGCGCCCATCGGAGTCCACACGCAGTGGCGACGCCAACCTGCGCCGCTGCGTGAATTCCGACGATTCGTCGCCTTACCTATCGACGCGGGCGGTGAGCGCACGCCGCTCGCGCCAGATCTCCTGCACGTACGGATCGGACAGACCATAGAGTCCGTGGCCGCGGCGCAGGATGAGATTGGCGTCCATGAGATCATTTACAGCGGGCTGAATTTCGTCAACCCGTACCTCGCGCCCGAGCACGCGCGCATAGTCGGCGGCAGCATCGGCGGAGAACAGGCCACGCGCATCGCCGTCGCTGGCGGCGATGCGCTCGAATACGGCCGTCGCCAGGCCACCCAGTTGGGCCAGCTTGGCCAGTTCAACATCCGCGGCTGCCGAGCGCAGCGTCGCAGCAATCACCGGGAACAGCGCATCAGGATCGCCGCGTTCGGCCACCGTCTGCAGCTGACCCAGCGCACGCAGCATTTCCTCGGGGCGATGACCCAAGGTGACAAAGCCCTCGACCGCAACGGCGCGCGACGGCAGAATTGCGCCGCCAGCGGCGTGCAGCCGTGCGAGCAGGTAATCGACGTAGTCGGCACCGAGCATTGGGAAAGCGAGCGAAGTCGCGCCTGCGAACGCCTGGCTACGGCGTGCAGTCAGTTCGCTTACGAGTGCGCGGTGCGATCCAGCGCCGATGAACTGGAAGTAGCCGGGCGTGCCTGGACGTGGGTTGATGGCGTCACGCGCCGCCTTCAGCGCCAGGAGTAACGCATTGCCCTCCTCGGTCGTGATCGCGTGCTGAACCTCGTCGACGATCAGCACCACATTCGTCTTGGCGGTATCGACCAGGCGCGTGAACGCAGCCGCCAGGGTCAGGCCGTCCAAAGTGCCGAGTCCATCGAGCTTGAGCCCGAGTTTGAGCCCAAAGACACCGATGTTGGCGCTGGCGATGTGTGCGAGCCGGTTTGCCAGGCGAGATCCAGCCGTTTCCGCTTCCTTCAACGTGGCACCTACGGCATCGTTTACCAGCGTCGCCGGACTAGCTTCGACGTTTGACCAAAGATCGACATAGATAACGATCGCTCCCTCCTGCTCGAGCGCCGGGATCAGATCGTGCAGCACGAAGGTGGTCTTGCCAGTACGACGAGTACCAGACAAAAACAGGCCCGAGCGCAATCCTTCGTCCAGCGGTCCAGGCCTTATAAGTTGGGCTGCCATTTGAGCCGCGAGCACGGGACGCTGGACGATCGTTGACATGGCTATAAGCTAAATTATTAGTTAGATATAATTATGCCCTACTTATAATTGACACTAAAGTCCTGCCATCCCAGTGGCTGCGATCGCAACAAGAACTTCCAAGGCGGGCTCAGCAATTCTCATTCCACAAGAGCCAGAACAAGATTAAAACTGAAGACGCAATCTTACCCTTTCGGAAACAAAAAAAACCGCTGCGCTCGTGATGCAGCGGGTACCTGAACATTGAAGTATTCCGGCTGCGCCCTGATCAGGTCCTACTGCCGGGCCTGCGACCCGCCTGCGACGTCACGCCAGGCAGGTCGGTACTCTTACATGGTGAGCAGGTTGAGAATATGCCGGTTCAGTTCGTGACGCAATGCGTGCAGCGTGATCAACCTGGTGTTGGTGGCGTTGGCGAGCGTGCGCGCGGCATCCGTAAAGCCATTGTTGGACACTACGACGGTGCCGGTGCAGCCGTAATGCAAAGCGCCTGCGCTCACTTCCTGGACCGCCGCGATGCCGGCAGGGCCAGCCAGGTCCTTGACCTGGATGGCCAGGCGCTGTTGACCGCTGGCTACCACGAGGTCAACGCCGTAGTCACCGGTGCGTGGCGTGGTCTGCACCTGCATGCCGCAGGCTTCGAATACCAGCGCGACTTGCCGCTCGAAGGCCTCGCCCTGATCCGCTGGACTCGTTCGCGCAGCAGCGCCACCGGAGTTGCGCCAGGCCCGTGCGAGCACTTGCACCTCGGCGTCTGTCAGCTCGCTGAGTGCAGGGCTCACCTGGTCGCGCAATAACCCGATCACCTTCTTGCTGTTGATCGAGCCGTCGGCGCGCCACCACCGCGACTCGCTAAGTAGTGCCTTCACCTGAGCCATATGTGGAATGCAGGCTTCGACAATCGAAGAATGT
The DNA here is from genome assembly GCF_034045115.1 of Massilia sp. CFBP9012. NCBI lineage: Bacteria > Pseudomonadati > Pseudomonadota > Betaproteobacteria > Burkholderiales > Oxalobacteraceae > Massilia > Massilia sp. CFBP9012. Next base: position 102,742 of record NZ_JAXCWM010000015.1, on the reverse strand, counting down.
CGCTGGAAATCCCGGCGGTCAAAGTTGCCAAGCACGGTAAAAGCGTAGATCACGCCCTCGAGCTTGTTTGCAACCAGCGGCTCGAGTTGCACTGCACGTGAAAACAGTCTGTAAGGAAGTTCGGTGTCATATCCGTCATTGTTCATCACGATGAAGCGATCGCCCTGCTGCAGCCTTGCATGGGCAAGTTTGTCGAGCAACGCGGCATCCGCGCTGCTCAGTTTGCGCGGCACAGTGAGCCCCAAGTCGATCGCGCGGATTAATTCTGGCGAGGCGCCAGTGACGGAGAAAGCGTCGAACCACAGCTTGAGTTGGTCGTTTTCTTGCATTGATGGCCAGTGCCGACCGCTCTCACTGAAATAATTTATGCGGTCCAGTAGCATCGCACCATCCGACATCAAACCTTTCAGCTCGTCACGCATGGGTCGCTGATTTTCCTGGCCCATCTCGATCGTAATTAGGGTCATTGCATCTTTCGCGCTCTGCGCAGTATCGTATAAGGCGCCAAGACAGACGCGCCTAAAGTGTTGTCGAAGTAATTATTTTAACGGTATAGGCCACCATTGGTGACACTGGTTGCTGCTCTGGGATAGTCAGGATGGGTTATCCAATTATGAAGGCCGCAGCGCACAACTGATTCCTGGCGCCGCGTGGCATCGACGTTGATCGGAAATCGCTTGGAAACCAGCGCGAGGCGCCAGTGTCGCCCGCTCTGCCGCGCTACACTACCAGCCTCTCGAACTCGTCAATCCACCCGCCCCAGCATGAACGATCTCCAGTTCGCGCATCTAGTGTCTCCCCGAATCGGAGAACTCTATGTCAAAGCCAAGCGCAGCCAGCGCCAGTTCCCCGTCGACGCCCTCGCGCACGTCCGCGCCCTCGCCAGCCTGTGCTGCGATGCCTTGTGGCGGGGAGAAGCGCGGCAATGGAAAGGCGGCCTTGGCGAAAAAATCGGCGCGTTGGTGCAGGCCCGTGCGGTGAACCACGAGACACGTGCCATTCTCTACGACTTGCGGCAATGGGGAAATGCGGCGGCCCATCGCGAGGACAGCCTGTTCGATGACGAGCAGCTGGCTGCCCTGGCGCCGCGCGCGCTGGCGCGAGTGCGCGAGCTGCTCGAGACGGTATTCCAGCACAAGCATTCTGGCGCGACTGTCCCCCGTACGAGCTTGCCGCCGAACCTGACGACGATGTCAAGAATGTGCTTTATCGGGCGCTGTTCGAGAACAGTGCGGTCGACCAGCATCAGGCAGCGACGTTGCTGTACCAGAAGCTGGCCGCGGATAGCGAAGATGCAAGTTTCGACACCGGCTTGACGAAGGAATTAGTCGCCAAACAACTGGAAGTGGCAACAGTCCGGGGACGAGCGCTCGACCTCCTACGCTATGCCAGCGACGAAGGCCATCCGCCCGCGCAGTTCGAGTACGGTCTTGCCCTGATCAACGGCCAGAGCGGCGATGGGATGCGCGCGCGGGGTGCGCACCTGATCGCGATGGCCGGCCGCGAAGGCGATGCTGACGCGCTCAAATGGTGCGGCAACGCTGCCTTGAGTGGGCTGCACGACGAGCCCGTTGCCTACGATCGCGCGTTCGAACTGCTCACCCGTGCCGCCGCGGAAGACCATCCGTTCGCGCTGTCGCTGCTCGCCAGGATGCACCGCGAGGGGCTCGGCCGGCCGGCCGATCCGGCTCGTGCCTTGGAGCTGACACTTCGCGCAGCGGAAGCCGGGTACGCCTTCGCCCAGTACGAGGTCGCCATGGCATTGTCCGACGGCGCAGGCGTGCCGCGCGATGACGCAGCTGCCCTGACCTGGCTACGCCAGGCGAGTGAAGCGGGCCAACCGCATGCCTGTCTCGCCCTGGCGCGCCTGGTGCGACGCGAAACAGTGCCCGGGGGCGATGACGAAGTCCTCCGGCTTCTGTTGATGGCGGCCGAACATTTGAACGAAGCACGCTTCGAACTGGCCGACCTGAACATGCAGCATCACGATCCTAGCTCTTGGGTCCAGGCAGCCGTACTGGTCCAGGCTATCTATGAAACTGCCGTGACCGATGGTGATGATGCTCGTGCGGCGCGCTGCCGCGCCAGCGCGCCGGCGTGGTTGTCCACGATCGAGGGGCGGATCCGATCGAATGCCGGTCGCGCAGTGTCCGATAAGGTGATAACGGACTATGTATACGCGCGGTTCATGTTCGACGACTACGGCCGACCTTATCCCTGTCGCGCCGAGCGGAACGCCATGTTCATCGCCAGACTCGAAAAGCACCGCCAGGCCTTGGCCGACGGTCAGACGGGAGATCGTGAGCGCCTGACACGCCAGCTCGCCGGAAATCTGTCACCTGGCGGCGCCGCGGCGGCGCCACGCCGCGCGCCGGCGCGCCTGGAACCAGTGGCGCAGCGCACGCTTGGTCAGAAGATCGGGCGCAACGATCCCTGCTCGTGTCATAGCGGCAGAAAGTTCAAGGTGTGCTGTGGCCCTGGAGCGATCTGATCGACATCGCTCGGCTACTTGCGAAGCAGGAAAGCGCGGTAAGCACCAGTCGAGCGCAAGCGAAATCACGGTAATTTGTCGAGCTTCGCGCGCACCCTGGTGGCTGTCGCTGAAACAGGAGGGTCGAGCAGCATATCCATGCAGTCTGCGCAACCGGTGCTGACCAGATTGTCGTTTGCCAGCATGATGGCAAGCCGGTCGCCGCCGCGCTTGTAAGGCACCCGCACCACCCAGCGATATCGCTCGGTTTCGCCAGCGACGTCGCGGGATGCCTCGGCGATCAGTACCGGCCGCCCAGTGGCCGGCAGCTTCACACTGAACTTGCCGTCAGCATCGGTTTTTGCGAGCGTTTCGGCCTGATTGCGCAGCTCGGCGAATAAATCACTTTCTTCTTCCAGCCGGGCATGTTCTGCGAGTAGGGGCGAGATAGTCCTGCGGGCTTGGGCAAGTCGCGTGGTGCCATCTTGTTCATCCAACTGCACCCGGACGAGCTTCAAGCGCTCGCGCGCGGCGACCATGTCGGCGCGGCCGTAGCAGGCGTCGAATTCAGTCTCCGGATTCATCAGGAAGCTGCATTCCAGAACCTTATTGTTCAGGTGCTGGAGCTCGACAACGGCGGCGCTCGCGGCATCGAGCTCGCCCTCGGCTTTTTCCAGGCCAGACGACAGCTCGGCATTCTTGGCTTCGAGGGCAAGCCGTCGCTGTTGCCTGATTCTGGCCACCGCGCTTTCCTGGATAACGCGAATCGTCACCAGGGGCAGCTTGACTACCGATTGTCCTTTTGTGACAACGAATACTTGGCCGTCGACATGCAGCGCTCCGCCAGCAGGCGCGCCATGCGATGGAGTGGACGAGAACAGCGAAACTGCAGCAGCGAGAACGACGAGAAAGCGCATTGGATGACGTGGAATGGTTCACGAATGTCGAAAATCGCTGCATAGGATTTCTGTACAACGTACCCGCAGCTCCCAGAGGTAAGCATTCTGGCAACAATGTGGCTGAGTAGCAACCCGGCGGCTGAAATACAACAAGAGCGCAGGGCTGCGCTTGGCGCCACCGGTGCCTCGTTGCACTTGTCGGTCAAACTGCTCGACCGTGCTCCTGCCCGTGGCTGGCGCGATTTCCAGCGGATCAAGAAAGAGCTCGTGTGGCTCAAGCATGAAGCACTGGAAATATATCCAGCCGAAAGCCGGAAGGTGGACACGGCCACCAGTTCCAACTCTGCGCGCTGCCGCTAGGTCAGCGGGTCCTGTTGGGATTTACCCGGCGGGCCGTGCTCGGCGGCGAGGCCGGGAGATCAAGGCAGCCTGACCCGCGCCCCCCCCCCCCTGGCTGAGCCGGAAGGCGATCACGCCGCGGGCGCATCGGCGTTCAGGCACCAGCAGTTCGCAACGACACGGGGTCATACAGGGCGCCTGGGGTTCGCCAAGTACCCCCCTCATCCGATGGCCGCCAGTACGGCTCTGTTGCCAGCCTCGAGCAGATGTCGAAGCTTGGCGGCGATATGTTCTTCGCTGACGGATTTGACGTGTCCGAGGGTCCGATAATAGGCGTCCTGGCGCCCCTTCTTCAGTTCTGGGAAAACCCGCTCGAGCTCGGTGCGCAGCTTGGCCGAATGGGCGGGCGCGCACTCATCGGGCCTATAGTACAGGGCCAAGCCGAACTGATCGCTGCCGTCGGCTGCGCACTCCGCATTCCAGACCTTGGCCACCAGCGGCCGCGCGCCCTCCTGTTGCTCGAGCATTTGCCAGCCGAGCGGATGCAGGTCGACGTACTGCTTACCGTAATCGGTCCGAACCGGCACGTTCGGCAGGCTGCGGCGTAGTCCGGGTTCGAGAAACGCCAGACCCTCCATATCGATCAGCCGGTCGACCATCGCGCGGTGGTGGTGCGCATACACCCACACATCGTTCGTCAGATCGGTCGGGGTGAGGTCGCCGAGCATCGATTTACGCGCCGATGCGAAGGCATCCACCAGGGCACTGTAATCGCGTGCAAGCTCTGCAAGCACGTCATTTGCCATGCGCAGTTCGGGTGGCTCGTAGTCGGTCTGGGCGTGGCAATACGCAGTCACCAGGGACGCCAACTGGTTGCCGCGCTTGAGCTGCAGCTCGGCGCGCCTGGCGCCGCGCTCGAGCCAGCGATAGTCGACGTAGGCCCAGCGATTCAAAGGGCTTGCTGGCGCATTCTCATCCTGGCGGCGGCGATAGTTGCGGTCGACCGCGATATGCACGGTGCGAAACTTGTTGAACACAGGCCGCTGACGCAGGGTCGTGGCGACCTCGGAATAATAGCCTTCGAGCTGCTCGGCGCTGTAGCGGGCGCCATGCTTGTTTTCGACAACGACCAGGATCTTGTTGTCGAAATCGACCATCAGCAGGTCCAGGCGCTTGCCGCTATCGAGGCAAAACTCGGGGAGCAGGCAAATCGAATGAAAGCCGGCGCGCGCGATTCTGCTTGGCGGCCACGCATCGAAAAACTGCTTGTTCGCCAACACGTGCTCTTCTGATGCGATAAACGCCGCATTCAAGAAATCCTTCAGGATTGCATCGCCCTGCCCATGGCCTTCCCGCGGATTGAACAGCCAGGCCAGCAACTTGGAGTGCTGATTTTCAGTGGGACGGATGATGTCGAAAATATCGCTCGACTTCTTCAAAGGCTCGATCACTTCGTCGAGTCGACGGTCGGCCACGAATTTATGAAACAACTGCTGGACTGGCATGAATCTATTTCCGAATGACGTAACACCTTCTTGGCAAGTCTTCCATTCTCGCATTAATTACCGTGCTGTGGAACGGATGCCGGCACATCAAGCACCGCGCTGCATTGGTAGCGACTTGATGCGGTCGAGCGTGCGTGACCTGTCATCGATGGACCCATTCTGGAGTCCATCGCGTAACAGCTTCCATTCGTTCGTAGTCATTCCCCGTGGGGTGCGCAATGCCGTATCGTGCGCGTAGGCCACGACAGCACTGAGCCTCGAGCTGGCATCGGTCTCGGTGCGCATAACCTGTTCCATGAAGGCCGCCTCGAAAAACCTCTGCTGAGATGTGTGCGGCCGAGTAAAATTTCTAACATCGAACCAAGCCAGCGAATGCCGTCATGATGAAGCCCCGGATCAGTCTGTTTGCCGAGCAGGAGCTTAAAGACGGGCACGCAAAGTTAGGCGATCCATTGGTGAGCTTGTCCGAGCACGTGGATTCCAAGGCGTTGGCTGCGCGTACCGATACCGTCGCACCGCGTCCTTCGCGCGCCAAGGGCGGCCGTCCGCCATACCCGACGGGGTTGATGATCAAGATCCTGGTGCTGCAACAGCTCTACAACCTAGCTGGCGACGCGCTGGAGTATCAGTTGCTGGACCGCCGCAGGTTCCTGCGTTTCCTGGATCTGACCGAGAGTGGCAGCATCCCCGACGCCAAGACAATCTAGCTGTTCCGTGATCGTCTGGCGCAGGCTGGTATAGGCGATCAGGTGTTCGATCAAGTCCAGCAACAGCTGCTGTCACAGGGCTACCTGACTTGTTTGACCCAGCTGATGAAAAGAAGGAATATGATATTGCCAGCCGTCAGTTTGGTGATCCGATGCTTCGTTTCCAAAGCGGCCGCTCCCGTAAAGGTGGGAGGCACTCTCTCATGAGCCCAAAACCTCTGCCACCAGTAGTACCGAAACTCAAAGCGCTTTCCAACAGCAATGATGCTGCAACCACTGCACGACGCCTTGCTCAGAATGAAAGCTAAACGCTCTGCAATTAAAGGCTCTGGATTGTCTACTGAATTTGTAGCGATTTAGTGATGCCGAAAGAAATTACTAAGATATCGGTAATTTTATGGCAATGAAAGGAATATTATGGAACAACCAATTTCGCATAGATGTATATACAGCGGGGATGTGATAACTCCGGAAAATAACTCTGCTGCTCACGTCTTTCCAAATGCGATCGGCGGCAGATTAAAACCGAAAAATATTCTGACGCGGAAATCAAATTTTGAAATATCTAAGCGAATAGAAAATGATTTTCTTGAGATTTTTAAAGGGCTCTTGTCGATGATAGATCCTGTCAGGGACAGAGGGCACATGCTTAGACACCAACACACTTCTTCTCTAAATGAAAAATATGTACAATCTCGCGGCGCCGTATTTTTAGAGCATGTACGTGATGAAGTGCACCCACCCAATCATAGATATTTGAAGCACTCTATAATTTTTGGCGATCGCCCGGTGATTAAGAGAGTGCAAGAATTCGATTGGTGTATAATATTACCCGCTTTATATGTATTTTCGAACATCTTTGCTGCTTTTAAAGGGGTTCAGATCCCGCAAACCTTCAAAGACTTTGTTGATAACCCTGCGCTCGTAGCGAAATTTGCGCCGATTCAACTTTGCACTCTAAGTAAAAATTTCATAAGGAACGAGGATTCGATAAGGCATACCGTCGTCATCGGGCATGATGAGCACCAAAAATCTACGTATGTTTACATCGAGATATTTGGCATAATCAGCGCATGGACATTCCTTCCATATAATAGCCAGGTGAAATTCTCGGGATATTCTGTTGATATAGTCACTGGCTCCCATAGTGAATTTCCAGTAGCAATAGATTTTTTTAAAGGTTTGGACTTGGTGGCAACCAAAGACCAATATTTGGAGCAAGTGGTTTATCCAAAATTTTTGAGACTTTTGTCGGTGATTAGAGATATTCAGTTTCGTAGATTTGTAGTTGAGGTGCTGAGGTTCGCATGCGCCGGAAAGTTCGATTTTGAATTTCAGGATAGGTTGGAGAACGCATACGATTTAATTGAGAGAAAATATAATGAATTGCAAAATCCTTGGATTTTTAAAAACTAACAAACCTTGATGTTGTTAAACTTTTTGACTTCTATCTCTAATTCAAAAATTTCTTGCATACTCGAAAATATTATTGTCGATCTGCACGCGTGGTAGCTAAGCTACGAATCAGCAGTCCTGGCCAACTCGAAATTAGAAATTTTATTTCGAGTGACAAGTGCTCCGTGGCGCTGCGAGGGTTGGCCAGTGCTGTAGGCCGGCTTTGGCCAACGCAAGTGTAGGGTGGCACTGCTATCGCGGTGTATTGGCGGAAGTTACTTTACGTCTCGATTTTCCAGTTCTATGACTCTGCCATCTTTTGATCCGCCGTGGCCGCCCAGCGACGGCGTCACACCACGCATTTATGCGCTCGAGATAACCGACCACCGGCGTTCCGACAGACCAGTAGCCGCGACGATCCTGGTCGAACGAGTCGAGACAGTCGAACGCGATCGCGATGGCCACCTCGTGCGGGCTGCACTATCCCTCCATTTTCGCAGGTTGCGTCCAGCTGACGAGAAAGGTCACTTCGACCGGCGTCCCGTGTTCTCGGGATGCCATGTGCCCTTCACTCCCGATGGGCCATTGACCGTACTGACTGCCGGATCCGTATCGAACGGTGCGGTCTTCCTCGATCTCCCAGGGCTGGAAGGGCTGCGCATTGGCACCTACCTGATGAACGAGATTGTAGTTTGGGCAAAACAGTGGCCGGAAGCCGCGATCCGCCCGGTCACACTTCTCGCTGCGCAGGGGCATGATGACAATCGCGACCGGCGAAATCGGTTTTACGAGCAATTCGGCCTCATCTTCGACTACAGCGACGCGGATCGACGTGCCGGTCAGTCTCGGCCGATGCTTGCGAGTGCTCTGGTATCGACGGGAGCGTGGCGTGACAACCTGAGAGTCATCCCGATCAACGAATTGTTGGGAGAACTGCTCACAGACAAAAGGCGATTGGATGGAGATCTCGCGAGCCGTACACGTGCATTGAAAGACCTCAAGGAGAGCTATTTGCGAGCTCTGCGCCATCCTATCTGGTGGGCGAGCGGTCAACTATTTTCAAGGCTATGGCCGTTCTAGTGCATGTCCAGGACGAGCGCAGATGAAGGGCAGCAGGCAATGCGTCGGCCACATCGCGTCGATTTCTATATCGGGTTACTGATCGGCGAGCCATCAGGGTAGCGCTCGCGAATCAATCGCCGCTGCTCGCTGGTGGCGTGGCGATCAATGAACGCCCGCATCTCGTCTGAAATTGGGTGCTCGATCCAAAAGTCGCCAAACTCGTCTAGGAAGCGGGGCCAGCGCGCGGCCAGCACACCATGCCGGCGCCGGTCCGGCCGCACCCAAGCCCAGTCCAGGCGCCAGTGGCCTTGGTCGCAAAAGAAGCCGCAAGCACCATCGATCGCGCCGTTCTCGTCAGCAAACAGGTAGCCAACCCAGCGAGGATCATGCCGGGCGCGCGTGGTGACGCTCGGCCATTGAAGCCAGTCGTAACCGAAATCGCGTTTGAAGCGAAGCGCCCGGCTGGCGACCTCCCGGTGCATCCAGATGGGGGAATTAACGTCCACGCGCTCGCCGGCCACACCGCGCTGCAGCCGTTCACGCATCGGTTTCGACGTTTGCGGTTTCAAGAGGCGCAAAGCCTGCGCGTGCGTGGTGCGGTGGTTCAGCGCTGACTCGGGATCGCCCTTGGTGTATCTGGCGCCACACACCGAACACTGCAACTCGATCCGCCGCGACGCACGCCAGCGCGGGCCGGCGATCGTCAGCGACGTCACCTGGTCGCCGCGCAACAGGCACTGGTAGCGGTGCCCGCCGGCTCCGCGCCACTCCCGCTGGATCGGCGGCGCGTCGATCGGCCCCGCGGCGCGCAGCGCTAGCTTTTCTTTGTGCCGCATCACGCTGTAGCAGTAGATGTCGCTCTCGGCCCGGGTCAGATAGGACTTGACTGCGGTATGGGCATACAGGCGGTCGACCAATGGGCCCGGGTCAATCATAAAGCCCAGTTGTTTGAAGAAAATGCATAAACCTACGACATCCGGGAGCGCGACCATCTGTGAGCTGAACCCGCTGGCGTTCTTGAATCGCGGTCGTTGATACACATCTTGTACGGGATAGCCGGCGAGTTGGGCCAACTCGCCAAGAGGCAGGCCATGCGTCCGAAAGTCCATCACCAACGCCAGATCTTCAATTTGATGCAGGTAGGCCCAGCCCTGCCCCTGGATTTCGTCCCACAGCCGATCTGGGAGCCGCCCAGGGCGTGGTGGGCGTTGCAAGGCGTCAGTAATCTGGGTGAGGAGTCGGCTGGAAAGCTGCATAGGGCGCGAAGGATGAATGCCTGGTCGTATCGAACTGTCGCCATCATAGCGTCCTGCTACGCTAAAATCCACAGGCGATGGCCGCGAGTCAGAACTCGTCTTCGTCCTTGATTCGTCTTTGAATCAACACAGCCGTCGTATCTGCAAAATAGGTTACCCCTTTTATATTGTGAACCGTGATCGTTTCGCGATCCAGTCGCAGTGTCGGGTCAACGGGCGTTTTCGTAGTCCAGTTGTGCCATCCGGCTCGAGGTTCTGGCGGATGCGTAGGGACATTCTCAAAAACCAATATACTGGACTCCGGCCCGTCACCATGGTGAGAGAAACGGAACGAGACGACTTCTGTTCCTTCCGGACGAACTGGATTTTCCGCCGCTGATGAGTGATTGAAGAGTACGACATTACGGCTATTCGGCGTTTGTACGGATTCAAAAATGATCCCATCTAAACGTGGGGTGTTTTCGTTTGATAAGAAATCAGCTATTGCTTGGGTTACCAAGTATTCGATGTCCTGATCGTCTGGCATCACTGGCTTTGTCATCCGTTCTCCAAGCGATTGCAGGAAGACGATGCGCTCCATACGCTTCTTTGTACCCGGATCAAAAATGCTGTCGCGTCCGTGCTGGACGAATGGAAGTGCGGTCAGATCTAGAAGTGTAACGTGATGGATAATATCAAACGCTCCTACAGCAACCTTACTACCGACTGGAGGCCGGACTTCTGCAATCGCGCCTTCGCAGCTATCCGCACCATAGAAAACTGAAATTCCGCGAGCATTCATGCGTCCCGTTGCAGCAATTTTCGGCGGAGGTGAACCTAACTGCTGTTCTGGATTTTTGAGGGCTTCAAGCAATGAAGATTCAGACTGGAATACCCGTGCACGGAAGAGCCGTTCAACTCTACATCCTGGACCAGCGGTAACGACAAGCTTCTGTTTCTTTCGCACAGGAAGACGGTCTATGTGGCCAAACACTGAGGCAAGCAGGTCCGCGCCTCTTCGATTAAAGAAGCGTGCGCGGTGCTTCAGCTCCAGTTCAAATGCGTCCCAATCTTCTCTCATCCCTGCGTCACTTGGACGCATTCTTTGATATTGAGACTCCGCGTCATAGTCCGTACGCTCACGCATTTCGTAAGCAGACCGCGACTGATGTCGAGCCTGCAAAATGCTCTGTATTTCTAGTGCAATAGGCACACTTATCCCGGCCGCGTCGCTAATCGCATCGACCACTGGTATCCCTTCGTCACTGCTAAAACCAAATTGTGAGAGCAGTCCAAAACCATCATCGTCGTCATCAACACGCACATAATGCTCTTTGAACGCGGCGTCGATTACCTCCGCTAGATCCACAGCGGAAATATGTTGCCGCGTTTTCCCGCAATAAGAGCAGCATGCTTTCATCCCTGTCGTTCGAACCTGACTTTTTAATACAGGCTCATCGATGCAGCTAGTGCAAATTTTTTTCTCGAACAATTCTTTTAATGAAGACATAACTGATGCTTGTTATCTTTATTTAAATTAAAATTAAGGTGACGTGATTCCGTTAGCATTGTCTAGTGCTAGGCAAGCTTACGGCTCCGTCTTTCATAATAGTCCTCGGACGCCTCAGTAATACGTTTTTCCTTAGCTTTCACATAAATAGAGGTCGTTGAGGCGCTCGCGTGCCCGAGAATATCTTGTGCCACTACTATCGGCAAATCATCCTCGACTGCAAGCGTTCCGAACGTATGTCTAAAGGCGTGCGGTGATGTTTGTGCGAGCTGAGCCAGATTCTCTGGCGTTAACAATCTGCTTTCTTCGCTCCAGGAGGGAACCGCGTACTCTCGCACGCGCCGGAGGGCATCCGCTATTAGCTCATAGAGCGAGTTTGCGCTGTACCCATTCGCTTTGCCGTCGCTGTGTTTTGCTTTGGCCATCGGCGTATTAGGGATGAAGATCTGGGTGATTAGTGGAAGATCCTCCATTAGCTGATCGAAGTCCAATCCCCGGTCTCGCCAATGCATGCGAAGCGCCTCGACCGTGCGCTGGCTAACCGGCACCTTACGGATCTCGCTGCGCTTACCCAGGACTGAAAGCATCCACACGGCTGCCGCGTGGCGACTAGGCTTCATGTTGTGCCGGCATGCGCCCGCGACCTCTGCTCTGCGTAGGCCTGAGTCGCTCATCAGAAGGATTGCCGCCAGCGCGACGCGGTCCTGGTAGTTCTCTGCCATAAATGCACGTTGTGTGAGAACCGTCGATGACGGCGTCCCATGCGCTCCTTGTCAACGCCCGGTCGATTTGCATCTCATCAGCCTGTTTCACCACCTTGGGATCTTTCACCGCAACTCACGGATTTCCGGCCAGGTAGCGCACCTTGACCAGCCAGTCGAACGCTCCTCGCAACGCACCAGCATCGCTTGCTTTTGCGAAGTGGCGCTCATCGGCCCGTCGGCAGACGGCTTCCATCGATTGCTCGTCTTGACGGTGTGCGGCCCGCAGAATTCCGGCAGGGGAGCGCGTAGGAAGTTCTTATAGGCCTCGCAGTCGTTCACCAGCAGCGACGACATCGGTTTGCACGCTACCAGCGCACACCAGAGGATGAAGCGTTCAAGCTCCTTTCGATAGGCACGCTCCGTGTGGTCCTGGCCCATGAACCGGTTCAGGTAAGTGTTGATCGCCTCGAGGTCGTTATGCGCTGAGATGAAGCAGATCGCCGGCGACCTGTTGACGCCATCGGTGCCTGAGAGCCAACCAGGCAGCGGAAACGTGCCAAGCGGCGCCAGATCAGGCTTACGCGTCGGATCCAGTACAGGTAGCAGGAAGCGCAGAGTGGCGTCTGCGCGGCCGGCGCCGATCCGCGGCACCGAGCGCCACCAGCCAGGACCGCGCCGGTTGATCAGGTCGACCACATCGCCGAGAGTCAGCACGCCCTCCGCTTTGAACGCGCTGGCGGTCTTCGGGCGGAACCATTGCGAGATCTTCTGGGGCCGGCTAGGAGCCGGCTTAGGCATTTCCGCGGCCTGAATCAGGATGTTGAGCGCCCGCGTCGTGATCGCGCCACCTTGCCGCGCTCCCTGCAGCGTTTCGGCCATAAGGGGGTTGTGCTCAATCGCTCGCTCAATCAACCGGGTACGCATGTCGATCAGCCAGCGCTCCAGACCTTGCTCGACCTGTGGGCTGTCCTCGCTGTAGTAGAGGTCGGCAATGGGCTGCAGTGGGATCTTGAGGCAGTAGGCGCGCAGCGCCGTGTAGTCGGCGCGGTTGTACGCCAGCTCGGGCAGTTCGACGTTCGTGTTTTGGGCCATCGTCAAACCTCCTACTGCTCGTTCGCTCCGGCCGCGCTCTCGGCCTCGCGCATCCTTCGAAAATCGTCGACGACGAGTGCAAGAATCAGCCACCAGGCGTACACGCCATAGCCGCTTGCGCACAGGTTTGTGCCAGCCAGCCCATGTGCCACCTGGTTGCGCAGGTTCGGGCCCAGTGGCTTGCACAACAAGGCGCGGATCGTAAAAGTCAAATGCTCACCAAAACATTCCTCCATCTGGGCGAGGTCGACCAGCGCCGACAGGCCGAGCTCCATCTCGATGCCATCCTGGCGGGTCGATGTCTGTGCACCGGCCGTCTTAAGTACCATACGTACCATGTGCTCGAACTGTGGGACCAGGATGTGGATCGCCTGGACGAAATCGCGGCAGTAGCCGGCGTACAGCCCCTTGGCCACGAGGTCGGCGCGGTCGGCCGGAACCAATGAGGACAGTTTCGTGATCGCGTAAAAGTCGTGGGGAGACAGGTGGCACTCTTGTCGGATGACATCCAGGGCGGGGTCGATCAAGGCCCGGGCTGACATGTCGGCGCGACGTGCACTTGCCTTGATCATCTCCGCTTTCAGGCGCCGCACGCGGCTCTCGGCGTCGCCGACACCGTCCTCTTCCGCGATGACCCGGCCGTCCTCGTCCACGCTAGTCGTCGTGAACAGCGCTGCGATGCCGTCCAGGCCTGTCCCGGCCTCACGGCGCAGCGCGTCCAGGCTTGGCCAAGGCGCAATCCGACAGAATGCGATAAGTGCCTTGTCGGGCGGCAGCCCCTGTACCTCACTGACGGCCTGAGCCACCAGGTCGGTGATGTCGAAGCTGTGGCTAACAGTCTTCATGCGCGCCAGCATGTCCAGCCCGGCCGCGGGTAGTTTCGCTCGCAGCTGGGCGATCGCATCGCCAGCACCAGACCGTTCGCGGTACCGGGCGGCGACGAGTCGGTACAGGTCGATCGCCTTGGAGTAGCAGTGGTGCACGGTGATGCCCGAGCCGTCCTCGTCCCCCTGGGCGACCCAGCTTTCGGCGGCAAGGATCTGCATCGCAGCCCGGCGCTCGTCCATCCGTGCCCGCCCGTACCAGATTGCGGCGCTTTCGGCCACGAGCAGCGATCCGAACGGATCGCCGGTCTCCAGCTGCCGGCGCGCCAGTCGCTCGAGCGCTTCGGCGATCTGGCCGGCCTCGTCCCGGGCGAGCCCCTCATTCTGAAGGGGGCGGAGATAGCGCAGCACCGCAGGCTGGACCCCGGCTTCCAGCGCGTTCCAGAACGCACCGAGCAGCTCCGCGGCGAGTTCGCTGGCAAGCACGCCGCCGCCTTTGCCAGTAGACAGCGCCAGCTGGATTGCACGTTGACGACATTTCAAGGCTTCGTAGCGCCATTCGTCTCGCTCGATGGACGGCTGCCGGTATCCCTCGATGGCCGCATGCGCGAATCCAACGCCGCGGCGCCGTTCCCTGAGCCAGACCAGGTCCGCCAGGCCGGCACGCAGCAATGAATGCTGCACGGTTGGAACGAGGTCGGCCATCAGGCCGATTTCGGCCCACGTGAAGTCCTCTGGAAGCGTGGTGCGGCTGGTTGACGTCGCCATCATGGGTTTGAATGTCGCGGTCCGGTCGTCGGGCTCGAGCATCATGGAACAGATTTTCGCTAGGAAGTCGAGCGCGGCCGCCTTGGGCGGATCCTCGGCTGTTGCCTGCGCGCCGGCGAACAGGCGCGACCACATCTCGTGGTATGCCGTGGCCGGGGCAGGATTGGCGAGAAGTTCGTCGGCGCCGCAGCGCTGCAGGTCGTCGAGCGTGGGCGCTGCCGGCGCGGCTGGGGTATCGGGCATGAGAAATCCGGCTCAGAATGGCTGAGATTGTCAATCCTAAACCTGCTTCACGGCCGAAACAAGCATAAACGGAACGCTGATAATACCAATTATCACGGAGTGAACGAGGCGAATAAGTCGGCTCGGCTGCCGTCATTAGTCTCGGTCAGGTTGGAATGCCAGCCCCATAGCGATCCCGTGATTCCCTTAAGCGCACCTGTTGTCTGTACCCGTTTCTCTGCTGCCTTACGCAGCCCTGCCCCCTCGGCGTGGCCCTCGCCCGCGGCGCTTCGCGCCCTATTGGCTAGCTTAATAGATATTTGTATTGACCGTTGCACGGCGACAGTGCAGAGGTCCAGTCCTGTCAGTCAAAGATCGCGCCAAAGTGGATTCTGGGCTTCCATCGGCAACAATCTGCCTAAGGTAGCGCGACCAATACCAATCCCGCATTCGGATTTGTACTGATATCGTGTTTCCTACGATCTAAAAACAAAAAACCGCGGCACTCATAGTGCGGCGGGTTCTTTGATTGTTAAAGGTTTCCTTTAACAAGTTTCCTGGCGGAGACGGTGGGATTAGTATCCGCTCGCCGATCCAGTCGTGTCGCAACAATATTCAAGCAAAATTAATTCGTATACCCTCACTCGTACCCCTTCACTATGTGGTCACCGAATGTGCAAGCGCAACTATACCAGCTCGCCACGAGAAGCTGCATCAACTCAAGATTCCTCAAGTTCCGTGAATTTTGCACGACGGATTCCGACCTTACTGCGCTGATCGGTCTTTTTCCATGTCCTGCTGGGGATGCTATGTAAGCGTCCGTCCACCACCGTCTAGAGCAGTATGCCAATTTGATTGATAATGGCATCACATCGCTGGAAAGCGACGTGTTGTTCAAGCAGGCTTGATCCGCTGGGGACAATTCCAGGGCATTAGCTCGTCAACGCGGTTGACGGGATGATCGGCAATCTGCTTACTTGGTTTTCTTGAACGTATAACCGTCAGCGGTTTTAGTGAAGGTGAATTGATCGTCAGGGCCAGTGCCGAGGATCACGTAGGGAACGCCATTAGTCGACCCTTCAGCGAAAACGAACGGATCGCCGTACATGATTCCGCGCACCAGTTGAGAAATCTCAGGGTGATTTTCGTTGTCTTTGCTCAGGTCCATCGGTGTTGCAGTTGCCATTCCATATCCTTTCAAGTTCCGGCTTTCGGCCGGTGCGGTGCGCGAGGCTGCGCTGTGCTTTCCGTTGATGAGGCGTTAGAGATTACTCAGCCAAGGATGATGGTGGACATCGAGAGCGACGGCTGTAGAATCCACTCGACGATATTATCGGCCCGCACTTGAAAGCCGCGGGCCCGCAACGCCTCGGCGTCCTTTTTATGCAGTTTCATCTTGGTGCCATGGCTGGCGGTGCCGTCGAGGTTGATCACCCCCAGCTCGTTGCCGCGCCGACCCAAGACATGCGCGTGGGTCTGGCCGTTGCCATGCAGGTGTGAGGGCTGGTCGATGCCTAGGTTCTTGGGGAACCTTCCGTCAACCCACTTCCGTTCTTCATTGAGCGTCTGAACAAGATGTGGACTGTTTGGCGAATCGGCCAGGAGCACCTCGTCGAGATAGGCGGGACGGGCCGACCGGTCATAAAGTTCGAGTAATTTCATTGGCGTCCTTCTAAGGGCATCGTAACTCGCACCTAGGTCTAAGTCCTAAGCATAGCTGGTCAGCGTGGCATCAGCCTA
Source organism: Massilia sp. CFBP9012 (assembly GCF_034045115.1). Lineage (NCBI taxonomy): Bacteria > Pseudomonadati > Pseudomonadota > Betaproteobacteria > Burkholderiales > Oxalobacteraceae > Massilia > Massilia sp. CFBP9012. The sequence continues at coordinate 86,270 of NZ_JAXCWM010000015.1, read as the reverse complement.
GGCACATCTTCGCGTACTCAATTTAGTTCAGGCGCTAGGCAGGCAAGCCATCACTGGGGTAGACCACGGCATCACGGCTACCCGAGATCGCTAGCCCAGCGCTTTCGATCACCAGTGCCAGTTCTATATCCGGCTCATCATCACTCCACTCGCAATATGGATTATACGGTATCCCTTGCCTACTGAGCCGGCTGGCCAAAGGTCGCCAGCAGGTCTGCCTTTTTGTCGGCAGGAGCCACACGATGCTCGGGTTCCTGCAGATCGCTATTACACTTGAGGCAGCAGCCGAGTGCCTTGCCCTTCGCCCCCCTATCCGTCCAAAAATATCGGAACGTCTTGTAGGTCAAGCCATCGCCTGTGCGTACTTCTCCGTTGCCGCATTCACAATGCAGCCCATCGAGTTCGCTGTAAATTATCAGAACGTTCTTACTCATGCTTTCCTACCTCGACCTCAAGGGCTTACCGATACCGATCAGCGCCCACTTAACGTCATTGGGGATTCTCAGGTCGACACCATTTCGTAACAGCCACCCTTTCACGACGAGATGTGCGGCCTCCTGCAAACTTGCCTGTGCGCGCTCTGCCACAATAACGTGCAAAGCTGCGATATGCTCAGGCATCAATGCTGGCGGTCTGCCGCCGCGATTAGCCTGCGGCTGAGAACTGGCTGGATGTTTCGGTGCCATGGCGTGCTCGTTCCAGACCACGGCAGGATGCCACTATTACACCATTAATTTCGTCTACGCCCTCGAAGACGCTCCGCAGTTTCTATTGCTAAGGCATCGGATACATTACCAAACCCCAGCAGTATTCTGAGGACGTTACGAATGCGAACTCTACCAGCTCCTGAAGCATGGAAGTATATGTCAGAAAAATCTGTTCCCTTTGCGGGCTCCAGCAAATTCATTGAAGTTTTAAACACATTATCTTGATCGATTGCGCCAGATTTTAGGGCCTCGCGAAGGATATCGAATGAAGCCAATACCCCAACCGTTCGAGCAATGAAAGATTTGTCTGCCTGCCCATCCCACAATTGCTTTTCAACCGCCAAAAAATAGTCCCGAATCAGTTCCAATAACGTTTTGTCTTTTGTCGCCCTGTATAATTCTCGTAATGGCGAAGAATCTGGAGGCAATTCCGACCTATTTTTTATCTTACCCTGAGCCAATAGACTTCGATCAACAACTGGCTTGTCTGAGATGAGCTTTGTAACCCCCTCGACCACGCATGCTACTGATACTTGCCAGTTCGCTGTCTCTTCGGACGACTCATCGTCGTCTAAGAACGCAGCGCCCTCTTCCAAAAGCGCAAGTTTGATATGCTTTTTGAATGGTGAATCATCGCGACCCTCTAAAACTCGTGCGAAGTACACACCGAGCATATCAGGAGGCCATTTCTCGGAGTCGGCCGCATGCAGATCATAGCCAAAGAGCTGATAAGCCAAACTTTTATCCACACGCTTCTGATTAATGTTAATTGTCGCGAAAATCTTCGCTTGATATTCACGCGGAAGATTTATATAGACAGCGCATGGAAGTTGCATATTTAATCTATCGCTTTTTTCGATATAACTAAAACCTTCGAGACGATGTTGCCCATCGATGATAGATGCCAACTTAGCATCGGATGGAATAATAAGGGAGTAAGAACCGTTCCCTTCCTTAATCGCATGCCATCGGATTGACTCGTCCTCTTCATAGGAACCATCCTCCGCATAATTTGCACTTAAAATGATTGTGTTCGGAAAAGTCGATTCCTCCTCATCAATGTATGCGCCGATTTGTTTAGCTCGAGTGGTGCGTTTTTCACGCTGATTCCCAAATATATTTGAGAACATACCCTCCTCTCGAGTCATCGTAGCAGGAATTGAATAGGCGATTTTCTGCAAATCTCCAGCAGGAATTGAGCAAAGGAAGAACTGTCCAATAGGCTGTTCTACTGAGATTGCTGGAAGAGTAAGAAAAGCTTTCGACATCTGGTTATCAAACCTTATCTTTGAGCGCGTCCACATCACGCTGAATTGAGCTAATCTTGGGTAACCCTGTATCGATACCTGTAAGAATAAGCGACATAAGGATCGCTATTAGCAAAATCAATATTAAAAAGGCGTGCGCCCCCCACCGCCATCGTTTCTGATCAGTGACCGCAGTTACCGTACCAGTGACACCAGCAGCGCTTGCCATCGCGGTATCTTTTAAAGATGCAGTATTAGGTACAGCCTCAGGCTGGACAGCTATCGACAAAAACGATGCCCACACTATTAACAAGAATCCAATGCCAAAACATATTCCCGCAATAACTCGACCATTAGAATTTGATTCTGAGCTACCCCCCTGATTTACGAGATAGACGAAAGAATCAAGCGTGACCGCAATCAAAACTCCAATCACGTAAATCCCCAAGGTCTCAGCGGAGGTATCAGAACCATTTATAGCGGGGATAGCATAGCTTGCCCACGCTACGCCGACCAGAGTTAAGACAAGATACAATACACCTGTGACACTCCGGAGTCCGGCACGAAGTTTGGAATGGAGGTCGTAGATAAACGTACCAAGCTCTTCCTTACTAAAAATGGGTGTGTAGTTGGGCATAGGTCTCGACGCCTCTCCGCCTCTGGCGTGAGCATGTTCGCAATGTTATCTCCATGGAATCATACCACGTGGTAAGACAACTGAGACAGACTGCTTGCATTAAGCCCGACTTGGACTGTTGCGCGAGTAATAATGTATTTGGATGTTAGTGCGCGCGCCACGCGCCTGGATCGTCCGCCGCTCGCCCCTGCTCAATATTCGCCCTTGCCGGGGATGGTGTGACGTACGCCGCCCCTTGGATTCGCGACATCGCCCTCTCGGCGCGGAATCAAGTGGATATGGCAATGAAAAACCGTCTGGCCGGCAACGGCGCCAACGTTCGCGCCGATATTGAAGCCGGCAACGCTGAGATCATGGTGTAGGATGCTCTGGCGCAGACTTTGTAGCAGCGCATCACATGCAGTTAATTCATTCGGCGTGAGCCCAAAGTAGTCTTCTACATGACGTTTCGGGATCACCAGGCTATGCCCATCCGTGACAGGATATCCGTCACGGATTGCGTAAGCATGGGCGTTCTGCATGATGACGCGCTGCGCCGGAATGTCACAGAACGGACAAGCACGTGCTTTCGCTACCTCAGGTGCATCGCTCATTTCTTTTTTCTCTCTCATTGCGCCGATGCTATACGTGACAAGACACAACGCAAATGCAAGGCGTTAGCGGAGCTGGGCTGAGGTCCCGAGCATGCCGCTGATCCGCCATGAGGTTCGGCATCTCTAGGCCTGGAACACGTCCGCCCCCCGAGATGAAGTTGCTGCGGCTCGACGTCGGCCTTACTGCACAAGCTCCCAGAACGTGCTGTCACGCATCTTCTGAATACGCTTCTCGCCATCTATAAACAAGCTGTAGTGTTTCTCGAGTCTGCGGATGGCTTCCATCAGCTGCTCCTGATCGGCCTTGTCATCCTTGTTGAAGATCGCCTTCACGTCCGCATTCTTGATCTGCGAAACACGGTGCACCACCCAACTCAGGATGTAGGACGAGTAGTCGTTCTCGGCTGTCTTGAAATGCGTGATATCCTGGGTCGACAGGACGACGCCGACGCCATATTCGCGACCCTCCTTCAGGATGCGGCGCAGCGCCGGGAAGTTCTGCGACATGAAGTTGTCGGCTTCGTCGACCAGGATCATCTTCGTGATCTGGCGGAAGTCGCCAACTACCTGGGGCTTGCCACGCTTTTGCATCTGCGCATAGAACAAGTCCAACGTCAACGCGACCACGAGGTTCTGGATCTCGGACGGGTAGCCTGCCAGCTCGACGACGGTCACACCGGAGACAAGGTCGTACAGGCTGCCGGTCTTGGCCGCGTCGGGCTCGAAAATCTTGAAGCGCGCGAGTTTCGATAGCGCGGCGTACAGGGAGTCCTCGTCGACCTTTTCCTGGCTGAGGAACAGCCGCCAGACATCCTCGATCGTCGGCGCCGCCTTCGACCAGCTCGACCTGTCTTCAGGGTGGATGCCGGCGCTGGCATAGCATTCGATGATCAGATTCTCGAGTTTCAGTTGCTGCTTCGCCCCTAGACCATAGGCGCGCGCCATCGTCTCGGCAAAGCCGGCCGCAGTATGTAGCGGTAGCATCGGCGTGTCGCCAAACAAGCTCAACGGGTTATAGGGCAACTTGCTGAGCTGATACTTCTTCGCACTGGTCGCCTGAATAAAAGCGTCGTCGACGTAGTCCGACTTGTAGTCGAAGATCAGCATCCCAATCGGGGCCGCGTTGACGTTCTGGGCTTGGTTACACACCAGCTGCGTGACCACCGATTTGGTGAACTGCGTCTTACCAGTGCCCATGGTACCGATGATGCCCGAATTGCTGTTCATGAAGCGGGCCGTGTTGGTCGGTTCCCAGTACAGCGCTTGTTGCGTGGTGACGCTCTCCCCCACGCGAATGCGCAATTTGCCACCTGCGTTGTTGACGGGGACCGCAGGTGCTTCATCAACGACGTCGGGGGCCTCGACCGCCGGCACCATAGTCTGTGCCGATTCGACGGTGACCGCTGTGCAGTCACCTGCAGAAAACGCATCAGTCAACAGGTATTCTGCCGGTACGTGACACTGCACGCGCAAGGCGCGGACCTGATCGGCGCTGGCCGCATCGATGAGCGAATCCAGCAAGCCGATCGGCAGATCGATCAGCAACATGTTCTGTTCCATGCGGTAAGACGAATCGAAGCAGGTTTCATTGTCGAGGTGCGACAGCACGACGCCGGCTGGGTAATCGTTCAACTCTGCCAGGCAAAAGTCACCCTTGAGCCACCACTCACGACGCGACGTCAGGTGCTCCAGGTCGGAGTCGGCAACGATGCCATACAGTCGGTATTTCTCGACTTGCATCAAGACCTGGCGCACGAACAGGCCTCGGTACAGCTTGCCGACCATGGTGTCAGGGCCGAGGATCTCGTCGCGCAAATAGCGCTTGAGCTCGCGCGCTTGTTCCACTGCCTTGTCATAGTTCGGACGGGCGCCGGTCTTGACCTCGAGCGGCAGCAGATACATGTGCTCGCCCCGGAAGCCAACGAACAGCACGTCGTCGGAAATCGCCCCACGCGTATACCCCTGCAGGTTGCGCGAGAAATCGCTTTCGCTCATCTTGAGGCCGACGTTGCCCGAGACCCGAATCATCTCGGCAACCGACAACGGCACCCAGGTGATGTCCGAATCCATCAGCAGCGATCGGACAAACTTGTAGGCGCCGATAATGCCGCGCCGCTCCTTGCGCGTGTTCTCATTGGCGGTCAGCATCTTGAGCAGCCACTCGCCATTGAAAGCGTTGAATTCAGACAGCAGGCTTTCCTTCCCGAGCAAGCGACGGAACAGGTCGACCTGCTTGGTCACGGTGATCGCGTCGTAACCCGCCGAGCTAGTGTACTGGTCCGAGTAGTGGATCAACACCACGTCGCGCTGGGAGGTGAAGAAATTGAGCGTGACCTTCGGGTCGACAATCGTGGTCCACAACGCGCTGTCGTACGAGCGGGTCAGCAAGTCCCTAAACTCGGTGCTGGCGGCCAGCCCGACACCCATGCCCACATAGGGACTGTTGGTTTCGCGCGCCGGCCGCATCAAGGTTCCGATCAGACGCGCCAGGCGCAGCGGCTGGTAGGGTTCGTAATCGACGTTGCGCAAGCCAAAACGAGAGAAGTAGGCGTTCTCGATGTTCTCGGCCGATTCACCAGCGATCAAGCCATCGCACAGTACGCCACTCAGCGCATTTTCGACAGTCACCGGACGCACGTCGACCGGGGCGTTGTTGCGGAAGAAGGCCAGGTGCGCGTATTCTAGTTGCTCTTCTTCTTTCGGCGTCTTGAATTTGCTATACGTCAGCCGACTCCGGATCAAGTCGATCAACAGATCGGCGTCGTCGTGCACACCGCCACGACCGAGCTGATAGGTGTCACGCAATGCTTGCGAGGACACGCACTCGGCGAACCCGTCGAACTCGTTGAATAGGATCCGATCGTCGTAGCAGTTCACGTGGATCGCGCAGGTGTCGTCACGATGCTTCTTGAAATAGTCGGTCAGCCCCAGGAACAGCTCGCGCGCGGGTCCCATGTTGATGACGTTGAGGATCAAGGTGCTACGCGGACCGGTGCTGAACAGTCGGGCGTACGCCTGGGTGAATTCAGACAGCTTGTCGCGCACCAGATTGCGCACGTACGTAAAATTCGATTCCTTTTGCGGGATGAGCTCCAACCAGAACGCGTTCTCGCGCATCGCGCTGACGTGCGCGACCGTGTTGGCGCCATCGTAGATGAAGGGGATCAGTCCAGCCGCCGTCAAACGCTCCCGGGTCACGTCCGGCAGCCTCGCAAAGCTGTCGTGGCCGGCGTTGCGGTCGGCGACGATGGTCCCGACCAATTGCAGGTGATACGATAGGTTCAACGGGTGGAACGGCGTAATGAATTCCTTGCCGTCGTGTTCGACCAGGCCGACGCACAGCAAGCATTTATAGGCGTCGCTCAGCACGCTGTCGCGCGGAATATTCGACAAAACGCGTTCATAGGCTTGCGTGACCGCAGCCGTGAGCTGGCGATACTGCGGGCCCCACGACACCAGACTCGGTGTGGTGCCGTATGTGCTCAGGTAGGCGTACCAGGCGTCGTAGGCGGCGTGCAGGTCGACGTCGATCGCGCGTAGGTCTTCGACGAGAACAGTATCTGCGCTCGATTGGAACAACACCCGTTGCGCGACCATCGTGGCTTCGCGTGTCAGCAACAGCTGGCGCACGCCGGCCACGACCGACTCGCGGTTATCGATGACCAAACGGTTGCCGTTGGCGCCGAATTCGGCGCGATAGTCGTCGTCGTGGAACAAGCGGTCATAACGGTCACGGTCGTGGATCAGGGGTACCGTGACCGATTCCTCGGCCGCCGCACCTTCGATGTTGAAGCTGAGCCGTTGATCGCCGTGCGCGACATGGAACCCGATTTTCTCGGATGCGTTCGCCTGCCGCGAGAAATCCACGCTCACATACGCCGTGTTGTCGATCACGTCCTGCGGCTCTTCCGATGTGAAGCTCGCCCCCTCGACCTCGGCAATGGCGAGATGGTTCGCTTCCATCTGCAGCGTGACGCGCTTGGCGCTTGGTTCGATCCGGAAGTGGTTCTTAAAACCGTCGACGAAGAACATGCCTTGACGCAGGAACAGGCAGCGGAACTGGTGGTTTTCGGCGCGCGCGCGGCGGCTCAGCGTCAGCGTGAAAAACAGGGGCTCGCCCGTGAACGGCGCACGCACATGCACGCGGCTGCGCTTGCCGCCCGCGTGCCCGACCTTCAGACTGATGGAATCCTTGTCGATCGAACTCTGCAACACGTTCAACTCCGACAAGGTAACGTCGGGCGCCAGGAAAGTGATCTCGAAGCGTCCCTCGTCGGCTTCCGGCGGCACTTCGAGCAGCACACTCAAATCTTTGCGGCCAGCCTTGGTCCCGCTCTTGGCGCGATCGATCAGCTTGCCGTTGGGGTTGCCAACTTCTTCCAGCGTCAGCGACTGGATGCGATTAGTATCGAGTTCCTGTTTGAAGTCGCCATAGTGCAGGGTCTTCCAATCCTGGCTTTCGACGAAGTGGTCGCGAATGAACTTCGGACCGAATTGTTCGCGGAGTTTGTCCTCGACCTGGTCCGCGAAGTTTTCGGTGACGGACTCAATCTGCCGACGCAGTTCGCGGTTGTCTTCCAGACGCTTGCGAATCTGCGCCGGATTGTTGAGCGACACCATCAGTGGATCGTCAAACAAGCCGAGCTTGCTCAGCTGGATCTCGCCCTCGGCGATCGCCTGGTACAGCGGCGCGAAACCGAACACCGTGGCGCCCTCGTTGACCACGAATTTCAGCTGGTCCTCGAGCAGACAAGCGAGCAGGTTGCGGTTGCCTGGGTGGTCCAGCGCAAGCACTCTTAGACGTCGCACCAGCACTTGCGGGTGCCAGGCCCGCCTTTCAGCGGCGAGGTCTTCCGCGCTGTTGATGATGGTGTCGAGCTTGCTGTTGTGGATGATCAGCAAAGCGCAGTCAGCAAAGACAGCGGTCCGACCCGCTACGCAGTCGCGCAAATGCGAGATATAGTTTTCGGAAAAGCCTTTGCCGTTCTCGCCATGCAAGACCGGGAGCAGCTTGGTGGCGCCGCAGGTAACAAATGGGAGCTCCACCCCTTTGTATTCGATGGTACCGGTCATGCGCGCCAGATAGGCGTCCTGCAACTTGCTCGCGTTGTTGTGGTCGGGAGACTGAAACTGGTACCTGACGCCGGGCTTGGCCTTACCGATGGCCCACTCGATGAACACATCGACCAGGTAGCTCTCAAACGGTTTTGCGGACATATACAGCCTCTCCACTATCGCTCATTCGCTCAACATTGCCCATGCGCTCGAAGAACTCGATGAGCACTTGTTGACTTTGATTATCAAAAAAGAAACCACGCTGCTGGAATTCGCGCAGCAATTCAAAGAAGCGCAGCTTGTCGTAATGGCCAATCGCGAGATTGGTCAATAACAACAGTTGGTCCTGGTTCAATGCCAGGATGTTGCCGGCACGTCCGCGGAACTGGATGAAACCGGCGAACACTTTCTTTTCCAATTCGCGCACGTAGCGCTGGTTGACACTGTGACGCTCGCTTTTGCCAGGATCGAACTGGCGGATGGCAAGGATCACAAACTGCTTGAACACATCTTCCAGGGTAGCGGCCGGCGCGGGCGCCTCGAGTTGGCGGCTGAGCGCGAACTGGCCGATATAGCGGTTGAGGTCGTCGATCAATGCCTGCTGGTCGGCGTAATTCTGCGCGTCCGAATAGATCTGCCACAGCGGTCGTTGCGCGCCTTCGGATTGCAGCACTTCACTGGCTGACAGCAACGGAAACAACTCTTTCGATGTGGAGGCCAGCAAGCGGTAACCGTGTTCGCGGATCTTGTCGCGCTCGGTGGAAGCCTTCTCGACGTCGAGAATGAAGTAAAGCTCCTTGGGTTGCGGTGCCCCATGGCGCCAGGCGCGCACCGACAACGACAACTGTGAGCAGTAGCTGAACGCATACAGCTTTAGGGTGTTGGTCAGCTCGGCCACTAGGTACTGCGGGTGCGCCGCCAGAAATCGCATGTCGCGCTGGAAGGCTTCGGTCAAGAAAGGCAGATACGGACAATCCTGATGACGGCTTTTAGCAGCGAGCGGACCCAGATGGCGCACGAGGACATCGAGCATTACTTGCTCCAGGAAATGCAGATTGTCGTTCGGCTTGTCGCCCAGCTTGAAGTCTCCCAATAGGCCAGCGAACATGTCGCTCATGCGTTGGTTGGCGGCGCCGTCCTCGTCGCCTTCGCGGGCGGCTTTTTGCGCCTTAAACAGGAGGAACAATGGCGAGGCCTGGAGCACTGCATGGCTAGAAAAGTACATGTGGTCGAGCCATTCCCATATCTTGGGATCGTTCAGCAGCTGTTTGAACGTCTGACGGCATTCGTCGCGGAACGCGTCAACGCTGTAGTCCTGCAAGCCCTGCTGGAGGACGTTACCAAGCACCAGCCCGGTAACCGACGCCCATGAAAACTCGTTGCCTTTTTGACGGACGGGCAGGTAGTTCGGGGATTTATTCTTGTCCGATATCTGAAGGTCGTTTGCGATTGGATACATTACATTTCTCCAACGGTTTCGATCGTACCGTCTTCGTATCTGAGGGAGATGTGTTCTTGTTGCCTGTACAGTTTCAGGCGGTTGTCCCGCTTGACCAAGGCCTTGATCTGCTCGACCAGCTCGTCCAGTAGAACGATGGCGTTCTTGTCGTATTTGTTCGGGCGGTAACCCTCGTTCAGGCGGACCAGCAGGCCGAACAAGTTGATGTTGAACGGCATCGGCTTGAGCGATGTGTCTCCGACCTTGAGCGCGACATGGAAATGGGCGATCGGTGTCCTGGGTGCCAGCTGCTGGAGCGCCGCGTAATCCGGCCTGAGATCGGCCAACCCAGCGATTTTGACGCCGTGGAATTCGCTGAGCAGGATTTCGTCGGTGCGCAGCTCGGGCGCGTTCCGGTTCGCATAGCGGAAGATGCCTGCGGTCAGAACACGTCGGTACAACCGCTGCAAGGTGGTCCTGGCTTCGTTGCTGCCATCGAACTGCGCGTGGATCTTCCAGACCTCGGCATACTCGACAGTCACCCGGTCATTAAAGTTGTTGCCGAAGGCCTGGTGATAATTGTTACCGACCTGCTCGCGCTGCAGGATGTACAGCAGACGAATCAGGGAGGCGGCGCTAGGCGGATGATCGGCGCCGAAGCGGATGTTCCACGCCGCTAATTCGGCTAGAAAAGCGTCGCGCTCCGGCTCGCGGAGGCCAAGCTCGTAACGCAACACCAGCTGGTCGAGCTCACGTGTGCGCAGCAAGGCGGGATCGAAGGCGGCGATTCGGGCGGTCAGCTCGTTGTCCCCACCGGAGAACAGATTGTCGAACAGGTAGCCGGGTCCTGTCAGCAGGTGGTGCAACAAGTCGAGCAGGCCACGCGCCGTTACGAACTGGTCCTTGGCCAGACGGGCCCTGGCGATGTTGGCGATGATCGCGTCTTGCACGCCGTCGAGCATCAGCAAGCGGAAGTTCGCGTACAGCAGCGGCTCGCCATAGCGGACGTCGTCCCGGGTAAACGCCGCGTAAAACGGGTTCGCACTCGTTTCAGTCAGTCGGCGCATGATGTTCTTAGCGAAAGGCGCCACCGGCACCCCACTTTCCATCTTGAACTTCGGATAATCCTCGAAGTTGAAGAAGTGATAGGACGCGCGCGGTGAGGCATTCTCGAGGAAGGCGCGCATGGCCTCGCGCACTTGCAGCAGGTCCGCGTGCCCTTCCTGTACATAGTTGCCGATCATGCCGATGTTGATGCCGACCACCAGAATTTCTTGCTCCGCCAGCGCAGTACGGAACACCTGATCCAGCGCTTCGATCGCGGACTGGTTCGGCTGGAAGCTGTGCGTCGCATCCAAGTGGAATTTCACCTTGTTGTGGTACTCGGCATATGCCCGCGTCAAGATCTCGGATTTTCCATCGCCGCTACTGCCGCATAAAAACAGCATGTCACCGGGCTGGGCCTGCGCAAGCCGCGCGCGTAGATCTCTTTCAATGTCCTGCTCGATGTAGAGCCAGTTCTTGAGCGCGTCGAAGCCGTCCGGAGTGCGGGTCGACACGGTCTTGACCGAGAAGGGGGACGACTTGGAAAGGACGGAAAGCGCGTCCCGAAACGTGATGGAGGTCATAGCCTGTCAGATGCTGAGCGAAAATGAGGGGGGCCACCGCGAAGCTGGCGATTGCCGTATGCACCGCGCACGCGGCGTGTTTACGCCTTGAAGCCCTAGCGGCGCCATGTTGGATCAAGGGCCCGGCCGATGCGCATGCGTGATGTGCTCGCACAGCGCATCGATCGTCCAGAGAGACCATCGACCGCGGCGCTTCGTGGACGGCGCTAGCTGTCCGATACGCTGTGGTCTCTCGACAGCTGGGAGAAGGGCGAGCGATGCGCAGATACATTGGATGCGCCGAGGCAATTACACAGTGTAATGGCTCACTTCCTCCAAAAAACTCACGCATTGTCACTTGTTGGTTATTAACATCATGCCATCGAATCGTTATCGTAATTGAAGCCGTTGATCAAAGGCAATGTCTATTTACCAGTTTAATATGAGAACGCGACAGTTTTTGTCGTTTGCTTTTCGAATCCAACAGTATGTCCAACACTTTGTTACGCGTAATGGCGGTGCTATGCCATATGCCGCGCCAGCCGCTCAAGATCGATACCAACGCGCTCCTGCAGCAACTCGAGCGAGCCGGTTACGAGATCTCGATCCGGTCGATCCAGCGCGATCTCAATGATTTGTGGTGCGCCCTGCCCCTGGTCGCGGAGAACGCGCGGCCGCAAGGCTGGTCGTGGCAAGCCGAGGCCGATCCTTTCCATCTGCCTCTCCCTCGACCCGCAAGCGGCCTTGACCTTTCACCTGGTCCAGCGCCATCTGAGCACCTTGTTGCCGGAGTCGACCCTGGGCTACCTGGCGCCGTGGTTTCGCACCGCGACCGCAGTCCTCGAGGCGAACGATCACGGTGTGACGCGCTGGCCGGACAAGGTGCGCGTGTTACCGCGTGGGCTGCGCCTGCAGTCGCCGCCGATCGACCCCGGCGCCCATGCCACGCTCTATGACGCTCTGCTCCAGGAAGGCCAGGTGGCAATTCGCTACCTGCAGCGGTAAGCGACCGAGGCCAAGGAATACTTGGTGCATCCGCTGGGCGTGGTGACCCGCGACACCGTCATCTACCTGGTTTGCACAATGTGGAGTTTCACCGACGTGCGCCAGTTGGCGCTGCACCGCATGCAGTCCGCGACCATGCTCAATGAAGCGTGCAACCGCCCCGAGGGATTCAGCGTACATTGCGGCGGGCGCGTTCGGCTATCCGGAGAGCAGCGAGACGATTCGCATTGAGGGACGGTTTACGAGCAGCGCGGCGGCACACTTGTCGGAATGCCTGTTGGCGGACGACCAAGAGATCGTGCATGATGGCGCCGGCACGGTGCGCGTCAGCGCGACCGTGCTCGATACTAAGGAATTGCGCTGATGGCTGCTGGGGTTCGGCGACCAGGAGACCATGCTAGGCCTGGCGCGCCTGCGCGATTGGATGCGCGATACGGTGGCCGGGATGGCGGCCAGCTATGGTCTGGCCTCGGCCGCTTGAACCGGGGATGACGATGGACGCGACTCCGTACTGACCATGGCGCAGATCGTTCCATCCGGCTCGCGTGAACTGGCGGCCATTGGCCCGGGCGCGCTACTTCCTGGCAGTTCCCTAGATCATGCTTGACTGGACAGGTGGCACAGCGTCGGCGCTCTCCGCTTGCCGCGTATGGCTGGACTTTCACTGATACTGTCGGCGCATCGTGCATTGGAACCTTCCGTCGAACCCCATCGACCTAAAGCAGCGCGAAGGACGCATCAATCGTTACAAGTCCCTGGTCGTGCGCCAGCGGGTTGCCGAAACCTATGGCAAGACCTTGCGATTGCCAAAGCACGGCGATGTATGGTCAACGCTGTTTGATCGCGCTACAAGCAAGAATCCAAGGACTGACCTGGTGCCGTTCTGGCATTTCCCGATGGGCTCGGCGAAGATCGAGCGGATCGTCCCTGCAATGCCTTTCAATTCCGAGATACCCCAGCTCGACGGGATTCTCCAGATCCCGTCACTCTACCGGTAATTATTTGGCCAACCTCGTCAGCAAGAACTCGTCGAGAATTTGTTGAAAAGGAAGCTAACAACGCCGGAATTGGCCGAGTTCTAGGATGCACTGTTGATCGATCTCGCACGGGTAAGCTACCAAAGGACTTGTGCCCCTATGACACGGGTGCGCCGTTTCGGCAGCTAATGGCCCAAGCGCAGCCTGGTGCGTCGCTTGAGTCTGGCTTAAATGGTGTCTTTAACGTGACGGTACTCGAGATAGCTTGCACGAACAGGCCCATTATCTCATCGCGAACGGCCCGGGCCACAACTGCTGGTTTTTGATCTTGATCGCGTTAATCAGGTCGATGCCGAAATTGCAGTGCCTCGACTCGTCGCGCGGGGTGTACTGGTACTGCTCGGCGGCGCCGGTCGTCTAATTTTTGACGATCGAGCGCCAGATTTTGGTAGAACCTACGTAAAACAACTTGTTTCCATCCAACAGCCGAACACGATATCGAGCCCGGCAGCCTCTGGTAGACCTGACAGATCAGCTACCCATCATGCCAGGTCCATGAGGCGCGTCGCCTGTTAAAGGTCGGTCGAGACGCTTTTTAGGCGCGCTCAATCGACACCTTCTCGGTGTCGTACGCCATCGAGACCAGTCCGCGCAGATCCTGTGCGCCGTTCAACAAGTACGCAATCCCGCGGTGCAGGTGAATCTTGAAGAATTGCGGCAGCTGGTCGTCGGTGACCTGGTCCTCGCGCGCGCGCTGGCGTACGACGGCTGTGATGGCGTCGTCGAGCGTGCCGGCGAAGGTCTTCCAGCTCATCTCGATATTGCTTCCGGTGACGATCTCTTCATGTGGCGGGATGGCGCGCTCGGCCAGTGAGACCAGCAGCGCCCATCGGCACAGCACGTTCCATTGCTGGATGCCGGTGCGGCGCTTGAGCGTTAGGAGTTGGTACTTCGCCTTTTCGGAGACGCGGACGACGTCTATGATCATGAAAATGCCTCGTCGAACGTGAAATAGCCCGGTTGAATCTCGGAGCTTTGGTGTTGCTGGTTGTATTCGATCAGGTATTCCCGCGTGGTGACTCTCTTGATTTTGCCATACAAATCCTCATCGATCTCCTGGTCGGTCGACAGCAGGATGACCTGGTTGCTCGCCTTTGGAAAATAGTTCTTGACGAGCTTGTTACGGTGATGGCCATCCAGTCGTCCCAACGGGGTATCGATGATGGCCGGTAGCAAGCGTCCCGACGCGCGGCTCAAGCCCCACAGGATCGACACCGCGAGCAGCTGTCGTTCACCTGCCGACAGCTGGTGGCTCGGTATCTGGTTACCACCGTGATCGAACAAAGACAATCGGTAGGTTTCTGGCGAGATCTCGATCCGCTCGAACATGTGTTGCTTCCGTGTAATTTTCTGAAAACTCTCCAGAATTAGGTCGGACAAGCGTTTCACGTTGCGCTGCAGTACTGCGTCGCGATAGCGCTTTAAGGTTTCCTCGACCCGCTCGGCGTGACGCAGCACGCGTTTTTTGGTCTTGTCCTTCAAATCCTGGTCTGCCAATTCGAGCATCAGGTTTTGACGCTCGCGCTCGGTCTGCTCTTTCGCTTTGACACAGTCCTCGTACTGCTGCTTCAGCAGCCCGACGGCGCCCACCGCTTGCTCGTATTGTCGGCGCTGCTCCGTGAGCCGTTCGCGCAGCGGTGCCAGCAACTCGGGATTGGGCAAGGCAGCCTTCGTGCGCTCGAGATCGTTGACCCGCTCGGTAACGATTTGTTGACGCTCCAGCGCTTCGTTCAAGTCGAAGTGCAAGGCATCGAATTGGGTAGCCGTATACGGTTGAAGCGCATCGGCGCGCATATGCAGATACGCTGGTGCCTGCGCGGCCGTGGCGCGCGCTTGACGGTCACGTTCCAGTTGCTCGGCGACGGCCTGGCGTACCGTCTCGCTCACCTCACTGTGCGTGAGCATGACAAGTACCCGGGTGTCGCGTTCGCTGATCTCGGACAGCATCGCACTTGCCAACTGCGCGTCGCTTTCTGCGGTCAGCTGCGTGCGGGCGCTACGCAATAAATCTTGCACAAGCAGTAGAGGAACATGACCAGCAGCGAGCTTGTCGCGCAGATAGGCGTCATGCAGGTCCTTTTGCTCTTGCGCCACTTTCAGTTGTGCTTCGATGGCGCCGGTCTGCTCAGCCAATTCACCACCTTGCTGCCGGTACTCTTCCTCGAGTACCTGCAGCACGCGTCGACGCCCCTTGACCTTCTCTTCCTGTTCCTGAATCTTCGCCGTCAAGGTATCCGCATGCTCGCTTAGCGCTTGCATCGCGTCGAGCTTGGTACGTACCTGGGCCTGCGCCTCCAGGTCGAGCTCCTCGACACGGCGACGGCGTTGAACAATCTTGATGTCGGCCGCGAGTCGATCGACCACGTCCAAGCCCAGCAGCGCGTGGATGCCGGTACGGATGATGGCAGCGGCCGACTGCTCCTCGGCCAGCGCTTCGATCTTTTCACCGTCGAAGAAAAACAGTTCCGAAATCTGTGAGGGGATGAAATCCTCGACGAATTCGTTCCAGCGCTCGGACAGGACAGCATCGAGCACACCATTGCGGTAGACCTCCAGGCGTTCGCGCGTGGTCTCCTGGCGTCCATTCCAGGTGCGGATTACGCGAATGGTGTGCCACTTTTCGTGATAGTGAATAAACTCGAGCTCGAGTCCAGCACCTTCTTGCGGCGCAACGAAGCGGTTGATGGTACTGCGCAGGAAGTCGGGATAAGCCATGTTGCCGCGCCCTGCGCAACGCGCATGCTTGCCGTACAACACGAGCTGTAATCCGTCCAGGAAGGTCGTCTTGCCGGAGCCGTTGAGAGCACCGAACAAGACAATGGGACGGCCCGGCTCCGGATTCAGGTCGACCGCGTGACGTCCTTTGTAGATACCAAAATTATGCAAGACGAATTCTTGAAATAACATTCTTTACTCTTCCTCGGTAAGCTCAGCATCAGCGTCGAAAATTTGCTTGATCGGTACAATCGGTCTGACGAACTGAACTTCTGGAGACTCGTTGGCTTTTTCGGCACTTAGGAAGCGATGGACAGCGAATTCCAGCGCCTCGGTCTCACCATTGAACGCATGCGACTCCAGAACGCTGTTGAGCTCATCGAACAGGCCCGCACGCCGTGCCGCATGTTGGTATTTGCTCTCAACGGCGAGCAACTTCCGAACCAAGTGAAAGTGCAACTGATCCGGATCCTCGTCCTGCGCGGTAATCTCACGCAAGAGCTCGATATCCCGAGCGTCGAAAAGCTGTGTTTCATCAATCCGTGGAGCTGGATAGGGTGTACCCATCACTTCTTCGTAGATGCGCGGCACACTGTCTTCGATTTCGTATTTTTCCGACACCCAGATACGTCGGATTTCTTCCAGATCTTCAAGGGCGAGTAAGTCAAATTTCAGATTTTCAGGTGCTCTCTCACACACTAGCTTTTGGGTGCGCAGGAGCTCAAGCAGCAGGAGTTCGCGGTAAGATTGCTTGTAAGGGCCATGGACGAGCTGAAAACGTCTACCATCCTCACCTTCCCACACGTCATCCCATTGCTCCATCTTGTAGGTGACCTGCATGAGCGTTAAACGGCCATCCATGCGGCGAAACTCGCGGAATTTTCGATCCTCGCGGAATTCAGAGTTTAAGAACTTTTTACGGAACTCCAACAATGGCGACATCCAATCCTTTTCCTCATCGTTCTGGATCATCGCCTCCATCGATTTGTCTTCCGCTACCATCGTGCAGACATAGCAGCCGAAGCGGCTGTCGCCGCAGCTCGGCGTGCTCGAGTCGACGACCAGAGGGCACTCGCCGTCCGCGGTTGCACCTTGGTACATGCCGAGAAGCTCGTTGTTGTCGAAGCCCCAGGGGTTCTTCTCCTGCATGAGATACAACCAGACGTCATCGTTGGTCCAATCCTGAATCGGAGCGAATACCCAGCTGCGCTCGAGCTGACCGTTCCGATTGAGCCATTCGCGGGTAGTTCCCGTATGACGCTTAAGCGCAGCGGCGCGCGACGAGCTCTCCGCCGCGCGTGTGCCCAACACGACGATCGCTTCGCCGTTTTGCTGTTCAAGCTGCTTAATGAAATCGTTGGATGGTTTGATCTTCAAACGGCTCGTACACCACCGGAATTTCGGGCGCGGTGAAGGGTAGCCCTTGCCAATTAGGTTGACCCAGAAACGGTCTTTGACTTCAGGTGTCAAGCGGCGCGGTTTAATTGGCAAACCCTGCTCCCGAGCGGCTGCGCTCATGACATCCAGGGAGTGCGCCACCCATTGCGCGACAATCGGGTTTTCCACGAGGGTGTCGGTCGTGATCACGTACACATCCTTGTGCAACTGCTCAGGGCTAAGCTGACGCAAGGTTTTCCACACGAGCTGCAACGTCGCAGTCGAGTCCTTACCGCCGCTATACCCGATCACCCAAGGAATGGTATCGCTCAAGTACAACTGTTTCACGATCTCCATCCGCTCACTGATGCTGGCTTTGAAGCCCAATTCTGCAAACGCCGAAGTAGATGCCGATTTATTACTTTCCATGTTGTCCTCGCAGGAAGGCATCCTCGGTGCGCTGCTCATCCGGCCCTAAAGGAATATGTAAATGTTTCTTAAGTTGATTGATTGTCAGTGCTACGTTGTTCGACGCCTTAGAAATAGTGCCTGCAACCATGGCTCGACCTTCCCAGGTATGCGCGTTCGCACGTGACCAGTCCAGCGTGCGCAGTGGCTTGAGCATGTCATTCCAGCGCGTCTTCGGCTGGCGTAGTACGTGGTTGCCTACTGCGCCAATAGCCTGCAAGGCAACCGAGTGCGAATGGATGAAGTCTCGCCTAACGTCGCCCGCGCTCAAGACTGATTCCTTGACGCGTTGCCATTCCTCGATATGCGCACTGACCGTGTCCCAATAGTCAGCGCACAGTTGGGCGGTCTCGTCCGTATTCGACGTATCCATACCGTCCAACAAGGCCGAGTTCGCCGAATAGATGGCGCTCAACGTAAACAATTTACGAGAGCGCTCGGACAGGGTGTTCCTCTCCATCTCGACCATATCGCAAAAGAATTTGGACTTCAACACGATGAGCTTAGTGAGTTGGGAACGTTGGTCACGATGGTCGTACAACAGGCCGAGCGACCGGCTTGGCCGGATCGCATAGCGATTCAGATCCGCGAACATTTGCTGACAGCGCTCGAGGCCGCGATCAACAAAGAACACGACGGCGATTGTCTCGTCACCCAATCTCGGTTCCGATTTCAACGCCAACTCGATCGCCGCACGCCGGTGCTGGCCGTCGTTGATGATGAATCGCGACTGCATGTTGACGTGCAACGTTCCGAGCAGACTGCCGTGCGTCGTTCCGGTCGCGGGAACAAAACGCACATCACCATCAATCGACGCTGTAATGGCTGAGAATGTATAGCTTTGTAAGTTTCCTAAAATATACTCAGCGATTTCCGGTACGCGCCCCTTATTCAGTGTTCGCTGGGCTCGGAGTTCGGGATTAAGCTCGTCGTCGTCGAATAAAAAGATTTTGGGAATTAACCGAAGGGGACACATGGACACGAAGTATTCGTGTCCCGACTGTATCCCTTTGATAGACGGGAAAACGTATTCGAAGGCACCGTTCATGATATATAGCTTGTTGTTTGTGCTACTATAACACAAACTCCAACCCACCAACACACAAACTATGTCTACATATCTTGATTGTAGTGCTACTACGCCTGTTGAATCCGAGGTACTGGATGTGATGATGAGGTACTTGGCAGAGGAGTACGGAAACGCCGGCAGCCGTACCCATGAGTTTGGCGTGCGCGCAAAACAAGCTGTCGAGCGTGCCCGGGAGGAGGTCGCCACGGTTGCCGCCGCTCGGCGCGACGATGTCATTTTTACGAGTGGCGCCACGGAAAGCAACAACATTGTGTTGCTCGGCTTGGCCCGCAGTGCGGTAGGCGCAACGCGACGCCACATCGTCACTACCGCTATCGAACACAAGGCCGTGCTTGAGCCGCTGCAACATCTGGTGAAGCAGGGCTTCGAGGTCACGCTAATCCACCCTGATCGATCGGGTCGGGTCGATGCGCAAGCAGTGCTGGATGCGGTGCGACCAGACACTCTTTTGGTCAGCGTCATGCACGCGAACAACGAGACGGGCATCGTGCAACCGGTGGAGGCCATCGCCGCCGGCCTGTCAGAGGCGGTCTGGCTCCACGTCGATGCGGCACAGACCTTTGGCAAGCTGGTCACGCCCTTGCAAAATTCGCGTATTGACATGATCAGTGTGTCGGCCCACAAGATCTTCGGCCCGAAGGGAATCGGCGCACTGATCAGCCGCCGACGTAACGGGCAGCGTGCGCCCTTGTCTCCCTTGATGTTCGGCGGAGGCCAGGAGCGCGGCGTGCGCCCCGGCACGCAAGCGGTGCATTTGATTGTTGGGTTCGGGATGGCGGCGCACATAGCGTTACGCGACCATGCGCAGCGCCAGGCGGCCTGTTTGAAGTTCCGTGACGACGTGCTGACGGCTATGGCGCAACTGGGTGGTCAACTGAATGGCGACCAGGAGCACTGCCTGCCGCATGTGCTGAACGTGTCACTGCCGGGCCTGAATTCGGAAGCGGCGATGGTCACGTTGAAGGGATTGCTCGCCTTGTCGAACGGATCGGCGTGCACGTCGACGAGCTATGAACCGAGTCACGTGTTGGTGGCGATGGGACTGGATCGCGAGTGCATCGAGCGCGCTCTGCGTTTATCGTGGTGTCACCTGACGCCTGCCGTCGATTGGCCGCATGTTTGCGAGGTCTTGCGCCGCATGATGTAGCAGCATCGACGGATCAGTGCCGCCGCGGCATGAGTCGACCGCAAGCAGCCTCCCGGTACGAAGTTCGGCTACAATCGATGCGTCCATCACAACAGGGCGTGGCTGTAGACGAGCGCGTCTATTCCGGATTGATGCCGGCGGGGGATGCATGCCAGAACTGTTGCAAGGGGCAGTCGGTAAGCGCGTCGCAGATCACGTATATGGCCACATCGCCGTGCTTGGCCGTTGGCCACAGGCGCTGCGTGAGCGCATCGAGCGCGCGGCCTCGCTTGCTCGCGTGAACCTGGGTGAACACGTCAATGTCGTCAAAATGCATGCGCTCGGCGAACAATTGTCGTTGCTCGCCTACGAGGATTTCGACACCGCCCCTTTTCCCACATTGAACAAGAGCTGGCGCATTAATCTCGAGACCGGTACCGTGGTCTATCGCGATTATGCGGACTCGCACAATCCGCCGATCCTGCATCGCAAGGAATTACTGCTTCCACCCGACGACCCGCGCATTCCGGGGTATATGGCACTGACGCTAACCGCCGAAACGCTCGGTCTGTTCGACGATCTGAGTCGCATCGGCTTTCGCGAGCAGTGGCTCGCGCACATTGCCACGCAAGGCTATACCTTGCGAGGCGCGGAGTTCATCCCCATCGCTAATGTCGAAGCCGACTCGAACGTTTTCCCGACGGCAGTGCTAGGAGGACCGATACAACGCCATTTGACCGCCCTGTCGCGCACCAATCTGTCCGCGCCGGTAAAGGCCTTGTGGCGCCATGGTTTGATTAGCCCGGAGCGCACATTTTTCGATTATGGGTGCGGCAAGGGCGACGACGTGCGCACCTTGTGTGCCAATGGCATCGATGCGAGCGGCTGGGACCCTCACTTTCGCCCGGAGGCGGTAGTGTGCACGGCCGATACGGTCAACCTGGGTTTCGTGATCAACGTGATCGAAGACCGCGACGAGCGTGTCGAGGCGCTGCGCGGAGCCTATCGCTTTGCGAACGGTGTATTGGCCATCGCCGCCATGCTAGCAAGTCAGCAGCCACCGGATGGCCGGATACATGGCGATGGTTATCTCACATCCCGTAACACCTTCCAGAAATATTTCACGCAGGTGCAGCTGCGAGATTATATTGAACTCGTGCTCGATGAGTCGGCCATCGCGGCGGGCCCCGGTGTCTTTTTCGTTTTCAAGGACAAGGGCCTCGAGCAGGGCTTTCTACAGCGCCGCTACAGTGCGCGGGCGGTCCAGGCTTTACAGGGAACGTGGTTGCGGATGGCACAGGTCGCACGCGCGCCGACGGAACGCCGCGTGCATGAACCCAACCCGAGTCGCGAAGCGGCCTTTATTGCGGCCCACCAATCGCAACTGCATGCGTTATGGCTAGCCCATGTCGAGCTTGGTCGGCCTCCAATGCCCGATGAACTTGCGCCGGACCTGGTCGAGCAGCTCGGTGCGGGAAGCGCCTGGGCGAAGCTGTGCCGCATAGCGACGAGCGAGTTCGATGACGAACCACGCGCGCGCGCGGCGCGCCAGAAGTACCAGGATCTAATTGTATTCGCGGCGCTCAAGCTATTTCGCAAGCGCCAGCCCTATCGTCAGTTGGACGTCGGTCTGCAGCGCGACATCCGCTACCATTTTGGCGATTACCAGGCCCTGCAAAGTGCCACCAAAAGCTTGTTGCTTGAGTTAAATCAACCCGAACGCCTGCATGCGGCTTGCGTTGACGCGCGTGCGCGCGGTCTTGGCTGGCTAGAGGACAGCCATTCGCTGCAACTGCACACGCAGCTCGTTCCCAAACTGCCTGCCTTGCTGCGCATTTATATCGCCTGCGCGACTGTTCTGGTGGGAGACATCGCGGATTTCGACCTCGTCAAGATCCACGTCCGCTCGGGCAAAATAACGCTTCTGAAACTTGAGGACTTCGACGCCAGTCCCGTGCCACGGCTGCGCCAGCGCGTCAAGGTCAAGCTCAGGGAACTCGACTTCGACCTGTTCGACTACGGCAGCATCGCCTATCCGTCTCGCCTGTTGTACTTCAAGTCGCGTTTTATCAACGAGGAATGCGCTCACTATCCAGAGCAAGTCGAGTTCGAGGCCGAGTGTGAACGCTTGGGTTTGCTCTCGGTCGCGACCGAGGAACCAAGCGCGGCCGCCTTTTTCGCGAGCCTTGACGCGCGTCGCTGGGAGATCGACGGGTATCGCCTGGTGCGTAGCCGCAGCGCGCCCGCGCTGGATGCGGCGTGTGGACGCCACCTGACGTATCGCCACTTCATCGAGTGCGGCGAGACGCAGCGGCGCACCGGCTTATCAAACCTGCCGCGGCAGGCCGACACCTACACCGCCTTGTACGAGCTGGCCGCCCATGTTCTGGATCCCATCATCGATTACTTCGGCATGATCGAGCTGAGCTATGGCTTCTGTTCGGCCGAGTTGGCACGCGAGATACCTGGGCGGATTGCTCCCGCCCTGGATCAGCATGCGGGGCATGAACTGAATAGGCACAGCAAACCAACTTGCGAACGCCTAGGGGCCGCCTGCGACTTCATCGTTACCGACGAGGACATGGAAGAAGTGGCAATCTGGGTCGCAGCCAACACGCCCTTCGATCGCCTCTACTTTTACGGCAAAGACTGCCCGATCCACGTCAGCTATTCAAGTACGCCGGCGCGGCAATTCGTCAGGATGACGATGAACGCTTCGGGCACGCGCGTACCTCGCGTCGATCGCTCGGTCATCGTGTACGGGTAACTGAATGGCGGAGTGAGGAAGACGCAGATAAGTGGGCACAAAGGAAACTCAGAAGAAGGCCTGGCCGGCCGCACCGTTGTGTTTTTTTGCACGAACGAACCGCCAATCTCGATTCACGCAACGTTGTCGGTAATAATCGCACCTTGATTTTTACGAAATACTTGTCGCCAGTGCCACTCTAGATGCGCGCGATGTGGATGCTCGTCAGCCAATGCCGGTAACGAAATCTTCTTCCCGTTGAGCTGTTGCAAGAGTTGGGCCGGTTCCCCGAGACCGTTGAACGATTTGCTTACGATGATCGTCAGGTTTTCCGCATCAATTGTAATAGCGCCGCTATCAAAGAGCTTGTGATGTAGCGAGCACATGCAAAAGCCATTGCACACCTTGTTCGGGCCGCCCACATTTATCCAGCGGATATGCGCAGCTTCGATTCCTACCGGATTTCTACCGATGCGGCCGTCGTAGCCGCACACGACACAAGTATAGGAATACGCACGCATGACGTCCTCCCGGAAGCGGTGATCTCGCTTTGTCGAAGGAAGCACAAAATCGCCATCGAGTCCTACGGCTATCAGTACATCCAGGTGAAGTGTGTCAGGAAACGCATTCGACAAGAGGATCTGAGCAGCTTCGTGGCACAGCCCCGGATCGTCAGCCAGAAGCTCTACTGTCTGAGCATTAAACCCGGCAATAACCCTATTCGTCCGCATCGATGCGATGGACGGCTCAGAGGACTTCCCTTTACGGGTACTCAGCGAGTCAAGATCTTCGACCGCCCAGAAGCCGTCTGATTTCAAATACCAGAACGGGTAGTGTGCGTTCGGCGCCTTCGAGGTACCCGTCGTGCCAAACTCCCAGATAAGTGTCTGAAGCTGTTGCTCAATCTCAGGAAATACAAGCTTTGTCTCTCCGCTCTGGAAACGGGCTAATGCCAATAAGGTCAACAGAGGTTTGTGGACTGCGCGTTGGCCATCGCGTCTGAATACACTAATGTTCCGAATGTGAACAAGGAATTTTTCACGGGGCTTAGGGATATGGCGAGTAGCTGCGCTTTTTACCAACATGCGATTTTTCCTTAGGATTGGACTAATTTGCTGATGAATGCTCATCATAAGTCTATCTCCGTTTCCCTGGCAATGCAGTGTGATCATCAGCCGCCTACTCCCAGTTTTTAGCCTTCCGAAACGCATTGATGCTTTACTGCGCCCGGCAATTTTCGTTGCAGCCTCCCGTTTCAAGTAGCTCTCCGATAGGAACTGAGCGCGCGCGATTGTTAGGCCCGTATCAAGTCAGCTCGCGGTCTCCTTCTACATTTGTCAACGACGCAGAATCGATAATTGCCATAATCACAATCTGGTAAATTTCAATTCTTATGACTCTCACTGTATGGATACGTTGACAAGCACAACAGAACGGCTGATCAAGATTGACGAGGTGCTTCACATATGTGGACTTTCAAGAAGCTCACTATACGCGACGATCCAGCGCGGAGAATTTCCGACACAAGTTAAACTGTCGAAGAAATCTTCTGCATGGCTCCATAGCGAGGTGATTGCATAGGTGGCTGCGCGCGCAGCCGAACGTCCCGACGCTTGCCCGTCTTCAGTTCTTGTTTCCAGCAAGGACAAGCTGACACTCGTTGAATAGCAATGTGTTGCAGGCATTCAAGGCTGGGGCCATCGGATAATCCAGGAGACTTGCCCTGGCTGCAAGATAATCACTGTAGAGGTGGGAAGTTGAAAATTCGCGAGAAGTGATCAGGCTTGAGAACAGGAATTTGACACTGACAGTGGCCAAATGAGGAAATACCTTCGCAGGAATAAATGCAGTGAAGGCAGTTGGAGTCAACCCGATTTTCGTAGAGGCCCGCTGATGCGAACCAGGGCGGGATAGCCTGTCTGCTCAATTGCTCAAAACGGTTTGTCCGTTCAGCTGCCGTCTTCCCGCAGTATAGCTAACATATTTCGAATAGCTGCCAGTTCGACTACAGGCTAGTGGAAGTCTATCGTTCCCTGTTCACCGCTTTTGTCCCTGGCGGCTGGGTCCGATCAACCGCCGCGGTTGCCACCGCGACTTTATCGCGGGCGTCAATGGTTTTAGTAGGTTCGAGATAAATCTTCGGCCCATGGATCTGCTGACCAGTCGTGATCTTTTCGACCATATGTCGCTTCGCCATCTCGACGAATTCGTTGCGCGATGCCTCAGGTAATTTCTCGAAGGCAAACGCCCTAGCCGCTGCTACGACTCCATACGCCTTGGCAAGATCAGGATACTTCTTCACGACGGTCGCTGGCTTGCCTTCCTCGAACGCCTTAGATTTCGCTATCAATTCTTGATCAGGTCGCACGCTTGCAGATCCACGTTCATGCCCTGTCGTAGCATGCGTACCTGCTGTATGCGCACAATCGGCCTGCGGAGACTGCCTCCGGGCCTGTGGTTGTATCGGTACACCTCCCTTGATCTGAGCGACACCCTTCTCTACCGTATTACTTTCCGGTCGATTTGCCAGCGCTGCTATGTCAAGGGCAGCGGGCTTATAACCGCCCACAGTGAGGCCGAGCTGTGTTGCTTCCATCCAGGTGCTTCGCCGAAACTCTTCGGCACCCTTAACGGTAATAGTGTCCCATCCACGAGCTTTTGCGATTTCGACCATCGAGCGAACTATTTCAGGGTTTGCACTACGAGTGGCCAGCTTCCCGCCTCGATCCGAGAACGCCGGCGTTCGATCCTGAAAGTAGTACTCAGTCTCGACCCTGAGGAAGCGTCGCGCGACCGATTCCGGCACCACTGATGACTTGTTGTCGGCCTGTACCGGCGTTGCTGTCGGCTTTTCCAGCGACACCGGCGTGACGCCTACTGAATCCATACTCTTCATTCGCCGTATCGATAGCCAAGTATTTGTCTGACTCACTGCTCCTTCAATAGCAAGCAGCAGCCGTCGGCCTAGGCCTGAATGCCCAGGAGCGCTTGGCGCAGCCGCCTCATCAGAGGCCTCGGAGACGGTCGCCTCCTTCCCTACTTTTTCAGAGGACGAAGGCCTGTGTACCGCAGATGCTGCTTGGTCATTCTGATGAACTGTTTGGGCCTTCGTAACGAGCAGCAACGGACTCTGTTCTATAGAGTTTTCGTCCATGTGGAGCTTCTTTGAGCCGGCTGGGGGTGCGGAATCATCCGTCCTGTAGGCCACTTCCGCCAGCGCAACGAGGTCTGGGGCGTTGTGAGCGAACTCCGTTCGGTACTGAGGGTGCCAAAGAGCAGCCTGATGGCTGGCGGCTAATGCCTGATCGCGATATCGGGGAACCTCGATTGCGCGGATCGTCGCGATCGTCCTTCGCGCAAGCGCAGCGGTCTCGTCTTTGGTCAACGACATCTCGGACCCGACAAGGTTGCTGAGATTACTAATGACCTCGTACGTCAAGCCCCAATCAGCTCTAGTAGCCTTGTGAGCCTGGGTGGCCGGCTCAACCAACTCTGGCGCCTGCCTCGCAAATTCGGAGTGATACAACGGCTGAGCAAGGCCGCTTTCGATCATCGCGCTTAGCGCAAGGCACCGCGCCGACACTTCTTGGATGGCGCGAACCTCCTTGATATCGTTTGCGACCAAGTTAGTCACGTCAACAAGCGCGAGCTCGCGGTTCGGATTAGCCATCAGGATTTGTGCAGTACCAAGTACCCTGTGCATGCGCTGGCTATCATCCAGTGCGACTTCGCCAGTTTGAACGCCTGTGCTGGCCCTGCGAGTAGCAAGTTCAAACTTGCGGAGCTGGACATCTACGAATGAGTAGGTCGAATTGACAGTCAATTTCTGGCCATAGGAACCGACCGCTGTACGCATCTGCATCTGATCTACTTTATCAATCCGATTGGCTGAGACTTGCACAGCCACAGTCCCATGAATTTGTTCAAGGTCCTTTGCCCGTGCGTCGGCAAACCGTTGCAGGGCCGGGCTGACCGGCCGCGTCTTCGCGTCTGCGTATTCGCCCGTCGGCTGACTGTCTCCCTCAAACTGATGCATGCGCTTGAGGTGGTATCGGACGAATGTGAGGCTTTCTGAATCGAGCTTGATATAGTCGGCAAGTGTCACATTTTTCTTTCCCAGGTACTTAACTGCCGACGCGGTAATCGGAGGCACATCATTGGGGTCACCCACCACCTCAGTGAGGACGTCAGCGTCCTTGGCTTCCTTGCTGCTCGACGCACGTTTAGGCTTCCTGACCGGCTCTGCCTGGACAGTCACTTGGACGTTCATTTGCTTTTGTGCCCGCTTTGCACGCGCCGGCTTCACCGCAGGCGCAGTAGACTCTTGGGCGACGATCGATCGCTCCACTCGTGCCTCACTCTGATCGACACGCCTCGATTTCTTAGACTTGCCCTCCTCTTTGGGTGCTTCATCAACGATGCGCTTTCTAGGACTCTTTGGCTTCATACCTGGGCCAGGGGTGTCTACTATTGGCGCGTCCAGCGTCGACATCACACCCCAATCAAGGGTCGATAGGTCTGTGGGCGCCTTCAAAGGCTGCTGGATCTCGCTCTCTTCGTTCAGCGGCTTCATGTCTTCGGTCCTCACGCTTCAATTGCTGTGATAAAGGAATTGAAAGTCTCTCTGAGGTCTTCGTCGGTAGGTCGGCCTCTTTTCGGCAACTGGACATGCGAGAAATTTGTCGCAAAATCCGTAAGCTTCAGCTTGTTAATCGTTGAGACATCTTTTGGCGTGATGTCTCGCGCGGCCTTGCCTTTCCCCGCACCTTCGCCAGCCTTCTTGGCGAGAATTGGCGACGGTGGCATGGTGATCTCGATCGGTATGATCTCAGGCCGCGGCCGGTTTGCTCGATTCAGGAAGACGAGGCGCTGCCAATACCAGATCTTGCGGCAGAAGATCGGCGGGCAGTGTTCGATGAACACGATCTCGTTATTTATACCCATCATCCTTACCTCCTGCGGATTGAGCAGGGCGCGGGCGACCTTCGACTTGCTAATTGTCCCGGACTCCATGCCACGAGCCGGGCGTGAATGCGAAATGCTATCGGTCGTAAACGTGCCCAATTCGCGAGAGATATCGGTCGCGTAATCACTGTCATTTGGCGCATACACCACACGTGCGCCACAGCACGCGATAATGTTCTTTGTATGGTCCGGACCATACACGGAACGAAGTTGAGGGATGGAGTGTGCTATCAACAGCGGACGGATGCCGTATCCACCCATCAACTGGATACTGTTCTCGATGATCGGCATGCGCCCCAGGGCGGCAAGCTCATCCATGATTGGCAGCAGTTCATACTTGATGGTCGGATCGTCCTCCGGCATCGTGTCCATATTCGCGTCCAGCATCTGGGTGAAGAACAAATTCATCAACAGCGAGAGGCGACCTAAGTCGCCTGGGTTGACACCGAGGTAGATCGAGAGGCGCTTGCGACGCAGGTGGTGGAAGTCGAAAGAGTCTTCGCTGGTCGCAGCGTCGATGAGCGGATTAGTCCATAGCTGTAATTTCGCGGTGAAGGTTTTGCGCACCGAGGACTGGGTCTGGGGGCTCAGCGCGACAAAGTCATACAGCATGCGCTTGCAGGTCGATGACAGGGGCTGGCCCGCTTCGTCGCGATCATTGATGATTTGCCTCCAGTGTTCACTGACGGAGTCATCCTCGCCATGCATGATCTGGCGGACCATCTCGCCCAACGTACGTGGCAACGAAGCCGTCTCAATCACATACAGGCCTAGGCCGAGAAACAGGTCGCGACAGGACGCCGGCCAGAATGGGTCGCCCGCCGCCGGGTCTGGCGAAAGCTGGTTGGCAATCTTCTGCAGCGCACTAACGCGAAGCGGCGGATCGTCCGGCACGTAGAGGGTTGATATCGGGTTCCACTGCGCAGTGACGCCCTTGGACGACAATGGGTCGAAGAGATACACCTTGGAAAAGAGGCTGCGATAGCCCGCCGTGATGCGATAGCATTCGCGGCGCACGTCGTTGACGATCAAGCTTCCGCTCCAGGACAAGGCATTCGGCTGGACAAGTCCGGCGCCCTTACCCGACCGTGGCGGTGCGATAACGATCGCCGCCAGTTGCCGGCCAAGGATCAGGTAGCGCCGGCCCCACCGCCCCAGGATAATGCCTGCGTCGCCGAACAGGCCGGCGCGAATCACCTCCCGTAGCGTGGCGAAGCGGGCATCGCCATGTATCGACCGGCTGACCGGCCTGATCAAGCAGCCCACGCCAGCAGTTGCGGCTGCGGATCCAGCGATTAGGCATCCGATCAGCCAATGCCGGGTGTACGGATCAGTACCGTAATGCTGCCAGTAACGGATCACCGTCATCGGTGAAGCGGCGGACGGGGGCAGCTGGGGGTTGGATAGCTTTATCAGAAAGAAGTAGCTTGCCAGGTAGAGTGCGATGAGCACTCCCGTAAGCAGCAGGCCACTGAACGCCAGCGCCTTATAGCGGGGCATGTCGATCGGAGTGATGAGCATGAGGAGTCTCCTACCCAAGCTGCCTGGCCGCGAATGCAGGATCGTAGTACACCTCGGTGGCGACGCGGGCACCGCCAGGCAAACGTTCCATCTGCACCACGATGTCGACCAGGGTGTACAGGTTGTCAGTGATATCCGCCAGTTCCAGGCCAGCACCTTCCACACTCCCCTTGACCAGCAAGGCCAGCCGGCGAAAGGCGAGCTTCGCACGGGTGGCGTGGACGGTGGTGATTGTTCCGGGATGGCCCGAGTTGAGCACGTTCTGTATGAAGAAGAACGTCTCGTCGCCACGCAACTCGGCCAACAGCACGCGGTCGGGGCGCATTCGCAGCGTCGCTTCGAGAAGATCGCGCGCCTTCAACTTCGATACCCCGTTCTCCCCTTTCTTGTATTCCAGGTTAATCTGGTTCGCATGCGGCAGTCGCATCTCGCGGGTGTCCTCGACCGTAATAAGTCGCTCATCAAGGGGAATCAAGGCCGCCAGGGCGTTGCTGAAAGTCGTCTTGCCAGATCCGGTCGCACCGGAGGACACGATGTTCTTTCTCCCCTCGACTGCGCTCTTGAAGAACCCGCCCCAGTCCCTTTGCCGGAACATATCCAGCAGCCTGCGCTCGCTTGCGGGCAATGCCGCTTCGAGGCGCACCCGCTCTTCGCCGCCCAACAAGAGCGACTGCTCACAACGTGCATGCTCGAAGGCAGCGCCGTCGATGATCTGTTCGAGTGTCAGCACATCGCCGATCGGACGACGGATCGTGAACGAGACCTGACCCGCATCGATCGCTGGTGGAATCACGACCTGGACGCGCAAGCCGCCCGGCATCTGCGCGCCAAGAAGCGGCCAACCTTCGGTGAGGTCCTGGTTCGCATGATTCCTGAGCAGCATGGCGAGGCCTTCACACCACTTGTACGAAACAGCCTCGTTTTGCACGGCCTCCCATCCGGCCCTGCGCTCCAGCATCACTTCACCCGGACGGTTGATCACGATCTCGGTCACCGAGTCGTCAACCAGATGCGCCGCGATTGGTTGCAGGTGCAGCTCGAGCGTCGATTTGCCTGCGCCATGGAAAAGTTCGCTGATGCTCATGGTCACCTCACTCGTTCCAGTTGGTAGATGTCACGGAAATCGATGTCGTGCGCGAGATAGATGAATACCTCGGCGCCCTGTGGGCCAGTGATGGTGGGGGCGATGTCCACAGTACTCTTTATCACCTCGGACAACACGTCCTTCGGTCCGCTCATTGACGGGAATGAAACCGTCGTATTGTTGTCACCACGCTGGCGAGTCGCTATCAGGTATGGTCCGACATCGGTGATCAGGCTCAGTGCAATAGCGCCGCCGAACCTGTCCCAGAAATGGTTATCGACGGTTCCAGGAATGCCGGGGCGCCCGAGGGGATCAGTCGCATCCGAATTGAACGGCACGAGCGCATGCTGCGGCGTCTCGCAGCGTTGCCAGATAATGCCTATCCTCCGCTGCCCATGGGTGATGCCGCCACCTTGCTGGCCAAAGCAGACTGTCCCGCGATCCATCAGTGAGACCTTGTTGTCGGCGCCAGTCGCATCCTCCCCAGTGACGCAGGTAACCGGTCCGGTCAGCGTGGTGTCGAAGGCGGGCAGCACGGTGCAGCGGATGAGCTTCCCGCGCGTCATCATCAGCGTTGGATCGGGAAGCAGGTAGGCGCGAGCCATCTCCATACCTGTCTTGGGTATCGTGTCCTGGGCCGCTGCACCAATTGTAGGAGTGCTGCGCCTTTCCTCGACGGTCTCGCCGCCGCTGACGATTGCAGCGTGACTTCCCCTCTCTTCTGCTGCTGCCGATCGAGCGAGGCTACCGTCAAGGCTGAATCGCACTTCGCGCATGAGCCGGCGTTCTCGCGCCAGTTGGCTCAGGCTCTTCACAGGTGCTTGGCCAGATGCAGGAGGCCCCGCCGTCGGTACGCTTGGTGCCTGCATCGGAGGCGGGGGCACTTCTGCAGCCCCGCTTGCTACAGGCGATTGCTCCATTCGTGGATCAGGCATGGTAAGTGGCGGCAGCGATGTAGTAGCAACTGTGCGCGTCAAGTCTTTCGACGCCAGTTTGGATTGCTGCCGATCCTCGTAAACGCCGGCGTAGTACTTGTAAAGGAAAAAGGCAGCTAGTGCGCAGGCGCCGACGGCGCCGAGCCAGTTGATAATCCTGTTCTGCCTCGCAAGCCCCTTGTTGACCGAGCCAAATTCCCGCTCGTCCTCGATGGCGCCCTCCTCGTCAGGATCTGGTTCCGAATTCCGGGGCTTGAACAACGACTTGAAGAAATTCATTTTCCAGCTCCTTTTAGAGTGCGCTTGACCTGCGGCGACGCCGTGTTGGTGGCAGGCCGCGCAGCATCAGGATCGAAGCTCTCGTTGAACACGCAGGTGACTCGCTTCCCGCTCTGCAGCACCAGCTTGCGGCGAATACCCTGCACCTGGACGACATCGTCCTCGACGTTGATGTTCTCAATCCTGGCGGGGGTACCCTCCTCGCTGGCCTCGTAGATCGCCGGGATCGTGGACCGCG
The DNA here is from genome assembly GCF_034045115.1 of Massilia sp. CFBP9012. NCBI lineage: Bacteria > Pseudomonadati > Pseudomonadota > Betaproteobacteria > Burkholderiales > Oxalobacteraceae > Massilia > Massilia sp. CFBP9012. The sequence continues at coordinate 54,400 of NZ_JAXCWM010000015.1, read as the reverse complement.
CGCGAAAGCGCAGAAACGTCGTGCGGCCATCGTCCCACGCCTCGATCGGCGCCAGGTCGCTCGATCCTTGCACCGTGTAGCGCCGGTTCCCGGCCGGAATGGCTGCATCCAGTAGGCGACGGACCTGGTCCGTTTCACTGGCCGCAGCCTGTTTCGGCTTCTCGGCTTCCGGATAGCGGAAATACACGGTCATGAAGCCGATCTCGCCCTTCGACTTCCTGGCCATCTTGAGGTCGAAGCTGTAGCTGCGCTTGTTCGTCACCACATGCAGGTTCGCATCCGCCAGCTCGGCGGCTGGCTTGAGGAATACCCCGTTGCGCGCCTGCTTCGTGGCCACGCCCCATCCCTCGACGTCGCCGCCGGTCATGTCCACGATTTCCTCATCCTGGTCCAGGACGATCTGGGTGAGGAGGCCAACACGGGTGTGGATGGTTACCACGTCATAGGGATCGTAGGTCGCGAACCGGATGCGCGCATCCTTGTTTCCCGCCTCGGGTAGCTGTGCGCCACCAGCATTCGTTGCCAGCGCGAGCGCGACCACCGCTGTCATGAAGGCCTTTTTCATGGTGTCGCTCCTCGCGCGTCGGCAGGCGCGACCAAGGCCATCTGCGATGCCTGCGGTGCGCTGGAAGCGTGGCGGGATGGAGCAGATGGCATAACCGGCTTGTTGGACGTCAGGTCGCGGTCGGAGGAATAGTCAGTGACTTCCATTCCTAGGTCATTAACGCGGCGGTCCCGCTCGTTCGTCGGCTGGTTCACCCAGCGAAACGAGAGATTCGCCACCCACGTGGTCGGTGCACCGTCGTCCAGGCCGTTCAGGGTCTCTGTCCGCGTGAAGCTGGCTCGGGCGCCGATCGCGGCTCCGGTTCCATTGCGCAGGACCGTGATGGCGCCGACCTTGGCACGTACCTTGCGCTCCCTCCTGTATTTATTGGGAGGCGACTCGGGGTTTGACTTGTCCCATTTGCGGGCCCAGTCAGCCTGGAGCTGCGGACTGAAAAAGGCTGCGCAGTGGTAGTAGTGCACGTCCGCCAGCTCGTAGCTATATCCCTCGCATGCGGATACGAGCGTGTCGATGTTGCGGCGAATGGTCGCCTCTTCCGGCGCTAGCTGGAAGTCAGCCAGGGAGATCAACGGCTGGACGACACCGCCTGCCTTGTCTACCACCAACACTTCCGGTGGCGACGCCGGACGCATGGCGGTTTGCACGGCGCCCCAAGCGATGCCGAACGCGGCTACCGCGAGTCCGCCGAAGGCACTTGCCACGCGCGTCCCTCATATCGGTTACGGGATTTCTTGTCGCGGCGCCTGACTGGATTGCATAGCTGAATATTTGCGCGCATACCGCCTTGTTGCGCTTGGCGATCTCATGCGCACCTCGCGCCTCGATCTTACGAAACACATTGATGAGATCTCGATGTGTAACCGCATCGACAGGAAGCCGTCCGATGTCCGGGAAGACATCCATTTCAAGCCTGTGCAAGACATTCTGGCCGTACGCTGCAGACCATCCCTTCAGCTTCACGCCATGCCATTCGGTTGCGAGCTTGCGAAACGTGTTCTCGCTCGCCTGCATTCCCGCACGGCGCAACTGTTCGCGCTGCTGCATAGGATCCTGGCCATCGAGCAAAACACGGCGCGCTTCGGTTCGTTTGTCCCGCGCATCGGCCAAGGTCACCTCGGGATATGGGCCGAATCCTATGACGGTTTCCTTCCCGTTCGCCTGGCGATAGCGGAACCTCCAGAACTTTCCACCAGTCGGATGCACCTCAAGATACAGGCCATGGCCGTCGAAGAGCTTGATGGGCTTCGTTGCGGCCTTCGCCCGCTTTATCTGGGCGTCGCTGAGCGGTTTTGCGAGCTTCGGCATTCAGATTCCCTCCGGCTGGTACGCGGTCATAGCTAGCATGACGGTTCGGCCAGTTTTAAGGGTAGAAGTTGCACGGTCCTTGCGGTATACCCTGTTGATGACCCTCAAAAACTTGGACGCAGCTGGACGTATGAGGACGTCTAAAGACAAAAAACCCCCGGGCCTCATGAGAGATCCGGGGGTTTCAGGGGACTGCTGAATCTCAGCAGCCGCTTATCTGGCGGAGACGGTGGGATTCGAACCCACGATACGGGTATAAGCCATATGCATCCTTAGCAGGGATGTGCCTTCGGCCACTCGGCCACGTCTCCAATCAGAACCAACCGGTTTCGGTCAGCGCTGAGTGCAAGCATCTTAAGGGCTGGACCTCATCGCGTCAAGAACGCACGCCCAAAAATTTTGAAATTTGTTAACCTTGCTCCAGGTTAAAAGCCTTGTGCAGCGCACGGACGGCCAGTTCCATGTACTTCTCATCGATCAGCACCGAGATCTTGATCTCCGAGGTCGAGATCATCTGGATATTGATACCCTCTTCCGACAGGGTACGGAACATCTGCGATGCGACGCCGACGTGGCTGCGCATGCCCACGCCCACCGCCGACACCTTCGACACCTTGGCGTCGCCCAGCACCTTAGTTGCGCCCAGCGCTTCCTGCTGGCTCTCCAGCACGCCCATCGCGCGCACGTAGTCGTTGCGCGGCACGGTGAAGGTGAAGTCGGTCTTGCCGTCCACCGACTGGTTCTGGATGATCATGTCGACTTCAATATTGGCGTCGGCGATCGGTCCCAGGATGTGATACGCCACGCCCGGCTTGTCCGGCACGCCCAGGACGGTGATCTTTGCTTCGTCGCGATTGAACGCGATGCCGGAGATGACGGCTTGTTCCATATTGCTTTCTTCCTCAAACGAAATCAGGGTGCCGGACTGGGCTTCTTCTTCCAGCGGCATCAGGGGATCGGTCAGCGACGACAGCACGCGCGTCGGCACCTGGTAGTTACCGGCGAACTCGACCGAGCGAGTCTGCAGCACTTTCGAACCCAGCGAGGCCAGTTCGAGCATTTCCTCGAACGTGATCTTCGACAGGCGGCGCGCCTCGTCCACCACGCGCGGGTCGGTCGTGTAGACGCCGTCGACGTCAGTGTAGATCAGGCATTCCTCGGCCTTCAGCGCGGCCGCAATCGCCACTGCAGAAGTATCCGAGCCGCCGCGGCCCAGGGTCGAGATATTGCCTTCTTCGTCCACGCCCTGGAAACCGGTGATGATGACGATCTTGCCGGCCGCGACATCGCGCAGCACGCGGCTGTCGTCGATCGACTGGATGCGCGCCTTGGTGAACGAGGAGTCGGTGCGGATGCCCACCTGCCAGCCGGTGTAGGACACCGCATCCTTGCCGATGGCCAGCAGCGCCATGGCCAGGAGGCCAACCGACACCTGCTCGCCGGTCGAGGCGATCATGTCCAGTTCGCGCGGATCGGGTTGCGGCATGATTTCCTTGGCCAAACCAATCAGGCGGTTGGTCTCGCCCGACATTGCGGACGGCACAACGACGATTTGGTGACCTGCGTCATGCCACTTGGCCACCCGGGCCGCGACATTCTTGATACGGTCCGTCGAGCCCATCGACGTCCCGCCATATTTGTGGACAATTAAAGCCATATCAGGAAGGGTTCCAGCTTGTGTAAAGAGAAAAGAGGACCCTAAATGTAGCATGCTGCAACGCGGCATCACAAGGCTTCAAGGCCGAAAAAGCTATATGGAAAGAAAATAACTTAATGCGTTTTCGAAATACACTTGCCTATACAATCCCGCGTCAGCTCACTTCCCAGCGCAGCCCGATCAGCTCCTGAGCGCTTGTCGACCAGTGCCGGCAGTCCATGCCGATGCCCGCCGCGAACAGCAGGTCGAGGTTGCGGCTGACGGTCGGCAAGCGCTCGCGCTCCCAGGCCGGCACACCCAGCGCCTGGTAATGCGCCTTCAGGCCACGCGATGGCCGGTTGGCCGCGAGTTTCAACCGTTCCCCGCCCTTGCGAAAGTCGATCGTCAGCGTCTGCGCGCGCAGCCAGGCTGCGTCGAATCCCTGCTCGGCCCGCTCGAAGTGCAGCACCCCGCCGTAGTCCGGGAAGGCGATCGAGGCCTCGCCCTGCCAGCGGAAGGTTTGCCCTTCCCTGTCGAGCACGCCGATATCGTCCGGATCGCGCATGCCGGCCAGGTCCGGCAGGTGCGGCGTCAGGATCAGCTTGCCGCGATGACGGCGGATATGGCAGTCCGGATGCGTAACCTTCAGTTGCGCGTCCTCGCGCGCCGAGAACAGCTGCGACACCATCTCGTTCAGCCAGGCGGTCGACGGCATCGCCAACCCGCGCACCGAGAACAGATTACGCATGAAGTTGTCGATGCGGTCCGCGCTCAAGCCACCAAGATAGGCCAGGTCGATGGCGTCGCCATCCTGGCAAGCCGCCAGGTCCTGGGCCGCCAGCTCGTCGAGCAGGCGCTGGGCCGATGCCACATGGGCCGCGCCGCGCGCCAGTCGGGCCTGGAAGCCGGGGAAGTTGGTCGCCAGCGCCGGCATCACCTGGTGGCGCAGCGCATTGCGGGTGTAGCGCGGATCCTGGTTCGACTCGTCCTCGACCCAGACCAGCGCGTGCTCGCGCGCGAACGCCTCCAGCGCCGCGCGCGGCTGCGACAGCAGCGGCCGCGCCAGCGCCAGGTCGGGCACACCCAAGAGGCCCGGCGCGAGATTGTCCGCATCCATGCCCGACAGCCCGGCAGCGCCCGAACCGCGCAGCAATTGCAGCAGCACGGTCTCGGCCTGGTCGTCGAGGTGGTGGGCGGTGAGCAGCAATTTAACGTCATGCGCGCGGCACATCTCGCCCAGCGCGGCGTAGCGCAGCTTGCGTGCCGCGGCCTCGACGCCGGAACCGTCGTGCGGGATCGTCACGCGGCGATGGTCGAAGCCGATGCCGAGCTCGCCAGCGCTGTGCTCGCAATGCGCCACCCAATCGTCGGCATGCTGGCTCAGTCCGTGATGAACGTGGAAGGCATGCAGCCGTACGCCCTGCTGTGCGCACCAGTCGTGGGCAAGCCGCAGCAAGACCATCGAATCGAGGCCGCCGCTACAGGCAACTGCCATGGATTGGAGAGAGTATTTGTCGCGCAGGCCGAGCATGGCCTGCGCAAACGTTGCCGGGACCAGCCCGGCCGGGTTGGCCCCGCGTTTGGAACGGCTCAGAGGATTACTCCTCGCGCGGCAGCGTTTCCTTGAACTTGCCATAGCTCATCAGCTTCGCGTGACGGGCTTCCTGCAAGTCCTTGGTCTTCATGCCCTGGAACTGGCGCAGCGAATCGGCCAGTGCGCGCTTGAGCAATTGCGCCATCTGGGCCGGATCGCGATGGGCGCCGCCCAGCGGTTCGCTGACGATCTTGTCGACCAGGCCCATCGCCTTCAGGCGGTGCGCGGTCAGGCCCAAGGCTTCGGCGGCGTCGGCCGCGCGCTCCGAGGTCTTCCACAGGATCGAGGCGCAGCCTTCCGGCGAGATCACGGAATAGGTCGAGTACTGCAGCATCAGCACGGCGTCGCCGACGGCGATCGCCAGCGCGCCGCCCGAACCGCCTTCGCCGATGATGGTGGCGATCAGCGGCACTTTCAGTTCGGCCATGACGTACAGGTTGTGGCCGATGGCTTCCGACTGGCCGCGCTCTTCGGCGTCGATGCCGGGGAAAGCACCTGGGGTATCCACGAAGGTGAAGATCGGCAGGCCGAACTTCTCGGCCAGCTTCATCAGGCGCATCGCCTTGCGGTAGCCTTCGGGTTTCGGCATGCCGAAGTTGCGCATCGCGCGCTCTTTGGTGTCGCGGCCCTTCTGGTGACCGATCACCATGCATGGCTGGCCGTTGAAGCGGGCCAGGCCGCCGATGATCGACTGGTCGTCGGCGAAGGTGCGGTCGCCGTGCAGCTCATGGAAATCGGTGAAGATCGCGTTCACATAGTCCATCGTGTAAGGACGCTGCGGGTGACGCGCGATCTGCGACACTTGCCACGGAGTCAGCTTGGCATAGATGTCCTTGGTGAGCTGCTGGCTCTTCTTGTCCAGGCGATCGATCTCTTCGGAGATGTCGACAGCAGAATCGTCTTGTACGAAACGCAGCTCTTCAATCTTGGAATCGAGCTCGGCAATCGGCTGCTCAAAATTGAGGAAAGTTGTTTTAGTCATTGTACCTCCGGGGTAATGTCTTGGCCGCACTCCGTTATGCGCGGCCGATCAGGGCGCTATTCTACCGTAAGCCGACAGCGTATCGAACGTCGGAATTGCTCAGTTGGCGGGTAAAACGGGGTCCAGGCTGCGCCACAAATACCAAGTAGCAACCGTGCGCCAGGGTTCCCAGTTGGCGGAGACCTCGCGCGCATCGCTGCGCGAGACCGGTTCGCCCGAGAAATAGTTTTGGCTAATGCCCTGGATCAGGCCGGGGTCGTCCAGTGGCAGGACGTTCGGCCGCAGCAGATTAAATATCAAAAACATCTCGGCTGTCCAGCGCGTGATTCCGCGGATCTGGACCAGCTCGGCGATGACGGCTTCGTCATCCATTTCCGACCACAGGTCGGCATGCACCCGCTTGGCCTTGAAATGGTCGGCCAGGTCGAGGATGTATTCGGTCTTGCGCTTGGACAGGCCGCAGCCTGACAGCTCCACCGCACCCAGCTTGATCACCTGGCTCGGCGCCAGTTTGGGACAGACGGCAAGCAATTTACCCCAAGCCAGGTCGGCCGCCTTCGGCGTCACCTGCTGGCCGACGATCGAACGGGCCAGCGTGATGAACGGATCGGGCTGGCCGCGCAGGTGCAGGTCGCCGAACTGGGGGATCAGCTTGTTCATGATGCGGTCGCGCTGCATCAGCTCGCGCTTGGCCTCGGCCCAGTAGATCGGCACCGCCAGCGCGTCGTGCACCGGCGCCGACTCAGGCGCCGCGGACTGCACGCTGGCGCCTGCCGCGGCGCCGCCGGCCTTGTCCTTGTTCGCTGCCATTATGCGCGGCGCCAGGTCGTTCCGTCGGCCTTGTCTTCCAGGACGATGCCGGCTGCCGTGAGTTCCTTGCGGATTGCGTCGGCCTGGGCGAAGTCGCGGGCGGCCTTGGCGGCCGCGCGGCGCGCGATCGCGTCCAGGATCGCCGCTTCATCGAGCCCACTGCTGCCCGGCGTGCCGGCCTGCAGGAAGGCTTGCGGCGCACGCTCGAGCAGGCCCAGCACGGCGGCCAGCGCCTTCAATTGACGAGCCACCTCGACCGACTTGCTGCGATTGACTTCGCTCGCCAGGTCGAACAGTTCGGCCACCGCCAGCGGGGTATTGAAATCGTCGTCCATCGCGTCGCGGAAGCGCTTGGCGTGCGCTTCGTCCCAATTGACGGCGAGCTCGCCATCGCCCAGGTCAATATCGTTCAGCGCCGTGTACAGCCGGGTGAGCGCGCCCTTGGCGTCGTCGATGTGCACGTCCGAGTAATTCAGCGGGCTGCGATAGTGGGCGCGCAGGATGAAGAAGCGCACCACTTCGGCATCGAACTTTTCGAGCACCTCGCGGATGGTGAAGAAATTGCCCAGCGACTTGGACATCTTCTCGTTATCGACGCGCACGAAGCCGTTGTGGATCCAGTAGTTGACCATCGGGCCGCCGAAGGCGCCTTCGGATTGCGCGATCTCGTTCTCGTGGTGCGGGAACTGCAGGTCGGCGCCGCCGCCGTGGATGTCGAAGTGTTCGCCGAGCGTGGCGCAGGACATGGCCGAGCACTCGATGTGCCAGCCCGGACGGCCACGACCCCACTGCGAATCCCATTTGGCCTCGGCCGGCTCGGATTCCTTGGCGGCCTTCCACAGCACGAAGTCGAGCGGATCGCGCTTGCCGGTATTGACGTCGACGCGCTCGCCGGCGCGCAGGTCGTCCAGTGACTTGCCGGACAGCTTGCCGTAGCCCTCGAAACCGCGCACGGCGTAGTTGACGTCGCCCTCTTCGGTTTTATAGGCCAGGCCTTTTTGCTCGAGCTTGTCGATAATCGACAGCATGTGCGGCACGTATTCGGTCGCGCGCGGCACGACGGTCGGCGGCAGGATGCCCAGCGCGGCCGTGTCTTCGTCCATGTATTTTTCGAAACGCGAGGTCAGCGCACCGATGGTCTCGCCATTCTCGACCGCGCGCTTGATGATCTTGTCGTCGATATCGGTGATGTTGCGCACGTAGTTGACGTCGTAGCCGGACGCCACCAGCCAGCGGTACACGACGTCGAAAGCCATCATCATTCGCGCGTGGCCGACGTGGCAGTAATCGTAGATGGTCATGCCGCACACATACATGCCGACTTTACCGGTGACCTTGGGAACGAATACCTGCTTGTCACGCGCTAGCGTGTTGTAAATCTTGAGTTGGCTCATTGAATTCCGTAACGGAAGAGGAGCGCCGGGCGCAGTACAGGCCGCAACCCCCGGCGCAGCAACAGCAATGCTGGTGCGCCCTGGACGGGTGCGGCGTCAGGTTCGCCTGGCTCCTCGGTGTTGTTCTTATTTGATAGAATGGGACGTTGCTCTGCGAACGCCTTTTCGTAAAGTATAGCATTGATAAAATCCCGGCTGGCCGCCTACGGTCCAGCTTTATTTTTGGGGAAAACCCTTGACAGCGCCTTGCGCGAGGTCCATCAGAGGAAGCCAGATGTCGTCATCGATCACCCGCCGTTCCCTGCTCGCCCGCACGGCGGGCGCCACCGCCGCGCTGGCCTGCGGCCTGCTGTTCTCGGCCCCCGGGTTGGCCCAGGAAGCCGCCGAGCAGGCGGCCGCGCCCGAGGCCGCCGAGGCCCCGGCCATGGTCGGTCCGCAGTATGCGATCAAGACCACGATGGGCGAGATCGTCGTCCAGCTGGACCAGGAAAAAGCCCCAAAAACCGTCGCCAACTTCGCCGCCTACGCCAAATCGGGCTTCTATAAAGGCACGATCTTCCACCGCGTGATCGACGGCTTCATGATCCAGGGCGGCGGCATGAACGAGAAGTTCGAGGGCCGCAAGACCCTCAAACCGGTGAAGAACGAATCGAGCAACGGCCTGTCGAACCAGCCCTATACCATCTCGATGGCGCGCGAGGACAATCCAGACAGCGCGACCTCGCAGTGGTTCATCAACGTCGCCGACAATTCCGGCATCGACCATCCCTTCGTCAAGGGCTCGGGTTATACCGTTTTCGGCAAGGTCGTGAAGGGCCAGGAGGTGGTCGACAAGATCAAGGGCGTGCTCGTCGACGACGTGCGCGGCATGCAGAACGTGCCCGTCGTGCCTATCAAGATTACGAACGTCACCCTGCTCAAGGGCGACAAGCTAGTAAAATAACGATTTTGCCGCACTTGCAATACAGAGCAAACAACAACCCATAGAACAGGACAAACCATGACGACTATCCTCATCACCACCAACCAGGGCAATATCACCGCCGAGCTGGACGCCGAAAAAGCACCGAAGACCGTTGCCAACTTCCTCGACTACGTGGGTAAAGGCCACTTCGCCAACACCATCTTCCACCGCGTGATCAAGGACTTCATGATCCAGGGTGGCGGTTTCGAGCCAGGCATGAAGCAAAAGCCGGCCGACGCGACCGTCGAGAACGAAGCCAAGAACGGCCTGAAGAACGACAAGTACACGCTGGCCATGGCCCGCACCTCGGCTCCGCACTCGGCATCGGCCCAGTTCTTCATCAACACCAAGAACAACGCCTTCCTCGACTACCCGGGCCAGGACGGCTGGGGCTACGCCGTGTTCGGCACCGTGACCGAAGGCAAGGAAGTGGTCGACGCGATCAACGGCGTCAAGACCAGCCGCAGCGGCATGCACTCGGACGTGCCGGTCGACGCCGTCATCATCGAAAAGATCGAAGTGCTGTAATGGGCGGCGCGCACCAGCACCAGTCAATCCGATGACGCTGATTGCGCGCCCGTTCGCGCTGTTCATCTCCGACCTGCACCTGCAGGTCTCGCACCCGCGCACGCTGGAGGCCTTCCAGGCCTTCATGAGCGAGCGTGGGGTAGCAGCCGAGCGGCTCTACCTGCTCGGCGACATCTTCGAATACTGGGCCGGCGACGACGACCTCGCCGACCCGTTCAATGCGCAGGTCGCCGCAGCGATCCGCGCAGTCAGTGACGCCGGCACCGCCGTCTACTGGATGGCCGGCAACCGCGACTTCCTGGTCGGCGACGGCTTCGCCCGGGCCGCCGGCCTGCAACTACTGCAAGACCCGCATGTGATCGAGGCCGGCCCACGCACCGTGGCCCTGCTGCACGGCGACGCCCAGTGCACGCTCGACACCGCCTACATGGCGTTTCGCGCCCAGGTGCGCCAACCTGCCTGGCAGGCCAATTTCCTCGGCATGCCGCTGGCCCAGCGCAAGGCCATCATCGCCGGCCTGCGCCAGGGTTCGCGCGACGCCCATACCGACAAATCGTACGAGACCGTGGACGTCACGCCCGCTGCGATCGACGCCGTGTTCCTTGATACCGGCGCCGACGTCATCATCCACGGCCATACCCACCGCCCGGCCGTGCACGAACACGGCGACCGTTTGCGCTACGTGCTGCCCGACTGGGAGCTCGACGCCGAGCCGGTGCGCGGCGGCTGGTTCGCGCTGCATGCGGACGGCAGCATTGTCAGCCACGACCTGAAGGAACTCTCGCCTTTCCAGGCGGCGTGAGCGTGCGCACCACCAGCTCGTCCCAGCCGGATTGCGGATCCGGCTCGCGGCTGAAACGGTAGTCGGGCAGCAGCGCCAGCAGGATCTCGGCCGTGGTGCGGATCGTGCAGCCAGGCGCCACATGCCCGCCGATCACTTTTCCTTGCGCGTCCGACACCGTCATATGCAGGTGCACGCCGCTCGGCGCGACGGAGCCCGACAAGGTCAGGATTTCCAGGTCGCCGCGCAGCAGCGTCGCCTCGCTCACGCCCGCATAGCGGATCCGCGCCTCGCCCAGGCTGCCGATGCCCGACAGCACAAAAGCGGCCTCGACGCCGTGCTCCTTCAACACCGAGGCAATTGCTTCACGCAAGTCATCCAGTGGATGCAAGCGGATGGGGAGAGTTCGCATGGGAATCGGCGCTATCGCCATGGGTGATGGAATGGCCGATTGTAGCAAGCCGCCGATTCAGGCGAGTGCCCGCTGCCGCTCACCGCTCCTGGCAGCACGCTCGACCGCCGCGATCAGCCGGCTGTTATGCAGCGCATGCGCGAAGCCCGGGGTGGCGTAGCTGCCGCAGGCGATATCGCGCGCCAGGCTGGCATAGACTTCGCCGACATTGATCGCCGCGCCCGCCCAGAAGTCGGCGGCGGCCGGACCGACGCCGGAGGCGACCGGCGCATCCGGCGCCGCGAACTCCACACTGGCCGACAATGCCAGGTCGCCGACCTGGACGCCGGCCAGGTGGGTGCCCGATAAGCTGAGCGTGCCATGCGTGCCCCGGAGCTCGAGGTTGAACCCTGCTTCCGGCGGAGCCACGCCCGCCAGGACTTGCACCGACACCGAGGCGCCGCGCGCGGTGCGGGCGATCAGGTCGACATGGTCCTGGATCTCGCGCACCGAGACTGTGCCGGTATCGACCAGCTCGATCTCCGGCCACAGCAAGGCGGTGCGCGCATCGACCTCGACGATATCGCCCAGCACCGCCTCGACCACGTCCAGCACGTGGGCCGTCGTAATCGTCAGGAAACTCGCACCGGAGGCCGATTTGTTGAAGTAATCGTAGGCGGCCATCGATTGTGGACCGAAGCCGAAGGTGGTCGCGCGCACGTTCGCCGACAGCAGGCGCCCGAGCTTGCCCGATGCGACCAGTTCGGTGGCACGGCGCACCGACGGGTTCAGGCGTCCCTGCAGGCCGATCGCCGTATGCAGCTGGCCGGCCGCCGCCGCCATCTCTTCGGTCTCGGCCAGGCTGGCGCCGAGCGGCGCCTCGCAGTAGACCGCCTTGCCGGCGCGCAGGGCGGCCAGCACCAGTTCGCGGTGCGCCGGCACCTTGACGGCGACGGTCACGATATCGATCGTGTCATCCGCGATGAGGCGGTAGGGATCGGCGTACCAGCGCCCGGCCCCGAAGGTTTCGGCCGCGGCCCGCGCGCTGTCCTCATGCCGCGTGGCCACCGCCGCCAGCACCAGACCCGGCTGCGAGGCGATGGCGGGAATGTGGGAGGCGCCGGCCCAGCTCGCCTTGGCGTCGGCCCCGATGATGCCGACCCGCAGAGGTTTGTTCGTCATATTGTCGCTCCAGTCTGTGATGAGAGCGGCCATGGTAAGAGTCCGATTGCAAACGCGGAAGCCCATAATCAGCACATGACTGTCAAGTTGTGATTTACACTGATGGGATGAATCCGTCCCTGCTCCCCTCGCTCGCCTGGTTCGCCCGCATCGCCCACCACCGCAGTTTCACGCGCGCGGCCGACGAGATGGGCGTGTCGCGCGCCGCCCTGTCGCAGAATCTCAAGGCCCTGGAAAAGGAACTCGGCACGCGGCTTCTTTACCGCACCACGCGCGATATGTCGCTGACCGAGGCTGGCCAGCAACTGCTGGACAGCCTGCAACCGGCCTTGCGCCAGATTGCACATGCGCTCCACGGACTGGACGCCGGTGGCGGCGCGGCGAGCGGCCTGGTGCGGATCAATACCTCGCGCCTGGCGGCCCGGGCGCTGATCGAGCCGCACCTGCACGAGTTCCAGGCGCGCCATCCCGGCGTCAGACTCGAACTGGTCATGGCCGACGGCCTGTCGAACATCATCGCCGACGGCTGCGACGCCGGCATCCGCCTTGGACGCAGCCTGGCGGAAAACGTGGTGGCGGTGCCGGTCAGCCCTGTCCTGTCGATGGCGGTGGCCGGCGCGCCGGCCTATTTCGAACGCCACGGCGTGCCGTCGACGCCCGCCGAACTGGCTGGGCATAACTGTATCAATTACCGCTATCCGAGCAGCGGCGCCCTGCACGACTGGGACTTCCAGGACCCCGCCGAAGGCCGCCACTTCACCCAGTGCGTCAGCGGCAACCTCACCACCAACGACTGCGCGAGCATGACGAATATGGCCCTCCAGGGACTCGGACTGATCCAGATCGGCGACCTCTCGATCCGCCAGCATCTGCTCGACCGCCGCCTGGTCCGGGTGCTCACCGACTGGAACCACACCCAGGCCGGCTTCCACCTGTACACGCCGGCGCGCGAGCACATGCCGCCCGCGCTACGCGCCCTGCTCGACTTCCTGGTCGAGAAGCGCGACACGATCGCAGTCCTGTAAACAACACGACGCATGCGTATGCCTGTTTACATTTGCGCGGAAGGTGTTATAGTCAACTACATCACCACAGCAATACCTCACCATGGAGGCTATATGAGCATCGCACCGCAAGGCACAGCAAGGGAGGCCATCGATGAGCGCCGACTGGAACGATAGCACCCCGATCTACCGCCAGCTCAAGGAGCGGGTGGTCGGCATGATGCTCGACGGCGTATTGAAAGCCGGCGACGCCCTGCCCTCGGTGCGCTCGATCGCCGCCGAGTATCAACTCAACCCGATCACGGTATCGAAGGCATACCAGGAGCTCGTCGACGAGAGCCTGGTGGAAAAGCGAAGGGGAATTGGCATGTACGTCACCGAAGGAGCAAGCGAAAAACTGCTGGCAAGCGAGCGCGAACGCTTCATCCGCGACGAATGGCCGGCCATGGTCGAGCGCATCCGCCGCCTGGGGCTGGATGTCGAACAGCTGCTGCGCGACAGCGGCAATGTGCAAGGAGGTGCGGCATGAACACCGTTCAAGACGCGGTCCACAACACAGCTTCGAACCCGGCCTCGGGCGCGGTCCTGTCCGCACGCGGCCTGACCAAGCGCTATGGCAAGCAGGTGGCCATCGACGGCATCGACTTCGAGATCCCGGCCGGCCGCATCGTCGGCCTGATCGGCCCCAATGGCTCGGGCAAGACCACTACCTTGAAAGCCGCCCTGGGTCTGATCCCGTTCGAGGGCGAGCTGTCGGTGCTGGGCCTCGATCCACGCACCCAGCGCGACGCCTTGATGAAGGACGTGTGCTTCATCGCCGACGTCGCCATCCTGCCGCGCTGGCTGCGGGTAAAGGATGCGGTCGACTTCGTCGAGGGCGTGCATCCACGCTTCGACCGCAGCAAGGCCGAGCGCTACATCGCCAACACCAAGCTCAAACCGGGCATGAAGGTCAAGGAAATGTCGAAGGGCATGGTCGTGCAGCTGCACCTGGCGCTGGTGATGGCGATCGACGCCCGCCTGCTGGTGCTGGACGAGCCGACGCTCGGGCTCGACATCCTCTACCGCAAGCAGTTCTACCAGCACCTGCTGGAGGACTACTTTGACGAACAAAAAACCATCGTCATCACCACCCACCAGGTGGAAGAGGTCGAGCACATCCTGACCGACCTGCTGTTCATCCGCGACGGCAAGATCGCGCTCGCGGCGTCGATGGAAGAAATCGGCCAGCGCTACGTCGAGGTGATGGTGCCGAACGAAAAGGCTGCTGCGGCCCGGGCCCTGCAGCCGCTCGACCAGCGCGCCATGTTCGGCAAGTCGGTGATGCTGTTCGATACCCAGCGCGCGGGCGGCCTGTCGCGCAGCCAGCTCGAAGCCCTCGGCGAAGTGCGCCACCCGAGCGTGGCCGACCTGTTCGTCGCCACCATGAAAGGAAGCTACGCATGAATACGCACATGAGCACGATGAAATGGCTGATCCGGCGCGAGCTGTGGGAACACAAGGGCGCCTTCGTCTATGCGCCGCTGGCGGTGGCGGCGGCGCTGGTGCTGCTGCTCGGCGGCGGCTTCCTGTACGCGCTGGCCACCACCGGCGCTCTTCACTTCCAGGCCAACGGCCAGCAGGTGATCACGATCGAAGGCGTGCCGCCAGAAATGTATGCCAAGGCGGCGGCGATCGCGGCCTCGAGCTACCTGGCGATCACGGCGCCGCTGTTCCTGGTGCTGCCGGTGGTGGTGTTCTTCTACTGCCTGGCGGCCCTGCACGACGAACGGCGCGACCGCAGCATCCTGTTCTGGAAATCGCTGCCGATGTCGGACCAGGAGACCGTGCTGTCGAAGGCGGCGGTCGCGCTGGTGGTGGCGCCGCTGCTGACGGTGGCGATCGGCATCGCCACGTCGCTCGTGCTGCTGGTGCTTGGCCTGCTGGCCAGCGCGGTCAAGGGCGTCAACCTGATCGCCCCGGTGCTGGCCAACGCCAACTTCTACCTGTCGCCGCTCTACCTGCTGAGCTTTTTGCCGCTGTACATCGTGTGGGCGCTGCCGACCGTAGGCTGGCTGCTGCTGGTGTCGAGCTGGGCCCGCTCCAAGGTGTTCCTGTGGGCGGTGGGCGTGCCGGTCATCGCGCTGGCCCTGCTGGCCTGGTTCGATTTCCTGGTCGGTCGCTTCTCGGGCCTGAGCCTGAACGTCAAGTGGTTCGGCGAAGAGGTGGTGGCGCGCATCCTGGGCGGCCTGATGCCAGGCATCTGGTTCGGCGAAGTCAATGGCAGGGCGCTGGCCGAACAGAATGCCGGCCTCGACGGACCGATGCTGATTGGACTGTCCTACGGCACGCTGACCTCGCCCGCGGTATGGATCGCCGCCGCCGCAGGTTGCGCGATGATCTACGGCGCGATCCGCCTGCGCCGCTGGCGCGACGAGGGTTGATGCGATGCGCGTCATCCTCCTGATGACGATCGGCGCCGCGCTCGCTTGTTGCGCGCCGGGCGCGGCCGGCGCGGGCCAGACCAGCGCGCCGGGCAACCCCGACACCGTCCACGTGAATGCGATCCGCGATGCCGAAGCACGCAAGTACAAGGTGATCGTGGCAGGGATGGACGCGTTCGAGAAGCACCGGCGCCTGGCGCCGGGCGTCGACGCGCTCCGCTTCCGGGTCGAACGCCGGCGCCAGGCCGACACCGGACTGGCGCCGGTGGCGCGGCTCGAGGGCGACGAGGGCTTCATGCTGCCTTTGTTGCTCGACGCCGAAGGCGAAATCCTGATGCCGCGCAGCGAGCCGGCCCTGGACGCCAATAGCGAGCTGGTACTCAACCAGAAGCGCCGCGACTACCGTATCGAGCCGAGCGTACGCACGCCGGGGCTGCCGGAACATGTGCGCAGGCTGGGCGACCTGCGGCTGGAATGCCAGGTACGGGTCGCGATGGCCAAGGAAGAAATCGGACTGATGTGGACCCTAACCATCAACAGCCTGCTGCTCAGCAACGACTGGTGCGGCTTCATGAAGGATAAAAAAGCCCGCTTCACGTACCGCGCCGCGCACACCATCGGCAAGGCCTACCTGGAAGACGGTGCGCGCAGCGGGAATATCGAGTTCAGCGGTAAAAGCTACAGCGTTCCCCTGTATGACTCGAGGTGGAGCGACGACGCGTTGATCCAGTTCGAATTCGCGCCAGCAGACACCGGTATTACTGGAACTGCTGACGAAACGCCTCGAACTGCGCCTTGAGCTCTTCCATCTCGGCGCGCAGCGACGCGACTTCTTCTTCGAGCTGGGCGATGCGGCCGCCCTGGGTCTGGCCACTGGACGCCGACGAGGTCTGCTCGCTGCCGGCGACGATGGTGATCTCGCCGCCCAGCAGCTGGCCGTAGCGCGATTCCTTGGTGCCCGGCGCGCGATCGAGCTTGACTACCAGCGGCGGGTATTTATCGATCAGGAACTGCAGCGCCGTCTCGACGTCCTGCACGCTCTTGAACTCGTGCAGGCGGCCGCTGCGGGTGCGGATTTCGCCGGCGGTCTGCAGGCCGCGCAGCATCAGGATGGTGAGCACGGCCAGCTTGTCCTGCTCCAGCGTCCACTTGATGCGCATGCGGTGTTCGTACTTCACGACGCGGGCGCCGGCCTGCGAGATGGCGTTGACGAGTTTGCGTTCGGTGAGGCGCTGCAGGGTATCCAGGACGATGTCGTCGGACAGCTGCATCACCGGATCGCGGCTCGACAATTGATTGCATCCGTTCACGATCGCGTTGAGCGACATCGGATAGTTATCAGGGGTTAGCGCTTCTTTCTCGGCCAGCACGGCCAGCACGCGCAGTTCGACCGGGTCCAGCACGGCTGCGGCGTCGATGCCGCCAGTCGCTTCGTTTGTCATGCGATTCCTTAATCTACTTAATCTACCAGGCGGTTCAGTTGTTCCGAGTCGAGTTTATCACCCTCCTGCACCGGCGGGCAGCACAGGCCGGCGGCGCGCATGGTGTCGGTGAGGCGTTCGATCTGCTCGTCCTGGCGCGCGGCGTGGTCGATCAGGCCGCGCAGGGCTTTCGACAGCGGGTCGTCGCCGTTGGGCGTGACGCCATAGGCGGCGAACATGCGCGCGCTGCGCGACTGGTCTTCTTTCTGGATGATGTGGGCCGGGTTGCCGACCGCCGTGGCGCCGGCTGCTACCTGCTTGACCACCACCGCGTTGGAACCGATCTTGGCGTACTCGCCGACCGTGAAGGCGCCCAGCACCTGGGCGCCGGCGCCGACGATCACGCCGCGCTCGAGCGTCGGATGGCGCTTGGTGCCGGCCACCAGCGTGGTGCCGCCCAGCGTGACGCCCTGGTAGATGGTGCAGTCGTCGCCGATCACGGCGGTCTCGCCGATCACCACGCCGAAGCCGTGGTCGATGAACACCCGGCGGCCGATCGCGGCGCCGGGATGGATCTCGATGCCGGTGACGATGCGGGCCAGGTGGGCGATGAAGCGGCCGAGCCATTTCAGGCCCATGCGCCAGCAGGCGTGGGCCCAGCGGTGGGCGACGATGGCGTGCAGGCCCGGATAGCAGGTCAGCACTTCCCAGCCGTTGCGGGCGGCGGGATCGCGCTCGATGATGTTGCGAATGTCTTCGCGTAGTCGTGAGAAAAACATGGTGGTGCTTCGGAGGGAACGACTTTCATGGTAGCCGATCCGGGGGTGGAATGCTTGTGGGAGAGGTAAAACTGTGGGGTGTGGATGGCTTGCGGCAGAGCGAATGACTTGGGCTCCCGCCTGCGCGGGAACGACGTTAATTGGCGCTCGGGAACATCAGCAACACGATTCCGGCCACCTGCTCAAACCCGTCGCTCCCGCGCAGTGCGGGAACCCAAGTAGCACGCTGGCCGATCAGCCTTCGCGCGCGATGCGCTGGCGGCGCGCTTCGTACAGGCAGACGCCCGAGGCGACCGACACGTTCAGGCTTTCCACCGAACCGAACATCGGGATATTGACCAGCACGTCGCAGGTTTCGCGCGTCAGGCGGCGCATGCCCTCGCCTTCCGAGCCCATGACCAGGGCGGCCGGACCGGTGAAATCGGCCTGGTACAGGCCACGGTCGGCGTCGTCCGAGGTGCCGATGAGCAGGATGTCGCGTTCCTTCAGCTCGCGCATGGTACGCGCCAGATTGGTGACGGTGATGTAGGGCACCGTCTCGGCGGCGCCACTGGCGACCTTGGCAGCGGTGGCGTTCAGGCCGACCGCGCGGTCCTTCGGCACGATGACCGCATGCGCGCCGACGCCGTCGGCCACGCGCAGGCAGGCGCCCAGGTTGTGCGGATCGGTGATGCCGTCCAGGATCAGCAGCAGCGGCGGACCCTCGATGGCGTCGAGCAGCTCGTCCAGGCTGCGCGCCAGCGCCAGCTGGCTGGCGAAGGCGATTACGCCCTGGTGGCGGCGGGTGCCGGTGATCTTGTCGAGGCGCGCGGCATCGACCGGCATCACGCGTACGCCGGCTGCCTTGGCATTGGCGATCAGGTCTTTCATGCGGCCGTCATTGCGCTCGGCATCGACAAAGATCTCTTCCACCGACTGCGCCTCATGACGCAGGCGCGAGGTCACGGCGTGGAAGCCGAAAATCATTTTATTTTTCATTTGCTACTTCTCAATCGCTTTCAGGTGCTTTTTTCTTGCTGGTTTTGGATGCGGTCTTGGCCGCTTTCTTGGCGGCTGGCGCAGCCACTGGCGCGGCGACAGCCTTGGCGGCCGCCTTGCGTGGCGCGGCGGCCTTCTTGGCGACTGCCTTCGTTGCGACGGCTTTCGTTGCGACGACCTTATTCGCGACCGGCTCGGTCGCTACGGCTTTGGTGGCGACGACTTTCTTCGCAACGGCTTTCTTCGCTACAGCCTTCTTGGCAGGAGCGGCCACGACGACTTCCGCCACAGGCGCCGGCTTGGCAACTGCTTTTTTGGCGCGCGTCTTGACTGGAGCCGCTTCGACCGGCGCTGCTGCAGGTGCCGGCGCGGGAACGGCGGCGGCCTTGGCGGCGCGCGGCTTGCGGGCTGGTGGCGTTGCCGCTACCGGTGCTTCGACCTTGGCCTGGACGACCGGCGCTGGGGCAGGTGCCGGCGCTTTCACTACCGGAGCTTTCACTACCGGAGCTTTCACTACCGGAGCTTTGACTACCGGAGCTTTGACTACCGGAGCTTCGACTACCGGAGCCTTGACTACCGGAGCCTGAACCACTGGAGCCTGAGCTACCGGTACTTCCACTACCGGCGCCGCTGCCGCTGCATTGGCACGCTCCAGGGCCTTGGCTTTTGCCCGGGCCTTGCGCGACTTCGGCGCCTTCGCCGGCACTTCCATCGCATCCTGCGCCACCTGGCGCGCACGCTCGAGCGGCGTCGGCACGGCTGCTGCCGCCTGGACGATGGCCGGTGCGGATGGCTTCGGTCCACGACCACGTCCGCCACGTGATTTCTTGCCGCCGTTGCGACCTTCGTTGCGGCCTTCATTACCGCGACCTTCATTGCGCCCGCCCTTGTTGCGGCCAGCGCCCTCGCCCGCCTCAAGCGCCGCCGGCGCAGAGGCCAGCGTCAGGTCGATCTTGCGCGACTCCAGGTCGACCCGCGCCACGCGCACGGTGACCCGGTCGGTCAGCTGGTAGCGCTGGCCGGTACGCTCGCCGCGCAGTTCATGGCGCGCCTCGTCGTACTGGAAGTAATCGGCGCCCAGCTCGGTGATGTGCACCAGGCCTTCGACGAACAGCTCGTCGAGCTGCACGAAGATGCCGAAGGTGGTGACGCCGGCGACCGTGCCGGTGAACTCTTCGCCGATCTTGTCTTGCATGAAGAAGCACTTGAGCCAGTTCTCGACGTCGCGCGAAGCTTCATCGGCGCGGCGCTCGTTGGCCGAACAGTGCACGCCGAGGGCGTCCCAGATCGTCAGGTCTTTTTCGCTCTTCTGCGGCTTGCCGTCGGCCTTGTCCTTGGCCGCCTGCTTGCGCGCCGAATTCGACTGGGTCGAATTCAGCTTGCCCAGCTCGATACCCTTCGGCTCGTAGCGCTTGCCCAGCAGGATCGCCTTGATCGCGCGGTGGGTCAGCAGGTCGGGATAGCGGCGAATCGGGCTGGTGAAGTGGGCGTAGGCCTCGTATGCCAGGCCGAAGTGGCCGACGTTGTCCGGGCTGTAGACGGCCTGCTGCATCGAACGCAGCAGCATGGTCTGCAGCAGGGTCGCGTCGGGACGCTCGCGGATTTGCTGCATCACCGCGGCGTAGTCGCGCGCGGCCGGCTTGTTGCCGCCGCCCAGGTTCAGGCCCACCTGCTTGAGGAAGGTGCGCAACTGGTTCAGCTTCTCTTCGGTCGGCGTCGCGTGCACGCGGAAGGTGCCCGGGTGCTTGTGGCGCAGCAGGAAGTCGGCGGCGCACACGTTTGCGGCCAGCATGCACTCCTCGATCAGGCGGTGCGCGTCGTTGCGGGTACGCGGGATGATCTTCTCGATCTTGCCCAGCGGATTGCAAACGATATAGGTTTCGGTGGTTTCGAAATCGATCGCGCCGCGCTCCTGGCGCGCCTTGAGCAGCGAGCGGAAGGCCCCGTTCAGGTTCAGCAGGTGCGGCACGATGCCCGGACGCTGTTGCGCTTCCTGGCCGTCGGTGTCGGCCAGGATGTCGGCCACCTGGTTATAGGTCAGGCGCGCCGCCGAGTGCATCACGGCCGGGTAGAACTGGTAGGCGGTGACTTCGCCGTCCTCGGTGACCACCATATCGCACACAAGGGTGCAGCGGTCCACATGCGGGTTCAGCGAACAGAGCCCGTTGGACAGCTTCTCGGGCAGCATCGGGATCACGCGGCGCGGGAAATACACCGAGGTGCTGCGCTCGATGGCGTCGGCATCGAGCGCGTCGTTCGGCTTCACGTAATGGCTGACGTCGGCGATCGCGACCAGCAGGCGATAACCGCGGGTAGCGCCGATCTTGACCGGCTCGCAGTAGACCGCATCGTCGAAGTCGCGCGCGTCTTCGCCATCGATAGTCACCAGCGGCACATCGCGCAGATCGACGCGGTCGGCCAGGTCGGCATCGATCACTTCGTTTGGCAGGCGCGCGGCCTGTTTCAGTGCCGGCGGCGAGAACACGTGCGGCACGCCGAACTTGCGCACGGCGATCTCGATTTCCATACCAGGGTCGTCCAGTTCGCCGAGCACTTCGACGATGCGGCCGGTCGGCTTCTGGAAGCGTCCCGGCTGCTCGAGCAACTCGACGCTGACCACCTGCCCGGCGCGCGCCTTGCCCGGCGAACCGGATACCAGGACGTCCTGGGCGATGCGCTGGTCTTCGGGCGAGACGATCCACACACCGCCTTCATTGAGCAGGCGCCCGATGATGTGGGTGTTGGCGCGCTCGACGACTTCGACGATCGAGCCTTCTGGACGGCCGCGGCGATCGGTGCCGGTCACGCGCGCCATCACGCGGTCGCCGTGCAGCACTTTCTGCATCTCGCGGTCGGACAGGAACAGGTCGGGGCCTGGTTCGTCCGGGATCACGAATCCAAATCCGTCCCGATGCGCGGCGACCTTGCCGGCCACGAAGGCGGAATGGTCGGCCAGCATATAAGTGCCGCTACGGTCGGAGCGGATCTGGCCGTCCCGCTCCATGGCGTTCAGGCGGCGGCCCAGGACTTCCTGGGCGGCGGGCTTGACCTCGAGGGCACGTGCCAGGCCGGCCGCATCGAGCGGGTCGGTGGCGTCACGGAAGACTGCGAGGATTTCCTCGCGGCTTGGAATGGTATGAGTAGGTTGCTTCAAATCGTTTCTTTTTTCTCTTGGTCAGTAATAGCGCCGCGCATGAATGGATAGGCGGCAGCCAGCTTGATTGACACCTTGACAGGCGTAGTGTAACGGAGGTCCATCCGATTCGCCTAACGTGGCGTGCTGCGGGATGTTCCTGGAATATATTCATTGCCCCGATCAGAACTTCATCGTGGGTCTTTGACTATTGAAAATCATCCGCTATAATCTCGCTCTCTTCAGCAACGGCGGCAACGACGAAGCGAAGAAAGCAGCAGTGGTAAGCGGTGTGTTTTGCGTAATGATCTAGAAATGTTGATCTAGCGGAAAATGACAAAGCCTGCTATTGTAGCAGAGTTGGTTTGCAGTGCCCACGTGGCGGAATTGGTAGACGCGCATGGTTCAGGTCCATGTGCCGCGAGGTGTGGGGGTTCGAGTCCCTCCGTGGGCACCAACAAATTGACAGGTTGTTTGTAGTACAGAAAACGCCCACGTGGCGGAATTGGTAGACGCGCATGGTTCAGGTCCATGTGCCGCGAGGTGTGGGGGTTCGAGTCCCTCCGTGGGCACCAACGTTTTCTGGTTGTAAGGTTGTTTCAGTGCCCACGTGGCGGAATTGGTAGACGCGCATGGTTCAGGTCCATGTGCCGCGAGGTGTGGGGGTTCGAGTCCCTCCGTGGGCACCAAAATCTACCTGCTTGTAAAAGCAGTATCGTTATACGGTTGTATCAGTGCCCACGTGGCGGAATTGGTAGACGCGCATGGTTCAGGTCCATGTGCCGCGAGGTGTGGGGGTTCGAGTCCCTCCGTGGGCACCAAAATCTACCTTGTTTTTCCGGACTTCTCGTCCCGCAAAACGCCGTAGCCTTCTCATGAGGACTACGGCGTTTTGCGTTGTACGCCCTGCTATCTATTGCGTCGCCAGATCGTCCAGGATCGGACAATCCGATCGAGCATCGCCATGACAGGATGTCGCGAGGCTTTCCAGCGTCCTGCGCATCGCTGCCATTTCCGCGATCTTGCGATCCAGCTCGGCGATATGCGCCAGCGCCATCGCGCGCACGTCGGCGCTGGCCCGGTGTTTATCTTCCCACAGCGCCAGCAATTCCCTGATCTGGCCCAGCGAAAACCCGAGTGCGCGACCGCGGTGGATGAATTGCAGCACCCGCACGTCCTGTTCGCTGTACAGGCGATATCCGGCTTCGGTCCGGCGCGGCGCTTTCACCAGGCCGATCGATTCGTAATGGCGAATCATTTTCGCCGTCACGCCCGAAGCGCGGGCGGCGTCGCCGATGTTCAGGCTTGTGGACTGCATGGTCATTCTCCCGTTGTTTCCCGACCTTTTCCCGACCTTTTCCCGACCCAAGCATACACCTTCCCACTATGGGAAGCTCAAGCGGCGCTTGACTTGCAGTCGAGAACGTCCGAGCATAGCCCCATGCAGATTATCCGACCCGCGGCCCTCGGGCTGGCACTCGTCCTCATCCTGTCCTCGGCCCTGGCCGGGCCGGCGCCCTATTACCAGTGGCGCAGCAAGCTCACCGGCGAACTGGCCTGTTCCCAAACCCCGCTGGGTGAAGGCTGGGAAAAATCAAACGGTCCCTATCGGGACATGCGTTGCGAAAAACTCATTGTTGTTAAATAATGAAAGTGGAAGAGGCGGCGTTTTGACAAACATCGCCGCCAAACTTCATTACATAACAGAGCATCCACTGAGGAGACACCTATGTTTACCAGCCCGGAGCAGTTCGCAAACGCCACAAAAACCCTGTTCGACCTGCAGATGCAGACCTTCAACGCCCTTGCCGGCAAGACCGTCAAAGGCGTCGAGCAGGTCGTCGCCCTCAACCTGAACGCGGCGAAAAGCTCGGTCGACAGCACGATGGCCGCCGGCCGCAGCATGGCCGAAGCCACCAAGGCCGGCAATCCGAAAGCCGCCTTCGACACCCTGGCCGCACGCATGCAGCCGGCCGCCGGCGTCACCAACGCCACCGAGTACGCGACCCAGCTCAAGTCCATCATCGACGAGATGCACGATGAGTTCCGCGGCGCCGCCGATGCCCACGTGGCGGAAACGAAGAACACGCTGTCGGCGCTGATCTACGACGTCACCCAGAACGTCAAGCCGGGTTCTGAGAACGCGGTCGAGATCATCAAGGCCGCGATCGAGAATGCCTTCAAGGGCTATGAGCAGGTAACCAACGCCACCCGCCAGGCGGTGCAGACCGTCGAAGCCCAGTTCGAGCGGGCCAGCTCGATCGTGACGCCGGGCGCCGGCAAGGCGCAGAAGTCCGAGTAACCCGCCCCCGTGCACATCCGGCGTCACGGCGCCGGATGTTCGATCCCAAGCAAGTCTTCCAGCCGCGCCAGCGAGGCGTCATCCTTGATCACCGAACGCAGCCAGGCGTGCAGCGGCTGTTCGCCCCAGCGCGCGGCCTTTTCGGCAAGGTAGGCCACCGGGCTGTGCGGCTCGGTGCGGCGAAAGAATTCGGCCACCTGGCGCAGCTGGGCCAGTGCCTGGTCGCGGTGCGCCACCTGCCCGTCGACCCTCAGCGGCAGCGCGAGTGCTGTGACGCTGCCGCCGGCTGCCGCCTCGGTCGGCGTCGACGCCGCTCCCGCCATCGCCACCGGCTTGATCAAGTCGACCACGTCGCCCAGCGCGGCCCGCCCGACGCTATAGCCCGGCCCATCGGCGCCGAGCTGGCCGTCGACTACCCGCTCCAGTTCCTGCAAGGCCGCCAGGCAGGCTTCGCAATCGGCCAGCAGCGCCTGCACGAAGGCGCCCTTGCTGCGCGCACGCGCCGTGTCCAGCTCGGCCACCGCTTCCGGCCCCTTCGCGCGCGCGACTTCCCAGGCCTGCAGCGTCAGCACGCCGTTCTCGGCCAGCGGCATCGTCTTGACCAGCGGCGCAATGCGCCCCGCCAGCCAGGACAGGTTGCCGATGCGGCGCTCGAAGCCATCCTCATCGGCCTGCGGGTGCAGCCCTTCCCAGTAGCGCTCGCACAGCGCCGCCACCAGCCCCAGGCCTTCGGCCAGGCCGCGCATGCCGCCGGTCTTCGCATTCGCTTCGGCCAGCCACACGGCCAGTTGCAAGTCCTTGCTGCGGGTCTGCAGCAAGCCGGTGCAGCGCTTGCCGACCAGCTTCCAGTCGGCTTCCTTGAGCGCCGTCACCCATGCGCCCTGCTCCAGCGAAGGATCGTCGGCCAGGCGCGCGCGCGCGATCTCGTCGACCTCGAGTGAAAACGCCAGGTCGGCGCCGCAGGGATTCTCCGGCGCGATCGGCGCCAGCAATGCATCGATGTCCATCATCGCGCCCTCCTCAGGACTGTGTTGCTTCGATCAGGTACTTGAACTTGCCGGCCTTCGTCGCGCCGACCTTCACGCGGGCGATACCGCCGCCATCGGCCATGCGCGCCAGCACGCTGTCGGCGATCTCCGGCAGCAAGGTGCCGTTCAGGACGTTGTCGACGTTACGGGCGCCGGAATCGACCTCGGTACAACGTTTCAACACGGCCTCCACCAGCGCCTCGTCGTACTCGAATGCCGCCTTGTGGTTGTCCAGCACGCGCGCGCCGATACGGGCCAGCTTGAGGCGGATGATATTGGCCAGCACCTCGTCGCCGATCGGGTAGAACGGCACCACCGCCAGGCGGCCCAGGAAGGCCGGCTTGAAGTGTTTCATGAGCGTGGGCCGCAGCAGTTCGGACAGCTGTTCGGGCGTGGGCAGCTCGCTCGCCGGCTTATTCAGGCATGCGGCCATCAGCTGGCTCGAGCCGGCGTTCGAGGTCAGGATGATGATCGTGTTGCGAAAGTCGATCTGGCGTCCTTCGGCGTCGTCCATCACGCCCTTGTCGAACACCTGGAAGAACATCTCGAGCACGTCGGGATGCGCCTTCTCGGCCTCGTCGAGCAGCACCACGCTATAGGGATTGCGCCGCACCGCCTCGGTCAGCACCCCGCCCTCGCCATAACCGACATAGCCCGGCGGCGAGCCCTTCAGGCCGGAGACGCTGTGCGCTTCCTGGTATTCGCTCATATTGATCGTGATGAGCTTGCGCTCGCCGCCGTACAGGATGTCGGCCAGCGCCAGCGCGGTCTCGGTCTTGCCCACGCCCGAGGTGCCGACGAACAGGAACACGCCCTTCGGCTTGTTCGGGTCGTCCAGGTTGGCGCGCGCGGTGCGCACGCGCTGGGCCACCACGTCACTCGCATGGCCCTGGCCCAGGATGCGCTCGTCCAGCATCGATTTCAGGTTGACCACGGTGCGGATCTCGTCCTTGACCATGCGGCCCAGCGGGATGCCGGTCCAGGCGGCGACGATCTCGGCCACCGTGTGGCCGTCGACCTGCACCGGCACCAGCGGGGCTTCGCCCTGCAGCGCGCGCAGGGCTTCGTTCAGCGCGCGCAAATCCTTCGCGCCGCTGTTCTCGCTCCGGCTGCCAGAGGCTTCCAGTTCGGCGCGCAACTTGCCGATCTGGCCGGCCAGCGCCTGCTCTTCTTCCCACCTGCGCTGCAACATCTCCTGCTCGGCGGCGGCGCTGCCGCGCTGCTGGCCCAGCGCCGCCAGCACCTCGGCATGGTCGGCGCCGGCGCTGGCGTCGCGGGTCAACGCACTGATGCGAGCGTCCAGCCGTTCGATGCGGCGCACGCAGTCTTCCAGCAGCGCCGGCGTGGCGCTCTGACCCAGCGCCACCTTGGCGCAGGCGGTGTCCAGCACGCTGATCGCCTTGTCCGGCAGCTGGCGGCCGCTGATGTAGCGGTGCGACAGGCGCACCGCTTCGGTAATCGCATCGTCGTAGACCCGCACGCCGAAATGCTGTTCCATCAGCGGCGCCATGGCGCGCAGCATGGCCGACGCCGTGTCTTCGTCCGGCTCCTCGACCTTGATCACCTGGAAGCGGCGCGCCAGCGCGGCGTCCTTCTCGAAGTACTTCTTGTACTCGCCCCAGGTCGTGGCCGCGATCGTGCGCAGCTCGCCGCGCGCCAGCGCGGGTTTGAGCAGGTTGGCCGCGTCGTTCTGGCCGGCAGTGCCGCCGGCGCCGATCATCGTATGGGCCTCGTCGATGAACAGGATGATGGCGTGCGGGCTCTTTTTCACTTCATCGATGACGTTCTTGAGGCGGTTCTCGAACTCGCCTTTCACGCTGGCCCCGGCCTGCAGCAGGCCCATGTCGAGCGTGTGGATCTCGACGCCCTTCAGCACATCCGGCACGTCGCCCTGGGCGATGCGCAGCGCCAGGCCCTCGACCACGGCGGTCTTGCCGACGCCGGCCTCGCCGGTAAGGATCGGGTTGTTCTGGCGCCGCCGCATGAGGATGTCGATCGCCTGGCGGATTTCCATGTCGCGCCCGATCACCGGGTCGACCTTGCCGTCGCGCGCGCGCGCAGTCAGGCAGGTGGTGTACTGGTCCAGGGCCGGCGTGGCTCGGGCGGCGGCCTGGGTCAGGTCGGACGCTGCGTCCGGGCCGGCGTCCACCACTTCCTCCGCGTCGAGCGCGGGCGATTCAAGCGAGCCTCGCGTCAAACGTTCCAGGTCGTGTTTCAGGCGGTCGAGCGGGAAGCGCGCGAACAGCTTTGATGCGCGCTGCGCCAGCTGGGCCAGCGACGGCTCGGTCAAGAGCGCCAGCAGCAGGTGGCTGCTGCGGATCCGGTTCGGCTGGCCCGTGCCCAGAGACGCGATCAGCCAGGCATGCTCGAACAGCAGCGGCAAATGGCGCGAGAACACCGGCGTGCGTGCGCTGCCGGTGGCGAAGCGCCCCACTTCGCGCCGCAGGTCGGCTTCCAGGCCGGTCAGGCTGATGTCGCACTGGCGCGCGATCGCGGCCAGGTCGCTGCCCGGCTGCTCGATCAGGCCCAGGAACAGGTGCTCGACGTCGACCTCGTATTGGCCCAGCCCCATGCAGATGCTGGCGGCGCGGGTGGCGGCGGCGCGGGTGGTGTCGTTCAGCTTGGAGATGAGCGTCTTGAGGTTGATGTCCATCGTGGCTCCCTTATTGTAATGGCGTGGTGGCGCCGCCGGTCAGCCCCTGGGCGGCCGGGCGGTGCGGTTGATCTCGTAGTGCAGCGACGACGGCTGCAGCACCGCATTGAAGTTGACCGGTTCGAGCAGGCCGTCGACGGCGAGACGTGCGTGGATCGCGAAATGCAGGCGGTTGACGTCGCCCGCCTCGGGTTCGAGCACGGCGCGCGCATCGAGCAGGCGCGGCTCGTGGGTGGCGATCGCATCCTCGATGCTGGCGCAGACGGCGGCGCGGTCGACGCTGCTGGTCAGGCAGAAACCGGCGAAGTCGATCAGGCCGTAGTGCAGGATCGAGGTGCGCGCCGCGGGATAGCCTTCGAGGTGGGCGACGTCCAGCGCGATGCGGGTATTGAGCAGGGCTTCCAGGTCGCGCGCGACGCTGTCCTTGAGCTGCTCGACGCCCAGCGCGGCGCCGGCCGCGCCCTCGTCGACCATCAGGCGGTCGAGCAAGCCCGGTGTGAAGCCTTTCATGGTGCCTCCCGGGGAATATTGGATGCGCGGCGGGCTGATGGAAAACGCGCAGCCGCCGCGCGCACAAGAACGGCGAACGCCGCTCAGACGACCTTGTTGGCCGCCAGGTCCCAGCCGCCTGAGGTGTTGCCGCCGGCGCCGCCGGTGACCTTCTGCTGGGTATACTTCCACTTGATCTTCGAGAACTTCAGGCCGACCGATTCCTGGATGATGCTGCCTTCGGCGACGCTGGGCTTGATGCCGCCGATCAGGACGTTCTCGAGCTCGATCTCGAAATACTTGATGCGCTCGCCCTGGCCGTCGGCGCGCATGAACTCCAGCTTGGCTTTCGGGATCGTCTTGCCGGCCGAGCAGGTCTGCAGCAGGATCGGTGACGCCAGGTCGGCCAACTTGGTCAGTGCGATCTCCTGGTGTTCGCAGCGTTCGGCCGTGTGGCCGCCGCCAGTGGACGCGGTGGCCGAACGCGGCTGGCTCACGCCCCACGCCACCGAGGTGCACTCGATCCAGTCCTTGTGCTTGTCGTCCATCGATTCGCCCTTGATCCCGTCGATCTGCAGGTACACGTCAATTGCCATGTTCTACTCCAAGTAAGTTAATAAGGGTTCTAGCTTTTGGTCGACTGCGGCAGCTCCGCGACCAAACGGAGCGAAACAGAGAGTTCATCGAGCTGGAAGTGCGGGCGCAGGAAGGACACGGCGCGGTACACGCCGGGGCGGCCCGGCACTTCGGACACCTGCACGCTGGCCTCGCGCAGCGGGAACTGCGCCTTCTGGTCCTGGCTCGCGTTATCGTCGAGCAGGACGTACTGGGTCAGCCAGCGGTTCAGGTAATCCTCGACGTTGGAGGCGGCGGCGAAGCTGCCGATCTTGTCGCGCATCATGGACTTCATGTAGTGGGCGATGCGCGAGACGGCGAAGATATACTGCAGCTGCGACGACAGCACGGCATTGGCATTGGCCGCCTCGTTGTTGTACTTGCGTGCCTTCTGGGCCGACTGGGCGCCAAAGAAGGCCGCGTACGAGGTGTTCTTGCAATGCACCAGCGAGATGAAACCAAGGTCCGACAGCTCCTTCTCGCGGCGGTCGGTGATCGCGACCTCGGTCGGGCATTTCAGCGCCACTTCGCCCTCGTCGGTCTTGAAGGTGTGGGTCGGCAGGTTTTCCACCAGGCCGCCTCCCTCGACTCCGCGGATCGCCGCGCACCAGCCATAATCCTCGAAGGCGCGCGTCAGGCGGGCGCCGAAGGCATAGGCCGCGTTGCACCACAGGTATCTGGAGTGGTCGCTGCCGTCCACGTCCTCGACATAGTTGAAGCCTTCGGTCGTCATGCCATCAAGCGGGTGGTATGGCAACCGTCCCAAAAAGCGCGGCAGGCACAGGCCGACGTAGCGCGAATCCTCCGACTCCCTGAACGCCTTCCACTTGGCGTATTCGACGGTGTCGAACACCTTGGCCAGGTCGCGCGGTCTACCCAGGTCGCCGAAGCCTTCGACGCCGAACAGCTCGGGGCTGCTCGAGGTGATGAAGGGCGCATGGCTGGCCGCGGCCACGTGCGACATCTGCTCGAGGAAGTAGATGTCCTCGGGCTGGCGCGAGATCTCGAAGTCGCCGATCAGGGTGCCGTAGGGCGCGCCGCCGAAGGTGCCGAATTCTTCTTCGTAGATCTTCTTGAACATCGTGCTCTGGTCAAACTCCATGGCCGACTGGAAGTCCTTGACCAGTTCGCGCTTGCTGGCATTGAGCATGCGGATCTGCAGGTTCGCGCTCGTGGTGCTGTTCCTGACCAGGTAGTTCAGGCCGGTCCAGCTGCGCTCGAGCTTCTGGAACTCGGGCGCGTGCATGATTGCCGAGAGCTGGTCGGAGATCATGCGGTCCAGTTCCGCCAGGCGCGCGTCGATGGTCGCCGACAGATTGGACGAGATCACCATCGTCCCCTGCATCACCTGGGTCACCAGCTCCGAGATCAGGTCGCGCGCACGTGCGTGCTCGCTGCTCGATGCCGCCACGCGGCTTTCTTCGACGATCTGGTCGAGCAGCGAGGCGTCCAGTTCCGGCGCCGCCGCTGTCGCTTGGGTGGATTCGAATACCGCCGCCATCTCACTCCCCTTTGCCTGGTTTGCGCAGGCTGTCGAGTTTTTCGGTATTGCCCAGCACCTCGGTCAGGATGTCTTCGAGCTTGTCGTTCCCGGCCAGCTTGTTGCGCAGGTCGGCCAGCTTGGTGCGCGCTTCGAGCAGCCCGGCCAGCGGCGCCACCTGGCGCACCACCGACTCGGGCCGGAAGTCATCCATCTCGCGAAACTGCAGCTGCACCCCGAACTGGCCGCCTTCCGGCGACAGGTGGTTCTCGACCTTGAAGGTGGCGACGGGCGCGACGGCGCCCAGCACCTCGTCGAAATTGCCGGCGTCGACATTGACGAACTTGCGGTCCTTGAGGCGCTTCTTCTCGGCCTTGGGATCGAGGCCGAAGTCGCCGACCACGCCGACCACGAAGGGCAGCTCCTTGTTCTCGATCGCGTCGCCGATCTCGACGTCATAGGTCATCTGCACGCGCGGCGCGCGCACCTTCTGCAAGCGTTTTTGTACGCTTTCGCTCTTGGCCATGTCGACTCCAGTGGGGG
This sequence comes from Massilia sp. CFBP9012, assembly GCF_034045115.1. Classification (NCBI taxonomy): domain Bacteria; kingdom Pseudomonadati; phylum Pseudomonadota; class Betaproteobacteria; order Burkholderiales; family Oxalobacteraceae; genus Massilia; species Massilia sp. CFBP9012. Next base: position 23,420 of record NZ_JAXCWM010000015.1, on the reverse strand, counting down.
AAGATGGGATTACTTCAAAACGTCGAACGGACTGGCGCTGCCGGCCGCAGGACGCTGCGGCGCCGCCACCGCCGGCTGGCCCGGGGTCTTGCGGGTCGACGCCGGACGCACAGGCGGACGGGTCGTGACCAGCACCTCCTCGCCCAGACTGGTGCGCAGCAGCTTGGCCAGGTCTTGCGCTTCGCTGCGCACCGAACCCTGCAGATTGTTCTTGCGCGTCAGGTCGGCCAGCGCCTTGCTGGCCACGCGCAGGCCGCTGACGGCCAGGATGCTGTAGGCCAGCGTGTCGTCGGGATCGCGCGCCAGCGCTTCCTGCGCACTGCTGATGGCGTCGCCGTACTGGGTGGCGTCGAAGCGGATCTGGGCCATGCGCACCCAGGGTTTCTTGTCGACCGGATGCGCCACGCTGGCCGCCTTGAGCAGGCTGACGGCCTTGTCGCTCTGCCCGGCCGCGAGGGCGGCATCGGCTTCGGCATAGATGTTTTCGGACACGGCGGCGCGCTTGGCGGTCGTGCCCGTGCCGTCGGTGGCGCACCCGGCCAGGGCGGCGACCCCGACCAGCAGGGGTAACAGGCGTTTGCGGAACATGTTCGTCTCTCCAGTGGGTGAACAAGCCCCCATTATTCGCATCGCCCTTTCCGAGAAGTTGTGCACTGTCAATGAAAAGCGAGTTCAGCAATGGACCGTTGGATATCGCTTGCGTTTGCGCGGTGTCAGCGCGGCCTGGTGCGGATGGGTTTCAATCCAAGCCTGGTGCCTTAAGACAATTGCGAGGAGATCGTTGATGAGGAAGCTCAACCGGGTCAGCCTGCTGACGGCGGCAACCGCGCTGGTGGCGGCGCTTGCCGGCTGCGGCGGCGCCGCGCTGGCGCCGCTGGCCAGCGTGGCCCTGGAAGCGGCCGGCCTGCGCAAGCCGGCCGAACTGCCCGAGTCGCAAAAACCGCCGCGCAACGTGCCGCTCAAGCTGCACGCCGCCACGCGCCTGAACGTGGACGCGCGCGGCCAGCCGCTGGCGCTGGCGGTACGCCTGTACAAGCTGCGCCAGAAGGACGCCTTCGAGGGCGCGCCCTACGCCACCTTCCTCGACCCGCGCCTGGAGCGCGAGAGCCTGGGCGCCGACCTGGTCGAGGTGCGCGAGATCATGCTGGTGCCGGGCCAGCGCTACGAGGTGACGGAAAAAGTCGCGCGCGAAGCCGGCCACGTCGGCATCGTGGCCCTGTTCCACACCCCGGCCTCCGGCCGCTGGCGCACTGCAGTCAGCAGCCTCGACGCCGAGCGGGACGGCCTGAACGTCGGGCTACACGCCTGCGCGATGAGCGTCGGCTCAGTGGGGAAAGGCGGCGCTGCGGCGCTCGGCTCTGTGCGCTGTCAATAATCGTTTATGACTTTCCTGCAAGCTAGTCCTTTCTGAACGGCGAGGAGGCGATCGTGATGCCATCCAAGGTCTTATGGGGCGAGGGATTGTTCCTGCGGCCCCAGCATTTCCAGCAGCAGGACCGCTACCACGAGGGGCGCCTGAACCAGACCGCCTGCGCCTTGCACCCGTATTGCTGGGGCGTGCGCAAGCTGGCGGTCGATCTCGACGCGCTGCGCAGCGACATCCTGCGCATCGACGAGCTGTCGCTGCTATTCCCCGACGGCGAAGTGGTGCGCGCACCGGGCGACGACGTGCTGCCGCCGCAGGTGCGCCTGGGCGACCTGCCGCCGGCGCAGCAGACGGTCACCTACCACGCCGCCCTGCCGGCGCTGCGCACGCACGGCGACAACTGCGCCAACGGCCTGGACGCCCTGGAGACCATCGACGTGCGCTTCGGGCGCATCGATCGCGAGACCCAGGACTTGTATACCCAGGCGGCCGACGCCCCCATCACTTACCTGCGCAAGGCGCTGCGCCTGGTGGCCGACAGCGAGCCGCTGGAAGCCTACGAAAGCTTTGCGCTGCTGCGCCTGCGGCGCGTGGCCACCGGCGGCTTCGAGATCGATCCCGGCTTCATTCCGCCCAGCCTGTCGATCGACGCCGTGACGATGCCTGGCGCCGGCCTCTACATCGGCCTGGCGCGCCTGATGGAAAAGCTGCTGGCCAAGGTCAACGCGCTGTATGGCGACCTGCGCGAGCCGAGCCGCAACGTGGTCGAGATCCGCGGCGGCGACGTGTCCTCGTTCTGGCTGCTGCACACGGCCAGCGCCGGCTATGCGGCGCTGGCCCACTACCTGCACCACCGCGAGCTGCATCCCGAGCGCCTGTACGGCGCCATGCTTGAACTGGCCGGAGGACTGATGACCTATTCGCGTAGCTACCGGCTCGAGGACCTGCCCTCCTACGTCCACGCCGATCCCGGCCCGCAGTTCGCGCGCCTGGACGGTATCATCCGCGACCTGCTGGACACCGTCATCTCGTCGCGCTACTTCACCATCGCCCTGCACAAGGACCGCGCATCCTACTACCACGGAGCGCTCGACTCGGGCCGCATCAACGCCCAGACCACCTTGTACCTGGCGGTGGCGGCCGACATGCCGGCGCTGCGCCTGGTCGAGGCGGTGCCGCTGCAGTTCAAGGTCGGGGCCCCCGAAGACGTCGACAAATTCGTGCTGTCGGCGCTGCCCGGCGTGAAGCTGGTGCATGCGCCCCAGGTGCCGAGCGCGATCCCGGTGCGGCCCGACACTTATTATTTCGTGCTCGAAGGCCGCTGCGCGCTGTACGAGGCAATGCTCAAGGCCCAGGCGATCTCGGTGTACGTGCCGAGCGGCGTGCGCGAACTGCGCCTCGAACTGATCGCGGTGTCGGCATGAGCGCCTTCGTCGAGCGCCGCGCCGCGCCCAGAGGCGAGGATGGAAAACTCGCCAACCGCCGCCAGCGGCTGGTGGACATCATGTACGAGGGTTTCCACGCCCTGTTCCTGCTCAAGAACGGCTGCGGCCCCCAGGACAAGGGCGCCTTCGCCGACAATATGACCGCCTTCCTGGCCGACGTCGACCGCAGCGCCAAGGCGCTCGGCATCGCGGCCGAAGACGTGACGGCGGCCAAGTACGCCTATTGCTCGGCGGTGGACGAAATCATCCTGCGCTCGAGCTACGAGGTGCGCGAGGCCTGGGAAACCCGTCCGTTGCAGCTGCGCGTATTCGGCGACCAGCTCGCCGGCGAGCATTTCTTCCACCGGCTGGAAGACTTGCGGGCCAAGGGCGCGCAGCAGGTCGAGGCGCTGGAGGTCTTCCATATGTGCCTGCTGCTGGGTTTCCAGGGCCGCTATGCGCTGGACGGCAAGGACAAGCTGGACTACCTGGTGGCGCGCCTGGGCGACGAGATCGCCCGCATGCGCGGCCGCACGCGCGGCTTCGCGCCGCACGCCGAACGGCCAGACCAGGTGGTCAACCGGCTACGCAGCGACCTGTCGCTGTGGGTGCTGGCGTCGGTGTTCACGCTGGCCGGGCTGGGCGCCTACGTCGGCTTTCGCACGGTGCTGGGCAACGAGTCCGAGTTCGCGCTGGCGCACTACAACGACCTGGTCAAGCTGCCGCCGAAGGCGGCGCATGTGACCATCACGCTGCCTTGATCAGCTTTTAACGTTAGCCTCAGCACGTCGTACCCGCGAAGGCGGGTACCCAAGTCTGCGTGCGGGCCTGAATCGCGGTTTGGGCTACGCAAAGGAGCTTGGGTTCCCGCCTTCGCGGGAACGACGGGCCATGTGAGCGGGCCAGATCTTACTGAATCACCTTGAACTCGATCCGCCGGTTACGCGCCTTGCCCTCCGGCGTGCGGTTGTCGGCCACCGGCCGGTCCGGGCCTTCGCCCGACACCGCGATCGACTCTTCGGCGATCCCCTGGCTCACCACATAGGACTTGACCGCCTCGGCGCGCGCCTGGCTCAGCGACAGGTTGCCGGCGCGCGAGCCGGCGTTGTCGGTGTGGCCGATCACCTCGACCTTCACGCCATTGAGCTTTTTCAGGGCCGCCGTCATCCCGTCCAGCACCTCGGTGCCGGCAGGGGTCAGGGTCGCCTTGCCCGACTCGAATTCGATGATGCGGTCGGCCAGCGCCGCATCCAGCACGCCCTGCTGCGACACGGTCACCCGCAGGCCGTTATTGACCGTATAGGTCGGATTGAGCCGGGCCGCGATCTCGCCGGCGATCTGCTGGCGCTGGGCTTCGCTGGCCACGTCGCCGCGCAGGCTGACGCTGTTGCCCTCGACTTTCAGCTGGCCGCCCTTCACCAGGCGCAGGCTCGGTCCGATCAGGCTGCCCACGTAATTGTTCCAGTTGGCCGGCGTCGACACGGTGCCGACCGACAGCTGGTCGACCACCCGCTGCGCCCCGTACACGCCGCGCAGGCGCTCGAGCAGCGCGGCCTTGGCGGCTTCGTCGGCGACCATGCCGCTGACAACGACCGGGGCCTCAGCCGCGCCGGGCGGCGTCTGCGCGGCCAAGGGAAAGGCGCCGATCAATCCAAGCAACAGGGTCAGAGTGCGGAGTTTCACGTCAGGCTCCAATGAAGGTCTTCATGAACAGGTCGCGCGCCAGCGACAGCGGCAGGTCGGGCTGGGCCAGGTGGCTCGACAGCTGGCGCACGTCGGCGTCGAACTGCAGCTGCTCGTCGATCCAGTCCGTGTCCAGCAACCGCACCTGCAGCTCGGCGCCCACCAGCGGGTCGATCACGGCGCGCAGGGTTTCCGCCAGCGCCGCGCAAAAACCCACCACCAGCACCGGCCGTTCTTCCTGGCGCGTGATGAACAGCGCCAGGTCGAATTGCGCGCGGCGCAAAAAAGGCGTGATCAGTTCGAGCCAGAAGGCGGCCACCGGATAGCGCGCCGACGGGTTGTGCGGCAGCGGCAGCACCAGGCTTTTGTGCAGCTCGGCCGGCTGGCTGTGCATCACCGGCTGCAGCAGCAATCCCAGCGCCAGCACCAAGCGAGCCACCCCGCAGCGGTCCAGCAATGAATCGAGCGAGGCGATCGTGCCGTGCTCCATCCAGCGCGCCAATGCCGCCTCGTCCCCGAGCCCGATCGCGCTGTCGGCGATCGCCTGCAGGTAGGCGGCGGGATCGCCCTCGCCCAGCACCTTGGGGCAGATCTCTTCCAGGAATACCCACAGCGGCGCGAAGGCCAGCGGGCAACGGGCGACGAAGGCGGCGGGGTCGCTGACCGCCAGCGTGCGGGTGGCAAGAAAAGGGAAGCGCCGTCCCGACTGGTCGTGGCTGGCCAGCAGGTGGCCGGCCACCGCGTGGTGACGCGCCGGGCCGACCAGGGCGAAGCTCACCGGCGCCATCGCATCGTAGTGAAAGCGCCAGCGCGCATCCGACGGCAGCAAGGTCATCACCTGCGCCAGCCAGGCGTCGAGCATGCCGATCGCGGCCGGGTCATGGGCCAGCTTGACGAAATCGGCGCGCGCCGGGACCTTGCCGAAGTAGCCGATGCGGTCCGCACGCATCATTGGGCTCCCGCGCTGGCCAGCGCCGGCGCTGCGTTCTGGACATCATGGCGCCCGACGATCGCCGGCGGCAGGCGCAGGCCGCGGAAGCCCTGGGCCTGGCTCTGGCCGCCCCCGGTGGACTGCGGGCTGCTGACGATCTTCAGGTCGACCGCCACCGACACATTCTGCGCGCTCCAGCGCAGTTCGAACACGCCGCCGTCCTTGCGCGTGCGCTGGGCCGCCTCGAACAGGCGTTGCAGCCCGAACTGGCCCGGCTGGTTGAACAGCTCCACCGTGCGCCCATCGAAGGTGACGGCCGAGACCCGCGCTCCCGAGACACCCTGCGGTCCTGGATGGACCATATTGCTCCAGCTTGGGGGCGTGTTCCGGTAGCGCAGCTGCTGGCCGTCGATCTCGAGCGTGTATTCGAGCGTGCCGGGCGCGCTCAGGGGCAGCACCTGGAACACGGTCTGGGCCGCCCCGCTGGCCGCCACGCCGTTGTTCGACAGCGGCGCCACCCAGCCCGGGAAGGCGGCCACCGCCTGCGGCGCCAGCGCGATGCCGATGTCGGCCCAGGTGCGCGCCGCCAGCACGTCGCCGCGCCGCACCACCAGCGGCCCCATCGCCGTGCCCACGAACTTGGCCACCGCGCCCTCGGGGCCGAACACCTGGCCAATCTCACCCGGCGTCGCCTCGACGCTGGACTCCTGGGCGAACGGGTACTTGGTGGCGAGCGTGCGGGTAAACGGCTCGACCACCTGCGCCTGCCAGGTCTTGTTGATCTCGGCCTCGGACGGCAGCACGATCATGGCGAAGGTCTGGGTCAGCGGGCGCACCAGCAGCGGGCGCAGCGCCTGTTTCTGGCTGTCGCTCATCCCGGTCAGCATCTGTTCGTCGACGTAGCGCAGCGCGTCGGCCAGCTCCGAGCCGCTGCCCTCCAGCGTCTGCTGCATGAACTGCTTGGCGCCGGGGCCCGGGTCGCCCTGGTTCTTGAGCGCGTTCAGCCGCGTGCGCAGGCGAGAGAGCGCGTCGAGGTAGCCGGTCATCAGGGACGCCTCCTTCTCCCTGGCGCCGACCAGGCGCGCCACGCCGGCGAACTCGCGGCCGATGGGCCCCGCGCCCTGCTGTTGCTGGGCCAGCAGCTGGGCCGGATCGACGGTGTCGGCCAGGGTGCGCGCGTCGGACGGCGCGCGCCGCAAGACCACCTGCTTGAACCACTCGATCGCGCCGCGCTCGGTCTTGCCAATGGGCGCGCGCAGGCCGCCCGGATTGTCCCAGGCCGTCTCTTCGTAGATCGTGCTCAGCAGCTTGGCAATCGGCGAGGATTGCGGGTCGCCCAGGCGGTTCATGGCTTGCACGCTGGCGTCGAAGCCGCGCAGGTCGGCGATCGCCACGCCCTGCACGAACTTCGACCATTCGCGCGCATAGTCGGCCTTGTACAGGTCGATCAGCGCCTTCTGGATCTGTTCCGGGCTGCCTTCCAGGGTCAGGTCGTCGCGCGCGGCCGTCTTGAGCACCCAGTCGACCGTGTTCAGTTCCTTGTTCGAGGCATCCCGGATCGCGCCCAGCACGAACTTGTCCCAGGCCGCGCGGGTGAAGGCGCCGCCGATGGCATGGCTGCCGGCCACCAGCGCCGCATCCTGCTCGCCGACGATGCGCGCCACCGTCACCGCCGGGAAGCGGGTGGCGGCGCGGGTCTTGATGTCGGCATACACGCGCTCGCGCGCCGGCGTGCCGCGCACCACCCGGCGCAGGTGTTCGCGGGTGGTGTCGAGCAGGCCCAGTTTATTGGAAATCTGCGGCCAGGCCGGGTCGTCGATGTGGGCCAGGTGGAAGGTCATCAGGCGCTCGGCGCTGCGGATCATCTGCTCGCGCGGCATGCTGCCGCGGTTCGTTTCCAGCCAGCCGCGCCAGTAGCGTGTGAGCTGGTCGTTCAGGTGGCCCGGCTCGGCGTACGATTTATTGCCCAGCATGAGATAGGTCTTGAGCGCGTTGTAGGCGTCGCCGACATCCGTGGGCGACGCGTCCTGGTAGGGCTGGCCAAGCCTGGGCGCGGTGGCGGAGACAGATGCGGGCGCGGCCACCTGGCCCACCGGCTCAAGTCCGGCGGCCTTGTTGTTCACCTGCGTCAGCATGGTCTCGAGCGCGCCGGCGACCGGTTCGACCATCACCGCGCGCACCCCGGCGAAGTACTCGTCGCGCAGCTTGCGCGCCAGGACCTCGCCCTGGTACAGGCCGAAGCCCAGCGCCCACGGCTTGTCGTCGGCGTAGCGTTCGATCTGCTCGATGCGGTCCTGCAGGATGTCGAGCGCCTCCAGGCGCGACTGCAGGTCGATGCGGCCGGCCTGCAGCTTCATCACCTTGTCGAGATCCGACTGCACATTGGCGACCAGCTGGCGATTGCCCATATACGACCACGACCAGCCGCCCATCGCGCAGCCCAGCAGGATCGTGGCGGCGAAGAAGGCGCCCAGTTTCCAGCGCGCCGCGGATGGATTCGTGTAGCGCTTGACCAGTTCGCGGTCGGCGAAGATCACCTTGCGGAACAGCTCCAGCAGAAAATACCCAGACTGCGAACCTGCCGGCTCGCCAGAAGCCTCCCCACCCTTCCGCTCCAGCAGCGCCAGGTCGAAGCGGCTGGCCACGCGCCGGCTCGACAGGTCTTGCACGCTGCCTTCCTGCAGCGCGCTGGTGAAGTAAAAGCCGCGGAACACCGGCTTGAACTGATAGGCATTGTCTTCGAACAGCGTGGCCAGGAAGGCGCGCAGCGGCGTGCGCAGCGCGGCGAATTCCAGCGGGAAGGTGAACACGCCGGAACGCAGCATCGTGCTGCGGTTGGCGCCCATGCCGGCCAGGCTCATTTCCTTCAGGCCGTCGACCAGTTCGTCGAAGTGCTCGTCGAAGAAGGCCAACACGTCCTGCGGCGCGGCGCGCCGGTTATAGCGCAGGGTCGCGCCCCAGATCCGTTCGCGCTCGGCCTGTTCGCTGTCGTGGAAGAAGTCGACGAAGCCGGCGACCAGGTCGGCCTTGGTGAAGACTACGTACACCGGCGCGTGCACGCCCAGGCGCTCGGTCAGCTCCTGCACCCGGGTGCGCAGGTTCTTGGCCAGTTCGTGCGAGGCGGTGGCCGGGCCGGCCATCAGCTCGGCGACGCTGACCGCGATCAGGATGCCGTTGATCGGCGCGCGCTGGCGGTGTCGCTTGAGCAGATCCAGGAAGCCGAACCATTCGACACGGTCGTCGTCCTGCACCGAGTAGCGCCCCGCCGTATCAAGCAGGATGCCGTCGGTGGTGAAGAACCAGTCGCAGTTGCGGGTGCCGCCCACGCCCTGCAGCGCCTTGTTGCCGGGGATCGGGAAGCTCAGCCCCGAGTGCACGATGGCGCTGCTCTTGCCGGCCGCCGGGTTCCCGATGATCATATACCACGGCAGTTCGTACAGGGCCGCGGCGCCGCGGGTCAGGCCCAGCCTGGAGGTCTTGATGGTGCCGACCGCCTCCAGCAGGTTCTTGCGCAGCACCGCGACTTCGTCCTTGCCGCCTTCGTCGGTGGCGGCTGCGCCGGCAATGGCGCCCGCCAGCTTGCGCGCACGGTGTGCACGCCAGGCGCGGCGCAGCATCCACCAGATGCCCCAGCCGGCCAGCAGCGCCAGGGCGCCGATGGCGGCCCACACGATGCCGAGGCCGAGCAGGCCGGCGCCGATTACCAGAATGGCCGCCAGCGCGGCGACACCGATCGCGACCAGCACGCGGCTGTCGGCTAGGTACTTCCAGAGTCGTGCCATGGCGGGGGTCTCTTGTAGAAAAATCTCACAGGAAATGGTCGCACGGGCATACGGCACGCTGCTTGACTCTGCGCAATGCGGCCAAAATCCGAAAAATTGCGCAACAGCCCGCAGGCACCGGTTCAGCGCCCCATCACGCCGCGCATGCGCAATTCGATGTGGCCGAAATCCATCATCTTCCAGCGCCCGCCCCAGGTCAGGCCCAGCGATTCGGCCACCTGGCCATACAGCTGGTAGCCGCGCATCGCCCACGGATCTCTTTCCGAAATCACCAGCTTGCCGTTGCGCAGGAAGGCGCAGTCGGCCGCCAGGCCGTACTGGTGCCAGCTCTGGAAGGCGCGCGCATTGGTCACGTGGCCGCCGCTTGCAGCCAGCTCATCCTGGCGCGCCGGACTGCGGTAGCCTTCGAGCAGCGCCATCTCGTAGCCATGCTGTTCCTTCATGATCTTGAACGCCAGCAGCAGGCGCTGGCTGAAGTCGGGATGCAGCAAGCCCCAGTTGCGGCTGGCGCCAACCAGCATCGGCCGCACCAGCTCGACCTCGGCCGTGGTAAATACGCCCGGCGGCAGCGCCACCGGCGGCACCAGCTGCTCGCCGGCCAGCAGCGCCGCCACCTGCTCGTCGGGCAAGGCGGTGCTGCCCTCGTACACCGGCAGCATGGCCGGATTGCTCAGGGCCAGCGCCAGCAGCGATGGAATCAACACCGCAGGCGCGCCGATGGCCAGCAGCACCTGATGGCGGCGCACGCCCTGCACCACCCGCTCGCGCAGCGACAAGGTCACGCTGTCGCGCATGGCGCCGGCGGCGCGCGTGCCGGCATGGCCCCAGGCCCCTGCGCGGCCGGCCAGACCGCGCACGACATGCATTCCGCGCGACATCCATGCGCGTCCACTTGGAAAAAGAACAAGCCAAGCCAGGCCTGAAGCGAGACAAACGTACAGAAGGGCGATAAAGATCAGCATCGGACTCCCCAGGATTGTTTCTAATCAGAACAGCAGAAGCCAATCTTAGGAGTAATGTCGTGCGTCCATCAGACGAAAATCAAGACAACCGCATGCATGCGCATATGCGTCCCAACCTGATGTCGTCGTCGCGCCGCGGCGGCCGTGAAGACAGCATCCTCGCCAAGCTCGAGCGCGAGCCGGCGCGCCGCGCGGGCACTGGCAATGGCGGGCGCCTGGCCTGGTATGGCGCGGCGGTGACGGTCGCAGTGGGTTTGACGGCGACGCTGGCCTGGCTGGCGGCCGGCGCCGGTCCTGCGCCGCTCGAGGTGGCGCGGCCCGAGGCGGCGCCCGCCCCGATCGCGGAGATGGCCCCTGCGCCGGTCGAGACGGCGGTGATCGTCGACGCTGCGCCTGCGCCGGAGCCGGTGCTGGCGGCGGCGCCTGCGCCCGTTCCCCCGCTGCGCCTGCTCGAGCCGGCCACCGTGCCTGCGGCCCCGCCCAAGGCCGCGCCGGCGCCCGTCAAGGCGGCCCCGCTGCCGCGCCGTCCGGAAGCACGCGCCGCCGCGCCAACCCGCCCCCGGGCCCAAGCATCACGCCAGGCCACACGTCCTGTCCGGACGGTCAATCCCGCGCGCACCGGCGAGTCCCAGGACGACAGCGACGTCGCCCTGATCTCGGCCGTGATCTACCATGCCAACGGTCATGCCGCTCCGACGGAAGACGAAGCCCCTGCCCCTCCGGCACGTTAAGCGTGGCAAATAGGCCGCACCAGCCGGGCGGCCAGCGCCGGAAAACGCTATACTGTATATAAGCACAGGTTAGGCGTTTGCTCATGATCAGGGTGTTGGAAAACGAGTTTTATTATCTGGATAACTTCCAGCGGGTCCTCGACTGGATCGGCGAACGCTATGGCGACTTGCTGGACGACGGCGAACATGCCTTCCTGGCCGGGTTTCCCTGCTTGCCGCACAATGCGCGCGCCCTGTTCGTGCGCATGGTCATGCGTAAGGGCAATCTGTTCCGGGCCAGCAAACTGAGCTATGCCGAGATCGGCTGCCCGGTCGAGGCCGCGCAACACCTGCTCGGCACCGGCTGGATCGAGCCCGACCCCGAACTCACGCTCGACGAGCTGTTCGAGCTGCTGTCCAAGCCCGAGCTCCTTGACGCCTTCGGCGCCCAGTTGCCGCGCAAGACGGCGCGCAAGGAAGAACAGCTGGACGCCCTGCGCCCCGTGTTTCCCGAGGCGCGGCGCTTCTCCGGCTGGCATCCGGCCTGTCCCGACATCGCCTGGCGCATCCTGGTCAAGCCGCTGTGCGACCGCCTGCGCCTGGTCTTCTTCGGCAACCTGCACCAGGGCTGGACCGATTTCGTGCTGTCCGACCTGGGCCTGTTCCGCTACGAAAGCGTGGACATCTCGCCCGCCTCGCGCGGCTTTCGCCAGCGCGCCGACGTCGACCACTACCTGCAACTGCATGCCTGCCGCGAGCGCTTCGCCGCCGGCGAAGACGTGGACGACGTCGTGCGCGACCTGCCCGTGCACGCTTTCGACAATGACTGGCTCGAGGGCCGGCGCGAAAAACTGACGTTCCAGATCGGCCAGCACTACGAAAAGCTGAAGAACTGGGACGGCGCCTTCGCCGCCTACGCGCGCTGCCGCTTTCCCGGCGCGCGGGCGCGAGCGATCCGCGTGCTCGAAAAACACGAGCGCTTCGAGCAGGCGCATGCCCTGTTGCTTCAAGCGCAGTCCGCGCCCGAGAACGATGCCGAGCGCCAGCACCTGGCCCGCATCGCGCCGCGCCTGGCCCGCCGCCTCGGCCACGCGCGCCTGGCCCCGCGCGGCAAAACCCAGGTCGAACGCATCGAGCTGTGCCTGGCGCCGCCGAATGGCGAACGCTGGGTCGAGGGCGCCGTGCGCGGCCACCTGCACGGGGCCGATGCCCCCGTGTTCTACGTCGAGAACGCACTGGCCAATACCCTGTTCGGCCTGCTGTGCTGGCGCGCCGTGTTCGCCGCCATCCCGGGCGCCTTCTTCCACCCCTTCCACCGCGGCCCGGCCGACCTGCACAGCGCCGACTTCCACCAGCGCCGTCGCGCGGAGTTCGCCGCCTGCCTGGCGGAGCTGGACAGCGGCAGCTACCGCGACACGATCCGGCTCACGTATCAAGAAAAAGCCGGCCTGCAATCGCCCTTCGTGCACTGGGACGGCGTCACGCCCGAGCTCATCGAACTGGCCCTGGCCTGCATCCCGCCCGCCCACCTGCGCAAGTGGTGCGAACGCATCCTGGCCGACGTCAAGGAAAACCGCACGGGCTTCCCCGACCTGATCCAGTTCTGGCCGCTTGAGGCCCGCTACCTGATGATCGAGGTGAAGGGCCCGGGCGACCGCCTGCAGGACAACCAGCTGCGCTGGATCGACTACTGCGCGGTGCATGAGATGCCGGTGGCGGTGTGCTACCTGCAGTGGCTCGAGATGGCGGCTTAGGATTACGTGAGCTACACCATCGCCGTACGCTCCCTGTGCGAGTTCACCGCCAAACAGGGTGACCTCGACCTGCGCTTCACCCCCTCCCCCAGCGCCCAGGAAGGCATTGCCGGCCACGCCGTCGTGGCCGGCCGCCGCGGCGACGGCTACCGCAGCGAGGTCGCGCTGTCCGGCCAGTGGAACGACTTGCACGTGCGCGGCCGCGCCGACGGCTACGACGCCAATGAAAACCTGATCGAAGAGGTCAAGACCCACCGCGGCCGGGCCGACGCCATTCCCGACAACCACCGCCACCTGCACTGGGCCCAGCTGCGCGTCTACGGCCACCTGATGTGCCAGGAACAGGGCATGGAATCGGTCAAGCTGGCCCTGGTCTACTACGACATCGCCAGCGGCGTCGAAACCGTGCTGCGCGAAACGCGCGACAGCGCCTGGCTGCGCGCGCATTTCGACGGTCTGTGCCAACGCTTCTCGGGTTGGGCAGCCAGTGAAGCGGCGCACCGCGCGGCGCGCGATGCCGCATTGACCGGGCTGTCGTTCCCGCATGCCGACTTCCGTCCCGGCCAGCGCCAGCTGGCCGAAAGCATCTACCGCGCCAATACGGGCGGGCGCTGCCTACTGGCGCAAGCGCCGACCGGCATCGGCAAGACCGTGGGCAGCCTGTTCCCGGTACTCAAGGCCATGCCGCGCGAGAAGCTCGACAAGGTGTTCTTCCTCGCCGCGAAGACGCCCGGGCGACGCCTGGCGCTGGACGGCGCCGCGACCCTGTGCGGCGCCAGCCAGGCGCCCTTACGGGTGCTTGAACTCACCGCCCGCGACAAGGCCTGCGAGCATCCCGACAAGCAGTGCCATGGCGAATCCTGCCCGCTGGCGCGCGGCTTCTACGACCGCCTTCCGGCCGCCCGCGCGGCCGCGGCCGAGGTGCTCGTACTGGACCGCGAGGCGCTGCGCGAAGTCGCCCTGGCGCACGAGGTCTGTCCCTATTACCTGGGCAGCGAGATGGCGCGCTGGTCCGACATGATCGTCGGCGACTATAACTATTATTTCGACGGCAGCGCCATGCTGTACGCGCTGGCGCTGAACAACGGCTGGAAAACCAGCCTGCTGGTCGACGAGGCCCATAACCTGGTCGGCCGTGCGCGCTCGATGTACAGCACCGAACTCGATCGCGAGCTGCTGCGCCTGGCCCGCGCCGGCGCGCCGCCGGGCATCAAGAAGGCGCTGGAGCGCGTGGGCCGGGCCTGGACCGCGGTCGACAAGACGGCGCCGGCGCCCTACCAGCTGCTCGAGAAGATTCCATCGAAGCTGGTGGATGCATTGCAGGAGATGGGCAGCGCCATCAACGAACACCTTGCGGCCTTCCCCGGCCCGCTCGACCCCGACCTGCAGCGCTTCTATTTCGACGCCATGGGCTTCGTGCGCCTGGCCGAATCGTTCGGGCCGCACTCGCTGTGCGACCTGAGCCGGGACGCCGATCGCCCCACCCTGCGCGACTCGACGATCTGCATCCGCAACGTGGTGCCGGCGCCCTTCCTCGGCCCGCGCTTTTCCGCCACGCATTCGAGTACCCTGTTCTCGGCCACGCTCGGGCCCTGGCACTACTGCCTCGATACCCTCGGCATGCCGGAAGACACGGCCTGGGTCGAAGTCGAATCGCCGTTCAAGGCAAGCCAGCTCGAGGTCCACATCGCGCGCGGCATCTCGACCCGCTACCAGGTGCGCGCGGCCTCGGTCCAGCCGATCGCCGAACTGATCGCGCGCCAGTACCGCGACCGTCCCGGCAACTACCTGGCCTTCTTCAGCAGCTTCGACTATCTCGACAAGGTGGCGAACGCGCTGGAGCGGCTGGACCCGACCATCCCGGCCTGGCGCCAGGAGCGCCGCATGAGCGAGCACGATCGCCAGGGCTTCATCGACCGCTTCGCCGTTGGCGGTTCAGGGGTGGGCTTTGCGGTGCTGGGCGGCGCCTTCGGCGAAGGGGTCGACCTGCCGGGCGAGCGCCTGATCGGCGCCTTCGTCGCCACCCTCGGACTGCCCCAGGTCAATCCCGTCAACGAGCAGCTGCGCGAGCGGATGCAGGCGCTGTTCGGCGCCGGCTACGACTACACCTATCTGTATCCCGGCATCCAGAAGGTGGTGCAGGCGGCCGGCCGCGTGATCCGCACCGAGCAGGATCGCGGCGTCGTGTGGCTGATCGACGACCGCTTTGCCCAGCCGGGCATCAGGACCTTGATGCCGGCTTGGTGGGAGCTCGGGTCACAGTAGAACTTACGCCAGTAGTTCGCGTATCTTCTGGTAGCCGCTGCGGCTGATCGGCAGCTTGACGCCGTCCCTGAGCACGGCGCAATAATTGTCCTTGCTGACTGGCTCGATGCGCTCGACCGCGCCGACATTGACGATATAGGAGCGGTGAATGCGCACGAACATGGCGCCATCGAGCTGCGCTTCGAGTTCGGACAGGCGCTGGTGCTTCAGGTAAGCCTTGCCGTCGGCGCATATCCGCACATAGTCGTCCTGGGCCTCGATGTAGTCGATGCTGTTGGCGGCAACCACGTGCACGCGGGCGCCA
This sequence comes from Massilia sp. CFBP9012, assembly GCF_034045115.1. NCBI lineage: Bacteria > Pseudomonadati > Pseudomonadota > Betaproteobacteria > Burkholderiales > Oxalobacteraceae > Massilia > Massilia sp. CFBP9012. Next base: position 8,239 of record NZ_JAXCWM010000015.1, on the reverse strand, counting down.
TCCCTGATCAGTATCCGTTCGAGCGGCTGCTGGCGTGCCTGCGCCTCCTTCACCACGGCCTCGATCCGGGTCGGCTGCGGGGAACGCAGGCGCGCCTGATTCAATGCCTCGGCCAGGCGCTCGCGCGAGAATGGCTTGAGCAGGTAGTCGAGCGCATGCACCTCGAAGGCGCGCAGCGCGAACCGGTCGTAGGCGGTGGCGAAGATATAGTGCGGCTTGGCGCCGGCCAGCTCCACCACTTCGAAGCCGTCCAGCTTGGGCATCTGGATGTCCAGGAAGACCAGGTCGGGATCGTGCTCGGCAATCGCCTTCACCGCCTCGAAACCGTTGGCGCATTCGCCCACGATCTCGACGTCGGGATGCGCCGCCAGGTATTCGCGCAGCAGCGCTCGCGCCAGGTGTTCGTCGTCCACGATCAGGGTTCGCATCCCTTACTCTCCAGTGTCGGCGGGCAGCACCAGCTCCACCCTGAAAATATTCTCCACGCGCGCCGCATGTACGCTTGCTTGGGTGCCGTACTCCGCCAGCAGGCGCGCCCGCACATTGGCCAGGCCGATGCCGCCGCCCGCGGCCCCACCGGAGCCATCCGGATCGACGTCGTTCTCCACCCGCAGCCTGAGCTGCGAACCGGCCCGCTCGACGTGCACGCGCACCATGCCGCCATCGAGCAGCTGGCCGATGCCGTGCTTGACCGCGTTCTCGACCAGCGGCTGCAGGATCATGGGCGGCAGCAGGCAAGCCTCGGCCTGTTTGTCCACATGGCGCTCCGTTCCCAGGCGCGGCCCGAAGCGCACCTGTTCGATGGCCACGAAACGCTCGACCAGTTCCACTTCCTGGGCCACCGTCACCTTGCGGTGCGCCTCCAGTCCCAGCGTCTGGCGAAAGAAGCCCGCCAGCTGCAAGGTCATGTCGCGCGCCGCGCCGGCGTCGATCGCGGTCAGGGCGCTGATCGAATTGAGGCTGTTGAACAGGAAGTGCGGATCGACCTGGGTGCGCAGCATGCGCAGTTCGGCGTCCTGGGCCAGGAGCTTCAGTTCCAGCTCGCGCCGCTCCAGGCCGCGCGCGCGTTCGAACTCGAGCGCCAGGTAATGGGCGCAGGCGGTCATCCCGTACAGCAGTACGCCGACACCGAACATCACCGCCGTCAGGGGGCGCGACATTGCGACGGCCTGCCCTTGCCCCTGCGGCGCCAGCCACTGCCACCACGCGGCCCAGCCGGACGCCGCGGCGCACCACAGCAGGGCCGCGCATACGGCGGTGAGAAAGAACACGCCCAGCACCGCCGGCGTCGACTTGCGCCCGAGCGGATAGGCGCGGCACAGGTAATAGGCCGAGAAGCCGCACACGGCGGCATAGACCAGCACCAGCGGCAGCGCGAACAGCAGGCTGGCCGCCAGGCCGGAGCCGCCGGTGGCGGACAGCAGCCCGGCCAGCATCAGTCCCAGCATCAGCCAGGCCGCCAGGTATAGCGCGGCGCTGCGCCGCGCCCAGAATCCGCCGCCCATCAGTTGCGGATTTCCACGCCACCCATGATCGCGTAGCCGCGGATGACCAGCCGCTTGCTATTGTCCGGCGGCGCGATGGTCTTTTCCTCGAAGCCGCCCAGGATCGGCGTGCCATGCAGGACGATGGCCCAGTCGGGCGGGCACTTGATGGTCACGCCGCCCCAGAAGGCGAACACATTGACCACCGCCTCGCCCTGGATCGAGGCCCCGCGCATATCGAGTTCGCAGCCACCCATCACCGCCGTGATTTCGCCGCCGCGGAAGTTCTGGCTCGTGACGCGGCGCTCGTAGCCGCCCAGGATGGCGGTGATGTCCAGCACCTCGCCCATGCCCACGTCCACCGGCGCGCCGTCGACCATCGCCACCCCGTGTTCCAGCGCGCGCTTGCCGCGCAGCGCCTTCGCCACCAGGAAGCCGCCGAGGCCGATCAGGACCAGCGGCCAGATGGTGCGCCAGCTGAAGTCGATGATGTCCATCCGGTCCAGCATCAACAGGATGCCGACGCCGACCAGCCCGGCCCCGAGCAGGGTGCCGCCCTGGGTGCGGGTGTCGCACAGCTTGACGGTGCCGACGATGACGAACAACATCGGCCAGAACGAGAAGGCGCGGTGCATGTCGACCAGGCCCAGGTTATCGAGCAGGAACAGCAGCCCCATCCCGATCACGAGCAGGCCGAGCACGACCTGGCTGGTCACGCCTTTTGCATGCGGATCATTTTTCATGGCGGCTCCGTTGATTGTTGGCGAAGCGGCGCGCGATGAATGGATCCAGCACCAGCTTAACGCCCCACATCAGGATGAACAGCGGCCAGCTGTTGCGAAAGGTGAGGCCAAAAGCATTCTCCAGCACGGCAAACAGCCACAGGCCGGTGAACACGGTCCACAGCCCGTTGCCGAATTCCTTCGGGCTCGGGTAGCCGATGGTCTGGCCGATGCCGACCACGACCAGCAGCAAGGGGGCGTAATGCCAGTAATCCTGGGCATCGATATAGTGCAGGCGGTCGAGCAGCACCACCGCGCCGACGACGATCAGGAGCAGGCCCCACAGCACCTGCTTGCGCCAGCGATAGGCATCTTCGGACTCCATTGCGTGACTCCTCTCGTTATCGAACTGGATACACGATAGCAAACGGGAAGGCAATCGCGAAAGCGCTATTCGGTGAATGGCGGCTGGAAGGCGGCGAATGGAGAAGATCGGGCAGGATGGACGTAAAAAAGCCCGCTTCGCAGGCGGGCTTTGTGCAGCGTATGGGGTAAATCAGGCAGCCGTCTGCGCTTGCTCGCGCTGGGCCTGGCCTTTCGGCTGGTTGCGGTACTTGGCGCGGGCTTCGGCCTGGCGCACCGCTTCGCGCGCCACATTGGTGCGCTTGATCTCGAGGCGTTCCTTCTTGCCGCGGTGCTGGGCGATGTGTTTGCTGCCGATCTTGCTGGTCATGGATGTCTCCTGTGGTGGGCTGGGCGCCGCGTCCTCGCGGGACGTCGGCGCGAAAAGAGTGAAGCGAAGCTCAGGAGCGGTTGGTGCCCATCTTGAGGTCGGCCGGCATCAGCATGCCCCAGCCAAGCTGGCGCCGGATTTCTTCCGGGGTCGGCGGCGGTTTCGGGTCGCGCGAGCGACGTTCGAGATAGGCGCGCACCAGGTGCTTGGTTGGATGCTTGACATCGTACATGGCAACCTCCGCTTCCGTTATGGGCCGCGCCTGACTGCTGTGGGCGCGGCCCTGAAATTGGTGCCGATCCTCGAGGCGACCGGCTAACCTGTTGAGGTTTCGGATGGCAGCGAATCGAATCGCGCGTTCCTCACTCAGACAGCTGCATCTTATCGAAACCTGCGCCATTGCACCGTTAGGTGACGCACACTTCGCGCGTCAATACAGATGAGCAGGCTTGCAGCTCTCCTCTTTCGCCTGCCGAAAAACGTCGTTCCTGCCACCGGCAAAAATCGTCGTCCCCGCGAAGGCGGGGACCCAATTGTGCCAGCGCAGCCACCCACGGTGAAGCAAGTGGACTGCGCAGAACCTGGGTCCCCGCCTGCACGGGGACGACGGTGGCTGGTGAAGCCCGGCCGGATCAGAACTTGTACTTCAGGTTCAGATAGTACTGGCGGCCGCTGACGTCCAGCTTCTGCTGCTCTTCTTCGCTGTAGCGATACTGGGCGCGCTTGGCGTTGGTCAGGTTGGTCGCGTCGAACGTCAGCACCAGGTTCTTGGCCAGGTTGTAGCTGGCCGAGAAGGCCAGCGTGGTCACGGCGTCGGCATAGGTCGGTGCAGTCGGCATCGCGATACCGTTGATCACCGACAGGCCCTGGCTGTTGGCGGTCGGCGACGGCGCGGTGGTGCTGTTCACGTACTCGCCGCGGTAGTTGGCCACCAGGCGCGACGAGATCTTGTCGTCCTCGTAGTACAGGCCCAGGTTGCCGGCCCATTCAGACGCGCCGACCATCGGACGGCCATCGTCGACGCGGGTCTTGGCGCGGCTGACGTTCGAGGTGAAGCCGAAGTTCGTGCTGCCGAACGGCTGCTCGTACTGCACTTCGATGCCGTGGATCTTGGCGCCCTGCTGCGAGGAGCTGTTGATCGCGAAGGCCTTGACCGTGTTGTCGCGCGGGTCGACCAGGTCGACCGTCGACGAGCCGGTGGCGCCGGTCTTCACGTAGCCGTCGATCTTCGAATGGAACACCGACACGCCAACCAGCGAGCGCGGCGCGAAGTACCACGACCAGGCGATGTCGATATTGTCCGAAGTGAGCGGGCGCAGGTCTGGATTCGGACCCGTCACGCGGCAGCCGTTGGCGTCGCAGGTCGGGCCGACGAAGCCGCTGCCCAGCAGATTGTAGTTCTGGCGGCCGATGGTGCGGCTGGCGCCGAAGCGCGCGATCATGTCGCGGTTCAGCTCATAGCGCAGGTTGAAGCTTGGCAGCCAGTTGTCGAAGGTGCGCTTGGTCGGCGTCTTGTAATACATGGTGCCGGCCTTCGGATCGAACGGCTGGCCGTCCGGGATCGGGGTGGCGTCGCCGGCATCGGTGATTGCGCCCGGATAGCCGGCGCAGACGGTGGCCGGCTGGCCCGGCGCCGAACGGTCGCAGGCGCCGGTCGGGATCGGGGTCGCGATATTGGCCTTGACTTCGGTGCGCGTGAAACGCAGGCCGAGGTTGCCCGACCAGCGTTCGCCCTCCAGGTTGGCCATCATGTAGGCGGCGCTCTGGCGCTCCTTCATGTCGATCTCGGAGCTGACCCGGCGTTCCCACGCTTCCGAGGTTTCCTTGGTGGCGCCCGAGATGTAGTCGATGGTGCCGTCCTTGGTATAGGTGAAGCCGGTATTGTCCCAGCCGTTGCCACCCAGGCCATCGCCGAAATCACCCGGATACGGCTGCCAGCCGGTGGTCGGGGTGGCCGGATTGCCGACCAGCGCGCCGGTACCGGGCACGGTCAGGTTGGCGCGGAAGGCCGGGCCGCGGCGGCCGCTGGTGCGCTCGTGGTCCGAGAAGCGCACACCGCTTTCCAGCGACTGGAAGATGCCGCGGTCGACGCGGTATTCGGCGTCGAACTGGGCGCTCCATTCCTTGTCGACGGTGCGCACGCCCGAGGCGGCGCGATCGACCACGCGGTAGCCGCTGCCGTCGGCGTTCAGGCCCGGCTGGTTGGCGCCGGCGCCGTGGTACTGGACATACGGCGCATCGTGCAGGCCGCCCAGGGCATACGAGATGCCGGTGCCGTAACGCGCCAGGGTCAGGCCCTGATCGAGCTCGGTGGAGCCGACGCCACGCGTGGCCGACAGCAGGGTCTTGACCGTCAGGTCGTCGTTGACGCGGTACTTGGCGTCGAGGTCCAGGAATGAACTTTCGGCCTTGGCGCCTTCACGGAAGAAGCCTTCCGAGTTGCCGACGTATTGCGGGCTGGTGCCGTCCGCATACATGATGTCGGCCGACTTCAGCACTTTCAGCGGGTGGCCATAGACAGTGGTCTCGTCGACGATCATCGGGTTGCGGATCTGGGCGTAGACGCGCTGGCCGTTGGAGTTGGTGTTGACGGCGGCGGCAGCGGTCGAACCGAGCGGATGGTTTTTACCAAGCAGCATCGAGTAGATCGCACTCGAGGTCAGGCGGCCATGGTTGTCGGCGTCCATCGACGAGTGAAAGCCCGTGAGGCTGACGTCCAGGTCGCGGTTCGGCTTGAACTGCAGCGACAGCATGCCGCCCTTGCGGTCGCGCACCGATTCCACGAATTCCGAGCTCATCGAACCCGGCAGGCGCACGCCGTTCAGGTCCGAGGCCTTGAGGCCGGTGCCGGCCAGCGATGCATCGGTGATGCCCAGCATGGTCGAGGTGTTGATTACGTCCCAGCCGCTATTGGTGCCGTAGGCGAAGCGCGACACCGAGTCGCGCCGCACATAGCGTTTTTCGGAGAACAGCGAGGCCAGCACGCCGAAGGTGCCCTCTTCGTTCTTCCAGGTGACCGAACCGTTCATGTCGGGCGCGTAGCGGCCCGGCAGGTCGGCGTAGCTGGCGCCGACGCTGACCACGCCCGAGAAGCGCTCTTTCTGCGACAGGGGCTTGCGGGTCGAGACGTTGATGGTGCCGGCCAGGCCGCCATCGATGATGTTGGCCTGCGAGGTCTTGTAGACCACGGCCTGGTTCAGCACGTGCGACGGCATCAGCGACAGGCTGGTCGAACGCGAGCTCGAGGCCTGGTCCGCGACGTACCAGTCGGCGCTGCTGACGGTGTGGCCGTTGAAGACGATCAGCGACATGTCCGGGTTGGTGCCGCGCATCGAGACCTTCTCGGCCTCGTCGTAATCGGTACGCACGGCCACGCCGGCCAGGCGCTGCAGGGAGTCGGCCAGGTTCTTGTCCGGCATCTTGCCCACGTCTTCGGCGGTGATCACCTCGACGTTGGCCGAGGCATCGCGCTTGACCGCCAGCGACTTGGCCATCGAGGCGCGGATACCGGTCACTTCGACCGTTTGCATCGGGGTGTCGGCCGGTGCGTCCTGGGCCATGACCGGCAGGGCTGCAAGGCTCCAGACTGCCATCGATACGGCCGCTGCGAGCGGCTTCTGCTTGAACATCATCTCTCTCCTGGGAATAGTGCTATCGTTATTGCTTAAGGCAGACTGAAGGCTGCCATGCTCCGAGTATTCATGTTCATTTCACCTGTGAATAATCACTTGTGTTCGCTTCTATATAACTTGAAGGAATGTACATAAAGTCGCCCTTCCTGCGGTTATGGATGTGCGAAGAAATTTCATTACCCAAGCCAGGCGCACCAGATTAGCTTGACGTTTTTTCCCCACATTGATGAACGCCATGCGCCTTACCTGCCTGCTGCTTGCCAGCGCCGTCCTGACCGGGTGCGCGACCGCGCCCGCCACCAAATCCATCCCGGGCGCGCCGCCGCCACCGACGCCGCTGTCCGCCCTGCTGCAAAAGCAGGTCTACCAGATGACGCCTTTCGAGGCCGGCCAGTACATCGCCCACATGCAGGGCGCCGAGCCGGACCTGAAGAAGCGCATCGCCGCGATCGGCCGCCAGAACATCGGCCAGCCCTACTCGCTGCACCTGCTGGGCGAGTTCCCCTACGAGATCCACGACAGCCTGCCTCTATATAGCCTGGCGCAGAGCGATTGCGTGGTGTTCGCCGAGCATACCTATGCGATGGCCTTGTCCGGCACGTGGGAAGAATTCTTCTGGATGCTGCAGCGGATCCGCTACCGCGACGGCGTGATCGGCGTGGCCACGCGCAACCACTACACCGAGATGGACTGGAACGTGGCCAACCGCTGGCTGGTGACCGACGTCAGCGCCCAACTGGCCGGCGCCGGCGGCCCTGCGTACGACATGAAGGTCGACCGCGCGCGCTTCCTGGCCACCCGCCACAACACGGTGCGCGAGATCCCGGTCGAGACCAGCCGCCAGGCCTATGTGCCGAAGGAGCAGGTGGCGGCCATCGCCAGCCAGTTGCAGGAGGGGGATTTCGTCAACGTGATCTCGACCCGCGACGGCGAATACTGGGCCTCGCACGTGGGCCTGGTGGTGCTGGGGCCGAACGGCGAGCGCCACTTCCTGCATTCGGCCGAACCGCAGGTGCGCGAGGAGACGTTCGAATCGTATATCGGGCGCACGCTCGAGCGCCAGGAGCGCAATGCGCGCGCGGGCAAGCGCGGCCAGGCGCTGGCCGGCTTCAAGTTCCTGCGCCTGAACGAACAGATCACGGTGCCGCCGATGGCGCCGCAGCCGCGTCCGGGTCGTCCCGCGGCCTGACATCGTTGCCAGCGTTCCGGCCTGCCGGGCCGGGACGCTTTCTTGTTTGGCGCTGTCATCGTTACCTGTTGATGACCCCGAATGCAATACGCAGCAATTGCACGACAGAAGAGACTCTCCCGCCATCGAGCGCCCAATGCCAGCCCAGATAGTTGGTGAGCCAGCGCGACGCCACGCCATGGAAGCGCGCCAGCCATTCCTTGAAGCGCCGGTGATAGGCGTTCACATTTTGCACATGGATGGCGCCCTCGGCCCCGTTGCGGACGCGCTCGCCGGCACTGAGGTTGACGGCCTGGTGCGCGACGCCATGGGCGCGGGCAAAGGCGGGATAGGCGGCGTTGGCATCGGTGACCAGCAGCGCCTGGGGATCGAGTTTTGGCAGTAAGTGCTTGACCAGTTGGGCTACCTTCAAGGCGCCGCGACCGGTCACGGCGTCGATGGTCTGGCCGCTGCGGTCGCGCGCTACCAGGATGCAGTCG
>NZ_JAXCWM010000014.1:0-172180 GCF_034045115.1 Massilia sp. CFBP9012 | reverse complement strand
CCGTGCCCCTTTCTGACATTCGACTATGGAGAAGTATTCCAGTTCTGCAGAGACGTTCGTCCCCAAATTCGCCAATGCAATGCTCATCTCTGAGCAGTTCGAGAGAAGTCATCGCGACCTCCGCTGAGTCCACACTTCAATGATTCAGCATACGCCAAATATATGTTGAAGATGTAGGCTCAGCGTAGCGCCTGCGCGGGAACGACGTGCTGGGGGTGCGGGCCGTCGCAGCGTTAGCGTCAGCGTCAGCTATCTATCGCCCCCCCACCCTCACTGCTGCACCGGCGTATTCTCCCCAAAATACTCATGTGAATCCGCGTTATTGATCGCCCGTTCCGGCGCCGATTTCGCCAGTTCGGCCGCGCCGGCTTGGCCGTACACGTGGTCGTCGGTCGCCGCCACCACGTCGAAATGGCTGAGCTCATGCAGCAGGGTGCCGCCGCGTGAGTCGGTGCCGGTCACGGCCGCGGCCCAGAACGCCCGGCACACCCACACCGTATACGGCCGCGCCGGATACACATACGCAAAATACGGCTCGTCGCAATCGCAATCGATCTTGACCGGCTTGTTCTCGAACGCATCTTTGATGGCCGTGAAATTGCTGGTGACCTTGGCGCCGCGCGTGGCGTCGGGCGCGCCGAACCAGGTCGAATAGCGCTCGCCATACTGCTTGCCCGAGGTGAGGTAGGCATGGGCATCTAGCGTCATCGCGCGTCCCGCATCCATCGCCGTCACCAGTTGCTCCTGCTGGGCATTCGAGCAGTTGGCGTAGGCGAGGCCGGCGCCGCCCGGTTCCAGGGCCATGCCGGCCGGCTTGGCGCCGCGCGGCAGGCGGCCGTCGACCCAGATGCTGACCGGCTTCGAGACAAGTTCGCCCACCACTGGCTGGACGCTGGCGCCGGGCGCCGGCATGGCCGCGCTGTGGTAGCGGATCGTGTAGCTGCCGGTGACGCTCATCTCGTACAGCACCGACAGCTCCACGGTCTTGCTCAGCGAAGCGCCCGGATCGAGCCGCACATAGTCCGCCGGACCCGGCGGGGCGCGCTTGATGCGCCGGCCGAGATAGCGCACCGGTTGGCCGTCGCGCCGGATGTCGAACAACGGCATCTCGACTCCGTCCAGCGGCGTGCGCCAGCGCAGCAGGTGCTGCGCCGTGCCCGAGGCATTGGTCAGGGTGACGCGCACCAGCACGTTGTCGCCACGCCCGACCGTCGGCTGCAGCGGCGTCAGGGTGACGTCGACATTGGCCATGGCGCCGGCCGACAGGGCGCAGCCGAGTGCGACGAAGGCAAGATGCGGCAGCAGGGAGGGAAGCGGCATGATGAGTTCCTTGTGATTGTGTCCCTCAATCACTTTCCCCTCATTTGAATCAGAAACCTTGCGTCATCGCAAAGCCGGACAGCGTAGCGCTTGTGCGCGCGCTGGTGTCGGGAATGGGCGTGGCAGGGCTGGCATATCGATCCCTCGATGGACGCCAACACCCATGCGATGTAACTGCTAGACTGTGTCCATTACTCAATAAAGCAACGTTACGCATAAGGCGCCACTTGGATACCCTGATCAATACTGGCATCGCCGGACTCGATGAAATCTTTCTCGGTGGCATTCCACGCCATAACAACCTGATCGTCGAAGGTCCGCCCGGCTCGGGCAAGACCACGCTTGGCCTGGGTTTCATCCATGCGGGCGCGGCGCAGTATGGCGAGCCGGGCGTGATCGTGTCCTTCGAGCTCGACTCGGCCAAGCTGCTGCGCGACGCCGCCGGCTTCGATTGGGACCTGCAGGCGCAGATCGACAAGGGCATGGTCAAGATCATCCAGACCAGCCCTGCCGTGCTGCTGTCGGAGTTTCGCAACGGCGACGGCGCGTTTGCCGACGCGCTGCGCAGCATGGGCGCCAAGCGGCTGCTGATCGACGGCCTGACGCCGATGCGCCTGTACGCGGAAGTGCACGACATGCCGTTCCGCGAGGACGTTCACCTCTTGATCGAGGGCCTCAACCGGCTGGGCGTGACGACCCTGGTCACGGCCGAACGCGATGAGTCGATGGCGGCCCCTGCGCATGAGCGCTTCGTGTTCGACACCATCATTGAACTCACCCGCGCCGAGCACAAGCGCCGGGTCGAGCGGCGCCTGACGGTGACAAAGTCGCGCGGCCAGGATTTCATCGGCGGCAGCCACACCATGCGGATCGAGGCGCACCAGGGCGTGCACGTGTACCGCCGCGCGCATTCGCGGCCCAAGGCGATCAATGACCAGCCGACCTCCGACCAGCGCATTTCGACCGGCGTGCCGGCCATCGACGTCCTGATGGACGGCGGCCTGTACGAAGGGTCGGTCACCATGGTGAGCGGGATTTCGGGTACCGGCAAGACTGTCCTGTCGGTGCAATTCCTGACCGCGGCTGTCAGCCAGGGGCGCAAGACCCTGCTGGTCACGCTCGACGAGCATCCGCGCCAGCTGATCCGCAACGCCGCTTCGCTGGGCTTCGACCTGGAAGGCATGATCGCGCGCGGCGAGCTGTTCCTGCTGTACGAGTCGCCGCTCGAACTCGACCTGGACGTTCACTTCCACAGCGTGACCAGCCTGGCCGAACGCGAAGGGATCGATTGCATCGTCTTCGATTCGGTCGCCGTGTATGAACTGTCAAGCCGCTCCGAGGTCGCCGATTACCTGTACGCCCTGGCGACCTATTGCAAGAACCGCCTGGCGACGGTGTTCTTCAACTACGAGAGCCCGGAGCTGCTGGGCGTGTCGCAGATCAGCGAGGAGCTCAAGGGCTCTCACCTGGTCGACAATATCATCCTGCTGAGCTACGTCGAGATCTCGACGGTCTTGCGCCGCGCCATTGCGATCCCCAAGGTGCGCGGCAGCCGCATCCAGCAGGTCACGCGCGAATACATCATCGCCGCCGGGGGCGTGGCGCTGCTCGACGAAGACACGTCGCCCACGGCCACGGCCAACGCCGTGCCGCAACTGCCGTTCTCGGCCTATTCGAGCCTGCTGTCGCGCTCGCCCACGCGCCAGAGTCCCGCCATCGACGTCGCGGTGGCGCAGGGGGAGGCGTTGCCGCCATCGGTCGAGCTGCCGGTGGAAGATGCCCCGTGATCCGGATCGCCCGGCCGCATTCGTCCCAGCCGGACTGGAGCGAGTGGGAAGCGCCCCTGGAACAGTTTTGCCAGGCCAGCGGCCTGGTGGTGTCGGCCTACGACATCGGGGGACAGCGCAAGGCCGGGCCGATGGTCGGAACGCGCACCGCGCGCTTGCTGGCCAGTTCGCGCTTGTGGCGCGAGGACGGCCCGGGCCTGGCGCTCGAGCGACGATTGGTTGCGGCGCTGGCCGCCGGCGACGACTATGCCGAAGAAGAATGGCATGGCCTGTGCGTGTGCGGCCTGCCGCTGACGCGCGCTGGCGAACGTTATGGCGCCGTGGTATTCGGCTGGCGCTGGCGCGATTTCAGCTCGCCCATGGCGTGCGAACAGCTGGCCCGGCAGGTCGACCTGCCCGGCCCGGCCCTGTGGAACGAAGTGCGGCTCGAAGCACCGCTGGCCGAAGCCCGTCTGGCCACCTTCCGCGCACTGCTGCGCACACTGGCCGATTCGCTCGATCGCCAGCGCGACACGATCGATGAGCTCAACCGCGTGAGCCAGACGCGCGACCTGTTCCTGGCCACCGTCTCGCACGAGATGCGCACGCCGCTGTCGGCGCTGGCGATGCGCATCGACCTGCTGCTCAAGACCATGCACGACCTGCCGCCGGCGCTGACCACGGCATTGACGGCAATGCGCGTGCACGTGCGCCAGGAGGCCGGCATGGTCGAGGACCTGATCGACGCCGCCCGCACGCTCACCGGCACCATGTCGATCGAGCGCGGTCCGGTATCGCTGGGAAGGATCGTGCGCGACGCCGTGTCTGCCATCGAGGCGACCGCGCACGCCAAACGCATCGCGTTCAGCGTGACGCCGGCCGATTTCGGCGACCATCTGCAGATCGATGCCGACCCGCGCCGCCTGCAACAGGTGTTGTGGAACCTGATCCTCAATGCGATCAAGTTCACCGCCGAAGGTGGCGCGGTCGGGGTGGCGATCAGGAGCGCTGCCGACGGCGTGCACATTCGCGTCACCGACAGCGGGCAGGGTATCGCCCCCGAAGACCTGCCGCATGTGTTCGGGGCCTTCACCCTGCAAACCCAGGCCAATGCGAGCGGCCTGGGCCTGGGCTTGTACATCGCCCGCCGCATCGTCGAGTTGCACGGAGGGGCGATCAGCGTCGAGAGCGCCGGACTGGGCCGGGGAACGAGTTTCATCATCCACTTGCCGCAACCAGGGCAAGAGGCACTGTTTCTTAAACCAGATTAATTCCAGGCGCTACCAACGCTCAATAAACAACAGTTAGCAAAGAAGCCGGGAAGTCCGATATCGGGTTTGCTATCATGCAACCAAAATGTCCGAGCTGCTATTTAATTCTGGTCGGCGTCACGCGGCCAGGGTCTTCCCGATGAATATCCAGACGAAACACGGTACGACAAGCGCTACACTGCAGCCCGCACCAGCGCGCCAGGGCCGCGAGAGGGAAACCGGTGAAATGATCGACGCCCTGGCACGAGAGATCGGCCTGGACGACGAGGAAATCGCGGCGCGCCGGAGTTTTCTGCAACTCGACGAGCGCGACACCGCCGTCCTGCGCGAGGTGCACGAGCTGCTGGAGCAGGAGCGCGACACCTTCTCGGACAGCTTTTACGCGCACCTGCTGGCCTTCCCGCGCATGCGCGAGCTGCTGGCCGACAGCGAGACCACGTCGCGCCTGCGCCGCGCACAGGCCGGCTATTTCAGCAGCCTGACGGCCGGCGACTATGGCCCGGCCTACATCCACGAACGCCTGCGCGTGGGCGCGGCCCACCAGCGCATCGGGCTCGACCCGAAATGGTATATCGGCGCCTACCGCAAATACCTGTCCGAACTATCCAGCATGCTGTGGCAGAAACTGCACCACGACCCGGCGCGCTTCATCGAGGCCTGGGATGCGGTGCTGAAGGTGGTCTGCTTCGACATGGGGCTGGCGCTGGACACCTATGCCCACGCCGACCAGCGTAACGTGCGCCAGAACCGCGACTATCTGGAACAGGTCATCGACGGCATGCCGGCCGGGCTGGTGGTGGTGGACGCCAACAGCAAGGTGCGTTCGATGAACCGCACCATGGCCGACCTGATCGGCGCGCCGGAAGAAGCCGCGGCGGCGGGGCGCCCGCTCGAGGATTGGCTGCCCGACGCCGAGCTGGCGGCGCGCGTCGACGAGGCGCTGCGCACCGGCACGCCGCAAGACAATGTGCTGGTGACGCTGGACGGCCGCGCCGACGGCGTGCGCTACGTGGAGTTCAACATCCGCCGCACCCAGCAGGCCGGCGGCCACATGCTGCTCTTGATCGGCCAGGACATCACCTTCCGCCGCAAGGCGCGCCTGCGCCTGCAGGAGAGCGAGGAATTCTTCCGGCTCACCTTCAGCCAGGCCGCGGTGGGCATCGTGCTGCTGGGCCCCGACGGGCGCCTGCTGCGCGTGAACCGCAAGATGGCGCAGATCCTGGGCTTTAGCGAAGTAGAGCTGCTGCAGCGCTTCTTCCAGCAACTGACCCATGAAGCCGACCTGCCCGACGAGCTGGCGCTGGTAAAACGCCTGCGCGCCGGAGAAATCGGCGACTACCAGCGCGAGCGGCGCCTGCTGCGGCGCGACGGCACGCCGATCTGGGTGAACATCAGCGTCTCGATGATGCGCGACGCCAACGGCAACCAGCGCTTCATCTCGGTGGTCGAGGACATCTCGCGCCGCAAGAGCGCCGAGGAAGCGCTGCTGCGCATGGCCAACCACGACGCCCTGACCGGCCTGCCGAACCGGGTGCTGCTGCAGGACCGCCTGGCGCAAGCCATCGTGCACGCGCACCGCGCCGGCACGCAGGTGGCGGTCATGTTCATCGACCTGGACCGCTTCAAGCACGTGAACGACAGCCTGGGCCACGACGCCGGCGACAAGATGATCGTCGAGATCGCGCGTCGCCTGGCGAGCAGCCTGCGCGAGAGCGACACGGTGGCGCGCCAGGGTGGCGACGAATTCGTGGTGGTGCTGCCCGAGCTGGCCGGCGAAGCCGATGCGGCCAAGGTGGCGCAGAAGCTGCTGGATAACCTGTTCCAGCCGCTGCTGCTGTGCGGCCAGGAGGTCTTCCCGACCGGCTCGATCGGCATCTCGATGTACCCGCGCGACGGCCTGGACGCCGCGACCCTGCTCAAGTGCGCCGACAGCGCGATGTACCAGTCGAAGGGCTCGGGCGGCAACCACTACAGTTTCTACGTGGCCGACATGGGCGCCCAGTCGGTGGAGCACCTGCGCATGGAAGGCGCGCTGCAACGCGCGCTGCAGCGCCAGGAATTCCTGCTGCACTACCAGCCGGTGGTCGACATCGCGACCGGCAATGTGAGCGGCGTGGAAGCGCTGCTGCGCTGGAAGCCGCACGGCCGGCCGATGGTGGCGCCGTCCGACTTCATCCCGCTGGCCGAGGAGACCGGCCTGATCGTGCCGATCGGCGAATGGGTGCTGGAGACCGCGATGGCGCAGCAGGTGGCCTGGCTGCGCCGCGGCCTGCCGCCGGTGCGCGTGAGCGTGAACCTGTCGGCGCGCCAGTTCCTGGGCCAGGATGTGGCCCAGCGCGTGGCCGCGCTGCTGGCGAAAACCGGCTGCGATCCGCGCTGGCTGACGCTGGAGATCACCGAGAGCGTATTGATGCAGAACCCGGCCGCCGCCGCCGAGACCATGGCCCGGCTGGCGAACATGGGCGTGCAGCTGGCGATCGACGATTTCGGGACCGGGTATTCGAGCCTGGCGAGCTTGAAGCGCTTCCCGATCCACAGCCTCAAGATCGACCGCTCCTTCGTGAGCGACCTGACCCAGGACGCGGACGACGCCGCGATCGTCAATGCGGTGATCGCGCTGGCGCATTCGATGAAGCTGAACGTGATCGCGGAAGGGGTGGAGACGTCGGAGCAGCTGGCCTTCTTGCACGAGCATGGGTGCGATCAGATGCAGGGGTATTGTTTCAGCAGGCCGGTGGAGCCGCAGGGGATCGAGGCGTTGTTGAAGGCGGCCGAGGCGGCGTAAGTGCGCGTGCGGCCTGCTCGCGGCCATTATGCTTGGCGCGTGAGAAAGTACGCATTTTGCATGGATACTTTTTGGTATCCTGTCACGCTGTTTGAACATGCCAATCCTCCATGCCGTTCCGGTCTCTGATCCCCGTTCTCGCAATTGCACTAATACCGTCGTATAGCGCGGCCCAGCCGCAGCTTCAGGGCGCGGCAAGCGTCGCATGCGCTCACGATCGCGCGCGCCTGCTGGCCCTGGATGAGCACAGCTTCGACCAGGACTTCAGCGGCGGCTGGCGCGCGATCGCCGACAAGGGCGAGGAATGCGAACTGGTGGCGGCCGACCTGCTGCGCGACTACCGCGAGCTGCACAAGAGCGATTCCACCATGCTGCTCTGGCACGAAGGGCAGATGCGCGCCTTCGCCGGCCAGTACGCGCAGGCGATCGCGCTGATGCGGCGTTCGCGCGGACCGGGCGAGGAAGACAAGGGCGGCTGGAAGGCCTATGTCGACGCCACGGTTGCATTCCTGGGCCGGGACCAGGCCGCTCTCGAAACGGCGCGCCGGCGGCTTGCCGCGCTCGCGCCGCCACCCGGGGAGAAGCTGGTCATCAAGGATGGCTACTTCGAGGTAAAAACGCCGGACGGCCAGACCCTAAGTATGCGATGGCCGCCGAATATCGATGTGGTCGAAGGCTTGCAGAACTGCTTCGATCAGCCTTACGAGATTGCTTATGCCATGGAGTGCCGCACCATGAAAGCCCGTCCGGCAAGCACCAGGTAGGCCGACCGCTTGAACATGGCAGAATAGGGGAGTAGCGCTCTGGCATTGACAAAGCATCGGGATCGCTCGGAAAATGGTGCTGGATGTTACGTTTGTATTCTCCAGCCGCGATAAAACGGCTGCATGTACGTACGCGAAGCACTATCGCAGCAAACCACGATCGCGCCGGTGGTCCGTAAGCCGACTGCCTCTCGTCAATGACAACTTTCAGGCGTGAGCCGCCACCCTCCCGGTCTGGCTCGATGTCCAACCAATTACCCAGGAATCGCAGGAATGACCATCCTCGTGACGGGCGGAGCGGGCTTCATTGGCTCGAACTTCGTCATCGACTGGCTGGCCCAACACGATGAGCCAGTCGTCAATCTCGACAAACTGACCTACGCCGGCAATCTCCAGAATCTCGCCAGCCTCGAAGGCAATCCGCGTCACCGCTTTGTACGTGGCGACATCGGTGACGGCGAACTGGTGGGCCGCCTGCTGGCTGAACACCAGGTTCGCGCGGTACTGAACTTTGCGGCTGAAAGCCACGTCGACCGCTCGATCGAAGGCCCCGGGGCTTTCATCCAGACCAATATCGTCGGCACCTTCAATTTGCTGGAAGCAGTGCGCGCTTACTGGGGCGGCTTGCAGTCCGAGGCGCGTTCGGCGTTCCGCCTTCTGCACGTGTCCACGGACGAGGTGTACGGCTCGTTGTCGAGCGAAGCGCCGGCCTTCAACGAGCAGAACCGCTACGAACCGAACAGCCCGTATTCCGCCAGCAAGGCCGCATCCGACCACCTGGTGCGTGCCTACCACCATACTTATGGCCTGCCGGTCGTGACGACCAACTGCTCCAATAACTACGGCCCCTACCACTTCCCGGAGAAGCTGATTCCGCTCGTGATCCACAACGCGCTGGCGGGCAAGCCGCTGCCGATCTATGGCGATGGCCAGCAGATCCGCGACTGGCTATATGTGACGGATCACTGCAGCGCCATTCGCCGCGTATTGACGGCGGGCCGCCTGGGCGAGACTTATAACGTCGGTGGTTGCAACGAGAAGGCGAATATCGACGTGGTGCGCACCTTGTGCGCGATCCTCGACGAACTGCATCCGCGTGGCGATAACGAATCGTATGCGTCGCAGATGACTTTCGTAAAGGACCGCCCCGGCCACGACCGCCGTTACGCGATCGACGCGAGCAAGCTGGAGCTCGAACTGGGCTGGCGTCCTGCCGAGACCTTCGAGACCGGCATCCGCAAGACAGTCGAGTGGTATCTGGCCAATGGCGAATGGGTGCGCAACGTGACCAGCGGCGCCTACCGCGAGTGGATCGACCGGCAGTATGCCGATGGACGGCCGGCGGCATGAAGATCCTGTTGCTCGGCAAGGATGGCCAGGTTGGCTGGGAGTTGCAGCGAACGCTGGCTTTGCTGGGCGAGCTGCGTGCATATGGCCGCAGCGAAGCCGACTTCGGTGATCCGGACTCGCTGCGCGGGCTGATGCGGGATTTCGCGCCTGATGTGATCGTCAATGCCGCGGCCTACACGGCGGTGGACAAGGCCGAAAGCGATCAGCAAGCCGCGCACGCTTGCAACACGGTCGCGCCCGGCGTCCTTGCCGAAGAGGCAGCTACTCTTGGCGCCTGGCTGGTGCATTATTCGACCGACTACGTGTTCGACGGCTCGAAAGAGGGCGCATGGGTCGAGACCGATGCCGTCAATCCGCTGTCGGTGTATGGCCGTACCAAGTACGACGGCGAGGAACGGATCCGTGCGAGCGGCGTCAGGCACCTGATCCTGCGCACCAGCTGGGTATTTGCTCCGCGTGGCGGCAATTTTGCCAAGAGCATATTGCGTCAGGCAAAGGACCACGAGATCTTGAACGTAGTGGCCGACCAGCACGGCGCGCCGACTGGCGCCGAACTGCTGGCGGATGCCACGGCGCTGGCGTTGCATCGCATCGCGGCCCTGGGGGGCGAGGCACGCAACCTGTCTGGCACATATCACTTGGCCGCAAGTGGTAGCACCACCTGGCATGCATATGCCCGGCATGTGCTGGCTCAGGCACAGGCACATGGAGCGGTACTGAAAGCTGGACCCGAGGCGGCGCAGCCGATCGCCAGCAGGGCTTTTCCAACGCCCGCGGTGCGGCCGGCAAATTCGCGTCTGGATTGCAGCAAATTTTGCACGAGCTTCGGATTGGTGCTGCCTGACTGGCGCTACCACGTGGACCGTATGATCGCCGAGTTGTCGGCGCAAGGAAATTTATGAATGAACCCGTGAAACGCAAAGGCATCATTCTCGCCGGCGGCAGCGGCACACGGCTGCATCCGGCCACGCTGGCGATCTCGAAGCAGCTATTGCCAGTGTTCGACAAGCCGATGATTTATTATCCGCTGAGTACGCTGATGCTGGGCGGGATTCGCGACATCCTGATCATTTCGACGCCGCAGGATACGCCGCGGTTCCAGCAATTGCTGGGGGACGGTGCGCGCTGGGGGCTGAATTTCTCGTACGCGGTGCAGGCATCGCCCGATGGCCTGGCGCAGGCCTTCCTCCTCGGCGAACGCTTCATCGGCGACGCGCCTTCGGCGCTGGTATTGGGCGACAACCTGTTCTATGGTCACAATCTTCATCCGATGCTCGAGCGGGCCAACGCGCGTCACGACATCGCGAGCATATTCGCCTATCATGTCCAGGATCCGGAGCGCTATGGCGTGGTCGAGTTCGATAGCGAAGGCAAGGCGGTTACCCTCGAGGAAAAGCCGGCCGTGCCGCGTTCGAATTATGCCGTCACGGGCTTGTACTTCTACGATCGCGACGTCGTGGCGATGGCGCGCGAGCTGAAGCCGTCCGCCAGGGGCGAACTCGAAATCACCGACTTGAATCGCTTGTATTTAAAGATGGGCAAGCTGAATGTGGAAGTCATGGGGCGTGGCTATGCCTGGCTCGATACCGGTACGCACGAATCGCTCCTCGACGCCAGCCAGTTCATCGCAACGATCGAGCGGCGTCAGGGACTGAAAGTGTCGTGCCCTGAAGAGATTGCCTTTCGCAAAGGGTGGATCGATGCACAGCAGCTGGAGATACTGGCATCGTCGATGAAGGGCAACAGCTATGGACAGTATCTGTTGCGCACGGCAAAAGAGGGGCATTGATGCAGATTACGCGGCTGGCGATCCCTGACGTCTTGCGCATCGTTCCCCGGTCGCTCGTAGACGAACGCGGCTTCTTCTACGAGAGCTTTCGCCAGGATATCTTCGATGCGGCAGTGGGCCGCAAAGTTGCGTTTGTCCAGGACAACCATTCCGGTTCGGCCGGCAATGTGCTGCGCGGCCTGCATTACCAGGTCCGGCAGGTGCAGGGCAAGCTGGTGCGCGTCGTGAGTGGAAGCGTGTTCGACGTGGCGGTCGATCTGCGCCGCTCCTCGCCGACCTTCGGCCATTGGGTAGGTGAGGTGCTGAGCGCCGAAAACCGGGCGCAAATGTGGATACCCGAAGGTTTTGCCCACGGTTTCGTCGTGCTGTCCGCTAGCGCCGAGACTGTCTATAAGACGACCGATTACTACGCGCCGGAGCATGAGCGCTGCATTGCCTGGGACGATCCACACCTCGCCATCGGGTGGCCGCCTACGGCGGTCGCGCCGACCGTGTCGACCAAGGATCGCCAAGGTCTTCCATTCGCTTCGGCTGAACTGTTCGACTAACGCACCGCCCCGGATCCGTACGTTCGTCCTGTCAGTCGGGTTCGCCGTTCCCTTCGCGCACCGGCCTGGGCGGCAGTTGAATCGCTGCCAATGCCCCATACAGTGGCGGGCTGAGCACCCGCGACACGGTACTCGCCACAACCGCACAAGCCATCAGGCTCAGCACCATACTGTGTCCATCGACCATTTCCATGACGATGATGAATGCCGTCAACGGCGCCTGGGTCGCGGCAGCAAGAAAGCCGACCATCCCCAGTGCGATCAGTGCCGGCGCATGCGGATAGCCGGTCAGCACGGCGATGTCGTGGCCCAGGGCGGCGCCGATCGACAGCGATGGCGCGAAAATCCCGGCCGGCACGCCCGACCAGGCGGTCAGCCAGGTGGCGGCGAACTTGAACAGGGCGAATGCGACCGGCACGCTGGCCTCGTTTTCGAGCAGGCCACGGGTGGCTTCGTTGCCGCTGCCATAGGTGGCGCCGCCGCTGACGATGCCGATGATGGCCACCGCCAGGCCGCAGCCGAGGGCGAAGCGTACCGGATAGCGGGCGCGCCAGCGGCTGGGCAGGTCGGGCGACGCGCCGCGCAGGCTGGCCAGCAGTACGCGCGCGAACAGGCCGCCGGCGAAGCCGCAGACCACGGCGGCCAGCAGTCCCGGCCACAGCAGCGACAGGCCGATCGGACCGGGGTGGATCACGCCGAAGTGGGGGCCGTTGCCGTGAACGGAGACGGCGATCAGGCCGGCCAGCACGATGCCCGCCACGATCAGGCCGCTATTGCGCTGCTCGGGTGTGCGCGACAGCTCTTCGATCGCGAACATGATGCCCGCCAGCGGGGTGTTGAAGGCGGCGGCGATGCCGGCGGCGCCGCCCGCCACTAATAAGGAGTGCGCGCTGATGCCGCTGCGCCGTGGCAACCAGCGCCGGGCCGACAGCATCACGCCGGCCGCGATCTGCACCGACGGGCCTTCGCGCCCCAGCGACAAGCCGCCCAGCAGGCCGGCCGAGGTCAGGCCGATCTTGGCAAGGCTCAGCTTGAGCGACACGAGGAGGGGCCGGCGACCGCCCGATAGCGCCGGATCGAGCGCCGCCATCACTTGCGGGATGCCGGAGCCACCGGCGCCGCGCACGTACCGGCGCGTCACCCAGACGATGGCGGCGCAGCACAGCGGCGTCCATATCAGGGGCGCCCACCATGCCAGGTCATTTAGTTGCTGGAATTGTCCAAAGGCGGATTCGGCGAGCCAGGTGAAGGCAACCACGACCAGGCCGGCGATGGCAGCCATGCTGACCACGACGATTCGGGTGCGCCAGAGATGAGGAGAAACGAATTCCCGCCGAAAGGCGGAGCGCACATCGTGCGAAGAGGGTTCGGGCGGCATGCTGGCCGATGAATAGTGGAAGCCATCATTATAAACATTTGTACGAATGTATTGCTGTTTGGTGCGTAATTACGACACTGAACACATTGGCCGAATTCGCAGCACCTCGGCGTTAACACATTAGCCGAAATTCCCACCACCACGTCGTTCCCGCGAAGGCGGGAACCTAAGTTCGTTGCGCAGTCGATCTGTTCAAATACATCGTCAGCGCGAGCATGCTTAGGTTCCCGCCTCCGCGGGAACGACGTTCAGAGGCCGCTGGCAGAATGGAAGCCAGCTGCAATTGCGCCTGCCAACAACCCTACCTCGGCCCATCCCCCGGCGTCCCCGAGCTCTCGGCCCCATCTGCCAGCCGCTCACTGATCTTGTCATTGCCGGCCCTCCCCACATAATCCTGCGCCGCGTGGTCGAGATGGGTGCCCGGCGAGCCGCCGGTGGCCGCGCCGCCGATCGCCGACTGGCTGCTCTGTCCATCTTCCGACTTGCCCAGCACGCCGCCTGGGATCGGTCCGGACGCATTGCCGTGGCTGCTCTGCGCCGCGCCGGCTGGGCCGACATTGCTTTCGGGCGAAGCCTTGGCGAAGTTGCTGTTGACGCCGGACTGCTGCTTGCCCGAGCCGATGCTCGACGTGCCGTCCTGGTCGTCGGTCACGAAGCCCGCATAGGAATCGGCGCGGCCTTGGCGCAGGCCCTGGCCCGGATTATCCTGCTGAATGTCCTTCGGTTTCTTATCTTCCATGATGTTCTCCTTGGCACAGCTGACAAAATGAACATCTTGGTGCACCGGCCATCATTCCCAATAGGAGGGCAGAGCGCCTGTGCGTAGGACTTTCCGTTCAAGCTGCTTGATCGTGCGGTCGGGCGGTCCTAGCCGACCTGGCGAGCACGCGCCGGCTGCAGTTGCGGCGCCAGCGCGATCACCTTGTCGCGGCCGGCCGACTTGGCCGCGTACAGCGCGGCGTCGGCGCGCGCCAGGGTCGCCTTGAATGGCTCTTCGGCCTGGGTCACGGTCACACCGATGCTCAGGGTCAGCGGGCATTGTCCGGCGTGGCGCTGCAGGGTGGCGGCCAGCTGGCGCAGCCCGTCCTGCAGCTTTTCGCCCACCGTGCAGGCCTCGGCCAGGGTGGTTTCAGGCAGCAGCACCGCGAACTCGTCGCCGCCCAGGCGCGCCATGCAGTCGGCCGCGCGCAGCGAGGCGCGGGCGCGTTCGGCCACCAGTTGCAGGGCGACGTCGCCGGCTTCGTGGCCGCCGCTGTCGTTGATGACCTTGAAATGGTCGAGGTCGATCAGCATCAGGGCCAGCGGCTGGCCGTTGCGCCGGCTGCGCGCCAGCTCGCGCTCGGCGATATCGAAGAAGGCCTTGCGCGACCAGGCGCCGGTCAGGTGGTCGTGGTTGGCGATGTACTCGGCCTGCTGCAGGATGTAGCGGTGCATGGTCAGCAGGCCGCCCAGGGTCAGTGCGGGCAGCGCCAGCGCGGCGGCGGTCAGGATCGCCAGGCTGACGGTGCTTGGCTGCAGCAGCGAGCCCGGCGGCTCGGCCGCCAGCAGCAGCCAGGCCATGCGCACGGTGTGGCCGGCCACGACCAGGCTGCACATGAGCAGCACGAAGCGCTGCACCTTGTGCAGGGTGGCCGGCGCCTGCTGCTCCGGTCGTCCCGCAAAGGGCTGCGCCGGGCTGGCGCCGCGGCGCACCAGCACGCTGCGCGCGATGTCGGCGCAGACGGCGGCCTGGAACAGCGAGGCCACGGCGCTGCGCGCGGCGAAGGAGTAGAAATAGTAATGGAATAGCGCGATCAGCAGGCCGACCGCCCCGACCAGCAGGACCAGCGGCTTGATGCGGGCCGGCAGGCCGGCCAGCTGGCGGTAGCCGGCCGCCAGCGCGGCGCCGGCGCCGGCATAGGCCATATTGGCTACTTCATAGGTCAGTGGCGGCGGTAGTTCAAGGCCGAAGGCGTACAGCAGATTGCCTACCAGCCCCAGCACGGTGGACGCCAGCATCGCACGCATGCCCCGCACGTTCTCCGACCCGGCCGCCAGCAGGGCCAGGAAGACGAGAAAGCAGAGCAGGGCGGCGATCAGGAAGATCTGCTGGGTGGCGAGCATGGGAAACAGCCTATGGATCGGGCCGCTCAGATAGCAAAGAATATTGACAGTTAGCGGCAGCCCGTCGTTCCCGCGCAGGCGGGAACCCAAGTTTTTTGCGTCATCGAAACGCCGGCAAGCTTAGGTTCCCGCCTGCGCGGGAACGACGTGCTACGGTTCCGTGTTACGGATGATGCAGCATTATGCCGCTAATGTTTTGCCGGCAGGAATGTTTATCGTGACTCTTCAGCCAACAACATACCGCTTCGACACCCCCAGCCCCACGGTCTGGCCGCTGGCGCCATAGATCGCGCCGGTCGGCGCGTTGGTTGGGGTGCGCAGGGCGTTGAGTACGCCCTGGTTGTGCGCCAGCTGCTTGCTGATCAGCATGCCGTTGACGCGGTTCAGTTCCTTGGCTTCGCGGGCCACGTGCAGCATGCGTTCCCATTGTTCCCGCACGCCGCCATCGTCGCTGGCGGCCAGCCATGGCTCCATGCCCGCTTCCGATCCCTCGCATCCTGCTGCCTGCAGCGCCGCGTGGCGCTGTTGCGACAGGCCCGACAGGCTGGCCAGCAGCGCGTTCTTTTGCGTAGTCAGGCTGGACAACTCGTCGGCGTCGAGCGCGACCAGGGATTGCTGTTCCTGTTTCATCAATGCCACGAGGGCATCGAGGTGCTGGTGTTCTGCGGCAATAGTCTGGGTCGGGCTCGGAGTCATGGTTTAGCGTTGTCTTGAATGGAGCAAGTCGCGTACGGTTTCTAGCAAGCCGTCCGCCACTTTCTCGGAGTTGACTTGGAACTGGCCATCGGCGATGGCCATCTTGATGCGTTCGACCTTCTTCGCGTCGAACACCTGCGCGCCGCCGCCCACCGCATTGGCCATGGCCTGGCCTTGCGAGGACAGCCGCACGCTGTCGGTCTGCGCCTGGGTCGTTGGCGCCGTCGTTGCGGCCTTGTCGGCGCCACGCGCGGTATTCGTCTGCGTGGCCGCCGGCTGGAGGCCAGGGTTGCCCTTGAGCGTATCGTTGATTTTCACAGCATCATCCTTCTCGGTTCGAAGCTACAAGCTCCGGGATCTGCTTGTTGTAACGGCTGCGCCTTTACAAACTTTAGCGATCAATCACGAAATCGATGCGTCAAAATCACAATTTCTTTACAGCACTATTTCCACCATCCCGCCGTTGCGCGCCAGGCCGCTGACGACGGTGCCGGACTGGGTGCGCACCTGCACCACCTGGCCGTCGCTGGCGTTGTTGATCGCCTTGGCTTCGCTCGATACCGAGAAGTTCGAACCGCGCGATACCAGCCGTACCGCCTGGCCCTGCTTGATCACCTGCTGGCTGCGCAGGGTGTCGGCGCGCAACGCGGTGCCGGCCGGCAGCGAGATGGTCGGGGTGCGGCCGATCGCCTGCGCCACGTCGGTGATGATGCCGTTCGGCATGGCGGCGATGTCGGCCTTCACCAGCACCAGCTGGCTCGCATCGAGCGGCTGGCCCTGGGCCAGGGGCACGGCGGCGGCGACGTAGTCCGCCACCACGCTCACCTGCGCCTGCAGGTAGAGCGACCAGGCCGGGGCGCTGCAGCGCACGCCCACCGTGGTCTTGCCCCAGGGACGGGCGCCCGGTTGCAGGAAGGCTTCCGGCGCCGGGCAGGCCGGCAGGGAGAGGCGCGGGTCGACGCCGCCCACCTTCACCGTCACCTGGCCCGGCAGGCCGGCGCTCTGGGTCTTGAGGAACTGCTCGGCGACCGCGCGCAGGCTTTCCGCCTTCTGGCGTGCGGCGGCGGGCGTCTGTTGCGCCTGGACGGCGCCGACCAGCAGGGCCAGCAGCGAAAACGCGACAAATTGCTGTTTCATAGTGATTCCAGTTGAAGGAACATCGGGAATGCTGCAATCTTAGGTCCAATGATTCCGTAGCGAAACATTGAATAGCGGGGCATTTCCACCTCCTTATCCGTCGATTGGCCGGCAAGCCGGGTCCGTATCATCGCTTCTGTCCCAACAAGCCACCATCGGAGGCAGCATGATCGGCAATCTCGACAACTACCTGCGTTTCAATGAAACCGCACTGTCCCTGCGCTCGCAGCGCCAGGAACTGCTGGCGTCGAACATCGCCAACGCCGACACGCCCAACTACAAGGCACGCGACATCGACTTCGCCAGCGCCTTGCAGAATGCGATGGCGGGCGGCAAGAGCGCGGGCGCGATGAACACTACCAGCAGCAACCATATGCCGCGCGGCGCCGCCACCGGCGACACCCTGGCCAATGGCACGCCGGTGCTGTATCGCGGCGTGGTGCAGGGCAGCGTCGACGGCAATACCGTCGACATGGACGTCGAGCGCAACCAGTTCGCCGACAACGCGCTGCGCTACGAGGCCGGGGTCATGATGATCAACAGCCAGCTCAAGGGCCTGATGACGGCGCTGCAGAGCCAATAAGGAGCTGATTGACCATGTCGCTATTTAATATCTTCAATGTGTCGGGCTCGGCGATGAGCGCCCAGGCCCAGCGCCTGAACACCACCGCCAGCAACCTGGCCAACGCCGACAGCGCCACGTCGCCCACCGGCGAGGCCTACCGCGCCAAGGCGGTCGTGTTCGAGTCGGTGCCGACCGCCTCGGGCGCGACCGGCGTGCGGGTGCGCGAAGTGGTCGAAGACCCCTCGCCGCTCAAGCAGGTCTACGATCCCAAGCATCCGATGGCCGACGACAAGGGCTATGTGTCGATGCCCAACGTGAACGTGGTCGACGAGATGGTGAACATGCTGTCGGCCTCGCGCTCCTACCAGACCAACGTCGAAACCATGAACGCAGCCAAGACCATGCTGCTCAAGACCCTGACCATCGGACAATAAACTTCTACTTACCATGACCAGCCCGATCAGCACCCAGAGCCCGACCGCGAATATCGCCGACCTGCAGACAGCAATGAACGCCAAGGCCAAGACCGAGACCGACAGCGTCCAGGCCGACACCGACAAGTTCATGACCATGCTGGTAACCCAGCTCAAGAACCAGGATCCGCTCAGCCCAATGGACAACGCGCAGATGACCAGCCAGCTGGCCCAGTTGCAGACCGTGACCGGCGTGAACAAGCTCAACACGACCCTGGAGTCGCTCAAGACCAGCTACCAGTCGACCGAAGCGCTGCAGGCGACCCAACTGATCGGCAACGGCGTCCTGGTCGAAGGCAAGGACATCCTGCTGCACAAGAGCCAGGCGATCCTGGGCCTGGAACTGGAAACCCCGGCCGACAAGGTGCAGATCACCATCGTCGACTCCAAGACCGGCAAGGACGTCGCCTCGATCGAGCTGGGCGAACAGGAAGCCGGCATCCTGCCGATCGCCTGGGACGGCGTGCCTGACCCGGCCAAGGTCGACGCCGACGGCAAGCCGATCGCGCTGCCCGACGGCGCCTACACCTTCCGCGTCGTCGCCAGCCGCGGCGGCGAGACGCTCAAGGACGTCAAGACGCTGTCTTTCGACAGCGTCGCCAGCGTCACCACCGGTGGCAAGGACGGCGTCAAGTTGAACCTGCCTGGCAAGGGTGCCGTCACCCTGGCCGATATCAAACAAGTCATGTAAGCCGAGCTGCTTACTCTCTACCCTTATTCAGGAGTACTACCATGTCTTTCCAACAAGGCTTGAGCGGCTTGAATGCTGCAGCTAAATCGCTTGACGTCATCGGCAACAATATCGCCAACGCCAGCACGGTCGGCTTCAAGGGCTCGACCACCCAGTTCGCCGACGTCTACGCCAATGCGCTCAACGGCGCCGGCGGCATTTCGGCCGGTATCGGCGTGAAAGTGGCAGCCGTCGCCCAGCAGTTCAACCAGGGTAATATCGAAACCTCGGGCAATCCGCTCGACATCGCCATCAACGGCGCCGGCTTCTTCCGTATCGAACAGGCCGGCGTGGTGCAGTATTCGCGCAATGGCCAGTTCTCGCTCGACAAGCAGGGCTTCATCGTCAATGCACAGGGCGCAAAACTGACTGGTTATGGCCTGGGCCCGAACGGCCAGCTGGCCGCCGGCGCGCCGGTGCCGATCAGGATCGACACCTCGGACCAGCCACCGAAGGTCACCGAGAACATCTTTGCCGAGATCCAGCTCGACTCGCGCGTCGAACCGCCGAAGAACAAGCCGTTCAATGCGGACGATCCATTCTCGTACAACAAGCAGAGCGCCATGTCCTCGTATGACACGCTGGGCAACCCGCACACCCTGCAACTGTATTACGTGAAGACCGAAGCCGGCACCTGGGATGTCTACACCAGCATGGGCGGCACCGAGAAAACCGCGCTCGAAACCGCCGGCGTCACGCTGACCGATGCTCCGACGGTGGCCGCGCGCACGGCATGGGACACCGCGGCCGCGGCCGGCAAGGGCGCCGCGCTTACTGCATATGCGACCGCCGCCTCCGGCGCCGTGCTGACCAAGGCGCTCGCCGCCTACACGGCCGCCGGCACCACGATGAGCGCGGACGACCAGGCCGCCATCGCCGCCGCCGCCAACGCCGCCGCCGCCGTGCCGGGCACGACGCCGGAGCAGGTCGATGCTGCCATCCTGAAGGCGCTGAAAGTGCCTGCGGCCAAGCTCGGCACCCTCAATTTCGACACCAATGGCGCCCTGAACATGGCGACCAGCGGCACCTCGCCTGGTTTCAACGGCAAGTTCTCGACCAACCTGCCGGTGGTGCCGTCCACCGGCGCCGAGCTGCAGATCCCGGTCACCTTCGACTTCGCCAACAGCACCCAGTACGGCGGCCCGACCAGCGAAAAACGCCTGGACCAGGATGGCTACAAGCCGGGCGCCCTGCAGCGCTTCACCACCGGCGCCGACGGCACCATCCTGGGCCAGTACAGCAATGGCCAGACCAAGCCGCTGGGCCAGGTTGTGCTTGCCAACTTCACCAACCCGAACGGGCTGGAGTCGCTGGGCAATAATGCCTGGGCCGAATCGTCCGCCTCCGGCACCGCGCTGATCGGCACCGCCGGCACCGGCGGCATGGGCGTGATGCAGTCGGGCTCGGTCGAAGCCTCGAGCGTCGACCTGACCGCCGAGCTGGTCAACATGATCACTGCGCAGCGCGTGTACCAGGCCAACTCGCAGACCATCAAGACGCAGGATTCGGTGCTGCAGACGCTGGTGAACCTGCGTTAATCGCCGCAAGACAATAAGGACCGACCATGGACCGCCTGATCTACACCGCCGCCTCCGGCGCCAAGCACATCCTCGAGCAGCAGGCCACGACCTCGAACAACCTGGCCAACGTCAGCACCACCGGCTTCCGGGCCCAGATGGACGTGTTCCGCGCCGCGCCGGTGCAGGGCCCGGGCCTGCCGACGCGCGCCTTCGTGGTCGACTCGACCGCCGGCAACGACTTTTCGTCGGGCGCGCTGCAGGTCACGGGCCGCGACCTGGACGTGGCGGTGAAAGGGCAGGGCTGGCTGGCGGTGCAGATGCCGGACGGCACCGAGGCGTACACCCGCAACGGTTCGCTGCAGATGAGCCCGAACGGCGTGCTGACCACGGCATCCGGCCAGACCATCGCCGGCGAGGGCGGTCCGATCACGATTCCTCCCGACGGCACCGTGACGGTCGGCGGCGACGGCACCGTCTCGACCATCTCCAACGTCGATTCGCCGGCCGCACCGGCCGTGCTGGGGCGCCTGAAGCTGGTCAATCCGCCTGAAGGCGACCTGGTGCGCGGCGACGATGGATTGTTTCGCCTGAAGGATGGCGGCAACGCCCAGCCCGACCCCAATGTGCGGGTGGCGGGCGGCGCGCTCGAGGGCAGCAACGTCAATCCGGTCGATTGCATGGTCGACATGATTTCCCTGGCCAGGTCGTTCGACACGCAAATGAGCCTGTTGAAGAACGCCGAGAATAACGCCGCAAAAGCGACCCAGATCCTCGCTTTGAATTGATAGTTGCCCCGGCATAATTCTATTGTGCGTGGCGGTGTTCGCCTGCCACCAATAGGAGAATGCCATGATTCGTTCGCTGTATATCGCCAAGACCGGTCTGGAAGCCCAGCAGACCAATCTGGACGTCATTTCGAACAACCTCGCCAACGTCAGCACCAACGGCTTCAAGAAGTCGCGCGCCGTGTTCGAGGACTTGCTGTACCAGAACGTGCGCCAGCCAGGCGCCCAGTCGTCGCAGCAGACGAACCTGCCATCGGGCCTGCAGATCGGTACCGGTGTGCGCACCGTCGCTACCGAGCGCATCCACACCCAGGGCAATCCCCAGCTGACCGGCAATGACAAGGACGTCATGGTCAACGGTCCCGGCTACTTCCCGGTCCTGATGCCGGACGGCACCCAGGCATATACCCGCGACGGCTCCTTCCAGAAAGACCAGAACGGCCAGCTCGTCACGTCGAGCGGCTTCGTGGTCCAGCCCGCCATCACCGTGCCGGTGAACGCCGAATCGATCAGCGTCGGCCGCGACGGCACCGTGTCGGTCAAGATCGCCGGCGAAGCCGCGCTGACCCAGATCGGCGCCCTGCAGCTGGCCACCTTCATCAATCCCGCCGGCCTCGAGTCGCGCGGCGAGAACCTGTACGTCGAAACCACCGCCTCCGGCGCGCCGAACCTGAACGTGCCTGGCACCAATGGCGCCGGCAACCTGATGCAAGGTTACGTCGAAGCGTCGAACGTCAATGTGGTCGAAGAGATGGTCGCCATGATCCAGACCCAGCGCGCCTACGAGATCAACAGCAAGGCGATCACGACGTCCGACCAGATGCTCCAGAAACTGTCGCAGCTCTAATCCCGTGCTCATGAAAACCCTGTCCCTGTCTTTCCTCGCAGCCGTGGTGCTGCTTGCCGGTTGCAATACCGCGCCGACCACCATCGTGCAAGGCCCGACCAGCGCCCGTCCGATGCTGGTCGACAGCGCGCCGGCCTCCGACGGCGCGATCTTCAACGTCAACAGCTACCGCCCGATGTTCGAAGACCGCCGCGCACGCCATATCGGCGATCTGCTGACCGTCAACATCAGCGAGCGCACCACCGCGACCAAGACCGGCGCCAGCTCGGGCAACAAGACCGGCAGCGCCAGCTTCACGGCGCCTGGCGTGATCGCTGGCGTGATTGGCGCCGGCGTCGACCTGGAGTCGGGCACCAAGTATGCCGACGGCGACAACCAGAGCGCCTCGAACAACTTCAGCGGCACCATCGGCGTGACCGTCACCGAAGTGCTGCCTAACGGTAACCTGATCGTGGCCGGTGAAAAGCAGGTCGCGATGAACAAGGGCACCGAGTTCATCCGTTTCTCGGGCATGGTCAGCCCGGACACCATCCAGGCCGGCAACACGGTCTCGTCGGCCGTGATCGCCGATGCGCGGGTCGAATACCGCACCAACAGCCGTCTCGACCGCGCCGAGGTGACCTCGATGCTGTCGCGTTTCTTCCTGTCGATGCTGCCGTTCTGATTGTTAGAGAATCCCATGCGTAAAATTTCCTCCTTCATGCTGCTGGCCGCCGCCCTCATCGGGGTTGGGCTGACTGCGGCGCCCCTGGCCCAGGCCGAGCGCCTGAAGGACCTGGCGACCATCGCCGGCGTGCGCCAGAATCAGTTGTCCGGCTACGGCATCGTCGTGGGCCTGGACGGCACCGGCGACCAGACCACGCAAACCCCGTTCACCGTGCAGTCGATCAAGGCGATGCTGCAGCAGAAGGGCGTCAACCTGCCGCCCGGCGTCCAGCTGCAGCTGAAGAACGTGGCGGCCGTCATGGTCACCACCTCGCTGCCGGCCTTCGCCCAGCCGGGCCAGACCCTGGACATCACCGTGTCGTCGATCGGCAACGCGAAGAGCCTGCGCGGCGGTACGCTGCTGATGGCGCCGCTGCATGGCGCCGATGGCCAGGTGTATGCGATGGCCCAGGGCAGCCTGGTGGTCGGCGGCGTCGGCGCGCAAGCCCCGGGCGGCGGCGCGCAGGTGCAGGTCAACCACCTGTCGGTGGGCCGCATCTCGGCCGGTGCGACCGTCGAGCGCGCGGTGGCCTCGAACCTCGGCGCGGACAACCAGATCCGCCTGGAACTGAAAGAGACCGATTTCGCCACCGCGGCGCGCGTCGTGGAGGCCGTCAACGACCAGTTCGGTCCTGGCGTCGCCACCGCCCTGGATGGCCGCGTGGTGCGCGTGCGCACCCCATCGTCGAGCGACCAGCGCGTGGCCTTCCTGGGCCAGCTGGAACAGATCGACGTCAAGCAGCCGCTGGCCTCGGCCAAGGTGATCATGAATGCGCGCACCGGTTCGGTGGTGATGAACCAGGCCGTGATGCTGGACGACTGCGCGATCTCGCACGGCAACCTGTCGATCACGATCGGCAACGACACCCAGGTGAGCCAGCCGAATCCGGGCACCCTGGGCGCCACCGTCGTGACCCAGAACCCGAGCGTCGAGATCCGGAAGGAACCGGGCCAGGTGCTCAACGTGAAGGGCGGCGCCTCGCTGGCCGAAGTGGTGAAGGCGATGAACTCGATCGGCGCCACCCCGCAAGACCTGCTGGCCATCCTGCAGGCGCTGAAGGCGTCCGGTTCGCTGCGCGCCGAACTCGAAATCATCTGATCGCATCTCAATCCAACCTGCCGAGCCACGCATGATCGCTTCGACCACTTCCGCCGACCAGACCGCCAAACTCGCGCTCGACACCAACAGCCTCAATGGCTTGCGGCAGAGCGCGAAGGACGGCTCGCCGGCCGCCATGAAGGAAGCGGCGACCCAGTTCGAAGCGATGTTCATCAATATGATGATGAAGAGCATGCGCGACGCCACGCCGCAGGAAGGCCTGATGGACAACCAGCAGACCAAGACCTTCACCACCATGCTCGACCAGCAGACCAGCCAGAACCTGGCCAAGCGCGGCGTCGGCCTGGCCGACGTGCTGGTGCGTCAGCTGAGCTCGCAGCAGATGGGGCAGCAGGCGCTGGCGATCGGCGCCGACGGTGTAAGTGCCGGTTCGGCTGCCGGTGCCACCGCGCCTGGCATGAAGGGCCTGCCGACCGCGATGAACGCCGCCGCCATGTACCAGAACAGCGCCGGTACCCAGGTCGCCAGCAAGGCGCCGCCGCTGGCCGCCACCACCGAGAGTGGCCGGGTGCAGGCGCCGCACGTGCGCGCCTTCCAGGAAAAGATGCACGAGCACGCCCATGCGGCCGAGCAGACCACCGGCGTGCCGGCCAAGTTCATGCTGGGCCAGGCCGCGCTCGAGACCGGCTGGGGCAAGCGCATGATCAAGAATACCGACGGCACCAGCAGCAACAACCTGTTCGGCATCAAGGCCGGCCCTGGCTGGAAAGGCAAGGTTGCCACTGCCGTAACCACCGAATACGTGAACGGCAAGCCGCAAACCCGGGTCGAGAAATTCCGCGCCTACGATACGCCGGCCGATTCCTTCCGCGACTACGCCAGGCTGATCACGAACAATCCGCGTTACGAAAAAGTCGTCGCCAGCGGTGGCGATGCCGAATCGTTCGCCAAGGGCCTGCAGCGCGCCGGCTACGCGACCGACCCGAATTACGCGGCCAAGCTGACCCGATTGATCAAGAACTCGCTGGCCTGAAGACCTGGCCCAGAAAAATGTCCTTACAAATCACCGTCAAGTTTTTCCCAAAACTGCCGTAGACGGACTTGTTAAAGAGAGAAAATAATCATGAGTAGCCTTCTCGCCATCGGTAAAACAGGTCTGTACGCAGCACAGGCGGCCCTGTCCACGACCGGCCACAACATCACCAACGCCAATGTGGCCGGCTATAGCCGCCAGGTGGTGGTGCAGGCGACCGCGGCGGCCCTGAACACCGGCGTCGGCTTCATGGGCACCGGCACTCAGATCTCGCAGATCAAGCGCTACAGCGACGACTTCCTCAATACCCAGGTACGCACCGCCCAGGCCGGCACGAGCGGCCTGGAATCGTATTATTCGCAGATCAAGCAGATCGACAATCTGCTGGCCGACACCACCTCGGGCCTGACCCCGGCGACCCAGGGCTTCTTCAAGGGCATCCAGGACATGGCGGCCAACCGCGCCTCGGTGCCGTCGCGCCAGGCGATGCTGTCGAGCGCCGAGACGCTGGCCACGCGCCTGAACGACCTCGATGCGCGCCTCGGCCAGATCCGCGAAGGCGTCAATTCCGAGATCGAGTCGAGCGTCACCGCGATCAACACCTATGCCAAGCAGATCGCCAAGCTCAATGACCAGATCGGCAACTACGCTTCGTCGGATCAGCGTCCGCCGAACGACCTGCTGGACCAGCGCGACCAGCTGGTGCTGGAACTGAACAAATACGTCAAGGCCGACGCCCGGCCAGGCGACAACAACAGCCTGACCGTGTCGATCGGCAATGGCCAGCCGCTGGTGGTGGGCCAGGATTCCTTCCAGCTGGCAGCCATGGCTTCACCAACCGACCTGAGCCGCCTCGAAGTAGGCTACCTGGTGGGCGGCAAGGTGTCGGTGCTGCCGGACGGAGCCCTTCCGGGTGGCAAGCTGGGCGGTGCGCTCGATTTCCGCAGCACGACCCTGGACAAGGCCCAGAGCCAGCTGGGCAAGATCGCGGTCGGCCTGGCCTTCGAATTCAACCAGCAGCACGAGCTGGGCCTGGACCAGAATGGCCAGCCGGGCAAGCCCTTCTTCAGTATCGCGCCGGGATTTGTCGGCGCCAGCATCAATAACGCCAAGGGCACCGCCGCGGATCCCGCCGCCGCCGTGACGGCCAAGATCGTCGATCCAAGCAAGCTGAGCGACAACGACTACGAGGTCAAGTTCAACGACGGCGAATACCATGTGGTCAGCCTGCCGGGCCGGCAAGCGGTCGGTTCGATCGCGCCGGATGCCGACGGCAATGCCACGCTGGTCGTGAACGGCGTCGAACTCTCGTTCTCGGAACGTCCACGCCAGGGCGATACCTTCCTGGTGCGTCCGACCATCAATGGCGCGTCCGATTTCAAGGTGTTGATCAACGACGTGTCGCAGATCGCAGCCGCGGCGCCGATCCTCGGTGGCGACCTGCCGACCAACACCGGCACCGGCAAGATCTCCGAGACCAAGGTCGACAACGACTTCCTGGACACGCCGCCGGCGCTGCCGATCACGCTCACCTTCAACAAGGGCACGCCCGCCGCGCCTCCCGCGCCTGCCACGCCCGACACGCTGACCGGTTTCCCGGCCGGCGAGACCATCTACAAGGTGGACGCCAAGGGCAACAAGACCGAAATCACCGGCCCCGTCGAATTCGAGAACGGCGCCACCTACAGCTTCGGCGGCATCAGCGTGACCATGACCGGCGCGCCGGGCGGCGGCGACCGGTTCACCATCAGCGACAACAGCAGCGGCGTCGGCGACACCCGCAATATCGCGGCGCTGGGCGAGCTGCAGACCAAGAACATCTTCAACGGCGGCACCGCCACCCTGCAGTCGTCATACGCCCAGATGGTGAGCGAAGTCGGCAACAAGACGCGCGAAGTCCAGATCAACGCCGCGGCCGGCAATGCCCAGCTGG
This sequence comes from Massilia sp. CFBP9012, assembly GCF_034045115.1. NCBI lineage: Bacteria > Pseudomonadati > Pseudomonadota > Betaproteobacteria > Burkholderiales > Oxalobacteraceae > Massilia > Massilia sp. CFBP9012. The sequence goes on along the minus strand of NZ_JAXCWM010000014.1, from coordinate 145,622 downwards.
CGCAGGCCCAGGGCGCGCAGGCCGACGTCTCGGGCGTCAACCTGGACGAGGAAGCCACCAACCTGATCAAGTACCAGCAGGCCTACCAGGCGGCCAGCAAGGTGATGCAGATCGCCGGCACGATCTTCGACTCGCTGCTGTCGATCAGCCGCTAACGCCCGGGCCCACGCGAAAGACAATCATGCGCATCAGTACCCAGAGTTTCTACAACACCTCGACCAACCAGCTCAACAACCTGCAGTCGGCGCTCGCGCGCACGCAGATGCAGCTGTCGACCGACCGCCGCCTGCTGACCCCGGCCGACGATCCGGTGGCGTCGGCGCGCGCGCTCGAGGTGACCCAGTCGCAGAACATCAACGCCCAGTTCGCGACCAACCGCAGCAGTGCGAAGTCGTCGATGGCCCACGTGGAATCGGCGCTCCAGAATGCCGGCGACCTGCTCCAGGAAATCCAGGAGCTGGCGGTGGAGGCCGGCAACGGCATCATGCTGCCAGCCGACCGCGAGAAGCTGGCGACCGAACTCGAAGGACGCCTGACCGACCTGCTGGGCGTGGCCAATACCTCCGACGGCGTGGGCGGCTACCTGTTCTCGGGCTTCAAGACCACCACCCAGCCGTTCACGGCGACGGCGAACGGCGCCGCCTACCAGGGCGACTCGGGCGTGCGCCAGCTGCAGGTGAGCGACTCGCGCAAGGTGCCGCTGTCGGCCTCCGGCAGCACCGTGTTCGAATCCATCCCGACCGGCAACGGCGTGTTCACGACCAAGGCCGACGCCACCAACAAGGGCGCAGCGATCATCTCGTCGGGCTCGGTGGTCAACCGCCCGGGCCTGGACAACACGAAGTACGAGATCGAGTTCGGCATGAGCGCGGACACGCCGCCGGTGCCGACGTATTCGGTGTACAACACCAGCAACGATCCGCGCACCGTCCTGCCCGACCAGCAGGACCTGCCCTACAAGGAAGGCCAGCAGATTTCCTTCGGCGGCATGGCGATGGACATCAAGGGCGTGCCGGCCGCCGGCGACAAGTTCAGCGTCGAGCCGAGCCAGAAGCAATCGGTGTTCACCACCGTGACCGACCTGATCAAGACGCTGCGCTCGCCCACCGACGGCTCCACCGGCAAGGCGGCCCTGACCAACCAGCTGAACTCGGCGATCGACAACCTCAAGAACGCCCACGACAACGTGCTGACGGTGCAGGCCTCGGTCGGCGCCCACATGAACGAGCTCGACTACCTCGACAGCGCCGGCATGGACCTCGACATCCAGTATGCGAGCACGCTGGACGACCTGCAGGGACTGGACACCGTCAAGGCGATCTCGGACTTCTCGCAGCAGCAGTTGACCTTGCAGGCGGCGCAGATGTCGTTCAAGACGATGTCGGGGCTGTCGCTGTTCAACGTCATCTGATTAGCGCGCCGCCACCGGCTTCGGCGGCGTCTTCGCATTCACTTTCGGCGGCTTGGTCGCTTCCTTGATCTCGGCGCCGCAGTTGGTGTCCGGCGCCTTGTCGATGTTAACCAGCGGCAGCAGGGCAGCCAGGGGATTCACGGCGGCCAGGGCCACGGCGGCGCCCGCCTTCAGCGCCAGTGGCCCCGCCTGCGGCCCGACCTTAGGCTCGGTGAAAGTGCCGCGCGCATACAGCGGCGTACGCAGCGACAGTACGCGCGCGCCCTTGGTCTTGGGTCGCACGTCCAGGTCCAGGCGTTCGCTGGCCAGGTCGACGTAGCCCGACATGTTGACTACCGCGTCCTCGCTGTCGAGCACGAAGCGGTCGATGTTGGCGCGGCCGTTGCGCACCGTGGTCTGGGCCGCCACGCAGTTGAGCGTCATCTGCTTGTCGCCGAAGATCTTCACGAAGATGGCGTTGGCCACGTTCAGGCCGGCCAGTTCGAGCATGAACTGGCTGACCGAGCCTTCGGTGACGACGGCATTGATCTCGCCGTGCGAGGTGCCGAGCATGGCGGCCACCGAATTACCCTTGCCGGCCAGCACGCCATCACCGTTGACCTCACCGAAGCTGGCCTGCATCGATTGCAGCTTGGGGAACAGTTCGCGGATCTTGAGACCGCGCGCCGCCAGGCGCGCCCCGGCGTCCAGGGTCTTGCCGTTGCCGTCGAGTCGAATGTTCGACGTGATGCGCCCGCCAGCCATGCCGAAGCTGAGCGGGGTGAGCGTGAGCACCTTGTCCTTCATGCGGATGGTGGCCTCGAGGTCTTCCAGCGGAATGTCGTGGGTGCGCACGATGCGCTTGCCGGAGAACTTGACGTCGGCATCCAGCGCGCCCCATTTCTCGGTATTGAACCCCTCGACCGGCAAGGCCTTGCCGCTCGGCGGCGCCTTGACGCGTCCGGCTTCCTTGGTGCCGGCGCCGGTATCGGCGCCAATGGTCGGACCCAGGTCGGCCAGGCGCAACTGTTTCGAGGTCAGGGTGCCGCTCAGGAAGGGACGCGGCTTGCGCTGGGCAAAGGTGAGGGTGCCGGCCAGGTCGCTGGCGCCGACCTTGCCGGTGAAATCTTTATAGGTGAACGTCCAGAATTCGCCGTCCTTCTTGCCCAGCAGCTCGCCGCGCGTGGAGTAGGGCGGCGTTTCGGGCAGCAGCACGCCGGTCAGCCCGTACAGGTCGGCCATGCTGGCGCCGGCCAGTTCCATCTTGAGGGCGAAGCCGGAGGGCGAGCGCGGATCGCGCACCACGCCGCGCAGGCCGAGCTTGTTTTCACCGGCGCTGGCCTTGGCCTCGATCGGGAAGGTGATGTCTTCGCCGGTCAGCGACAGCACGGCGCCGGCCTTGCCGCCGCCAACGATCTTCGCCTTGTTGTAGGTGCCGGACAGCGTGAATGCCAGGCCATACGGCGGCACGCCCTCGGCCGGCGCGGTCTGCTGGCCGTCGATCGAGCGTGCATCCAGACGAAGGTCCAGGCGAAGCGGCTCGTCCTGGTAGCGCAGCTTGCCGCTATTGAAGGACAGGCGCTGGATGTCGACCTTCCATTGCGACGGACCGTTGTCCTTGAAGGTCCAGGAATTGCGGCCGTCCTCGAGGCGCTGCACGGCGATGTCCGGCCCCGCCAGGCGCAGCTCGGTGATGACGACGTCCTTGCGCAGCAGCGGCAGCACGTGCAGGCCCATCTCGACGCGCTGGGCAGTGGCCATCTGCGGGCCGACGGTGCTCCAGGTCGGGTTGCTCATGGTGACGTCGTTGGCGCTGATGAATGGCCGCGGCACGTAGCGCCGCCAGCCGCGTTCGCTGTCCAGTCCACGCTGGAACTTCACGTCCAGGTCGCCCCGGATCGCGAATTCACGGCCGGTGGTCTCCGACACCTTGCGGTTGATATACGGCCGCAACATATTCCAGTCGAACAGGAGGAAGAACAGGATCACGATGACCGTGATTCCGAGCAGGATCCAACCGACGATCTTGAGAGGTCTTGATGTTTTCATGTCGATAGCGGCCACATGCATGGCTTGGTGGAGGCGCTACGCCCTGGGATGTTCAGGCTACCCCTGCCGTGCGCTTTTGTTTGTTGGCTAAGTAGCATTACGGCCGAAAAGTTGGATTTTCAGGCATCTACCGTCTACCTCATGGCGTAAGTACAAAGTTCTTAATTGCAATTTTGTCCGGAATATAATCACGTCCCATGACCATTGCCATCCACGTCCTGCTCACTTTCGGCCTGCTGGCCCTGACTGTCCTGTCCCTGTGGGCGCCGCTGCCCGCCATTCGCGGCAACCGCGCCTGGCCCTGGTGCGGCGGCCTGGTGCTGGCGATACTCGCCGGCCTGCATGGCGGCATACTCGACTGGCGCGCACCGCTGTCGATCGCGGTCTTTGCCGCGCTGGCCTGGGGCGCGCGCGAGGCGCGGGGCAAGCATGTGCGGGCGCTGCTGCTGGTGCTGACCACGGTCGCCGCCCTGGCGCTGGCGCTGCACAAGGCGCCAGGCTTCCATAATCCGCTGCTGGCCGACGGCATCCGGTTTTCCGGCGACGGCGCCCCTTTCGCGCTGTGGGCCAACTTCGACAAGGCGGTCGTGGGCATCGTGCTGGTCGGCGTGTTCTGTGAACGCATCGGCAGCGCGGCCGAATGGCGGGAGATGCTGCGCCGGATCGCGCCGGTGGTGGCGTCAGTGCTGGTGGTCGTGCTGGGACTGGGTTGGCTGCTGGGGCAGATCCGGCTGGATGTCAAATGGACGCCCTGGTCGGCCTGGTTCCTCGCCTCCAACCTGTTGATTACCTGCGTGGCGGAGGAAGCGTTCTTCCGCGGCTTCCTGCTCGAGAAGATGGCCCATGCCATGCGCGGCTGGCGCGGCGGCGTGCTCGTCGCCACGCTCGTGACGTCGATCCTGTTCGGCCTGGCGCACCTGGGCGGCGGGAGCCTGCTGGCGCTGCTGGCCACGATCGCGGGGCTGCACTATGCGGCGGCCTACCTGCTGTCGAAACGGGTGGAAGGGGCGATCCTGGCGCACTTCGCCCTCAACGCGGTGCACTTTTTGGCGTTTACCTATCCGTCACTGGCGCGCTGAACTGACCAGGCGAAGCGTTGACGATTCTTTTGCCGCGAATTTACACTGTTCCATATCGGGTTATGGAGAATACAGATGTCGGGCCTTACGATCCACGAGTTCAGCGACAAGCTCGCGCACCACTTCCACGACATCAACGCCGAGTGGATCAATGCCATGTTCAAGCTCGAGGCGACTGATAGGGAGGTGCTGGAAAACCCGCGCGCCAGGATCGTCGACCCTGGCGGCGTGATCCTGTTCGTGGAAGCGCACGGACTGGGCATCGTCGGCACCTGCGCCTTGCAAAAGACGGGCGAGCGCAGTTTCGAGCTGACCAAGATGGGCGTGCGCGAAAGTGCGCGCGGCCTGAAGGCCGGCGAGTTCCTGCTGGAGGCAATGATCGCGCGTGCCATGCATCTGGGGGCCGAGCCGCTCTACCTGCTCAGCAACGCCAAGTGCGCCGCCGCCATCCACCTGTACGAGAAGCTGGGCTTCGAGCACGACGCCGGCATCATGGCGGATTATGGCGCGCGCTATGCGCGCTGCGACGTCGCGATGCGTTACCGCGCACCGGCGAGCTAACCCAGGAAGAACTCCAACCCGCGCGCCATGGCCGGGAACATCGCCGAGCCATGGTTTTCGTGGGCCAGCAGGTGGAACTGGACCCGCGCCAGCGTCTGCTCCGCCTGCAGCCGCCCGGCGAGCTCGCGCGCCTCGTCGACCATGCGCCGCTTGGCCGCGATCGCCTGGCGGCCTTCCAGCACGGCGCCATTCGCCGCCGGCTGTTCCAGCTCGCCCACGGTCAGCATCAGCGAGGGCTTCGAGGACAGCGCGGCAACACGTTTGGCGAATCCGTCCATGCCGGACAATACCGCGCGTTCGCCATACCAGATCGATGGGCTGGCCGCGAGATAGGTCTGGAACATGGCGGGACGGGTGAACAGCGCGTGCAGCGTGCACAGGCCGCCGTAGGAGTGCCCATGCAAGGCCTGGCGCGCCGGGTTGAGCGGCGCCAGCGTCGCCACCAGCGGCTTGAGTTCTTTCTCGATGAAGTCGAGGAAGAGGTCGGCGCCGCCTTCGGTCGCCGGTCCCGCAGCGCCGGTCGGCGGCGTGTAGTCGCGGCCGCGCGCGCTGTTCCAGGGCTGGTCGCCGGCATAGCCGATGCCGACGATGACGGGCGGCGTCTGGCCGGTCACACTGCTGCGCACGCCCGCCGTGCGGCCCATCAGCGCCAGGGTTGGGAAGGTTGCATTGCCGTCCAGCGCATACAGCACCGGATGCCCGGCGGCGGGCGCCGGACCGGATGGCACGGCGATGAAGATGCGGTAGTGCTGGCCGGTGATGGCGGACTTCAGGTCATATTGCCGGGCCAGCGGCAGGGTGGCGGTTTGCCATCCCTCGGCGGCGCGCGCCAGCGGGGTGGCGAGGCCGGCCAGAGTGGTGACGGCGGCGGCGCCGATCAGGCGGCGGCGATGCGAGGAGTCGGGCATATGACACAGGATGAATGAGAATTATTCTCATTTTAACCTTGTTTCCTGTAATCATCCAGACGCAGGCACCACCGGCGTCGGCTGGGCAGGCGCCGCGGCCGGTGTGCCCGGCTGCGGATTACCTGCCCGCGGCAGCGAACGGGTCGTCTCGATGCCCTGGTTGAACAGGTTGACGATCGGTGCGCTGAGGTAGGGCAAGGCCAGGCTCAGGGTCAGGAAGCCCACGCCGAGCGTGATCGGGAAGCCGATGCCGAAGATGTTCAGCTGCGGCGCGGCGCGCGTCAGGATGCCCAGGGCGACTTGCGTGATCAGGAGGGCGGCGATGATCGGCATCGCGATCTGCAGCCCGGCCGAGAAGATCCGCCCGCCCCAGCGCGCCAGTTCCAGCGCCGCGTTGGAGGAAAACGGCGTCTCGGTGATCGGCATGGTGATGAAACTCTCGGCCAGCGCCTCGAGCAGCACCAGGTGGCCGTTCACGGCCAGGAAGGCCATGGTCGCGACCAGGGCCATGAACTGGCTGATGGCCGACGAGCGTCCGCGCGTGCTGGGATCGAAGAACATGGCGAAACCCAGGCCCATGGTCTGGCTGGCCACCTCGCCCGCGTACTCGACGGCGGCGAACACGAGGCGCATGGCGAAGCCCATCGCCAGCCCGATGATCATTTCCTTGACCAGGATGAGCAGGCCCGCCCACGAGGTCGGATCGACGGCCGGCACCGCCGGCACCAGCGGCGCGATCACCAGCGCCAGGAACACGCCCAGCAAGACCTTGACGCGCAGCGGCACGGCGGCGTTGCCGAACAGCGGTGCGGCGGCGATCAGCCCCAGGATGCGCGACAGCGGCCACAGCAGCGCTGCGATCCAGGCGTTGATCTCGACCGAAGTCAGCGTCAGCACGCCGGCCTTACCCGATCAACCCCGGAATCCCGGTGAACACCTGCCGCATATAATCGAGCATCACCGACAGCATCCACGGTCCGGCCACCACCAGGGCGACGAACACGCCGACCAGTTTCGGAATGAAGGACAGGGTCGCCTCGTTGATCTGGGTCGCGGCCTGGAAGATGCTGATGATCAGGCCGATGATCAGCGCCACCAGCAGCAGCGGCGCCGAGATCATCAGGGTCACTTCCATGGCCGTGCGGCCCATCGTCATCACGCTTTCGGGTGTCATGGCCGCGTCCTCAGTAGAAACTCTGGGACAGCGAGCCCAGCAGTAACTGCCAGCCGTCGACCAGCACGAACAGCATCAGCTTGAACGGCAGGGCAATGACGGCGGGAGACATCATCATCATACCCATCGCCATCAGCACCGACGCCACCACCATGTCGATGATCAGGAACGGTATGAAGATCGCGAAGCCGATCTGGAACGCCGTCTTGAGTTCGCTGGTGACGAAGGCCGGGATCAGCACCCGCAGCGGAATGTCTTCGGGGCCTTGCAGCGCTTCGGAACGCGAGATCTTGACGAACAGCGCCAGGTCGGACTGGCGCGTCTGCTTGACCATGAATTCCTTGAGCGGCACCGCGCCCCGGTTCATCGCATCGGTCATCTGGATCTCGTTGCGCTGCAGCGGCAGATAGGCCTCGCTGTAGATGCGGTCGAACGTCGGCCCCATCACGAAGAAGGTCAGGAACAGCGCCAGCCCCACCATCACCTGGTTCGGCGGCGCGGTTTGCGTGCCCAGCGCCTGGCGCAGCAGAGACAGCACGATGATGATGCGGGTGAACGCCGTCATCATCAGCAGTGCGGCCGGCAGGAAGGTGAGGGAGGTCAGCAGCAGCAGGGTCTGGACCGGCAGCGAGTATGACGTGCCGCCGCCCGGCCCCGGGCTGCTCTGGAATGCCGGGATGCCGGGCTGGGCTGCCGCGATCAGCGGCAGGGCCAGTGCGCCGGCCAACAGGAAATATTTAGCTCGCATTGCGTTTGTCGATCGTCTTCTTGAGCCAGTCGGAGAAGTTATTCGCCGGGATGGTGCCGTGCGCGGCAGCCGGCGTCAGGTCCGCTTCCTGGCGTGGCATGGTGTGCAGGGCGTTGACGCGGCCCGGCGCGGCGCCGACCACGATCCACTGGTCGCCGACTTCGACCACCATGATGCGTTCGCGTCCGCCCAGGTTCAGGGCGCCGACCACGCGCAGGTTGGCGCTACCGCCGCTCATCTTGGGGCCGTAGCGCTTCATTACCCAGGCCAGGCCGGCCAGCAGGCCGAGCACCAGCATCAGGGCCAGGATGGTCTTGAGCAGGCCGCCGGCGCCGGGACTGGCGGTGGACGAGGTGGGCATCGAGGCCGGCATCGACACCCGCGGCGCTTCGCTCAACGGCGCGGTGGATGTCGGCGACACGGGCGCGGTGGCGACCGGCGGGTTGGTGTCGGCGGCTACGGCGCCGTCGCCCGGCAGCGGGGCGGTCGGCGGGGCTTTCGCGGTGGGTGTGGTCGCCGGGGCCGGCACGGCCGGCGCAGGTGGGCGGCCGGTGGTGGTTTCGCCGGGACGGCGTGGCGTTTCGGAATTCTCGTGGGCGGCCGGGGCAGGCGCGGTCGAGGTGTCGGTCGTCGCGGCTTGCTGGGCGAAGGCGACGAGCGGAGCGAACAGCAAGGCCGCCGCAAGCGCCCGTGGGGTGGACGGCGTCGCCGTCCACCCCACGGCAGGGAGGAAATCAGGGGCAAGGGCGCGGCGCGGGGTCATTTATTCAGTTTGCGAATCCGTTCAGATGGCGTGATGATATCAGTGAGTCGGATCCCGAACTTGTCATTCACGACCACCACCTCGCCCTGGGCGATCAGGCAGCCGTTGACCAGCACGTCCATCGGCTCGCCGGCCAGGCCGTCCAGCTCGACCACCGAGCCCTGCGCCAGCTGCAGCAGGTTCTTGATGGCGATCTTGGTGCGGCCCAGTTCCACCGTCAATTGCACCGGGATGTCGAGGATGAAGTCGATGTCGTTCGGCGTCTCGTTGCGCGCGCCCTTGTTCGAAAAATCCTTGAACACGGCGGCAGCCGCGGCCGGGGCGGTCGCCTGCTGTTGCTGGCGCTCGAGCGCCGCGGCTTCGGCCGCGGCCTGCTCGGCGATCGCCGCGCCCCAATCGTCGTCGATGTGGTCCTGGTCTTCCTGGTTGTCCGACATGGTGTTCTCCTGTATTGCTTCTATCTTGCCCCGGCCGGCGCCCTGCGCCTGGCCAATCATATCGATTACTTGCTGAAGGTGTCGCTATTGGCGAGCAGCTTCTCGACCTTCAGCGCATATTGCCCGTTGTGCACGCCGTAACTGCAATCCATCACCGGCACGCCGTCGACCGTGGCCTGCAGCATCTCGGGCACCACGATCGGGATCACGTCGCCAATCTTCATGTTCAGGATCTCGTCGAAGTTCGCCTTGCCATTGCCAAGCACCGCGACCAGCTCGACCTCGGCGACCTGGATCTGCTGCGTCAGCAGGCGCACCCAGCGCTTGTCGACTTCCAGCGCTTCGCCCTGGATGCTCGAGGTCAGCGCATCGCGGATCGGCTCGATCATCGAGTAGGGCATGCAGAAGTGGATCTGGCCCGACACCGAGCCCAGCTCGACCGTGAAGGTGCAGGACACCACGACTTCGTTCGGGGTCGCGATGTTGGCGAACTGCGTGTTCATCTCAGAGCGGATGTACTCGAACTCGATCGGGTACACCGGCTCCCACGACTTGCCGTAGGCCTCGAACACGATGTCGAGGATGCGCATGATGATGCGCTGCTCGGTCTGGGTAAAGTCGCGGCCCTCGACGCGGGTGTGGAAACGCCCGTCGCCGCCGAACAGGTTGTCCACCAGCAGGAACACCAGGCCCGGATCGAACACCATCAGGGCGGTGCCGCGCAGCGGCTTCATGTGGATCAGGTTGAGGTTGGTCGGGACCACCAGGTTGCGGATGAACTCGCTGTACTTGGAGACCCGCACCGAACCCACCGAGACCTCGGCGCTGCGGCGCAGGAAGTTGAACAGACCGACCCGCAAATACCTGGCGAAACGCTCGTTGATGATCTCGAGCGTCGGCATGCGGCCGCGCACGATGCGCTCCTGCGTTGCCAGGTTATAGGTGCGTACCCCCGAGGTGTCTTCAGGCGTCGCTATGTCGTCCTGATCGCCGTTGACCCCTTTTAAGAGGGCATCGACTTCTTCCTGTGAGAGGAAATTATCGGCCATGTTTCTAGGTAATTACTGGATGATGAACGAGGTGAATAATACGTCGGACACTTCCTGTTCGTCGCCCTGTTTTTCAAACGGCTCGACGATCGCCGCCTGGATTTCGGACGCCAATTGCTGTTTGCCCTCCACCGTATTGATTTCGGACGCTTTTTTGCTCGACAACAGGAGCAGCACGCGATTGCGCACGATCGCCATATTGTCCTTCACCGCGGTCGCCTGTTCCGCGCCCTCGACTTGCAGGGTGAACTGTACCTGCAAATACTGCTCGCCGTTTTCGGGCTGCAGATTGACGGTAAAGGCCTCGATCGGCACGTATTCCGGCTTGGCCGCCGGGTCTTTCTTTTTCTTCTTCTTGGTTTCCTTGGCCGGAGCGTCTTCTTCGCCATGGGCGGCCGAGGACTGGCTGAAATACCAGCCACCGCCGGCGCCCGCGCCAAGCACGAGAACAGCGGCGAGGATCATGATGATGAGCTTTTTCTTCGAGCCGGCCGGCGCCGCTGCCGCCGCGTCCGCTTTCGGATCAGCCTTCATTTTCGGATTCGCTTTCAAAATAGGTCTTCAGTGCTGGTTAAGGGGTACAACATTATGGCATTGTCGCGGAAAGATGCACCCGGGCAAGCCCAGAAAAGAGGGAGGAAGAGGCAGTAAATCCGGAATTGTTGCAGGCGCGCGATGATGGAAAGTAAAAGGGAGGGCGATTCGTGGTCGCGCTTGTTCTTTCGCTACCCCCCGAAACGTCGTTCCCGCGGAGGCGGGAACCCAAGCTTGCATGCTCAGCGATTACGTTTAACGTAGGTTGCAGCACAACGGACTTGGGTTCCCGCCTGCGCGGGAACGACGTGTTGAAGCTGCTGGCCGGGATCAGGCAAACAAATCCACCATCCCACGCTCGCCCAGCCCCACGGTGCGGGTACGCGGCGCCACTTCGTTCAGCGCTGCCTCGCCCTCGTCGCCCGTGCCGGTGCCGGCCAGGTTGCCATTGGCGCCCGTGCCGCCTGGCGTGCGGCGTTGCTCATCCTGCTGCTGGCGTGCGCCGGCGTCGACCGTCGCGTTGTTCAGGGCGATGCCGCTTTCACTCATCATCTCGCGCAGGCGCGGCAGGGCGTTTTCCAGGGCCTGGCGCACTTCGAGCTGCTCGGCCGAGAAGGCCACGGTGGCCTGGTCGTTGCTCACATTGAGCACGATCTGGACCGGACCCAGGTCGGGCGGGTTCAGCGTCAGGGTGGCGGCCTGCTCCTTGCCGACCATGTAGACGATGCGCTGGCTGACCTGGTTGTCCCAGGCCTGGCTGCCCACCCGGGCCGGGATGCGGTCGCCCGGCACGGCGGCCGGGTTGCCGACCGCGTCCGCCATCTTGGCGGCCTGGGCCTGCAGCTGGGCCAGCGGGGCCGGGGCTTCGTCAACGGCCGAGGCCAGCTGCTGCTGGCTCTCGCGCAGCTGGGTCTGGAACTGGGCGGCATCTTGCTGGCCTTCCGGCAGGGCGCCCGCCTGGGCCTGGGGCGCGTTCGGGTCGACCGGGGCGCGCTGCACGCCGGTGGCCAGCGTGACGCCCTTGCCGAGTTCGTCGGTGACGGCGGCGCCGGCCGCGGCGTCATCGCCCGCGCCGGTAGCTGCGCCGGTCATGTTCTCCAGCGCGCTTGCCAATGCTTTCAATTGTTGATCGCCGGCGTCGGCGGCCGCGGCGTCAACCGGCACCGCCGCTGCATCGGCGGGCGCCGGCCTGGTCAGGCTGGCCATGAAGGCCAGCATGTCGGTGACCGGCGTCGTGGCCGCAGCGGCGGCCTCGGCGGCCTCGGCCGCACCTTCGGCTGCACTTTTCGCAGCCTCGGCGTCTTCCTTGCCCTCGGCGGACGCGGTCTTCGTGGTCTTCGCATCGCTTTCGTGGCTGGCCGGCTTGGCGCCAACCCTGGCCTGCTCGCGCACCGGCTCGCGGTTGGCGGGCTTGTCGGCGGCGTTCGGTTTCGACTGCTGCTGCGCGGCCGGCTTCGACTGCTGGGCAGCGGGAGTCGGTGCCTGTGGCTGCGGCGCCTGCTGGCGCGCCGCCAGTTCGCGCGACAGGGTGGCGCCGAAAGCGCCATTGTTGCGTGCGCTGTCTGCCAGCCGGTCCTGACTGGCGCTGCGTGGCGCGGCGGCGTTGGCGCCCGTGGTCTGGAACAGGAGATTCGTAGTCTGCGTCGTCATGTTTGGCTCAGCGTTGTTTGTAACGGGCGCCACGCGCCGCGTGGTCGTCCATCTGTTTCTGGTCGCGCTTGTTCTGCACCTTGAGCGCTTCGCTCGCGGCACGTTCGTTCAGCGTGCGATACGACAAGCGCTTGCGTTCGCTTTCCTGCAAGGTCTTGCGCTCGGTGTCTACCTTGAATATTGCATGCTTCAATACGTCGCGCTGGCCATTCAAGGCATTGTCCAGCTTGCCAATAAAGGCAACGAAGTTGTGGTACGCGAACGGCGTGATGCCGGCCACCTGGGCCGTATCCAGCTTGCGCGCATATTCGTCGCGGTAGCCGACCAGCATTTCCAGCTTCTGTTCGGCTTCCTCGACCAGTTTATTGGCCGCGCCCAGGCGCTTGGCGGCAGCATCGGAATCCTTCTGCGCCAGGTCGATCAGTGTTTCAAGTGCGGATAGTTGGGCCATGGTGCAGCGATTCTACCGCTGAGCAATTCTTGCCAATCAGTTGAATAGCGAGGAAAGTTGCCCCAAGCTCTGGGGAAGCGTGGCGTTGTCGTGGATTTCCTGGCACAGGAATTCCTCGATGACCCCATTCTTCGCGATGGCCTGGTCGAGCACCGGGTCGCTGCCGGCCGCATAGGCGCCGACATTGATCAGGTCGCGCGAGCGTTGATAGCGTGAATACAATTGTTTGAGCTTGCGCGCCGCCAGCTGGTGTTCGTGGGTCGTGATCGAGTGCATCGCCCGCGAAATGGACTGCTCGATGTCGATCGCCGGATAATGCCCGGCCTCGGCCAGGTGACGATTGAGCACGATGTGGCCGTCGAGGATACCGCGCGCCGCATCGGCGATCGGATCCTGCTGGTCATCGCCCTCGGACAGCACGGTATAGAAAGCCGTGATCGAGCCGCCGCCTTCCAGGCCGTTGCCGGCGCGCTCGACCAGCACCGGGAGTTTTGCAAAGACTGAAGGAGGGTAGCCCTTGGTGGCCGGCGGCTCGCCGATCGCCAGCGCGATCTCGCGCTGCGCCATCGCGTAGCGGGTCAGCGAATCCATGATCAGCATCACGTTCTTGCCCTGGTCGCGGAAGTGCTCGGCGATCGCCGTGGCGTAGGCCGCTCCCTGCAGGCGCAACAATGGTGGCGAGTCGGCCGGGGCCGCCACGACGGCCGAGCGGGCGCGGCCCTCGGGGCCGAGGATCTGGTCGATGAATTCCTTGACCTCGCGGCCACGTTCGCCGATGAGTCCGACCACGATGACGTCGGCTTCGGTATAGCGCGCGATCATCCCCAGCAGCACCGATTTGCCGACGCCGGTGCCCGCGAACAGACCCAGGCGCTGGCCACGGCCGACGGTGAGCATCGCATTGATGGCGCGCACGCCGACGTCCAGCGTGTCCTTGATCGGCGCGCGGTCGAGCGGATTGACCGGCCGCGCATTGAGCGGGCCGACCTCGGTCGTGTTGAGCGGACCGAGGCCGTCGAGCGGACGGCCGGCGCCGTCGACCACGCGGCCCAGCAACTGCATGCCGACCGGCAGGTGGCGCGCGCGGTCTTGCGGACGGCGGCGTCCGTGCGGCACAGTGCCCGGCGGCGGCAGCACGCTCTCGACCGGGAACACGCGCGAACCGGGTACCACCCCTTCGGTGTCGCTCTGCGGCATCAGGAACAGGCGCTCGCCCTCGAAACCGACCACTTCGGCCTCGATGAAGCCGCTGGCGGTGGGGATCGTGGCGGCGGCGCCCACCGCGAGACGCAGGCCGACGCATTCCATCACCAGCCCGGCCACGCGCGTGACGCGGCCCGACACCTGCAGCGGATCGGCGAAGCTGACCAGGGTGTCGCAGTCGCGCAGGAAGGATTTCCAGCGCGCGGTATGCGGGTCGCGGTCGTGGTCGGCGCCGGCGCCGGCGTCGTGGTGCTGGTGGTCGTCCATCAGTCGCCCAGCCACTCGACGTTGGCGCCCAGCGCATGGGTCAGGCGGTTCCAGCGCGCCGAGGCCTGCGCATCGATCTGATTGGTCGCGGTCTCGACCTTGCAGCCGCCGCGCCCAATGGAACCGTTCTCGACGATGCGCCAGCCGCCTTTCGTCAACTCTTCGGCCATGCCATGGCGCACCAGTTCGGCGTCCTGCGGGTTCAGGGTGAGCACGGCCGGCTGTTGCAGCACGGGCAGCTGGTCGATGGCGTCGCGCACCACCGACAGGATGAGTTCGGGACGCACGTCGAACCCGGTGCGCACCATGCCGCGCGCCAGGCGCAGGGCCAGGTCGAGCACGTCGCGGGCGATGGTCTCGTCGGCCTGGGCAATGGCGTCGCCGAAGTTGGCGGCCACCTGGCGCAGCTGCTCCAGCTCGGCCGCAGCGTCGCGCTGGCCGGCCTCGGCGCCTTCGGCATAACCCTGTGCATGGCCTTCTTGATGGCCCTGGGTGCGGCCTTCGTCCAGTCCCTGCGCGTAGCCTTCCTGGCGCGCCGCTTCGCGCATCGCTTCCAGTTCTTCGACGCTCGGCAGGGAAAATCCCGGCGGCAGGCCGGAGTCGACTTCAGCAGAAGCAGGGGCGCCGGGCGCCGCCGCCGCGGCTTCGGCCGCGCGGCGTGCGAGCGTGCTGGGGCGATCGTCGCCGAACGACGCCATTTCCCAGCGCTGGTAGGCGCTCTGCTGTTCTTTCGGTAGTGCCATCAGACGAACGAATCCTCACCTTTGCCGCCCAGCACGATCTGGCCTTCGTCGGACAGACGACGCACGATCTGCAGGATCTGTTTCTGCTGCGATTCTACTTCGGACAGGCGCACCGGACCCTTCGATTCCAGGTCTTCGCGCATCATCTCGCTGGCACGCTGCGACATATTCTTGAAGATCTTCTCGCGCAGATCCTGCGAGGCGCCCTTGAGTGCGATGATCAGCATCTCGGACTGCACTTCGCGCAACAGCAACTGGATGCCGCGGTCGTCGACGTCGATGATATTGTCGAACACGAACATCTCGTCCATGATCTTCTGCGCCATGTCGTTGTCGTAGTTCTTGATATTATCCATCACGGCCGACTCTTGTTCGCCGCTCATGAAGTTCAGGATCTCGGCCGCGGTGCGCACGCCGCCCAGCGAGGACTTCTTGATGTGTTCATTGCCCGACAACAGCTTGGTCAGCACGTCGTTCAGCTCGCGCAGTGCGGCCGGCTGCACGCCGTCCAGCGTGGCGATGCGCAGCACGACGTCGTTGCGCAGTCGTTCGGTAAAGTTTGCCAGAATTTCGCAAGCCTGGTCGCGCTCGAGGTGGACCAGGATGGTGGCGATGATCTGCGGGTGCTCGTTGCGGATCAGTTCGGCCACCGAGACCGAATCCATCCACTTCAGGCTCTCGATGCCCGAGGCGTCCTTGCCGCCGAGAATGCGGTTCAGCAAGACCGCCGCCTTGTCGTCGCCCAGGGCCTTGGTCAGCACCTGGCGGATGTACTCGTCCGAGTCGAGGCCGACGGTCGAATGCAGATTGGTCTCTTCGACGAACTCTTCGAGCACCGTGACCACCTGGCCGTGCTGCACCGCCTTCATCTGCGCCATCGCGGCGCCCAGCTTGAGCACTTCGCGCGGGCCGAGGAATTTCATCACCTCGGCCGCTTCGGCTTCACCCAGGGCCAGCATCAGGATTGCCGCCTTGTTCGTGCCGTCCTTGTCTTTATCACTCATTTGAACCCAACCATGCTTTGATCACGTTTGCGACGATGCGCGGATCCTGGTTTGCCAGGTCTTTCGCCAGTTTCAGGTTGGCGCGGTAACCCATGTCACGTCGAATCTTTTCTTCTTCTTCGAGCTCTTCCTCGTCCGGCTCGGCTTCATCTTCGCCTTCTTCGCCTTCGGCCTTGTCTTCTTCCTTCGGCTCCTCGGGCACGGCGGTCGCTTCGTCGAACTTCTTGATCGCCGGGCGCAGCAGCGGGCGCAGGAAGCGGAAGTACAGGAAGGCGATCACTGCGGCCACGAAAGCGTAGCGGGCCAGGTCCTTGAACAGCGGCATATTTGCCGGGTCACGCCACCAGTCCGGTTCTACCACTGCTTCGGCCGGCTTGTCCACACCGTCGAACGGTGCGTTGGTCACGTTCAGGGTGTCGCCGCGTGCCTGGCTGTAACCCATTGCCTGCTTGACCAGCTCGTTGATCTGGGCCACCTCGTTGGCAGCCAGCGGACGCACGGTGACCTTGCCGGTGGCCGGATCGACGATGCGGCGGTAATTGACCACCACGCCGACCGTCAGGCGCTTGACGCCGCCCATCGGACGCTGTTCGTAGCGGATGGTCTTGTCGACTTCAAAATTGGTGGTCGAGTTCTTGGTGCTCGGACCGGTAGGGGCAGGCGCTTCGGCCGGGGCTTCGCCATCGATCGGCGCGGTGTTCACGCCCGGCGGCTGGTTCGACAGCGCGCCCGGGATGCCCGAGGCGCCGGCGCCGGCGCCTTGCGTTTCCGAGGTCTGCTGGCTGCGGATCGCCTGCGGCTCGGGCGGCGAATTCGGCTTGTACATCTCGGCCGCGGTATCGACCTGGGCAAAGTCGATCTCGGCGGTCGCCTGGGCGCGCACATTGCCCTCGCCGACCAGCGGCTTGATCATCGCTTCGACCTGCTTGATGATGTTTTCCTGGACCTGGTCCACGTATTTCAATTGGGTGGCGTCGAGCATCTTGTTGCCCGCGCCTTTGCCGGCCTGTTCCGACAGCAGGGCGCCGGTCTGGTCGACCACGGTCACGTTGCCGAAAGTCAGCTCAGGCACGCTGGAGGCGACCAGGTGGACGATGGCGCTGACCTGGCCCTGGTCGAGGGCGCGGCCCGGCTGCAGGTTGAGCAGCACCGAGGCGGTCGGCTTTTGCTGGTCGCGCACGAACACGGACGGCTTCGGCAGTGCGAGATGGACGCGCGCGGCGCTCACCGAACCCAGCGACTGGATCGAACGCGCCAGCTCGCCTTCGAGCGAACGCTGGTAGTTGACCTGTTCCAGGAACTGGGACACGCCCAGCTTCTGGTTTTCCATCAGCTCGAAGCCGACGTTGCCGCCCTTGGGCAGGCCTTGCGCGGCCAGCTTCAGGCGCAGGTCGTGGATCTGCTCGGCCGGCACCAGGATCGCGCTGCCGCCTTCGGAAAACTTGTACTGCACACCCATCTGGTCGAGCGACGCGGTGATCGCGCCACCGTCGCGGTCGCTGTAATTGGCGAACAGCACGCGATATTCAGGCGCCTGGCTCCACATCCAGACAGCGATCATCAGCGCCAGGATCAGCGCGATGCCACCGCCGATGGCGACACGCTTGCCCATGGTCGTCTGGAAAAACGACTGGGGCGCTGCCGGAGGCTGGCCCTGGGTGGTGTCGAGAAGGTCTTCCGCAGTTGCAGCCATGTTGGATGGATTCAGATGAATGTGTGGGAACAGGCAGCATTATGGAGCCCGGGGGCAACATTCAAACCCCGAAATAGGGGGCGTTTACCGCCCTAACTCACGGGTGAAATCGGCGCCTGCGCTGCTATTCTGCTTTCCTGAGTGCATTTGTAGATGATTCTACAAGGCAATAACATGCAGGAGGGTAACATGAGTATTGGCGGTATCGGCGGCATCGACAGCAGCCGCATCCAGGCCATGATGGAGCAGCTCAAGGCTGCGGCCACCAAGCCGGACTCGGCGGGGCCGGTTGCGCCTGCCGGGCTTGGCAGTGCCAGCGCGGTTGGCGGCAAGTCGGCGGTCAAGCTCGACTTCGCGGAAGCGCTGCATAATTCCTTGCAGGGCGTGAGCGACCGCTCGGCCGAGGCGCAGGCGCTCAGCAAGCGATTCACGATGGGTGACGACACGGTCAGCCTGTCGGACACCATGGTCGCGATGCAGAAATCGAGCATCGCCTTCCAGGCGACGGTGCAGGTGCGTAACAAGCTGGTGTCGGCCTATCACGACATCATGAATATGCAGGTGTGATGCCGGCTGCGCCCGGGGACTTTTGCGAGCAGGGCCCCCGGACGTGATTCAGCAGTGCTGTTCCCTAGATCTGCTCGACATTACCGCCGGTGGGAACGCCCTGGCCAGACTTGTAGGCCCCCAGATCCACGGCCCCGACGGGCACGTGGTTGGTAGCCGCATAAGCCAGTTGGGCCGCCTGGGTGAAGGCGCCGCTCTCGACGTGCGATACGTGAGGCTGGGTCTGGCGTCGGTAGTAGGTGATTGCCGGCAGGACGCCGGAACTGGTTTTTTGCGTCATATAAAGAGGCATGTGATCTCCTTGGTGCTTGAAGAGCGAAGGGGGGCTTAGCTGCTTTTACCCATGGTGATCGGCACCACGGCGATAACCTTGGGCGAGTTGGTGTTGTCGGTGATGGTGATCGAGGTCTTGTCGGAGGACATCGTCACATCCTGACTGAAGCTGCTGGCGCCTTGCGACATATTGGCCTGGGCGCTCCAGCAGAAGCCGCCGATGGAAATGCTGGCCGAGCTGTTCTGCGACATCTTCGAGAACAGCGCCTGGATGCTTTGGGTGTCCGAAGTCATGGTCACCGAAGGCTTGAGCACCACCAGCAGCTTGCCGGCGCGCAGGTTCAGGATGCCATCGGGGCCGAACAGCTGCTTGTTGGCCAGGGCCGAGGTCGGCGAGACCTGGTCGTAGAAGTCGGCCACGATGCTCGAATCGAACCAGGCGCCGGGGGCGACCGAAAACAGCTGGGCGGCCTGCGCGGTATAGGTCATGGTCATGCCCTGGACCAGGCTCGTGTAATCCTGGGCGTCGCTCGATTGCGAGTACGAAGTCGAGGCCGAACCGCCCCAGAAGAATGCGTCGTAGGTGCCGGAGGCCGAGACATCCAGGAAGCTGCTGACCACCAGGTTGCTGCTGTTGGAATCGTCGAGCTTGATGTTCATCGAGATCTGCGGCGGCGCGCTGCTGGCCAGGGTCTGGAGTGCGCTCACATACCAGTCATTGAGGCCGGGAGTAATGGCGTACGCCGGCTGCAGGTTACCGGATGGATCGGTGATGCCGTTGCCCGACCCGGGGCTCAGCACCACTTTGGCCTGGGCGCCGGAAATGGTCTGGTAGTCCGGGCCGCCGACCTGTGCCAGGGCCTGGTTGTACAGGGTAACCTGGGCGGCGAGCGCGTTCTGGGCGCTGGTGATCACCTGGTTCCAGCCGTTCGCCTGGTACCACTGGGTATAGGTGGACTGGGCCGATGGCGGCAGGCTGGACTGGGCCGTGCTGAACGCGGCCCAGGCGGTCATGCACTTGGTGTTCGCAGCCGACAGTGCGGCCTGGGCATTGGTGACCTTGACCCCATAGCCGTCGGCGATCTGCTGCAGGGCCGGATTCCCGCCCTTGAGGGCGATGGCGAACAGGAAGGCCTTGTACTGGTCGTAGAAATTCATCGACGACGGCGCATACGACGGCGACCACGCCGGCATGACGTTGGACCAGTTCTCCAGCCCGCTTACCAGAGTAGTGCCCGGCACCGGCGGGGTGCCGGCGGCAGCGGGCAGGCCGGTCACGTCCATATACTGCCAGTCGGCGTTGGTGAGCCCGCCGGTGGGCATCAAGGTTTTCGGATCGAGGCCGGCCCCGGCGCTCGACGAGTTCAGTCCCTGGACGAATTTTTGCCACATGATGCTTGCTTGATTGACAGCCATGATCGTTCTCCAGAAAATTGCGAGGACTTCGTTTGTTCCCCAGTGGTTGGAATGGGCCGGCGTCACGCTGCCGGCCCGGATGGTGCGGCCGCAGGCGCGGTCCGCAGGCCATCTATCGCAAGGGGTGTGCCAGCGCCGCACGCAAGGCTGTTGCGCGCATGAAGACGCCATTTCATGCGCGGGGCATGCGAACAGGACCTGATGGGGCTGTTTTACCGCTTCCGGCATTGTCAAGGGAGTGTAAAATTGACTTCCTGTTTCCACGCCATATACACCGCCAGGGCCCCGGACATGGCAGCTGTGAGGATCGCGCATGCATGAGCTCAGTGACGACCGTACGCTGACCGCGCCGTTGATGCATGCGGACGGCGCCGCCAGCCGTTTACTGACCCTGACCATCCTCTGGCATCCCGACGTCGCCCGCATCGGCGAGCAGTGCATCGCCAGCGCGCCCAGTGGCGTGCTGGAGCTGAGCCGCTACACACCGTTGTTCTGCCGTCCCGGCGCCCCAGGCCTTCCGCTCGGGCATGGCAGCATCTCGCGCGAGCCGCTGCGCATCGCGCGCGTCGACGACGGCGCCTCGCTTCAGGCGCCGCTGAGCCGCATGACCACCGAATTGAATGGCCGCGAGATCGGCGCCAGCGTGGCGCTGGACCACGCCGACCTCGAACGCGGCCAGGTGATCGCGCTGGGACGGACCGTGCTGCTGTGCCTGCACTGGAGTACGGTACTGCCGAAGGCAAACGAGGTGCAGGGGCTGCACGGCGTCGGCAGCGCCGCCGTCATGCTGCGCGACCAGGTCCGCCTGGTGGCGCGCAGCGATCTGCCGGTGCTGCTGCTGGGGGAAACCGGGACCGGCAAGGAAGTGGTGGCGCGCGCCATTCATGCGCTCGGCCCACGCGCCGGCGCCAGGCTGGTGACGGTCAATATGGCGGCCCTGAACGAGTCGCTGGCCGCGGCCGACCTGTTCGGCGCTGCGAAGGGGGCCTACACCGGCGCCCTGGCCGACCGCAAGGGACTGTTCGGCGAAGCCAACGGGGCGACGCTGTTCCTCGATGAGATCGGCAATGCCCCCGCCTGCGTCCAGCCGATGCTGCTGCGGGTGCTGGAGGGCGGCGACTATCGGCCACTGGGATCGGCGCAAGAGTTGCGCTCGACCGCGCGCATCGTGGCGGCGACCGACCAGCGCCTGGATGGCTCCCACTTCAACCAGGCCTTGCTGCGCCGCCTTGAAGGCGTGGTGATCCAGCTGGCGCCGCTGCGCAGCCGGCGCGAGGACATCGGCGTGCTGATCCAGCAGCTGTATCCGGCCGACGATGGGCGCGTGGACCTGCCTTTTTCACTGGTGGCCGAACTGGCGTGCTATGACTGGCCGGGCAATGTGCGCCAGCTGGCGCGCGTCCTGCAGCGCGCCGCGCTGATGGTCAAGGGCGGCGTCACACCGCGCTTCGACCAGCTGGTGCAGGCGCTGCCCGCGGCCGATGCCGGCAAGCTCGCGGGCGGGCGCGCGCCGCGCCGCAAGCCCTCCGCGCTGAGCGACGATGAACTGGTCGAGGCGCTGGCGCGCCACGGCTGGATCCTGCGCAGCACCGCCGAGTTCCTCGGCATCTCCCGGCCCAGCCTGTACAAGCGGCTCGACCGTCACCCTTTGATCCGGCGCGCCGAAGGGATCGAGGCCGGGGAGATCGGCCGTGCCTGGGCAGGGGCGCAGGGCGATGTGGCGCGCTGCGCCGCGGCCCTGAAGACACTGGCCGAGCCGCTGCGCCGCAAGCTCAACAAACTGGGCTTGCTGGAGCGCTCAGGCGCGAATCGACCCGACCTGTAGTTCCGGATCGGGCACGAAATAAAACGCGGTGCTGCTGTCCCCGTGGGCGACGGTGAACGCGATGCTGAATCCCCACAGTCCGGTCGAGTTGCCGACCTTGAGATGCATCGTTTTGCTCAGGTCGATCAGCGCACCTTCCTCGAACGGCGCGCCCTTTGTCTTGTCGGACTGGGAGCCTGACAACAACACCGATTGCACCAGGGTGCCGCCACCGTCGTCGGATTCGGGCTGGAAGGAGAAGGCGATGCTGTCGCTGGTGTACACCTTGCATGTTTCGATGTCGTCGGCGCCATCGAATTTCCAGCGGATCTGCCGGTCCGCCTTGCTGTAGTAGACCTGGAAGGTGTGATCGGTTGGCGCAACTGCTTGGCTGACGTCGCTCATGGTGATGCCTTTCTGGTGGGGGGAATGGAGGGGGGCTCAGGGATGGGGATAGCGCAGGTCGCGCCGCAGTGCGACCAGGTCGGGTTCGGCATCGATGAAGGCGGCGGGATATCCCAGCCGCCGGGCGCTGGCGATCGACTCCAGGGCCAGCTCGCGCTCGCCCAGCAATTCACGCACCAGGCCGGCGCGGAACTGCACGTCGGCGCTGCGCGGCGCGAGCTTTGTAGCGCGCGCCGACAGCTGCATGCCCGCGTCGCGCTCGCCGCTGCGGGCGGCGTACAGCCCCATGCGCGAGACCAGGGTCGCATCATGCGGCGCGCGCTGCAGGATGGGCGCGAGCAGGCGGCGCGCTTCGCCGTAGGCCTGCCTGGCCTCGGCTTCGCGCCCCGGAATCCAGAGCAGGGTATCGGCCAGGTTGGCCCAATTGAGGTATTCGCCCGGCGCGCCGCGCACCGGCGACACCGCATGCTCGAAGGCGGCGGCGGCGCCGACGTAGTCTCCGCGCAGGAATAGCGCGTTGCCGAGGTTGGCGTACAGGGTGGCGCTCGGGCGCACCTGCAATCCCTGCTGCAGCACGCGCAGGGCCTCGTCGGCGCGGCCCTGGCGCAGAAGGGCGGCATTCAGGTTCGCGTAGCCGGTGACCGCGTCGGGCTGCAGGGCGATGCTGCGGCGGAAGGCCTGCTCGGCGCCGGCATGATCGCCGCGCTCGTAGAGCAGGCTGCCCAATTCGTCGAAGAACACGCGCTCGCGCGGAAAGCGGGCCTGGGCCAGCCGCAGCGTCGCGCGCGCCTGCTCGTCGTGCCCGGCGTGGCGCAGCAGCTGGGCCTTGCCGTACCAGGCGAAGAAATCGGCCGGGTCGAGCTGGAGCGCGCGCTCGAAGGCCTGACCGGCGCGCTCGTACTGCCGCTGGCTGTCGAGCACCCAGCCCCGGGCGATGTGCGCCAGCGCCAGCTGATCGTCGAGCTTCATGGCTTGCTGGGCGCTGGCGTCGGCCTTGCGCAGCCAGACCTCGTCCTGGGCGTCGCCGCGATAGCGCAGTGTCTGCACCAGGGCCATGCCGGCCACCGCCGCCGCATGGCCGCCGTCGCGCGCCAGCACCGCGCTGAAACGACGATCGGCCGCGTCCAGGCTGCCGGGACGGTCGAAATTCTTCAGGGCTGCCAACCCCCGCTGCATCTCGAGCGCCGGCGAATGGAACGGCACTGGCGCGGGCGATTGGGCCGGCGCGGGTGCCGCCGATTGGACTGGCGCCGGCGCTGGCAGGGCCAGCCATGCGCCGCCCGCCAGCACGGCCGCCAGCAGCACGGGCAGCGCGCCCTGCCGGCGGCGGCGCGGGGACGGCGGCGGATGCGGATGCGGCGCCTGCAGGCGCGCGATCTCGTCCAGCCGCTGCACCACCTGCGCCATGCTGGACAGCCGCTGCGCGGACTGCTGCGCCGTCATGTCCCTGATCAGGGCCACCAGCGGAGCATCGATGGTCTCGGGATAGTGCCAGCTGGCCGAGCTCGACTGCATGTGCGCCGCCGCCAGCGCCAGGCCGCTGAGGTGGCTGTGCGGGCGGGTGCTGGCCAGCAGCTCGTACAGCAGCACGCCGACGGCGTAGATGTCGCACAGTGCATCGGCGCGGTGTCCGAGCAGGCGTTCCGGCGCCATGTAGGCGATGGTCCCGATCGGCCCGGTCGATTCGACCGCGCCGGTGGCCAGCCCGTCGCAGCGCGAGGCCAGACCGAAGTCGAGTATCCGCACCTTGCCGGATGGCTCGATCATCAGGTTGGAGGGCTTCAGGTCGCCGTGCACCAGGCCCGCGGCGTGGGCATCCTGCATGGCGGCGGCGACCTGGCCGATCCAGTCGAGCGCCGTGGCGCGGGCGATGCGGCTTTTCTGGGCCAGTTGCCCGATCGTGCGGCCCCGCACCAGCTCCATCACGATCGATGCGCCGGAGGCATCTTCCTCGATGGCGTACACGGTGACGAAAGAAGGGTGGTGCAGCGATGCCGCCATGCGCGCTTCGTGCAGCGGGTCGGCGTGGCCGCTCGCATGGGCAGCGCGGTCAATGCGCTTGATTGCCACCCTGCGCTGCAGCTTGTTATCCCAGGCTTCGTACACCTCGCCATAGCCACCGGCCCCGAGGTGCGCGCCCAGCTCGTAATGGCTCGGAAGCGTACGGCTCGCCGGGAGGGTCTGCGCTGGCATTTCGCTGAAAGAGCAGATCTTTGCGATCATGGACGGTGTCGGGTTTCAGAGGATCGAGGTCAAGATGCATGGTACGGAAAACCAGCTCGAGGGAAAGTTTTGTCAGGTTGACTGTTGATTTTTATCAAAAGCTGGTGACGCCAGCGTTTTCAGGGCACGCGGCCAGTGCCGATGTCTGTCCTGGCGTAAAACCGCCGAGTGCTAAATTAGTCCCGCGTTGTAACGCGGGAGGCTGTCTCAAGCTGGCGTCGCCAGCTTGAGTCCAACGATGCCGGCTGCGATCAGGCCAATGCAGACCAGGCGCGCCGGATTGGCCGATTCGCCGAACAGGACAATGCCGACCAGGGCCGTGCCGACCGCGCCGATGCCGGTCCAGATCGCATACGCCGTGCCCAAGGGCAGCGTTTTCATGGCCTGGGATAGCAGGCCGAAGCTGACCGCCATCGCCGCCACCGTGCCGACCGTCGGCCACAGGCGTGTGAAACCTTCCGTGTACTTCAGGCCGACGGCCCAGCAGATCTCGAACAGCCCAGCCAAAAACAATACCAACCACACCATGATGCTCTCCCTGAATGGACGCGGCAGACATTGCCGCGACTGATGAACGTATCTTATGTGAATCAAGATGATGGAAAAAGTCAGTAGCTATCAGTATGATTGATAGATGGCTTTCGATCTCGACCACCTGCGCATCCTGCTCGCCGCCGTCGACCACGGCTCCTTCTCCGCCGCCGCGCGCACACTGGGGCGCGTGCCGTCCGCCGTCAGCATGGCCATCGCCAACCTGGAAGCCGAGCTCGGCCTGGAACTGTTCGACCGCAGCGGCCGCGAACCGCGTCCCACTGTGCACGCGCTGGCCTTGCTGCCGCAGGCGCGCCTGCTGGTCGAGCAATTGCGGCTGCTGAACCAGCATGCGCTGTCGCTGAGCCAGGACCTCGAGCCTTCGCTGACCCTGGTGCTGGTGCCCGAGCTGATGGCCGCCGCGCCCTGGCACGATGCGCTGCGCGCGCTGTCCGACGAGTTCCCCTTGCTGGAAGTGAATGTCCTGAGCGCGGCGCAAGCCGATGCGCTGGCGATGTTGCAGGACGGCCGCGCCGACCTGGCGCTGGTGTTCGAGCGCTATGGCATGGATCCGCGCGAAGGTTTCCAGGAAGTGGCCCACGAAACGCTGGTGGCGGTGCTGGCGCCCGATCACCCGCTGCTGGCGCGGGTGCCGGCCGGCGCGATCCGCGACCAGCACTTGCTGGGCGAGCGCCAGATCGTGATGGCCGGCCGCCACGCCGACCAGGTCGACAAGCGCATCGCCATGTCGCGCCTGCAGTGGAAGACCGACAATCCGGTGGCGGCGCTGAGCCTCGTCAGCGCCGGCCTGGGCTGGGCCTGGCTGCCCGCCGGCTTCGTGCGCGCGCCGCTGGCGGATGGCCAGCTGGTGCATATCCCGTCCGCCAACTTCACCAACATCATGAAGCTGTTCGTCGACGTGGTGTGGGCCAACAACCGCCCGCAAGGATTGGCGGCGCGGCGCTTCGTGGCGCTGCTGAACGAGCGCCGCATCCATTCATCCTGAGGCCAGGGCAGGCCGCAAGGCTGGCCGAAAGCGGAGCGCATAAAAAGAAGTAGAATGTTTGCATCTTTAAGAAAACCGCATTACACTTGGTCAACTGCTGAGCACAAGCCTCGGTAGACAGATGAAGGAAGCGATCATGAACATCGATAAATTCAAGCACCAGCACCTTGACATCCTCGACAGCATCGACCGCCTGCGCGCCAGCAGCCAGGAGGGCGTAGCCGAGCACGCTGAAGAGATCGCCGCGCAGATCGTGGCGATGAGCGGCGTGGTGCGGCTGCACCTGGCGGTCGAGAACGACACCCTGTATCCGGCGCTGGCGCGGGGCGACCTGCGCCTGGCGCGCATGAGCCAGGCGTACCAGAACGATATGGGTGACATCGCCGCCGACTACCTGGCATTCGCCGGGCGCTGGAACCTGGCCAGCCGGCTGGTCAAGGCGCCGGAACAGTTCAGGCAAGAGGCGAACCGGGTGCTGCGCAAGCTGTACCAGCGCATCCGGCGCGAAGACCGGGAATTCTATCCGGCGATCGAGGCCGGGGCGGTCGCCGCCTGAGAACCTATCCCGGTAGGTGGCGGGAAGCTGCTGGCGATGCATGGCGAGCGTGGGCAAGGCGCGAGGAGGCCGCATGGCTAGCCATGCAACGACGAGCAACGCAGCACACGTTCGTCAGGCGCGCCAGAAGCGACTGCCACCTACCGGGATAGGTTCTAAGGGTTCAGGCGGCCTTGCGCCGGTGCACCGTGACCGGCACTTCGCGCGGACGCGGTTCGGGCAGCAGGGACGCCAGGGTATGGCGGTCGAGTTCGGCCAGATAGGCGGCCGTGGCATTGCCCAGCACGCCCTTCAGGCCGCAAGCCTTGACCAGGCCGCAGGGCGTGCCGTTGGGGTCGAAGCACTCGGCCATGTAGAAGTCGCTCTCGCTCATGCGCACGATGGCGCCGACGTTGATGTCCTTCGGTTCGTGTGCCAGACGGAAACCACCGTTGCGGCCACGAATGGTTTCGATGGTGCCGTTGCGTGCGAGTTCATTCACCACCTTCATTAGGTGGTTTTTAGAAATGTTGTGCAGGTCAGCGATCTCCTGGATCGTCACCAGGCGACCGGGGTTGCTGCCCAGGTGCAGCAGCGTGCGCAACGTGTAATCGGTGAAGGAGGTCAGACGCATGATCGCCCAAGTATAACGCATTCCGTCACGCCGCCGACCCGGAGCCGGCGGCGCAATTTTTACATGTATTAACTTGCCGGACTTAACTTGTCGTTCCAATATGAACGAACGGGTAGCGAGCCCGACGCAGCTAAATCAGGAGTACACCATGCCTACCATTCCATCCGCCGTTCATATCATCCACAACGATCCGGTGATGACCGCCGGCCTGCACGCCATCCTTGCCGACCGTCCCGAATGGCGTGTCAGCACCCACCTGAGCCAGCCCGAGGCGCGGCAGGTGGCGCGGGTGCTGGTCGCCGATTACGACACCGGCCTCGCGCTGGCGCGCCAGCCCGAGCACGCCGGCCTGCGCCGCCCCAGTGTCCTGATCGTCACCCAGCTCGACAAGGAATGGGAAGTGCGCCTCGCGATGGATGCGGGCGTGCATGGCTACGTGCTGCAATCGTGCAGCCAGGACGAGCTGCTCAAGGCGGTCGCGTCGCTGGCCCAAGGCCAGCGCTACCTGAGCGAATCGGTGACGCGCAGCGTGGCCGATAGCCTCAGCCGCGAAAACCTGACCGGCCGCGAGACCGACGTGCTGCAATTGCTGGCCGAAGGCTGCTGCAACAAGTCGATCGCGCGCAAGCTGGGCATCGGCGTCGGCACCGTCAAGACCCATGTGAAGGGCGTGATGAGCAAGCTCGACGCCACCGCGCGCACCCATGCGGTGGTGGTCGCCACCCAGCGTGGTCTGATCCGTCCTGGCAGCGGCATCCGCAGCGCGTATAACTGAGCCTCAGCACGTCACCGGGTCGCCCGCAGCCCAAGCACGTCATTCCCGCGCAGGCGGGAATCCAAGGCCTTCGTGCAGTGGCAAGCATCAAATGATGCGGTCATGCACGCATACTTGGATTCCCGCCTGCGCGGGAACGACGTGCGAAGGCTGCGGGTGCTACAACTTCTCCGGCGGATCCGCGAAATGCCGGGCATTGACGATGCACCAGGCGATGCCCAGCGCCAGCGCCAGGCCGACCAGCGCGCTGCCGGTGACGGTCTGGTCGTCGAGCAAATAGGCGTTGCACAGGCGTTGCGGCAGTTCGCGGTACAGCATGCCGGCGATTGCCATCATGGCGCAGATATTGGCGACATAAAACAGCTGGACCACCACATGGGCCCGGCGCAGGGCGCCCGGCAAGGCGGCGCCGAGCAGCAGCAGGCTGGCGAATTTGGCGCCGGCCGCGAGCGGCTCGTACAGCGCCTGTTCCAGCGCCCGCGGAATCATCCAGTAGGTGGTGACGAAGGCCGTCGCTGTGAAGGTCGTGAGGCCCTGGAAGTCCCAGCGCGCCAGGCCCGGCGGCAGGCGCAGCCAGGGGCCCAGCAGCGCGCCGCACAGCACCAGCAGCGGCAGCTGCACCAGCATGTGGCGCAGCATCGATGCTTCCAGCGGCGCGCGGGTGGCCAGCAACGCCGCTAGCAGCGCGGGGCCGCTCCAGCGCATCAGGCGCGTCATCGCCTAGGTCCTTTCCGCGGCGCGCGCCAGCGCGTCGTCGAGCGCCGTGCCGGGCTCGGTGTAGTCGAGGATGCGCACCAGGCGGCCGCTGCGGTCGACCACGTGGAAGGCCGCGTTGTGCTCGAACTCGCCCAGCGGCGCCGGCACCACGATCACGCCGAAGGCATCGAGCAGGCGGCGCCGTTCGGCATCGAGCGGTATCCCGTACAGGCGCCACACGCCCGGATCGGTCTTCATCATGCGGCCGTACCGGGTCAGCGCGCTGGCATCGTCGCGCGGATCGAAGCTGATCGTCACCAGGCGCACCTTGTCCGCCGCGCCGCGCGCGCGGATCTGCTCCTGCATCTGCTGCAGCTCGGTGCCGACCACGCGGCAGATCGACTGGCAGCGCGCATAGACGAAGGTGACCAGGGTGACGCGGCCGTCGCGGGCCAGTTCGTCGGCGAGCAGGCGCGCCGCGCCGTCGGCGCCGCTCAGGGTCGCCGGCGGCAAGCGCAGCGGACGTTCCGCCACCTCGATGCGGCGCGCGGCCTCGGTCGAGATCGCGCGAAAGCCGCTGCTGCCGTAGTACAGGGCGGCGCTGCCGGCCAGGGCGACGGCCAGCACGGCCAGGAGGGTGGCGCGGCTACCGGTGCTACTTGAACGAGGCGAGTTCATCGTCGCCCTTCCACGGCGCCGTGCGCTCGGCGCTGGCGCTGCGCGCCTGTGCCACCAGCTTGGCGTCTATGGCCTGGGCGCGGTTGCCGAACTGGCTGCGGATATGGCTCAGCAGGGCGGCCATCTCGGCGTCGTCCAGCTTGTCCTTGAAGGGCGGCATCATGCCGTTGTAGGCGGCGCCTTTCACCGTCAGGGTGCCGGAAACGCCGTGCAGCACGATCTGCGCCAGGCGCTTCGGATCGCCCGTCACCCATTCGGATTCCGCCAGCGGCGGGAACACGCCCGCCAGGCCCAGGCCGCTGGCCTGGTGGCAGGCCACGCACTGGGCGTTGTAGATCTGCGCGCCGTCGACCTTGGCGCCCGGCGCCGGCCCTTGCAGGGTGGCCAGGGTGCGGTGGTCGCCGAAGGCGGCGTCGTCGTTGCTCTGGGTGACGTAGATGTAGCCGATGCCCCAGGCCACCAGGCCGATCACCACCGCCATCAGCGGTTTCGGGAACGGCCGCTCGCCTTCGGTCGGATCGGGGTTCTCGCGGCGCTGCGCGCGTTCTTGCTCACGCTGCTGATCATTCATCTGCTCACTCATTTGCGTTCCCTCTGTGTGCCGATGGTCTCGACCGCCGGATAGGTGTGATCCAGGCCTACCAGGTAGGCCACCAGGTCGAGCGCCTCCTGGCGCGCCACCACCACCTTGCCGGCCGGCGTATAGCCGCGCGGCAGCGTCACCACGCGCTCGCCTTCCTCGGCCTTGTCCTTGACCTCGAACAGGTAGGGATAGGCCGGCATGATCGAGCCGGCGACGTAGGCGCGCGGCTGGTACATATGGCCCAGGTGCCAGTCGACGCTGGGCTGGCGCGCGCCGATGTTGAACAGGTCGGGCCCGGTGCGCATGGTGCCCAGCAGGTGCGGCTTGTCGTAGTGGTAGTCGGCCGCCACCGAGGCGCGGCCCCAGCCGCGCTTGTCGTCCGGCGCCTGTACGGAATCGCGCGGCTGCTGCGAGTGGCAGTAGATGCAGCCGTTGGCGATGTACACCTGGCGTCCGCGCAGCTCGGCCGAGGAATAGGGCTTCAGGCCCGGCGGCGGTTCGCCGTCCTTGAGCTGCATGTGCGGCACCACCACCAGCGCCGATGTCGCCAGCGCCAGCGTCACCATCGCGCCGCCCAGCAGTTTGAGTTCGTCTTGCATGATCTTCCTTTAGGCGGCCGTGGGGATCGAGGTGGCCTTGAGCGGTTCGTTCAGCAGCGCCGCGCCTTCGCGCGCCACGCCGCGGCGGGTCGCCATCAGCACGAAGTGGATCGCGAACACCAGGTGGCCGAGGGCCATGATGGCGCCGCCCACCGAGCGGCTCTTGAGCCAGGGGATGGTCACGTTGACCGAATCCATGAACGGCTTCGCCGCGTCCAGCATGGCCAGGCCCTGCAGCCAGCCGCCGATCGACAGGCCGACGAAATAGATGCCGAAACCGACCACCACCAGCCAGAAGTGCAGCGAGATCAGGTTCGGATACGGCCACTCCCAGTCCATCACGCGCGGCATCACGAAGTACACCGCGCCGAACATCACGAGGGTGAAGAAGCCGTACAGGCCGAGGTGGGCATGGGCCACGGTAAAGTGGGTGAAGTGCGCCACCGTGTTCACGCTGCGCAACGCCTCGATGGAACCCTGGACGGAACTGAGCGTGTACATCATCCCGCCCAGCACGATGAAGCGCAGCGTGGGCGAATCCCACAGGCGCCTGAAGTGGCCCTTCATGGTCAGGTGCTGGTTGATCGAGAACGCCAGCACCGGCACGATCATCATCACGCTCTGCACGATCGACAGCGTGATCAGCCAGCCCGGCACCGGGCCGCCGATCAGGTGGTGGCCGCCGACCTGTCCATAGAAGAAGGCCAGCGACCAGAAGCCCACCAGCGACAGGTTGTACGACTGGATCGGGCGGCCGATGATCTTCGGCAGGAAGTAATACACGCAGGCCAGCGCCATCGGCGTGTAGAACAGGCCGAGCACGTTGTGGCCGAACCACCAGTTCATGGCCGCCTGCTGCACGCCGAAGTGCATCGCCGGCAGGTTACCGACCAGGAACAGGGTGGGGAACCAGAACAGCGCCGCGCCCATGTACCAGACCGACACGTACAGGTGGCGCACGGTGCGCGCCTGCAGCGTGTACACCAGCGGCAGGCCGACCAGGGCGCCGCCGACCACGAACAGGATGTCGACCTGCCACGGGATCTCGAGCCACTCCATGCCGTCGGACAGGCCCACCGCGATGCAGCCCAGGCCCGCGATCAGGCCCGCGTTCCACACCATGGCGCCGGCGATCGCGTAGCGCGCGCCGACCAGCGGCGTCTTGAGCAGGCGTGGCAGCAGCCACATCGCCAGCCCCAGCGCCGCCATCGGCGCCCAGCCATAGGCGACCGCGTTCAGGTGGATGGTGCGCATGCGCCCGAAGGTGAGCCAGGCCTGGTTCACCAGCAGGTCGGGTTCGTGCAGTTTGATGGAGCTGAGCAGGCCCGCGGCGGTCGCCACCAGCAGCCACACGACGGCGCAGGCCAGGAACAGGAAGGTCACGAGCGAGCTCGAACGGTCGGCCTCGACCCGCGCCTGCAGTTCCTCGCCCAACTGCCGCGCCCCGTCCTCGGTAAGGGGCGGGGCGGCGTCGTGCGCGGCCTGGGCGGCGGCCTGGCTGGGCGTGGCGGCGGGGTCGTCGCTGCGGCCG
Source organism: Massilia sp. CFBP9012 (assembly GCF_034045115.1). Taxonomy (NCBI): domain Bacteria; kingdom Pseudomonadati; phylum Pseudomonadota; class Betaproteobacteria; order Burkholderiales; family Oxalobacteraceae; genus Massilia; species Massilia sp. CFBP9012. The sequence continues at coordinate 113,663 of NZ_JAXCWM010000014.1, read as the reverse complement.
ATCTCGCCTTCCGAGAAGATGGTGCGGGCCGCGGCGGGGCTGGCCTCGAACAGGCGGTTGCGCAGCGACCAGATGAAGATCGCCAATCCCGTCACCGAAAGGATGAACGAGGACAGCAGGATGGTCATGGTATTCATGGCGGGTCCAGGCGAAGGAAGATCGGCCCTGGCGGGAATGCGCAGGCCTGTAAAAAAGATGCCTCAAAGATACGAAATAGGAGCGGGGCGCGGCAATACGCCTTAGGGTAGAGCGGCGCGTGCCGCCCCCTGCGCCATGCGCCTAAGGGAGAGGCGCTTGCATCGCCTGCGCCACCCGCCGCGCCAGTTCCTCGGCCTGGGAGCCGCTGGCGACGTTGACGAAGTTCATCAGGAGCGCGCTGCGCGTGGGCGTGCCGGCATAAAAATCGGCCAGCGCCACGGGCGCCAGGCCGTGCTCGCGCAGGCGCGCGGCGAGCAGGCGATCGGTGCCCGGCGCGACCTCGGCCACCAGGTGCAGGCCGCCGGCCTGGGGCAGGATGTTGGCGCGGGCGCCGAACGCCGGGGCCAGCGCGCGCGCCGTGAGCTCGCAGCGCTCGGCGTACAGGCGGCGCATGGCCTGGACGTGGCGCACGAAGTGGCCGTCCTGCATGAACTCGCACAGGATGGACTGGGTGAGCGCCGGGCAGCCGTTGCTGAGCAGGCTCGCGGCATCCTCGAAGCGCTCGACCAGCTCGGGCGGCACCACCATGTAGGACAGGCGCAGCCCCGGGAACATCACCTTGCTGAAGCTGCCGCTGTAGATCACGCGGCCGGCGCGGTCCATGCTGGCCAGGGCCGGCAGCGGCCGTCCGCTGTGGCGGAACTCGCCGTCGTAATCGTCCTCGACGATCCAGGCATCGTGGGCGCCGGCCCAGTCGAGGAGAAGCCGGCGCCGCGCCGGCGGCATGCCGACCGTGAGCGGGCACTGGTGGCCGGGAGTGACCACCGCCATGCGCGCGCCCGGCGCCAGCAGCGCGGCGCGCGCCACGTCCAGGCCGTGCTCGTCGACCGGGGCCGGACGCGGCACGTAGCCCAGGCCCGCCAGCAGGTGGCGCGTGGGCGGAAAGCCCGGCTCCTCGGTCCACACCATGTCGCCCGGCGACAGCAGGGCGTGCGCGACCAGGCCCAGGACCTCGCGGTAGCCGGCGCTGACGAATACCTGGCATGGCGTGCAGTCGATCCCGCGCGAGAGCTTGAGGTAGCTGGCGATGGCGGTGCGCAGGGCGGGCGCGCCGAAGCTCGATTCCTTCAGCAGGTGGCGCGTCTGCAGCGAACGCGCGGTGCGCGCGGCCATGCGCGCCCACACCTTGCGCGGAAAGGCGTCCAGCGCCGGCAATCCCATCTGGAACGGCAGCGGCGCGACGGCGCCGCCGACGTCCAGCGGCAGCGGGCGCGCGCGCGGCGCCACCTTGGCGCGCGCCGGCGGGCGGTTGATGGGATCGCGTCGCGCGACCACCGAACCGGCCGCGCCGCGCACTTCCAGGTAGCCCTCGGCCGACAGCAGGGCATAGGCGGCGGCCACGGTGCCGCGCGCCAGGCCGAGTTCCTCGGCCAGCACGCGGGTCGCGGGGATGCGGTCGCCTGCCTTGAGCACGCCGGTGTCGACCGCCTCGCGCACGCGCGCGTGGATCTGGCGGTACAGCGGGACGGGGCTGCCGGCGTCGAATCTCAGGTAGTCGCTGACGGACAGGTCTTGCATTGGAAACGTTACCTCCCTGGTAGTAGATTATGCACTTGGACTGGTAGTTACGAAAGATCGGATTGGGCCAAGAACGGCTTGGCTCAGTCTTAAATTCAGATCTTGGTCCAGGGCGCCGGTAGTGCCCTACGCGACTTCGCATCGGCGGCGCGATGGCCCCAGTCATTGGCCCGATCTTGGCTCTTTATCCAGCACGCATTCGGCGCGACGATGACAGTCCCTCATCCATGATGGAGCAGCCATGCAGATTTCTTCCAGCCTGTCGTCGGCGCTGTCGTCGGCAATGCCCCGCATCGCGGGTGCGAAGCCGTCGGGCAGCCAGGTCCCGTTTGCGATCGCCCAGGCGCGCGCCGACTCGGCCGAAGACAAGCGCCGCCTTGAAGAGAATGAGGCGCGCCACGCCGACGCAATCGCCGGTTTCGCCGCCAAGGGCATGACCATGACCCAGGGCTCGTACACCATGCTGTACAAGCAGGAGGTGGCGAAGTCGATCGACACCGATGGCGACGGCATCATCGGCGTCGACGAACTGGCTGCCGGGCTTGGCGGCGACGAAGGCATGGAGCGCGCCAAGCAGCTTCACTCAATGCTCGACGTCGACGGTGATGGCCGCCTGGGACTGGAAGAATTCGGCGACAGCGTGCGAGACCCGTTCCGCGATGCGGATTTTCGCCGCCAGCTCGACCGGCGCGGCGCCATGGACCCGGCCGCGATGGGCGCGCTGCACCGGCGCCATGCGGCGCAGTACGACGCCGCGGCGGTGCTGGGGGCGATGGTGCGCGCGATCGATACCGCGGCATAGCATCACGATTTATGGCGCTGCATGGCGCGGCCATGCAGCGCCATGCAGGAGAACGATAGTGAAGACAGGTTGGCGCATCGGACCATGCGTGCTGTTCCCGCGGCGGCGGCGGCTGGAAGCCGGCGGGCGCGAATTGGCGCTGGGCTCGCGCGCCTTCGACCTGCTGGTGTGCCTGGTACGGCGCGCCGGCGAGGTGGTGGGCAAGGATGAACTGCTGCGCCTGGTGTGGCCGGGCCTGGTGGTGGAAGAAGCAAACGTGCGCGTGCACGTCTCGAACCTGCGCAAGGCGCTGGGCGCGGCGGCGCCCGATGCCGGCGCCTGGATCGTCAACGTGCCGCTGCGCGGCTATATGTTCCGCGGCCCCCTCGAGCAGATGTCGGGTTCAGATCAGGCCCAGGGTCAGGGCCTTGAGGGTGGCGGCGGCGCGGGTCGAGCAATCGAGCTTGCGGAAGATGCTCTCGACGTGGGTGCGGACGGTGCTGGGACTGATGCGCATGGCGCGCGCGGCCTCCTTGTTGCTCTCCCCGAGGCTGATGCGCTGCAAGACCTCGGCCTCGCGCGCCGACAGCGTGGCGCGCGCCGGCGCGTCGGCACTTCCGTTCGCGCCACCCCCACTACCTCCACCAATCGCGCCATTGCCCGACGCGGCGCGAACGCCCGTCGCCGCGGCCAGGACGGCGTCTACCGTGGCGCGGTCGAAGCGTCCTCCCGTCACCTGGGCCTCGAGCAGGGCGCGGGCCGCCGCCGGCTCGTGGGCCGCGCGCCATGGCCGCGGCGAGCGCAGCGCCACCCAGGCGGCGGCCACGCCCAGCAGGCGCTGGGGCGCGCCGAGGGCGCTCGCGTCCAGGCTGCGAAAGTAGCCGCTGCCGTCGAGCCGCTCGTAGACGTGCGACGCCAGTTGCGCGTCCGGCCCCAGGCCGTCGATGCGGCTGCCGGCGCGTGCGGTCCAGTAGGGCACCAGGCGCACCGCTTCCCAGTCGGCGGCGTTCAATTTGCCGTTGCGCTCCCATACCGTGTTGGTCACCGCCGCGCGCCCGATCCCGTGCAGCAGGGCGGCGCGCGCCAGGCTGCGCTGCTGCGCCTCGGGCAGGCCCGCCAGCTGCGCCGCCTCCTGCGCCAGCAGCGCGACGCGGCGCGAATAGCCAGCCAGCCAGGGCAGCTTCAGTTCGATCATGTCGGCCACCAGCGTGAGCGGCACCGATACCGGAAGAAAATCCGGCTGCGACGATGGCGCTTCCGCGGTCTCCAGCTCGTCGAGCCAGGCGCGCGCATGCGGCGCCACGAGCGCCACCAGGCGCGCCGGATATTTGACGTCGCCCAGCTGCGCGATCATCTCCAGCGCGCGGGGGGCGCCATGCACGCGCGCCAGGATCTCGAGGTCGCCGCCCAGCGCCGCGTGGTACACCACGGTCGGCACTTCGTCGCCGCGCAGGTGGAACGGAAGGCCGCTGCCGTCGTAGTTCTCCCACACGTGGCGCAAGCCGCTTTCGACCGCGGCCGGCAGGCCCATCATGGCGGCAATGTCGCCCGCGACTTCGCAGTGGACTTCGGCCAGCTCGGTGGTGTCGGAGAGGCGCGCAATCTGCTGGGCATTGAGGGTGCGGCTCACCAGCGCATGGCGCGCGCCGACGTCGTCGCCCATCATCGCGGCGAAGCCGGCCGCGTTGGCGGTGCAACCCGACCAGCGCAGCAGCGCGACCATGCGCGCGTGCTCGCAGGCCGCGGCGTCAAAGCCGGCCGCCGCGGCCACACGCGCGGCCAGGCGCGCGGCGCGCTCCGAACCGTCGATCGGCTGGCCCATGCTCAGGTCGCCGACGATGGCGAGCAGTCCCATCGCCTGGGACAGGGTCGCGGTGTCGTGGCCGTGCAGCGATGCTGTGGGAAGCGACAGGGAAGAAGAGGGTTCGCGCGCGGCCGTGTCCATCGATCGTCGTTTACATGCCCGGGGCGGGATGCACCGGGATCTGGTTGCGCAGACTCAGGTTGATGACGTTCCAACCGCGAATCGCCGCGATAGTATAGCCAAGTTCGGCGATCTCGTTCTCGCTGAAATGCTCGCGCAGTGCCGGCCACGCGGCGTCGGTGTCGTCGCGGTGCGGCAGCGCGTTGACAGCGTCGGCCCAGGCCAGGGCGGCGCGTTCGCGCTCGCTGAAGAACGGCGATTCACGCCATGCGGCCAAGGAGTTCAGGTGGCGTGGATCGGCTCCCTGCTTGATCAGGTCGCGCCAGTGCATGTCGATGCAGACTCCGCAGCCATTGAGCTGCGAGACACGCAGCTGCACCAGCTCGAACAGGCGCTCGCCGATCGAGCTCTGGCGGTTGGTCATCGACAGGTTGACCATGGCTTTCAGGTTGGCGGGGGCCAGGGTGAACAGGTTCAGACGTGCGGACATGATGTGTTCCTTTCAGGGTGGCGAGGGCGCACTGTGCGGCCTTCTTGCAGATAAGACGAGCGGGCGCGCGCGGCTGTGACATGCGGAGCGATTTTTTTTCGAAGCTCTCCCAAAAGGAGGAGCGCGCCGCCCCGGGCCTGCCGATGCGCGATGCCGGCCTCCCTCCGATTAAAGAGGCATCAAGATTGCATCTTTTTGGGCGGCTCGCTACACTGGTCCCGCCAATTTCTGAAAGGGACATCCAATGACGCACGCAAACAAGGGAACCGCCGTGATCACCGGCGCATCGACTGGCATGGGCGCGGTGTATGCCGACCGCCTGGCGCGCCAGGGCTACGACCTGGTGCTGATCGCGCGCGACGAAGAGCGCCTGGGGCGCGTGGCGAGCCTGGTGCGCGCCGCCACCGACCGCAAGGTCGAGGTGCTGGCCGCCGACCTGGTCGATCCGCACGCGCTGCGCCGCGTCGAAGCGCTGCTGCGCGTGCGCGGCGACGTCACGCTGTTGGTGAACAACGCCGGCATCGGCTCGGTCGCGCCGCTGCATGGCGACGACGTCGATGCAATGGACCGGATGATCGCGCTGAACGTCACCGCGCCGACCCGCCTGTGCTATGCGGTGGCGCCGGGCATGGCGGCGCGCGGGGCCGGCACCATCGTCAACGTGTCGTCGATCGTCGCGGTCGCGACCGAGATGATGAATGGGGTGTATGGCGCCAGCAAGGCCTATGTGCTGGCATTTACCCAGGCGCTGCAGCACGAGTTCGGCGCCAAGGGCTTGCGCGTGCAGGCGGTGCTGCCGGGCGTGACCGCCACCGGCTTCTGGGACACGCTGGGCCATCCTTTGGAGCGCCTGCCGGCGGAGGTCGTGATGAGCGTGGACGACCTGGTCGACGCCGCGCTGGCGGGCCTCGCGCAGGGCGAACAGGTCACCATTCCGGGGCTGCACGATGGAGAAAAATGGACTGCCTACGATGCGGCGCGGCGCGAGCTGGCCGGGATGTTCGGCAATGCCGCGCCGGCGCCACGCTACGCCGTGCCGGCGCGTCAGGCCACCTGAGGGTTCAGGCCGATTTCAGGCCAAACCGGCGAGCTTGGCATTCCGCTCGCGTTCGAGCTTGGTGATATAGCGCTGCACGGCCGCCAGGCCGCCGCGCGAGATGTCGACGAACTGGCAGCCCAGGCGGCGGCTGGTCTTGTGGTTCAGCAGGGTGAGGTCGAGCCAGTTGCGGATCTCGAGCGAGGTCGCGATCGGACCGATCTCGGGCAGCTCGATGCGGCAGCCCTCGATCACGCGGCCGATGCCCGCGCCAAGTTGCAGCTTGTTGTCGAGCAGGGCGATGCCGCCGACGCTGATGTCGTGCAGCGGGAACACGCCCATGCCGCCGCCGGCGTCGATCGGCACCGGAATCAATGCGCGCACCGGATTGCTGACCGGCGTCGGCATGCGGTAGTACTCGCGCCGCTGCAGGCGGATCAGGGTGGGCGGGATGTCGGCGCGCAGCGCGGGCTCGCCGCGCCAGGTGGTGGCGGCCAGGCCGTCGGCGCCGAACAGGATGCGGATCCTGTCGAGCGAGGTTTCGCATTTCACGCGGCCGGCGGCCACGATGCGTTCGTTCTGGGCGCGGTCGACCGAGCGGTCCAGCACCACCGTGCCGCTGTCTTCGTCGACCGCCAGGATCGAAGTCACGCAGACGTCGGCCTCGCCCTTGATCAGCATGCGAATCAGCTGGTTCTTTTCTCCGATCTGGCGCAGCAGCGCCACGATCTCGCGGCGCGATCCAACTTCGAAATCGTGCCAGTCTTCCAGTTCTGCTTCATTCATCGCTTGCTTCTGTCCTTGCCGCTGGTTCCATTGGGAGGTGGGGCGTCGGATCGGGCGCGGGAGGCAGTAGCTCACCATGTTGTCGAGCCGACTCTATATGATATAGCCATGCCAACAGTTCCGCAATTGCCCGATACAGGGCCGGCGGAATCTCGCGGTCGAGATCGACCTGCATCAGCAGCGACACCAGCTCCTTCGATTCGTGCACGAACACCCCGGCGTCCTGGGCGCGCTGGATGATCTGTTCGGCGATCATGCCGGACCCCTTGGCCACCACGGTCGGGGCGCGCTCGCCGGCGCCATAGGCCAGCGCCACGGCGTTCTGGCGCCGCTTGCCGGCCGATTCAGTCATCGCCCGCATCCTTCGCTTCGGGCTTGCCGGTGCGCGCGCGCGCATCGAAGCCGGCCAGCGGCGTGCCCACCGCATCGAGGGCGCTCGCCAGTTCCGGCATGTGTTCGCGCAGCAGGCCGGCGGTGGCGTCGTCGGCCGCCGCGAACTGCACCTGCAAGGCGCCGTTCACCATGCGCAGCTGCGCCTCGAGTTCGCCCAGCTGCGGAAAGCGCAGGCGCAGGCGCGAGTGCCAGATCGCCTGCTCGCCCTCGCCATCCTTGCCGCCATGGGCCTCGCGCTGCACGTCCCATTCCATCGGCTGGCCCGGCCACAGCTGGCCCTTCCAGGCCAGTTGCGATTGTTCCTGGGCCGCCAGCTGCATGCTGATGAACTGGGCGGTGGCGGGATCTTGCGGATTGGGACGCACGCCGCCCTGCGCGGCCTGCTGCTGCGGCTCGCCAGCCAGTTCGGACATGGGCAGGGCGCCGCGCGCCCATTCGGCCACGTGCGATTCGTAGAACAGGCCGCTCTTGCCGAAGGCCTGCTGCAGGCCGGCGGCCAGCGCCGCCGGATCGGCCCCGGGGCCGCCCACCAGCGGCGCGCGGCCGACGATGGAGGACAGCTGGCTGTCGGCCTTCCGGGCCGCGGCCAGCACGCCGGCCAGGGCCTGGGCGGTGGGACTCAGGGTGGTGTTCTTCGCTTCGGTGCCGCCGGCGAAGGCCTGCGCGGCCATCGCGCCGCTGGAAGCCAGCAGGGCGCTGGCGCGGCTGACGGCGGCGCCTTCGCGGTACGATAGCGGCGCATGCGCGCCGTCAGCATCTTCTTGCGGCGCGGGGCCGGCTTCGGCGAAGGCGGTGGTGGCGTTGTTGGCCTGGGAGCCGACCTGGAAGGTGGGCCGCGGATGCAGGCCGACCAGGGTCATCGGCACGTCGGCGCCGACCTGGGCGCCGGGTGGCAGCTGCATGCGGGCCTGGGTGTCGGCAAACTTGACGACGAAGGTGCCGTCGGTCAGGCGGGCCTGGATGGCGCCGTGGATGGCCTTGCCCAGGAACGGCGCGATCTCGCGCGCGAAGGCTTGCTGGCGCGGATCGGCGGCCTGCTCGGCCGGCCGCGCCGGGGTGACAGGCGCGACGCTGCCGACGAGTTCACGCGGCAGCATCGGGCCCTCCCATTATCAGACGCCGTAGGCGCGCACGACGCGGCGTTCGGTCGAGGTGCTCTTCATCAGCGACGACAGGTGCGCCATCCATGGCATGGTGAGGTCGCGGATCTGGCGGTCGAAGTCGAGCATGCGGCGGATCGCATTGACCTTGCGCAGGCGCTCCGGGCCGCCCAGCGGCGCGCCGCCTTCATTGGCTTTCAGGCGGTTGGCATGGCGCGCGCATTCCTGCTCCAGCTCGGCCAGGCGGTCCCACTCATTGGCGCTGGCTGCATCCAGCATGCGCTCGGTGATGCCGACCATGGTTTCGTAGGTGGTCACGACTTCCTGTCCGCTCATCGTCATCGTCATCATTTCCTCAAACGCTCATCAGGGTAGGGGCTTTCTGGATCGCCGGCGGCATCGGTTCGGGCGCTTCCTGCTGCTCGCCGATCTGGACCCAGGCGCCGCGCAGGTCGGCCATCAGGCCGTGGACTTCTTCGACGATCGTCGCGTCGTTCTTGATGTTCGCTTCCAGCAGGCGGCGGCTCATGTAGTCGTACAGCGCATCCAGGTTTTGTGCAATTTCCCCACCGGCCTTCTTGTCGAGCGAGGCGCGCAGGCCGTTGTCGATGATGGTGATGGCCTTCGAGATCGAGGCGCCCTTGATGGCGATGTTCGACGACTTGATGCCGTTGATCGCGCTGAGCAGGGCGACGATCACGCCGTCGTACAGCATTACCACCAGCTTGTGCGGCGAGGCGGCGGCAACGCCGGTTTCCAGGCCAACCGTGGCATAGGCGCCGACACCGCGTTTCGGGGTTCCAAACATGTGATTCTCCAGTAATGCTGAATTAACCCCAGTTGGACGACAGGGTCGCCAGCTGCTGGGTGAGATAGTTAGAAGTGTTCTGCATCGAGCTCATCATGGCGTCGAGCGCGACGAACTGCGCGCGGTAGCGCTTTTCGATGCTTTCCAGGCGCGTCTCGAAGCGTTCGCGCTGCGAGGCAATCGACTTGATCGAGACGCTCAGGCCATCGGTCTTGGTTTGCAGCAGGCTGTCCTTGCCGACGAAGCCCGCGGCCAGGTTGGTCAGCTGGTGGGCGAAACCCTGCGAGAAGGTGACGCTGCCGCGGTCGCCGATCATGCCGCCGGTGACCGACACCTGGATGCCTTCGGCCGGCGAGCCGGCCGCCGCGGTCAGCGACTGGCCGTTGCCGGTGGCGGCGACGCCGCCGATGGTGCCTTCCACGTCCGTGCCCTTGGTCGGCGCGGCGCCGCCGAAGATGCTGTCGACCGGGCTGCCGCTGACGGCGGCAATCGAGATGTTCGACAATTCGCCATACTTGCTCGACGACAGCTTCAGGCGGCCATCGTCACCCACCTCGGACTCGACCGTGTCACCGGCGCCGGCGAAGACCGAGTTGCCGTTGATCGCGGAGCGGATCAGGGCAGCCAGGTCGTCGTTGCTGTAGGTGCCGGCCTGGAGCTTGATCTCCTGGGTCTTGGTTTCGGTGACCGGGTCGGTCTGGTTCAGCGTGACGCTCCAGACCGTGTTCGGTGCGATCGTGGTCGAACCGCTCAGCGCGGCGCTGCTGGTCAGGTTGCCGCGGGTCGCCAGGTTGGTGATATTGATCGCATAGGTGCCGGCCTTGGTGGCGGCGCTCGACTGGCCGAACTTGATCATGTTGTCGGTGGTCGAACCCATCGCGGCGAACAGGCCGCCGAAGTCGGCCGCATTGTCCGTGATCGCCTTGTTGAGCTTGGTCGAATTGACTTGCAGGCTGCCATCTTTCTGGAAGCCGATGCCGATCTGGCTCAGCGAGGTCAGCTTGCCGCCAGTGCCTTCCATCACCGTGCTGATCTGCTTGCGCAGCTGGCTCTGGATCGCGCGCACGCTGGCGTCGCCCTGCAAGACCGCGCCTTTCTGGGTCTCGGTGTTATAAGCGGTCAGGCCGTTGATCGTCTTGTTTAGTTCATTGTAGGCCTTGACGAATTCGTTCACCGAGCTGGTGATGGCTGCGGTGTCCTTCGACACCGTCAGCGTCGAGCTGCCGACGGCCGACACATCCAGGGTCACGCCCTGGATGGCCCCCGAGACCGAGTTGCTGTCGCTCTTGATCTCGATGCCGTTCATGTTCAGCTTGGTGCTCTGGGCGCCGGCGGTCTGGGTCATGCCCTGCGTGCCGGCCGGGTCGTAGCCGAGCATGGCGGCGATGGCCGGATCGCCTGCCTCGCCGTCCTCGCCGCCGACGGTAATCTTCATGGTCGTCGCTTCGCCGGTCTTGTTCGAGGTCAGCACCAGGTGGTAGGGCTTGGCGCTGCCGTCGGACACGATGGTGGCCGTCACGCCCATATCGCCCTTGTTGATGGCGTCGCGGATGCCTTGCAGCGACTGGTCGCCGGTGCCGAGGGTGATTGTCTTGCTGTTGATGGCGCCGTTCAGAGAAAAGCCCGCGCCCATATGGGTGCCGACGCTGCCGGCGGTGAAGCCGGCGGCGGCCGGGTTGGTGCCGCCGACGGTGATCTGGTTACCGTCGTTCGAGCTCAGGGTGACGCCGGCGGTCGCCGTCACGGTCGAGCCGGTATTGGCCGCGGTAGCGGCCAGGCCGATGCCGCCGCGCACGGTACCGGTCACGGTCTCGGTCACGTCGATGGAGGAGCCGTCGGACGCGCTGAACTGCAGCGTGCCCGCTGCGGCGCTGCCGCTGACGGTGATATTGGCAGCGGCCAGGGCATTGCGGGCGCCGGCGCCCGCCAGCGCGGTATCGAGGCCGGCGCCGGTAAGGGGCGCGCTGCCCGGCGTCAGGTTGGCCAGCTGCACGCCGCCGACCGACAGGGCATAGCTGGAGCCGGGGTCCACGCTGACCTGGCCGAAGTTGTTGAACAGGCCGGCGGTGGTGCTGGCGGCGCCGGCCGTGGCGACCACGCCGGTCTTGTCGGATTGCGCATTGATCGCCTCGGCCAGGGCGCGTGCGCTGCGGGTGGTCGGGCCGGTGCCGATCGCGACGCCGTTCAGGCTCAGCGAACCGTTGCCGATGCCGCTCGATGCAGCGGCCAGGCCCAGCGCATTGCCGCTGGCGCCGAAGGTGCCGCCGCTCGCGGTGCCGAACTGGAAGGTCAGGGTGGTCGGCGCGCTGCCGCCGATGGTCGAGGTCGTGCTGGCGTAGCCATTGCTCTTGAGGCTCTGGGCCTGCGCCAGCTGGGTGACGTTGATCTTGTACTTGCCCGCGACGGCGTCGGCGCCGGCAGTGGCGGAAAAGATGTCCTTGTTGCTGGCGCTGGCGCTCAGGCCCAGGAAGGTGGCGGGAGTGTTCAGCTTGCTCAGGGCGGACTGGAAGGTGCCGACCGCGGCGCTGACCTGGCTGTACGCGGCGCTGCGCGACTGCAGCGCGAGCGTCTTCTTGTCGTAGTTGGCCAGCGGTGCAGCCTCTTGCTGCATCAGCTGTGAAACCAGGCCATTGATGTCGAGTGCCACTTGTATCTCCCGTGAAAGCGATAATGTAAGTGATTATCGGCAGAAACAAACGGTACTTAAGAGCGGTAAATGTGGCTTTATTTTGATTTTGCGAAACAGTTACGATCCCGTTCAGGCCAGAACCATATAAAAAGCGCCACGTCCTCGCGGAGGTGGCGCTTTTTCACCCAAAAGTGATTCAGGCGGTTTGCCGGATCAGCAATCCCTGCATCTTGTCGATTGCCTTGGCCATTTCCAGTGCCTCCTTGCTCGGCATCTGACGCACCACTTCCCTGGTGCTCTGGTCGATGATCTTGACCACGATTTCCTTGCTGTCCTCGTCGATCTCGAACTCCAGAGACTGGGCCGAGGGCGGCATCGCCTCATTGAGCTTCTTGACGGCTGCCGACACTTCGTCCTTGCCGGGCAGCGCATCGGGCGCATCCGGCGTATCCGGACGCACCTGGCGAGCGTTGACCGTGCCCGCCGCAGTGGCAGCGGCCGCAGCCGGACGTTCCTCGGGCTTGGCGATGCTGGGCGTACCAATTGACTGGATCTGCATGTCGCACTCCCTAATGAAAATTCCCCGGCCAGATTTCTCTGGCCGAGGAACCGCTTACCTCGCGTTGTTACTACCGTTGGCTAGCGATTAGCCACGCAGCAGCGACAGGACGCCGTTCGGCAGCGAGTTGGCCTGGGCCAGCATCGAGGTACCAGCCTGCTGCAGGATCTGACCGCGGGTCATCTTTGCGGTTTCAGCAGCGAAGTCGGTATCGACGATGCGGCTGCGCGATGCCGACAGGTTCTCGGTCGACGAACCCAGGTTCGAGATCGCCGATTCGAAACGCGACTGCAGTGCACCGTATTCGGCGCGCTGGCTGTTGACTGCTGCCAGGGCTGCATCGGCGGTGCGGATGGCAGCCTGTGCGCCTTCGAAGGTGCCGATATCGAGGTCGGCCACCGAATCGAGGTCCGAGTTACCGCCCAGGCCCATCGTGGTGGTCGCATCAACCACCGAGAAGCTCTTTTCCGAGTTCATGGTGATCTTGCCCATCGCGGTGCCGCCGTCCGCGCCCATCGTGTCAACCGCGGTGCCCTTGACACCGTCCGTATCGTACGTGGACAGAACGGCGTTGTTGGCAGTTGCGCCAGTGGTGGTGTTCTTTACCTTGATGTCGTTGCCGTCGGCGTGGGTCAGCTTGATGCCGCCGTTCTTCGAATCGTACGACGCGGTGACGCCGGTCTTGGCCGACTGGGCATTGAAAGCGCTGATGGCGCCGGCGTGGCCGTTGGCGTCGTCGGTGCCGATCGAGAACGAGATCGTCACGGCGTCGTCGTTATCCGACTCCAGCGTCATCGTGTACGACGCGCTGGCGACCAGGTCCAGGTTGGCGTCGGTCTTTGCAGTCGCGGTGACACCGGTTTCGCCGCTGGCGTTGTTGATCTGGGCCGCGGTGGCTTTGGCGGTGTCGCCGGCAGCAACGTTGATGCCCTTCGAACCTTGCGAGCCGTTGATGGTGACGGTGCCGGCAACCACGCCGTTGGTCGCGGTGGAAGCGGCGCTCTTGGCGGCGATGTCGGTGGTGTTATTGCCGTAGGTCGAGGTGGTGAAATTCGAGCCCGACATCGAGATCAGCTGGCCTGCATTGGCGCCGACCTGGAAGTTCGCGGTGCCCATCGTGCCGTCCATCAGCTTCTGGCCGTTGAACTCGGTGGTGTTGGCGATACGGTTCAGTTCCGAGGTCAGTTGGGTAACTTCGGTCTGCAGGGCTTTACGGTCGCTCGACGAGTTCGACGAGTTCGACGACTGCACTGCCAGTTCACGGATACGCTGCAGGATGTCGCCCGAGCTCGACAGGGCGCCTTCGGCGGTTTGCGCCATCGACACGCCATCGTTGGCGTTACGGGTAGCCTGGGTCATGCCCTTGATCTGCGAGTTCATGCGGTCGGAAATCGCGAGGCCGGCGGCGTCGTCCTTGGCGCTGTTGATGCGCATGCCCGACGACAGGCGTTGGATCGAGGTGTTCAGCTGCGACTGCGAGGTCGACAGGTTACGCTGCGAGTTCAGGGAAGGAACGTTGGTATTGATTACGGATGCCATGGTGTCTACTCCAGAGACGTGGTCTTACAGGGTGCAGCGACCGTGCTGCTGTGTACTTTGGTCCGTCGCGCTGTTCCGTGACGTTCAAACCGCTGTTGTTGCTGGTAACGGTGCCCTATGGAAAAAGTTTAGGGCCCCGTTTCGAAAAAAATGGCTTGCGAGTAAGGCGCTGGCAAAAAGCGCTGGCCTTGGCGGCAGGCAAAAAAGGAACTTGAGGGCAAAAATAATTTTTATTTTGGGGCTCAGGTCTTGAGTAATGTGTACAGTTTGCCAAGTTCCGCCCAGCCGCTGTCATACAGGGAATCGTTGACGCGCTTGGTATAGCCGGGCACATGCTGGAAACGCCGGCAATGCAGCTGCACCGTCGACACCAGGGTGGCGAGCGGCGGCAGCTCGCCTTCGGTATTGCATTGCACGGCAAGAATCAGGCGCAACAGCCCGAAGCGCGCCATCAGCTGCACATAGCTGTCGTAGGGCGTCGCGCCATTGAACGGGATGAGTTCGACCAGGACTTCATTGACCAGGTAATGCTCGAGCAGCCATGGCGCCTGGGCCAGCGCCTCGTCGAGGCGGCCCAGGCCGTGCCGGTAGGCGCCCACCAGGCGCTCGGCGCTGACCTGGCCGTGGGCATCGGCGCCGAACCTGGTGGCGACCTGGTGCATCAAGGCCTGTTCGAGCGTTGAGCTGGATTCGAAGCCCTTGGTTGCCCACAAGGTGGCGAACACCATGGCCTGGGCGTCATGGTCGGGCTGGATCAGGTCCAGCGTCGCGACCAGCTCGCCGTTGTCGACCAGGCGCACGAAGTCGTCGATCATGGCGGGAATGGTCTCCTGACCGCCACTCGCGCATAGCGCGCTCAGGGTGTCGCAGAAGGCGCCCAGCAGCGCCAGGCGCTGCCACAAGGATAGTTCGCGGGTACGCAGCAGGTTCAGGAAAAAGATGCGCGTCTCGGCCATCAGCGCCGGCGATACACCGAAACGCGGCCCGACGCCGAGCATGGCCGCATGCCTGAGCTGGACCGGGGCCTCGACGAAATCGAAGGCGTCCTCGGCCAGCAGGGCCAGGCGCGCGGCTTCGGGACAGGACAGGGTGATCGACTGCTCGACCTGGCCATGCACGCTGCGGTTGGTGCGCGGGTAGGTGTGGCAGGTGTCGGACAGGTAGGATTCGCCGAGGTGGGTCTGCACCGAGCACATGCCATCCTGGAGTGCCGGGCATCGCTGTTCCTGGCCAACCGCCGTGATCGCACCGTAGGCATCCTCGCCGCCACCGTCCAGGCGCGTCATATTGGCCATCATGCGCCCGAGGGCCGGGACCGATTCCTTGCGATAGGCCTTGTAGGTCTTCTTGTCGACATACACCGCCCAGCCGGAGCAACAGGTGTCTTCGCAACTGGCGCCGATGCAGCGGAACCGCTCGACGAAGCGGGGCATGAGCGCGGACAAGGACTGGGTGCGATGCAGGATGGGCATGGACTGGCTGCTTGATGATGACTACATTGCAGCCGAGTTTACATCCGGCATGACGCCGGTCAATCCGCGATCACCACCCGATTCTTCCCGCTATTCTTGGCTTGGTACATCGCCTTGTCGGCGCGCGCCATGAGCGACGCCTGCTCTTCGTTGGGTGTGCGCAGCGCGACCCCGCACGAGAAAGTAATGAGCATCTTCTCGTTATCGTGCAAGAAGAAGTGCTTGGTCAGCTCGCGCTGCACCCGCACCATGGCCGCCGCCGCAGCGTCGACCGTGGTCTCGGGCAGCAGGATCAAAAATTCCTCGCCGCCGAAGCGGGCGATGACGTCCATCGAGCGCAGCGTCTCGCGCACCACCTTCACCAGGTGCTTGAGCGCGGCGTCGCCCGCCATATGGCCGTAGGTATCGTTGAGCCGCTTGAAATTGTCGAGGTCGAGCAGGGCCACGCACAGCGGCGTCTTTCTGCGGTCGGCGCGCGCGCTTTCGCGTTCGAACACGTCGTCCAGGCCGCGGCGGTTGAGGCTGCCGGTCAGCTGGTCTTCTCGCACCAGCTCGCTCATATGCTGCAGCTCGGCTTCGAGCTCGCGGATGCGCTGCTCGGCCTCCTGCACCTCTTTATGCGCGCCGACCATGCGGTCGCGCGAGGCCAGCGCCTCGTCCTGGGCGCTGCGCATCTCGCGCAGCACTTCGTCGAGCACGCCGTTGATCTCGTTTACGTCGGTGGCGCGGCCGATGCGCTCGGAGAAGCCGCCCAGCCTGGCGTGGTAGTCGCTGGTGGAGGCGGCGGCCGAGCCCAGGCGGTCGATGAAGGTCATCATCATGTTCTTCATGGCCCCCCGCACGTCGTCGATGCCGTGCTTGAGGTGGCCCTGCTTGATGATCACGTCCTTCAGGCCGCGGGTGGCGTCTTCCAGCGCGCGCGCGTCGAGCGGGCCCTTGATCAGGTCCTGCACCACCAGCACCTGGCCGCGCATATAGTTGTCGTCGTCGAGCAGGCCTTCGATATTGTCGAGCAGCAGGCGGAACAGGCGCAGCAGCAGTTCCTGCTGTTCGGCGCCGTCGTCCTTGCGCAGCTCGATCTGGAAGCACAACTGCTTCAGGCGCGCCGCGATGTCCTGCAGTTCCGATTCGCCGACGGCGGTCTTGACCGCCGCGCCCAGCGCCTCGGCCTCGGCCGACAGTTCGGCGTCGCCGCTCAGCAGCGAGGCGCAGGCGAACGACAGGGTGCGCGCCAGCATCTCGCGCAGCAGCACGGTGTCCGGCTCCTCGTCGCCCAGGGCCATCACCGGGGTATTGCGGCGCAGATGGCGGTCAAGCATCTGCCCCAGCGCCTGGGTATAGCCGGTCCAGTCTTCGAGCTTGACCGCGCGCGCCATGCGGCGGCCATACTCGGACAGCTCGCCCGGCGTTTCGGCCATGCGGCGCGCGAAGCCGGCCAGGACCTCGACCGCGCCAAGGTCGGGAGCAGGTGCGGGATTCGATACGGGAGGCGGCACCGATGGCGTGCCGGCGATCTCGTCGTAGATGGCGCGATAGTTGTCCGGGGTCGGCGCGAGGCGGCGCGTGGCGAGGCGGCGGAAGGCCTCGCGAGCGATCTCAGCGGGGTTGGCTGGCTGGTTCACGGCGGGCGCGGCAGGAGTTGAGATGGACATGGATTACTGCGCAATGACGAATTCGCGGGATTGGCGACATGATAATCAGCTTTTTTGCCGTGCATCAATTAAAAAACGGTAACACGGCCGGTGAATGCATCGGTTGCCGCCTTATCACAACGGAATGTCACATTCAATCCACCAAACCGTTACGGATGGCGTAGGTCGTCAGTTCGGCGCTGGTCTTGAGTTGCATTTTGACCAACAAGCGGGCGCGGTATTCGCTGATGGTCTTGACCGACAGCGACAGCTCGCGCGCGATCTCGCTGACCGTCATCCCTGATGCGATCATGGTCAGGGTTTGGTATTCGCGGTCGGACAGGCCTTCGTGCACCGCCGCCTCGTGGTCCGCGCCGATCGAGCTGGCCAGGGTCTGGGCCAGCGCCGCGCTCACGTATTTCTGGCCGCCCGCCACCTGGCGGATCGCCGTCACCAGCTCGCGCGGCGCGCTCTGCTTGGTGAGATAACCGGACGCGCCGGCCTTGAGCGCGCGGATGGCGTACTGGTCTTCGCGGTGCATCGACAGCATCAGTACCGCCAGTTCGGGCCGGTCTTTCTTTATTTGCTTCAACACGTCGATGCCGTTGCGGTCGGGCAGCGAGATATCGAGCAGCATCACATTGGCCTTGGACTTGCCCACCAGCCGTGCGGCGTCGACGCCGTTCTCGGCCTCGCCCGCGACGTTGATGTCGCGTTGCTCGGCCAGGATCTGCTTCAGGCCCTCGCGCACGATGGCATGGTCGTCGGCAATGAAAACGCGGATGGTTACTTTTTCGGTCATTCTTCTTCTTGTGCTGCCCTGTCTGTCGCCGCCTGCTGCGCGGAGGTCCGGGGTGCCAGCCTGGTCTTGATGGTCACCATCGTGCCACCTCCGGGCGCACACGACAAGGCCAGCGTGCCGCCCAGGGCATTGGCGCGCTCGCTCATGCCGCGCAGGCCGAACGATTGCGGCTTGAGCCGGTCGGCGGGCTGGATGCCGCGGCCGTTGTCGCAGATCGACAGGGTGAGCAGATTGCGCTGGCGTCGCAGCGACACCGTGACCCGGGTCGCACTGGCATGCTTGGCGATGTTGGTGAGCGCTTCCTGGAAAATGCGGAACAGCGCGGACGCATGGTCGGGCTCGAGTTCCAGGTCTTTGTCCGGGCAGCGCATGATGACGGCGATCCCCATCTGCTTCTCGAATTCGTGCGCCTGCCATTCGAGTGCGGCGACGATGCCGAGGTCGAGCGTGCTCGGGCGCAGGTCGAGCGAGATACGGTGCACCGCCTCGATGGTGCGGTCGACCAGGCCGTCGACGTAGTTGGCCTTGTCGATCAGGTCCGGCTGATCGGCAGGCAGGCGCGCCGACAGCATCGCCAGCGCCATCTTGATCGCGGTGAGGTTGCCGCCCAGGTCGTCGTGGATTTCGCGCGCGATGCGGGTGCGCTCGTCTTCCTTGGCCTGCTCGATATGCGCGGTCAGCTCGGCCAGGCGTTCGCGCGAACGGTGCGATTCTTCCTGCTCCTGCTTGCTTGCCGTGATATTGGTCATGATGCCATCCCACTGAACTGCGCCGTCCTCGCGGGTGTGCGGGGTGGCGCGCAGGTTGATCCACTTGACGTCGTTCCAGGCCGGAATGCGGATCCGTCCTTCCCAGTTCCAGGCCGCCAGGGCGGCGGCCGATATCTGCATCGCTTCGTGGTAGGCGCGCCGGTCTTCCGGCAGGATCAGCCCTTCGAACAGGGCGGGATCGTCCTGCAGCTCGCCGGGCGCCAGGCCGAGCAGCGCGCTGCAGCCATCGTTCAGGCAGGGAAAGCCGATGGCGCCGTCGGGATGCAGGACGAACTGGTAGACCAGGCCGGAGGTGGGAGGATGTTCGGTGTGGAAAGAGGAGGGCAGGCTCATTGTTTGTCTCGTCGCTTCTTTTTTTTTGCACTGCTTTTGGGTTGTCTGCATCATACGATAAAAGCGCGCGAATCCCGGCGCAGGCGACGCCAAGTCTCGTTACAATAAGGTCATGAATAAGGCATTTGTTAAAGAGTCCGACAACGACGACGACGAAGACGCGTTGGCCCTGGCGCAAGCGATTCCCGCCGGCGCCAAGAACTACATCACCCCGGCCGGCTACCAGCGCATCAAGGATGAGCTGCTGCAGCTGATCGACGTCGACCGTCCCGAGGTGGTGCGCATCGTGCACTGGGCCGCCTCCAACGGCGACCGTTCCGAGAACGGCGACTACATCTACGGCAAGCGCCGACTGCGCGAGATCGACCGCCGCATCCGCTTTCTCACCAAGCGCATGGATTCGGCCTTCGTGGTCGACCCGACTGTTCACTACGGCAATGACCAGGTCTTTTTCGGGGCCACGGTGGGCTATATCAACAAGGCCGGCGAGGAGCACACCGTCACCATCGTCGGCGTGGACGAGCTCGACCCGTTGAAGGGCAAGATCAGCTGGGTGTCGCCGGTGGCGCGCGCACTCACCAAGTGCCGCGAGGGCGATGTGGTGCCGCTGCAGACCCCGCTCGGCATGGACGAGCTCGAGATCATCTCGGTCGACTATCCCGAGCCCGTGGCCGACTGATTTATTGGTTCGCTGCTAAGATGAGGGCATGAACCGACCTCACGATACGGCGCCCGATGTGGACGCCCTGGCCGCGCTGCGCGCCGCCACTTCCGAACGCCACGAACGCCTCGACAGCGGCCTGCCGCTGTCCGGGCCTGCTCCCGACCTGAACGATTACGCGACCCACCTGACCATGGTGCGCGACTGGCTGGCGCCGCTGCAGACCTGGCTGGACGGCTTTGCCGACGGTCCGCAACAAGTGCTGCCGGCGGTCGAGCGGCTGGCGCTGATCGACGCCGATCTGAATGAGCCGGGCATGCCGCCTCTGCGCGCGCCGTCCAATCCACATGCCTGGCCGCGGGATGCCAGCGCCGCCTACCGCTGGGGCGTGGCGTACGTGATCGAAGGTTCTCAGCTGGGCGGGAAGGTGTTGTACGGGAATCTCTCGGAGCGGCTGGCGCCGCATCCGCTGCGCTACCTGCGCGGGGCCGATGAAGGTCCGGGACCGCGCTGGCGCGCGTTCATGCTGGCGCTGAAAGAGCACGTGAAGTCGCCCGACGAGATCGCGGATGCGTGCGCGGGGGCGTGTGCGGCGTTTGACAGTATTCTGGGGCTGAGTATCGACAAGGTCGACAAGAACACCTGAGGAAGACTCGTCGTAGCACGCACCCCTGGCACGTCGTTCCCGCGAAGGCGGGAACCCAAGCCTGCTTGCTTAGTGGTGCTGTTTAATTTAACTCTACGCGTAAAAACTTAGGTTCCCGCCTGCGCGGGAACGACGTGGTTACGCACGTGGCCGGTCGTTAAGACCGCTCCCGCTCCACCCGATTGACCCCCGCCACCCGGCGCAGATTACGGATCAGCTGCGCCAGATGCACCCGGTCCTTGATCTGGATCGTGAAGCGCAATTGCGTCATGCTGTGCTCGTCATCCTCGTCCATGCCGACATAGGTGATGTTGGCGTCCGACTCGCCGATCTCGGCGGCCACGCGGGCGAGAATGCCTTTTTCGTTGTTGATCAACAGGCGGATGCGACAGTCGAAGCGGCGGTTGAGCTCGTCGCCCCATTGCACCGCGATCCAGCGGTCGGGTTCCTTGGCGCGGACGCGCTTGGCCGGCAGGCAGTCGCAGGTGTGGACCACCAGCGCCTGGTCGCGCCGCAGCTGGCCAGTGATCTGGTCGCCCGGGATCGGCAGGCAGCACGGCGCCAGCTGCACCGCCACGCCTTCGCTGCCGTAGATCGTGACTGGCGCGATCTCGCTGCTGGGGATCGGTTTGTTCGAGGGCAGCAGTTCGGGGTCGCCCTCCATCAGACCGAAGATGTGGCGCGCCACCAGGGCCGGCATGCGCTTGCCGATGCCGATGTCGGCATACATTTCTTCCAGCGACTTGGCCGAGGTCTCGGCCAGCAGGCGCTCGATGACGGCGTCCGACAGTTCTGGCTTGATATTGCGCACTGCCAGCGCCTGGGCCAGCAGTTCCTGGCCCAGCTCGACCGATTCGTTGACGTCGATCGCACGCAGGTGGTGGCGGATCGCCGAGCGCGCCTTGCCGGTGCGGACGAACGTGAGCCAGGTCGGGCTCGGACGCGACTCCGGCTTGGTGATGATCTCGACGATGTCGCCGTTGTGCAGCTCGGTGCGCAGCGGCTGGTCTTCGTTGTTGATCTTGACGCCCACCGTGTGGTCGCCGATGCCGGTGTGGATCGAGTAGGCGAAGTCCAGCGCCGTGGCGCCGCGCGGCAGGGCGATGATCTTCGACTTGGGCGTGAACACATAGACCGAATCCGGGAACAGGTCCACTTTCACGTGTTCGAGGAACTCGGCCGAGTCGCCGGTCTGCTGCTGGATGTCGAGCAGCGACTGCAGCCAGGCATGGGTGCGGTGCTGCAGGTCGGTGATGTTGGAGTCGCCCGTCTTGTACAGCCAGTGCGCCGCCACGCCGCTTTCGGCGGTGCGGTGCATCTCTTGCGTGCGGATCTGGAATTCGACCGGGGTGCCGTAGGGGCCGATCAGGGTGGTGTGCAGCGACTGGTAGCCGTTGATCTTGCCGATCGCGATGTAGTCCTTGAACTTGCCGGGCATCGGCTTGTACAGGGCGTGCAGGGTGCCGAGCGCCACATAACAATTGGGCACGCTGTCGACGACGACGCGGAAGCCATACACGTCCAGCACCTGCGAGAACGACAGGTGCTTGTTGCGCATTTTTTTATAGATGCCGTACAGCGTTTTTTCGCGGCCGTCGACTTCAAACTGCAGTCCGCTCGAGGCCAGCTGGTTCTTGACCGCCTCGAGGATTTTCTTGACCACTTCGCGGCGGTTGCCGCGCGCGGCCTTGATCGCCTTCGACAGCGTCTGGTAGCGCAGCGGATACAGGTGCGAGAACGAGAGGTCTTGCAGCTCGCGATAGATATTGTTCAGGCCGAGGCGGTGGGCGATGGGCACATACACTTCCATCGTCTCGCCGGCGATGCGGCGCTTCTTGGCCGGCACCATGACGCCCAGCGTGCGCATATTGTGCAGGCGGTCGGCCAGCTTGATCAGGATCACGCGCACATCGGACGCCATCGCCAGCAGCATCTTGCGGAAATTTTCCGCCTGCGCTTCGAGCTGGCTCTGGAACTCGATCTTCTCGAGCTTGGACAGGCCGTCGACGAGGTTGGCGACCTGGGCGCCGAAGCGCTCGATCAGCTCGTCCTTCTTGACGTCCTGGTCTTCGATCACGTCGTGCAGCAGGGCGGCCATGATGGCTTGCGCATCGAGTTTCCACTCGGCGCAAATCTCGGCGACGGCGATCGGATGGGAGATATAGGGCTCGCCCGACTTGCGGACCTGGCCCAGGTGCATCTCGTCGGAGAAGCGGTAGGCTTCCTTGACCTTCTTGAGTTCGGCGGGCGTGAGGTATTCGGACAGCTTCGCGATCAGCTGCGTGACCGAGGCCACACCGGGCGCGACCGGCTCGGCAAAGTCCGGCGGACGATTGTCGGCGCGCCGCTCGCGTGGAGCAACGGGGTTGCGTGAATTGGTCGAATCTGGAGGAAACAGGTTCATTACGTTAGTCGTCAAGCCGTAGTAGGTACAGAATAACAGAAGACGGGATGACGCTAATTCAGGCAACCCCGAAGGGAATTACATCGGCACTTTTTTCAGCATTTCGATGCCGACCTTGCCGGCGGCGATCTCGCGCAGGGCGACAACGGTCGGCTTGTCCTTGGCTTCGACCTTCGGGGTGTGGCCTTGCAACAACTGACGAGCACGGTAGGTGGCGGACAGGGTCAGCTGGAAGCGGTTAGGGATGTTCTTGAGGCAGTCTTCGATGGTGATGCGGGCCATGTGTGCTCCTAATGTGCAATAAATTCAAAACGCGAGGGCAACGACAACAGTGAAAGCGCGCCTAAATGGCGCGCTGATCAGGATTGAGGTTGATGCGCGTGGATTCCCAGTTGGGCAAACAGCGTAGCGTTGCGGGCAGCTTGTTGGGCGAATCGGCAACGTGTCGCTTTGACAATCGCCTGCAGTTCGGCCAGGGCGACGTTAAACTCTTCGTTGATGATAGCATATTCGAACTCCGGAGCGTGAGCCATCTCGCCGCCAGCCGCCAGCAGGCGGCGCGTGATGATGTGCGGCTCGTCGGTGCCACGCTTGTGCAGGCGTTCTTCCAGCGCCTCGATCGACGGAGGCAGGATGAAAATGCCGGCCGCGTCCGGGAACAATTTCTTTACCTGGCGCGCGCCCTGCCAGTCGATCTCGAGCAGGATGTCGGTGCCGTTTTTCATCTCTTGTTCGACGGTCAGGCGGCTCGTGCCATAGTAATTGCCGTGCACCTCGGCCCATTCCAGAAATTCGCCGCGTTCGGCGCGGGTGACGAAATCCTCGGCGCTGGTGAAGTGATAGTGCTCGCCATCCAATTCGCCCGTCCGCGGCTTGCGGGTCGTGGTCGAGATCGACAGCTTGATGCCCGGTTCCTGCGCCAGCAGGGCGTTGACCAGGCTCGACTTGCCGGCGCCGGACGGGGCGGCGACGATGAACAGGCTGCCGGAGAAGGCTTGTGGGAGCATGGTGGTTCCTTTGTTAATACGTTTTATCGCGAGTGCGTGCCGCGATAATAATGACAATCACGCTAGCATAACTACGTTATTTTTTGCACTGCAAAAAATAACTTCCCGCGAAGGCGGGAACCCAAGTTTTTGGCGTCTCGATAACGCTTGCAAACTTAGGTTCCCGCCTGCGCGGGAACGACGTTTTGGGGCTGGCAAAAAAAATAAATGTGCGTGCTGAACAACGTCAGCGGATCACTCCAGATTCTGCACCTGCTCCCGCATCTGCTCGATGAGCAGCTTCAGTTCCATCGACGCGTCCGCCAGTTCCTTGACCGAGGCCTTGGCGCCCAGCGTGTTCGCTTCGCGGTTCAGTTCCTGCATCATGAAGTCGAGGCGCTTGCCGACCTGGCCGCCTTTTTTCAGGATGTGGCGGGTTTCGTTCAGGTGGGCCGACAGGCGCGACAGCTCTTCGGAGACGTCGATACGGATGCCGTACAGCGTCACTTCTTGCCGGATCCGCTCCAGCACTTCCTGGCGCGTGAGCGTCGATGGATTGCCGTGGCCGGCCAGGCCCAATGCATCCTGCATGCGCTCGATGGCCTTGTGCTGGAATTGCGAAATGACTTGCGGGATCAGCGGCGTGATGCGCTTGACGATCGCTTCCATCGACTCGATGCGCGATTGCAGCATCGTTTCGAGCGCCGCGCCTTCGCGCCTGCGGCTGTCGACGAAAGCGGCGATGGTGGTGGCGGTGAGGGCGGCCACGTCGGCCTGCAATGACTCCTGGCCGATGGTCGATTCTTCGATGACGCCGGGCCAGCGCAGCAGTTCGGCCACCGTCATCGGGGTTGCCTGGGCAAAGTGACGGGTCACTTCGCCCTGCAGGCGGGCGAGGTCGGCCAGCAGTTCCTGGTTCAGCGCCGAGGAGCCGCCGCTGACCTTGCGGCCGAACGACAGCCGCACCTCGACCTTGCCGCGCGTGATCGCGGCCATGATCGCCGAACGCAGGTCGGGTTCCAGCGCGCGCAGTTCGTCATTGATGCGGAACTGCAGATCGAGGAAGCGCGAGTTGACGCTCTTGATTTCGATCGTGAGGGTTCCGGCAGCGCCTTCGCTGGTGGCGACCGCATAACCTGTCATGCTTGAAATGCTCAATGGGATCCCCGGTTTTTATTCTTTACAAAGCCGACATTTATCCACACAATCGCCCTGTTTAGCAAGGAAACCCACTTGGATGGCTGCACAGAATAACGCTCCCCTGCCCGATGGGCTGGACATTGCCGGATACCGCATTGTAAAGAAAATTGCGTCCGGTGGGTTCAGTATTGTTTACCTTGCCTATGACAGCGAAGGCAATGCGGTCGCCATCAAGGAGTATTTACCGAGCGCGCTCGCGCTGCGCCAGCCGGGCGAACTGGTGCCCGTCGTCGCCAAGCCGCACCTGGCCGTGTTCCGCATCGGCCTCAAGTGTTTCTTCGAAGAGGGCAGGGCGCTGGCGCGCATCGTGCACCCGAACGTGGTGCGCGTGCTGAACTTTTTCCGCGCCCACGACACCGTGTATATGGTGATGGCCTACGAATCCGGCCACTCGCTGCAAGAGCACATCGCGCGCGCCGCCGCCAAAGGCAGCCGCCCTGGCGAGCAGTTCGTGCGCCAGGTATTTACGGGCGTCTGCGCCGGCCTGCGTGAGGTGCACGCCAACAAGCTGCTGCACCTCGACCTCAAGCCCGCCAACATCTATCTGCGCACCGATGGCTCACCCTTGCTGCTCGACTTCGGCGCCGCGCGCCAGACCCTGCACAGCGATGCGCCGATGCTGGCGCCGATGTACACGCCGAGTTTCGCTGCGCCCGAATTGTCCACGCGCGGCGCCAGTCTCGGACCGTGGACCGATATCTACAGCCTCGGCGCCGCCATGCTGGCCTGCATGAGCTGTTCGACCCCGCAGTCGGTCGATGCGCGCCGCGCCGGCGACAAGCTGCTCGAGCAGCTCGATAAACTGGTGGGCCGCTATTCGCCCGAGCTGATCGACCTCGTGCAAGCCTGCCTGGCGCTCGATCCGCTCGCGCGTCCGCAGAGCGTGTTCGCAATCCAGAAAGCGTTGCAGGCCGCACCGGCGAAGCCGCTCGCGGCGGCGTCCGCATCGGCATCGATGAAGGCATCGGCGCAGCAAGGCGAGGCGCGAGGCGGCTGGCGCGCGCTTGTCGACCGTCTCGGCGCATTCGGGCGCGGCCAGGGGTAATCATGCAATTTTCCGTCTACCAGCAAAGCCATATCGGCGGCCGCAAGGTCAACCAGGACCGCATGGGCTACTGCTTCACGCGCGACTCGCTGCTGCTCCTGCTGGCCGACGGCATGGGCGGCCACATGAACGGCGAGATCGCCGCGACCATCGCGCTGCAGACGGTGTCGATGATGTTCCGCACGCAGGCGCGTCCCTACGTCAAGCGGCCCGAGCGCTTCCTGGAAGAAGCGCTGCTGCAGGCCCATCACGATATCCAGGCCCATGCCGCCACCCACGGCCTGCCCGAGATGCCGCGCACGACCGTCGTGGCCTGCCTGGTGCAGCACAACTGCGCGGTATGGGCCCATGCCGGCGACTCGCGCCTGTACTGGGTGCGGCGCAACCAGGTGCTGGCGCGCACGCGCGACCATTCGCATTTCGAATACCTGGTCGACCGCGGCCGCGCCGATCCGAGCGAGCGCGCGACCCACCCCGACCGCAACAAGCTGTACAACTGCCTGGGCGCCTCGAGCGCGCCCAAGATCGAGCTGTCGCACCAGGTCAGCCTGCAGCCGGGCGACGTGCTGTTGCTGTGCTCCGACGGCCTGTGGTCGATGCTGCCCGAGGCCGAGATCGTGCACCGCCTGGCAACCGGCAGCGTGGTGCAGGCCGTGCCCGAGATGGTGCAGATGGCGGCCGCCGTCGGCGGCGCCCAGGCCGACAACACGACCGCGCTGGCCATCGCCTGGCAGGGCGCCGACACCGCGCATGCGGGCCTGCCCAATGTGATCTCGACCCAGTTGCTGGGTGAGGATATGGTCAGGTCGATCATCGTCGAGGCCGATGCGGCTCCTGGCGGCGCGGACGCCTTCGGCGACGACGATATCGAGAAAGCGATCGCCGAGATCCGTGCGGCGATCGAGAAGTCATCCCAAGTCATCAAATAAGAAAGCACTACCATGACATTTGAACAGCGCCCCAGCGGCCGCGCGGTCGACCAGCTGCGTCCCGTCGCCATCACCCGCAACTACACGCGTCACGCCGAAGGCTCGGTACTGATCGAGTTCGGCGACACCAAGGTGATCTGCACCGCAAGCATCGAAGAGAAGGTGCCGGGCTTCCTGAAGGGGAAGGGCCAGGGCTGGCTGACCGCCGAATACGGCATGCTGCCGCGCTCGACCCACAGCCGCATGGACCGCGAAGCCGCGCGCGGCAAGCAGAGCGGCCGCACCCAGGAAATCCAGCGCCTGATCGGCCGCTCGCTGCGCGCCGCCTTCGACCTGGAAGCCCTCGGCGAGCGCACCCTGCACCTCGATTGCGACGTGATCCAGGCCGACGGCGGCACCCGCACGGCAAGCATCACTGGCGCCATGGTGGCGGCCCATGACGCCTTCGCCAAACTGGTAGCGGCCGGCCTGATCCCGGCGATCCCGGTGCGCCATTTCGTGGCCGCCGTCTCGGTGGGCGTGTATCGCGGCGAGCCGGTGCTCGACCTCGACTATCCGGAAGATTCGGATTGCGATACCGACATGAACGTGGTGATGACCGAAACGGGCCACTTCATCGAAGTGCAGGGCACGGCCGAGGGCGCGGCATTCGACCGCGCCGGCATGAACCGCCTGCTGGACCTCGCGCAGCACGGCATCGCCGACCTGATCCACCTGCAGAAGCAGGCCCTGCAGCTACACATCGGGGTCAGGTCTGACAATCAGACACGATCTCAGCCGTAAAAGCGATTATTGCTGAGGCTGTGTCCGAATGTCAGACCTGACCCCGCCGTTTCGTGAAGCCGGTAAAATAGCCGGCTCATTCAATCCAATCCGCATAACCATGACCCAACGCCTGATCCTCGCTTCCAACAACGCCGGCAAGCTGAAGGAGTTCGCGCAGCTGCTCGGTCCCATCGGTTTCGAGCTGCATCCGCAGGGCGAATTCGACGTGCCGGAGGCGGAAGAGCCGTTCGGCACCTTCGTCGAGAACGCGCTGGCCAAGGCGCGCCACGCGTCGCGCCTGACCGGCCTGCCGGCGCTGGCCGACGATTCGGGCGTGTGCGTGAATGCGCTCGGCGGCGCGCCGGGCGTGTATTCGGCCCGCTTTGCCGGGGAACCGAAATCGGACGCCCGCAACAACCAGAAGCTCGTCAGCGATCTGGCGGGGCTAGCCGATAAATCGGCCTATTACTATTGTGTGCTGGTCTACGTGCGCCATCCGGACGATCCGCAGCCGGTGATCGCCGATGGTCGCTGGAATGGTGAGATCATCGCCAGCCCGCGCGGCGAGAACGGCTTCGGCTACGATCCGCACTTCCTGATTCCGTCGCTCGGCAAGACGACCGCCGAACTGGCGCCGGATGAAAAGAACGCACTGTCCCACCGCGGCCAGGCGCTGCGCGCGCTGGTCGAGAAACTGAAGTCCGCCTGACATGATTCCGATTAAAGTCGCCGCCCCCGGGCCGAGCGAACCGCGTTCGCCGGCCAGCGCCGCGCTGCAATACCTGCAGCCGGGTGCGCTCAACCTCTCCGCCTTGCCGCCGCTGTCGCTGTACGTCCACTGGCCCTGGTGCGTGCGCAAATGCCCGTACTGCGATTTCAATTCGCACGAGGCGAAGGGCGAACTGCCCGAGCAGGCCTACCTGGACGCGTTGCGCCTCGACCTGGAGCAGTCGCTGCCGCTGATCTGGGGCCGCAAGATCCACACCGTCTTCATCGGCGGCGGCACGCCGAGCCTGATGTCGGCCGCCGGCCTGGACCGCCTGATGTCCGACCTGCGCACCCTGCTGCCGCTGGAACTGGACGCCGAGATCACGATGGAAGCCAATCCCGGCACCTTCGAGGCCGAGCGTTTCAAGAGCTACCGCGAGAGCGGCATCAACCGGCTGTCGATCGGCATCCAGAGCTTCAACCCGGCGCACCTGAAGGCGCTGGGCCGCATCCATGATGGTGACGAGGCGCTGCGCGCGGTCGAGATCGCGAAGAACACTTTCGAAAACTTCAACCTCGACCTGATGTATGCGCTGCCGTCGCAGACATTGGCAGAGGCACGCCGCGACCTGGAGACGGCGCTGTCGTTCGCGCCGCCGCACCTGTCGCTGTACCACCTGACGATGGAACCGAACACGGTATTCGCCAAGTATCCGCCGGCGCTGCCCGACGACGACCTCTCCGCCGACATGCAGGACATGATCGCCGAGGTGACCGGTGCGAGCGGCTACGAGCACTACGAGGTGTCGGCGTATGCCCAGCCCGGCCGGCGCGCGCGCCACAACCTGAACTACTGGAAGTTCGGCGACTACCTCGGCATCGGCGCCGGCGCCCACTCGAAGCTTTCGTTCCCGCACCGCGTGCTGCGCCAGGCGCGCTTCAAGCAGCCGGCGTCCTTCATCGAGGCCGCCAAGCGCGGCAACCCGGTGCAGGAAGAGCACGAGATCGGCCGCGCCGACATGGGCTTCGAATTCATGCTCAACGCGCTGCGCCTGACCGGCGGCTTCGATCCGAACCTGTTCGGCGAGCGCACCGGCATGAATATCAGTGCGATCACCAAGGCGCTCAACGAGGCCGAGGCGAAGGGGCTGATCTACCGCGACCACAAGCTGATCAAGCCCACCGAGCTGGGGCAGCGCTTCCTGAACGACCTGCAGGAGATGTTCCTGGTCGAATAACGCCTACGTTTCGACCGCGCCGGCCAGCGCGCCGAGGGTGAGCGACAAGCCGCTGACGATGCGCGCCATGCCGTCGTAGTCGTTGCGGTCCTGGTTCTGGCCTTGCACCTGGCCGGGCGGCGCCTGGGCGTGGAAATAGGGGAAGCGCAGGAAGCCGGTATCGGTGATCACCAGCGCAGGCCCGTCTTGTGGCCCGCTGCCATGCCCCGACAGGGTGAGCCCCATCACGTGGGCCGGCGCCGCCAGCCCCTGGTGGGCCAGCATCGGATCGCTGCGCAAGGCGGCCAATGCCTGGCGCACCTGCGCCGACGATTCACGCGTCCCAATGAAAGCCATGAAGTTGCCGCCATCGCGGCGCCCGGTGCTGGCGCGTCGCTCCGCGCTTGCGGAAAGCTCATCGTTCACGAAAAAGACAAAGCGGATCTCGGTGCCGTAAGCGGGATGCAGCGCCCTGGCCGCGCGCGCCAGTTCGAGCACGGCGGCGGCGCCGGCAGCGCCCGCGGCGGCGTCGTGGCCGAGGTGGGCGCCGACGATGAAGGTGCGGCTGGGACGTTCGCCGGGCGCCAGCCTGGACACCGTGACCTCGATGCTGCGGCCCGGATGCGCAGCATCGCCGCCTTGCCGGACACGCGGGGAATAACCGTAACGTCGCAGCGAAGTTTCGACGTGGCGCAGGGCGCCCTGTCGTGTGTAATTCGGCGTGCCCGGCGCGACCGCGGCCAGCGCCTGCGTATGCGCCTGCATGCGCACCGCCAGCGGCGGCACGCTCGAACTCGTGTCCATGGTCACCATCGCCAGCACGATGGCCAGCAGGATGGCGAGGATGACTTTCCAGTGCGAGTTGAAAAAATTGCGCATGGCGTCACACTGCGCCGCGGGGCGCATTGGCAGCAGTCGGTGAACCCAGTGTATCCAAATCGCCGCAGATACGCGCCGGCGCACCGGCAATTCCGCGTTACAACTTGGACAAGACGGGCTGCGCCGGCTTGCGGCGACCGGCGCCCAGGCGCGCCCGGCGGCGCTGCCACCACAGCACCAGGCCGGTGCCGCCGAGCGCGCCCAACACCAGGCCGAGCAAGGCCACCGCCGCCTCGCCCGCGACGCCGCCCAGTTTCCCCGTGTGCAGCGGATAGACGATGGAATTCATGCGCGTGCCGGGATCGAGCGTGTCCCAGCGGTGGCGCGCCAGCACCTGGCTGCTGCGCGGGTCGAGCCAGACGACCGAACGTCCGTTGGGATGTGGATCGTCGGGCACGTGCATGCGCACGGCTAGCGGACGGTCCAGGTGTGGCGTGTACAGGAACAGGCCGATGCGGCCATCCGGGAAGGCCGCTTGCGCGGCGGCGGCCAGTGCGTCGAGCGATGCCGCCGGTCCGTCACCGGCGGGCAGCTTCGGGGCCGCGACGACGGGGGCGCCCGCGAGCCGGCTGATCCAGCCGCCGATCGGCCGCCAGGCAAGATAGGCGCCGGTCGCGATGCTCACCCCCAGGACCAGCGCGAACACGACGCCGCCGATGCGATGCAGGTCGAAGGAGGCGCGCGTGAATCCTTTGCCCAGTTCGATCCGCAGCGAGGGCGGCCACCGGCGCGGCCACCACAGCACGATGCCGGACACCGCCAGCAGGAGGTAGACAAACGCGGCCAGCGCCAGGATGGCCTTGCCGGTCTGCTCCAGCCACAGGGCGCTGTGCAGGCCGTGCAGCAGCGACACCGTGCTTTCATGCTCTCCGCGCCGGCCCTGTTCGGCGCCGGTGGCCGGATGCAGATAGAGCGAGCCGCGCCATTCGCCGCGCACCAGCACCTCCAGCGTGGCGCCGGCGTCGCGCGGCGGACGGAAGGAGAAGGCGGCCTTTGGACCGAACTCCGTCGCCAGGCGCGCGCGCAGCGCTTCCAGCGAGAGCGCCTGCGCCGCCGGCTGCTGCGCGGCCACGAACCAGGCCGGATGCAGCAAACGGTCCAGCGGCCGCGCCACGACCAGCAGCGAGCCGGTCAGCCCGGAGACGATCAGCAGCCATCCCAGCCCGAGCGCGGTCCAACGGTGGCACTTGAGCCAGAGGCCGCGCAACGATGCCGTCATCAGTACGCCAGCCGCAGCTGGACGTAGAGCATGCGCGGTGCGCCGACCATGCGGCCGCCGTTGGTATCGGTATTGCGCGTGTAGTAGCGGCGGTCGGCCAGGTTATTAATCCCCAGCTGGAAGTCGGGCCCCTTCTTGCCCGCCATCTTGTAGCTCAACTGCGCATTGACTACGCCGAAGCCCGCCACCCGGCCGAGCGCCGCGTTGGCCGTCTCGGGCACCGTATTGGCGGTGTCGGTGTAGTGCTTGCCCTGCGCCGTGGCCGACAGGCCGAAGGCCCATGCGTTCACCGTATAGCGTGCGCCGAGCGAGCCGGCCTGGCGTGAGTAGAAGGGCACGTCGCGGCCTTCGAACTCGCCCGACTCCTGGAGCGCGCGCACATAGGTATAGTTGGCGTACAGGTTCAGGCCGGCGAGCGGCCCGGCCTTGTCGAAGTCGTAGTCGAGCGCGAGCTCGACGCCGTCGTGGGTGGTCGCGCCCAGGTTGCGGAACACGGCCGGATTGGTGCCGGGGATCGACAGGATCTGGTTGTCGAAGCGCAGGTCGAACAGGGTCAATTCGGAGCGCAGCTGCTGGCCTGCATAGCGCACGCCGGCCTCCCACGTCTTTGCGACTTCCGGGTCGAGCGGATTGGTCTCGGACATCGAGTTCAGCTGCGTGTACTGCACGGCGCCGAACGAGGTGCTATAGGCCGTGTACAGGGTCAGGCGCTCGCTCGGCAGCCACGAAACGTTCATGGACGGCAGCGCGCGGCTGTTCCGCACGTGGAAGGGTGTGTCGTCGGCCGTGCCGCTCGGGTTGCGGTCGCTCTCGATCTTTTCGTAGCGCACGCCCGGTGTGATCCGCCACTTGCCGTAGGCGATGCGGTCGTCGATGTAGACGGCGTGCGCGCGTGTGCCGTTCTCGAACACCTGGATGGCGCCGACCTGCTGGCCGGTGGCGGCGATCGTCGGAATGCGCCGGTCCTGGCCCGTTTCGCGAATGTAGCGGTAGCCGACCGTGACGTCGTGGGTGGCCGGCCCCCACGCCAGGCGCTGCGTGTAGCGCGGCTCGAATCCGCGCACCTCGTTGTCGCGCGGCTGGTATTCGATACGGCCCTGGGCGGCATTGGCCAGCGAGCTTTCGCGCGCGCTGTCGTAGGCGTAGGCGCGCACTTCGAATTCGCGGGTGGCCGAGATGGCATTCACATAGCCGACGTCGACCTGGTCGCGCTCGCCCTTCCAGTAGTCGGTGGGATGGGTGTTCTGGAACGGATCGCGCGCGTACTGGACTGGCGTGAGGCCGCCCGGCGTCATCGACTTGACGTCGTAGTGCGCGATCTTGCCGTAGACCTCGGACGATGGGCCGAGCTTCTGGCGCCACTTCAGCGCGATGTCGTTGTAGCGGTCGTCGCTGCCAGCACGCCAATGCTCGCCCTCCATGCCGGAATAGAGCAGGGCGACGCCAAAACCGTTATCGAGTTCGGTGCCGAGGTAGGCCGAAACCTGGCGGTTCGAGCCGCCACGTTCATAGCTGTTGTAGCGCGCCGAAGCATCCGCCGTCAGGCCGCCCTGGCTGGGCACCGGACGGGTCTTGAAGTTGATGATCCCGCCGACGTTCTGCGGGCCGTAGCGCACCGCGCCGCCGCCGCGCACGACGTCGATCGAATTGAGGTTGCCGAGACTCGTCGGCGCCAGCACCAGGTTCGGCTGGCCATACGGCGCCATGGCCAGCGGGATCCCGTCGATCAGCATGGTCGAGCGGAAGGAGTTGCGCGGGTTCAGGCCGCGGATGCCGATATGCAGGCCGACCGAGCTGCCGGTGTTGCTGGTGCTGCCGCTGATTTGCACGCCGGGAATGCCGCGCAAGACGTCGGAGATCGTCGAGGCGCCGCTGTCGACGATCTGTTCGCGCCGCACCAGCGTTCGCGCGCCGCCAAACGCCTGCACGCTGTTTTCCAGTCCCGTACCCAGCCAGTCGCCGACCACCGTGATGGTCTCCAGCATGCCGATGTCGCTTGGCGCGGCGTCCGCCTTCGATGGCGCCAGCCGACGCCCGATGACGAAGCCCTCGCCGGGCTGCGGCGCGGCCTGCGCGCCGGTGCCGGCCAGCAGGGCCGCGAGGCCGTCGGCAACCGTGTAGCGTCCGTCCAGGCCCGGGCTGGCCAGGCCGGCCATGTCCTCTGGACGAAAGGCGACTGTGACCCCGGCTTCGCGAGCGAAGCTGGACAAGGCCTGCGCCAGGGGACCG
The DNA here is from genome assembly GCF_034045115.1 of Massilia sp. CFBP9012. Lineage (NCBI taxonomy): Bacteria > Pseudomonadati > Pseudomonadota > Betaproteobacteria > Burkholderiales > Oxalobacteraceae > Massilia > Massilia sp. CFBP9012. The sequence goes on along the minus strand of NZ_JAXCWM010000014.1, from coordinate 80,006 downwards.
GCGGCGATCCGGTAGTGCCGCACGTCGGGCGTGGCGGCTTGCGCATGGGCCGCGGGTGCATGCGCGGCTACACCCAGCGTCATACAGGAGATGAGCGCCGGCAGGGTGACATGGGCCAGGGCCGTCCTGGTGCGGCGTGCCTGGGCGGCAGGGGTGTGCGGCGACTCCAATTCGATTCCTTTCGTTTGCTTGACGGCGTAGTAGCCGAACGGGCGACCAAAAAGGGACAGGAGAATGCAAAAATTTTTCAGCCGGCCTGCGACGTCACCGTGACCCAATAGGCGGTGCGCCGGACGATGCATACCGGCAGGGTCTGGCCGATGACGTCCAGGACATGGTCGGTATCAATGATCCGGAACACGCCCGAGACACGCAGCTTCGCCACCTCCGGCGCGCAGCGGATGATCCCCGGGCGAAAGCGCGACAGCTCCTGCAGGAAGGCGTCGAGCCGCATGGCGTCGGCTTCCAGCATGCCCCTGGTCCAGGCCGGGGCGGCGGACGAGGGCAGGCGGGCGGGTTCGAAGTCCTCGAACGTACTGGCCGAGAAGCGTACGCTGTCGCCGGCCTCCACGATCCTGCGTGCGCCGCTGTCGCGCAGGACGACTTCGACCCGGTGTTCCAGCACGTTCAACAGTGTGCGGCCGCCATCGCCATCGAGCGCACGCACGGTGAAGCGGGTGCCGAGGGCGCGCAGGCGACCGTGGGCGGTATCGACCATGAAGGGCCGCGCCTGGCCGGGCGTGTCGCGGGCGGTCTCGATATAGATTTCGCCACGTTCGAGTTGGACCAGGCGCGCGCTCTCCGAATAGCGCACCGCGACATCGGTGGCCGTGTTGAGCCGCACCACGCTGCGGTCGGCCAGCACCACGGGTCGGTGTTCTCCGACGCCGGCGCGGTAGACGCCGTCCGCTTCGTCGCGCGCCGCCCGGTAGCCGAACCAGCCTGCCGGCAGCGCGACGCCCAGCGTCGCCACGGTCTTGAGGATGGCGCGCCGATTGCCACGCGGTTGGCGCGTGAGGACGGGCACGCCCAGCGCTGGGGCCACCGCGCCGAATTTGCGGCTCAGCCGTTCGGCGCGCTGCCAGGCCTGTTCGTGTTCGGGCCTGGCCTGGCGCCAGCGCGCGAAAGCCTGGTGGTCTGCTTCGCCGGCCGCGCCGGAATGCAGGCGCACCAGCCAGTTCGCCGCTTCCTTGACGACGTCGGGATCGAGCGGCGCGGTGAGGTCAGGCCCGGGCACGGTGGTTCAGCACATCGCGTTCAGGCACAGCTCGAAGCCCTGTGCCATATAGCGCTTGACGGTGCGGTCGCTCAGCCCGGTGCGGGCGGCGATCTGCACGTAGGTCAGACCCTCGAGCTGCGAGAGCACGAACACTTCGCGCGCCTTCGGCGCCAACTGGCCCAGCATGGCGTCCAGCTGCTGCAGTTCCTGCTGCATGGAGACGAGCTGTTCGGGCGAGAAGGCGACATCCTCGGGAAGGGCGGCGAGCGTTTCCAGCCATGCCTGCTCGAGCGTGCGGCGCCGCCAGTGGTCATTGAGCAGTCCGCGCGCGATGGTGGCCAGGAAGGCGCGCGGCTCGACGATGCCGGGGACTTCGTCCGGCCGGCGCAGCAGGCGCAGGAAGGTGTCGTGCGCGAGATCCACCGCGTCATCGGCACTGTCGAGCCGCTGACGCAACCAGCGGCATAGCCAGCCGTGATTGTCCTTGTACAGAAGTTGGATGGTAGACATGGCGGGTCGCTTCGCGCTGCCTGGTGTTCGCCGGGAGAGCAAAGGCCTTGCGGCAAGAATGGTCAGTGTAAATCGCAAATGATATCGATTATTGTTCTCATTTGCAATCGGTGTCAGGCAACTACGGTGCCCCGTGGCGCAGTTGCGCCCTGTCAACCTCATCGTGATTTGGCATGGCTATGATCGGCTTTGCTCATTGGCACTAGCGAACTGTTCATTCATGAGGTGGATACCGTGATCATCGATAAGTTTGCAGCGGGTGTCAGCAGTTTGACCGACATGAACCGCGCCATACGGCTGCGTCTGTCCACCCCAAGCGGTATCGTCGACGATCTGCTGCTGGTGAAATACGTCAGCGGCGTGGAGACGATCTGTGGGGGGATTGAATATGCGCTGCACTGCGTTTCACTTCAGGCGGGGATGGAGCTCAAGCGCTTTATCGCCAATCCGGTAGAACTTCAGTTCGTAACCGACTCGGGCAAACTTCGTACCGTATGCGGGATTATCGGTGGCGTAAGCGAAGGCCAGAGCGATGGGGGGCTTGCAACTTATCAGTTGATGGTTCGGGACGCTTTTTCGCTGCTGGAGCAAACCTGTAATACACGGGTCTTCCGCAATCGCAACGAGATCGACATCACCGAGACTATCTTGCGCGAGTGGCGCCTGGCCAATCCAATCGCGGCGGCCGCATTTCGTGTCGAGTCGGGTGGGTTGAAGCAGTACCCGCCTCGCGAGTTCACGATGCAGTACAACGAATCCAATGCCGCTTTCTTGCGGCGCCTCTGGAAGCGTCGAGGTATCGCATGGTTCATCAAGGCGGGCGCGTCGAATGAACGGGGGAGCAGCGATGTCCCGGTCCATACGCTGGTTCTTTTCGATAACCCGAACGCGCTGGAGCAGAATCCGGCCGGTGCGGCGCGCTACCACCGTGATCACGGAACCGAGCAACGCGACAGCATTACGTCCTGGCATGCGGTACGTAAGCTGACGGCTGGGCGTGTCAATCGCCACAGCTGGGATTATGCCCAGACATGGTCCATGAGTAGTCAGGAAGCGAGTCTGGCCGATCAGGGAGCGATGGGCAACCAGTTCGCGGCCAGTCTCGACGAGTACCTGATCGATTCCCCGCATGCTGGAGACAACGCCGACGATTATCGGAGCCTTGGGGTGCTGCGCATGCAGCGCAAGGAGTACGAAGCCAAGTTCTTCCAGGGTGAAAGCGGCGATCGGGATATGCGGGTGGGGCAATGGCGTCGCATGCCTTGTTGCAGCCAGAGAAATGCCCCTATGAAGAAATATAGAAGGTTCGCGGGAAGTGGTACTCACTGCTGCGTGAACAATGGATAAATCCAGCAGGAGCGAAGGATGGAGGAATTCTAAGAGCATCCAAGCTTCTAGATGAAGCTAGAAAGTTCCATGAGAAAATCAATGGTATTTATCATATACAGAGCTATGCTCACTACGGGGCTGATATAAATAGAAGAGCTTGGCATAAAATTGTCTGGGAAGTCAGTGGTAACGGAGAATTGCGAGAGCCGGAGTTGCTGAAAACAATCTCTGACAATCGAAAAGGAAGTCTCCAAGTAATTGAGTCACGATTTGAAAAAGGCGATCGTGTTACATCCCCTTATAGCCTTAATATGCGTGAGGCGGCTGAGCCTGGAGATCAGACTGTCCCATTGCACTCTGCAGATGCACAACTTCGCAGCGGCAAGTTCAAAGGGCTGTTTAGACAAGTTGGATATGAACATCAGGCAAGCTACAGTGACCCGATAGTGCTTGCATCGACAATTTACGTTCTATTTAAAATAATTTCCACCATGAAATGGTCTAGGCCATGAAATGGATTTCATTGAGGAAGTTTATAGTAGCTGCTTTTTCGTTAATGGTTGCAGTTGTCATCCATGTTTTTTATTCAAAAATGGCCATCGTAGGAGAGCCAATGGAAGCTCGTAGCCAAAAATTTGAGAAGATGTTTGAAAAGACGAAAATAGTTTGCTTTGGAAGATTTGTAATGGAAATTCCAGAGCGGGTAACTCTAGTGTACGGGGACGCTACGGTCAATGGAGATATTAAATTTTATCGAGATGACTCAGAAAAAATACCGGAAATGCTAGCCGCTCGATTGTCTGAGATTGAGAGGGAGCAAAAGCTAATTCCAGATTATTCTCTAAGCAATTTCCCTCTTGTTGGTAAGGTTATAGATGGTGTTGTGCCCGGTCAGAAAACGGTTTTCGGAATTGCTAATTCCATAAGTTATAAAATTCACTCTTACATCCCCGTTGGCAATGATCTGTTTATTTATGACTCCAAAGCGTTTCCTGAAAACAATGAAATTCCATTTATAAATACTGTTGCAAATAGCTTGCGTAGCCGTGCTGAGGGAGAAATTCCAGTTGCGCCGGGAATTTGTTTGGATTCAGGGTTTATTTCTATCGATCCAACTTTCGAAAAAATTTCGATTGGTTTGAGATTTCACGATTTTCCAGATGTTCATATCTCAATTGATGCGAGGAAGAATCAGGATTATTTGATGGAGGGCGGGGGACTCAAAGAATCACGTGAGGCTGCAAGGATCCGTGCGGAGGCTCATGGGTTTGGTGGTTTTTTCTCTCGAATTAAAGTTCTGCGCGAGAGTCAGCGGCAGTTAGGAGCCTGGGCCGGTGAAGAAATTTTGACACGAAGACCGGCATATAAAGATGATACGAATGCTCACGAATTTCGTTTCTTCAGCTTGGGAGAGGTCGATAACGCATCTCACCCGATGCTTGATATTCAATTGGACTCTGGTGTGAAAGGTAACGCTAAAGCTAAGATTAAGCCGAGCATTACCGATGCAGAGGCCTTGGCGCTGTGGGACCGAATATTGCCCACTATCCGCCTACGTCAGCCAAGTGATGCAGCCGAATTCAAACAGGCTTCGAAGTTACCGTTGGGAAGTGTGAAGAAATCGGAAGACATCTGTCCTCAGTCCGGTTGGTGGGAATGCCTGGAAAAACGGAAAATTGAGGGTGAACGGCGCCGACTCTTCAAGGCAGGCGACAAGTTGCCACCTGTGTTGGCAGATGGCGGTGCGAGTTTATGGAACACGCTGATCGGCAATACGCATCAAATAGCGGCGGTCGAGTGGAAGTTGATGGAATATGCCCCTCCATCTGCATTCTCGGTCGATACAAAAAGTGCTGGCATTCCACAGGCCGACAATGATATGAAAGAAAACGATGCCTAACGTGATTCGCTTGAACGACCCCACCAGCCACGGTGGGAAGGTAAGCAAAGTCGCCGCGACCCACTTCACTGTCGGCGGTGTTGCCGTGGCGTGCGTTGGTGATACATGTACGTGCCCCGTACATGGTTCAGTCACTATTGTTGACGGAGAGGCAAACCACACCATTGGCGGTCTCGCCGTCGCTTATGACGGCCACAAGACCAGTTGCGGTGCCACGCTGATCTCAACGGTGACGAACTTCGTCCACAATTGATCGGGGACGGAGTCCGGTGACGACGTCAGATCAAACGGTATTCTTCTCTATGGCTGTCCGAAAAAAGAACCGGGCCACATGGGCCCGGTCTGTATAACAACATTTTCAGCGGCTTAGCGCGCCGCCACCGGCGCGCCGCCTTCAGCCGGCGCCGCCGGCTCCGTCCAACCTCCACCCAGCACGCGATACAGCACCACCTGATTCTGCAACCTCAGCAGATTCGCCTGCACCGACAACTGCTGCGACTGGAACAGCGAACGCTGTGCATCGAGCAGGTCGAGCTGGCTGGCCGCGCCGCTGCGGTAACGCAGGTCGGACAGGTTGAAGCGGTCGGCTTCGGCCTCGGTCACCGCGGATTGCGCGCGCAGTTGTTCGCTGAAGGTCGCCTGGCCGGCCAGCGCGTCCGCCACTTCGCGGAACGCGGTCTGGATCGATTGCTCGTACTGCGCCACCGCGATATCGCGCTGGGCCCGGGCGCTGCCCAGGGTGGCGCTGTTGCGGCCGTAGTCGAAGATCGGCAGGATCGCCTGTGGCGCAAAGGTCCAGCCCCAGGTGCCGCTGTCGAACAGGCCCGACAGCTCGTTGCTGGCGCTGCCGGCGCTGCCGGTCAGCGTGATGCGCGGAAAGAAGTTCGCGCGCGCCGCGCCGATATTCGCGTTGGCCGCGATCAGCTGCTGCTCGGCCGAACGGATGTCCGGACGGTTGGCCAGCAGGTCCGACGGCAGGCCGGCCGGGATGTCCGGCAGCTCGGTCTTGGCCAGGGTGGCGCCGGCGCTGACGTCGGCCGGCAGCGGGCCGCCGACCAGCAGCGTCAGCAAATTGATGTCCTGGGCCCGCAGGCGTTGCTGCTGGGCCAGGGTGGCGCGGGCCGTCTCGACCAGCGAGCGCGATTGCTGCAGCTCCAGGCGCGACGCCACGCCGTTCTCGAAGCGCAGCTGGAACAGCTTGTCCGATTCCAGGCGGGTGTTGAGCGTGTCTTGCGTGATGCGCAGCAGCTCTTCATCGGCCAGCAGTTGCAGCCAGGCGCTGGCGACCGACGAGATCAGGCTGATCTGCGTGGTCTTGCGCGCCTCTTCGGTGGCCAGGTATTGCGCCAGCGCGGCATCCGACAGGTTACGCACGCGGCCGAACAGGTCGAGCTCGAACTGCGAAACCGACAGGCCCGACTGGTACACGCTTTCGATCGGCTGGTCTTCGCCCACGGTCTGGCGATTGCCGCTGATGCCCAGGCCCACGGTCGGCAGGCGGTCGGCGCGGGTGATGCGGTATTGCGAGCGCGCCTGCTCGATGTTGGCGATTGCCACGCGCAGGTCACGGTTGTTCACCAGCGCTGCGTCGATCAGCGAGCGCAGGCGCGCATCGGCAAAGAACGACTGCCAGGCGACCGTGCTTGGCGCCGCGGCCAGCACCGGGCTGGTCGACTCGCTGCCGGCCTTCGGGGTTTCCGGGAAGGCGGCAGCCACCGGGGCCGCCGGACGTTCATAGTCCGGCGCCAGCGAGATGCAGCCGGCCAGCGTCATCGCCAGCGCCAGCGGCGTCACGAGTTTGATGTGCTTGATCATGGTTTGCTTCCTTCTTCTACGTGCTTCTGATGTTGAGTCGCGTACATCTTACTCTGGCGGTCGCTGCCCTTGAAGAGCGTGCGGATCACCACGAAGAAGACCGGCACGAAGATCACGCCCAGCACGGTTGCGGCAATCATGCCGCCCATCACGCCGGTACCGATGGCACGCTGCGATGCCGAGCCGGCGCCGCCCGCGATCACCAGCGGCAGCACGCCGAGGATGAAGGCCAGCGAGGTCATGATGATCGGACGGAAGCGCAGGTGCGCCGCTTCCAGCGCCGCTTCGTACGGCGTCTTGCCCTCGGCCTGCAGGTCCTTGGCGAATTCGACGATCAGAATCGCATTCTTCGCCGCCAGGCCGATGATGGTGATCAGGCCCACCTTGAAGTAGACGTCGTTCGGCAAGCCGCGCATATTGGCCGCGATCAGCGAGCCGAGCACGCCCAGCGGCACCACCAGCATCACGGACACCGGTATCGACCAGCTTTCATACAGCGCGGCCAGGGCCAGGAACACCGCCAACAGCGAGAAGGCGATCAGGATGCCCGCGGTCGAGCCGGACAGGATCTCTTCGCGCGACTGGCCGGTCCATTCGAAGGTGAAGCCGGCCGGCAGCTGGCCCGCCAGGCGCTGCATCTCGTCCAGCGCGTCGCCGCTCGAGTAACCCGGAGCAGGTTCGCCGGTGAGCTTCATCGCCGGATAGCCGTTGTAGCGGTTGGTCTGCATCGGGCCCGTGGTCCATTCAGTGGTCGCGAACGACGACAGCGGCACCGGTTCGCCCTGGGCATTCAGGGCATTGATGCGCAGCAGGTCGTCCGGCTGCATGCGCTGTGGCGCATCGGCCTGCACGATCACGCGCTGCAGGCGGCCGGCGTTCGGGAAGTCGTTTACATACGACGAGCCCAGCGAGGTCGACAGTGCCGCATTGATCGCGCCGAAGGTCACGCCCAGGGCTTGCGCCTTGTCGCGGTCGATGTTCAGCTTGAGCTGCGGCGCGTCTTCCAGCCCCTCTGGACGCATGCCGGTCAGAATTTTGCTCTGCGACGCCATGCCCAGCATCTGGTTACGCGCTGCCAGCAGGGCGTTGTGGCCGTTGCCGCCACGATCCTGCAGGCGGAACGAGAAGCCGGTGCCGGTGCCCAGTTCGGGAATCGGCGGCGGGCTCACCACGAAGATGAACGAGTCGCGCACCGCGCCCATGTGGCCGGTGATGCGGCCGGCGAACGATTGCGCGTCCTGGCCGTCGCCCTTGCGCTCGTCCCATGGCTTCATCGGGATGAACGCCAGGCCCATGTTCTGGCCCTGGCCCGAGAACGAGAAGCCGGTCACGGCCACGATGTTGGCGGTTTCGGGCTGCTTCATCACGAACTCTTCCAGCGAACGCAGCACGGTGCCGGTACGCTCGGCAGTGGCGCCCGGCGGCAACTGGATGTTGGCGATCACGTAACCCTGGTCTTCGTTCGGCAGGAAGGCGTTGGGCATACGGGTGAACATCAGGGCGACCACGGCCACCAGCACCGCGAACACGACCATCCAGCGTCCGGCGCGCTTGAGGATGGCGCCGACGAAGCCTTCATATTTCTTGGCGCCGGTCGTGAACTTGCGGTTGAACCATCCGAAGAAACCCTTCTTTTCGTGGTTGTGGCCGGCTTCGATAGGCTTGAGCAGGTGGGCACACAGCGCCGGGGTCAGGGTCAGCGCCAGGAAGGCGGAGAAGCCGATCGAGGTCACCATCACCACCGAGAACTGGCGATAGATGTTGCCGACCGCGCCGGCGAAGAAGGCCAGCGGCACGAACACGGCGATCAGCACCACGGTCACGCCGATGATGGCGCCCGAGATCTGGCCCATCGCCTTGCGGGTAGCTTCCAGCGGCGGCAAGCCTTCCTCGCTCATGATGCGCTCGACGTTCTCCACCACGATGATGGCATCGTCGACCACGATACCGATCACCAGCACCATGCCGAACATGGTCAGCACGTTGATCGAGAAGCCCAGCGCCAGCAGGCAGGCGAACGAGCCCAGCAGTGCAATCGGCACCACGATGGTGGGGATCAGGGTGTAGCGGATGTTCTGCAGGAACAGGTACATCACCAGGAACACCAGCACGATCGCTTCGATCAGGGTATGCACCACTTGTTCGATCGAAATATCGATGAAGGTGGTCGAGTCGTAAGGAATCGAGTACTTCATGCCTTTCGGGAAGAACTTCTGCAGTTCCGCCATGCGTTCCTTGATCAGCTCGGCGGTCTGCAGGGCGTTGCCCGACGGCGCCAGCTGCACGCCGATACCGGCCGACGGATTGCCGTTCAGGCGCGCCGTGGTGGCATAGGCCTGGCCGCCGAGTTCGATGCGCGCCACGTCCTTCAGGCGCACGGTCGAGCCGTCCGGATTCGCGCGCAGCACGATGTTGCCGAATTGTTCGACGTTCGACAGCTGGCCGGTGACGACCACGGTGGCGCTGATCTGCTGGCCCTTGGCGATCGGCAGGTCGCCGATGGTGCCCGATGCCACCTGGGCATTCTGCTGCGAGATCGCGGCGGTGACGTCGGCCGGCGACAGGTTCAGGCCAACCAGCTTGGTCGGGTCGATCCAGATGCGCATGGCCTTCTCGGTGCCGAACAGCTGGGCCTGGCCAACGCCGGTGATGCGCTGGATTTCCGGCAGCACGTTGCGCGAGGCGTAGTCGCCCAGCTCGATACTGGTGATATTCGGGTCATCCGACGACAGGATCGTAAACAGCAGGAAGTTCGAGCGCGCCTGGTCGACGCGCACGCCTTGCTGAGTGACCGCCGGCGGCAGGCGCGGGGTGGCGCGTGACAGGCGGTTCTGGACGTCGACTTGCGCCAGGTTCGGGTCGGTGCCGGTCTCGAACGAGACGGTGATCGAGCCGGTGCCATTGGCCTGGCTGGTCGATTCCATGTAAATCATGCCCTGGGCGCCGTTCATCTCGCGTTCGATGATCGAGATGACGGAGTCTTCAAGCGTCTGCGCCGATGCGCCTGGATAGGCGACGTTGATGACGATCGATGGTGGCGCGACGGTCGGGTATTGCGCGATCGGCAGCTGCTTGATGGCAACGCCACCGAGCACCATGATGAATAGCGCGATCACCCATGCAAAAATCGGGCGGTCAATAAAAAAACGTGCCATTGGAAAGTCCTATTCCTTGTTCTTATCGGCTGCTGTCGGCCGGTGTGGTCGCGCCCGCCTGGGCCGGCGCCTGCTGGGCGCCTGCCGGCGTCCACTGCACTGGCTTGACCGCGGTGCCCGGTGGCATCATCTGCAGCTTCTGGAAGCCGTCGACCATCACTTTTTCGCCTTCCTTCAGGCCGCCGGTGACGACCCAGCTCGCGTCCTGCTGCGAAGCGATCTTGACCTGGCGCGGAACCGGCTTGTTGTCGGCGCCGATGACGGTCACGGTGTCGCCGTTCTGGCCGCCGCGGGTGACCGCCTGCTGAGGAATCAGGATGCCGTTCGGCAGCGAAGCCTGCGCCACGCGCACGCGCACGTACTGGCCCGGCAGCAGGGCATTGTTCTTGTTGTCCACGGTGGCGCGCAGCGTGATCTGGCCGGTGCCCTGGTCGACCGTCACGTCCGAGAACAGCAGGCGGCCGCGGGTCGGCAGCTCGGTGCCGTCTTCCAGCAGCACGGTCACCGGCACGTTGTCGGCGCCACCGCCTTGCTTCTTCAGGCGCTGCAGCTCGGTGGCCGACTGGGTAATATTCAGGTACATGCTGTCGGTCTGCTGGATCAGCGCCAGCTCGGTCGACTGGGTCGCCGACACCAGCGCGCCTTCGGTCACCAGCGCACGGCCGATGCGGCCCGAGATGGGAGCGTTTACATTGGTGTAACCAACATTGATCTGCGCAACTTTCAACTGGGCCTGGGCGGCAGCGACTTCGGCTTCACCCTGCTTTTGGGCGGCGACGGCGTTGTCGAATTCCTGTTTACTGACAGCGTTGGCCTCGACCAGCGGCTTGTAGCGTTCGGCGATGGCGCGCGACGCGACCAGGTTGGCTTCGGCGCGCGCGACGTCGGCGCGGGCTGCGGCGAGCTGAGCCTGGTAAGGCGCCGGGTCGATGGTGAACAGCGACTGGCCCTGCTTGACGATGCTGCCCTCGGTGAAGGAGCGCTTGAGCACCACGCCGTCGACACGGGCGCGAACCTGGGCGGTGCGGATCGGTTCCACGCGTGCTGGCAGTTCGCTCTGCAGCGCGACGGTCTGGAAGGCGGCGGTGACGACGCCGACTTCGGGCGCCGGCATCTGCTGGCCGGCGGGGGCGCCGGCCTTGGCCGATTCGTCTTTCTTGCCGCAGGCGGACAGCAGGACCACCGCAGCCATGGTGGCCGCCGCGACCCGGGTGAGGGACATGGATGAGGAGTTGGCAGAGCGCATTACGTGTGCATCCTTCTAGTTAGTAATTCGCGCCAATGTCACACCCCAGTCAACAACATATGCATGGGATGAGAGATCAACGCTGGCTTTTGCAAATAATTTTATATACTATCACGACTGTATGTAAAATGTTTTAAGCACCTATTAATTCGAGGGTTACTCAAAAGAAATGGTTCGCAGGACGAAGGAAGAAGCAGCGGCGACCCGCGACAGCATTCTTGATGCTGCAGAAATCTTGTTCGCTAAGCAGGGTGTTTCACGAACGACATTACAGCATATCGCGACAGCGGCGGGTGTAACACGCGGTGCGATTTATTGGCATTTTGTCGACAAGGGCGCGCTGTTCAGCGCGATGATGGACCGCGCCACGATGCCGATGGATACCGCCATCCAGCAGCTGGGCGAGCGCAAGGTCGCCGACCCGCTGCAGCGCTTGCGCGACGAGCTGATGGCGGTGTTGCACATCGTCGTCAACGACGAGAAGGCGCGCCGGGTGTTCGAGATCGCCACCCTCAAGACCGAGTTCACCGACGAAGTCGACTCGGCCCGCGTGCGCAAGCGCGAAGCGGTGGCCGAATGGCGCGCGCGCATGGAGGCGCATCTGGCCGAAGCGCGCGCGAACGGCCAGCTGCCGGCCAGCATCGATCCGCACAATGCCGCCACATGCATGTGGATCATGCTCGACGGCCTGCTGCGCAACTGGCTGTTCGACCTGGAATCGTTCGACCTGATGGCGCTGGGCGGGGAGGTGATCGATACCTTCCTGGCGGGGTTGAAGGCGCGGTAAGGGTTATCGCTGGCTCCAGGCGCTTGCTGTGCAGCCAGCGCATTTTTCTTCGTTAGCGTAAAAACGTCGTCCCCGCGAAGGCGGGGACCCAAGTACTGCTTGCGCTGTCGAGACGCTCGCACCTTGGGTCCCCGCCTGCGCGGGGACGACGTTTTAGGGCCAGCAAAAGAAGGCCTGACCGGGCGGCTGACGTAGCAGTCGCCCGCGCTGCAATTAACGCATGCCTTCGATCATCTGCTTGAGCTTGAGCGAATCCGCCACGAAGGCGCGGATGCCTTCGGCCAGTTTCTCGGTGCCCATCGCGTCTTCGTTCAGCATGAAGCGGAAGGTCTTTTCGTCGATCGCGATCTTCTCGATATTGGCGCTGTCGTCCTTGACCAGTTTGCGCTCGACCGGCGCCTCGCTGTCGGCCAGCTTCTGCAGCAGGTCGGGCGAGATGGTCAGCAGGTCGCAACCGGCCAGTTCCAGGATCTGCGAGGTATTGCGGAAGCTCGCGCCCATCACTTCGGTGTTGTAGCCGAACTTGCGGTAGTACTGGTAGATACCCTTCACCGATTGCACGCCCGGATCGTCTGCGCCTTGATAGTCGGTGCCGGTCGATTTCTTGTACCAGTCGTAGATGCGGCCGACGAACGGCGAGATCAGCTTGACGCCGGCTTCGGCGCAGGCCACTGCCTGGCACAGTGAGAACAGCAGGGTCAGGTTGCAGTGGATGCCATCCTTTTCCAGGATCTCGGCGGCGCGGATGCCTTCCCAGGTCGATGCGATCTTGATCAGCACGCGCTCGCGCGACACGCCGTTCTTTTCATACAGGGCAATCAGCTCGCGGCCTTTGGCGACGGTGGCTTCGGTATCGAACGACAGCGCGGCATCGATCTCGGTCGAGACGCGGCCCGGCACGTACTTCAGGATCTCGACCCCGAAGGCGATCAGCAGGCTGTCGACGATCGCTTCGACCGAGGCGCCCGGCGCATCGGCGATCGCCTTTTCCAGCAGCGGACGGTATTCCGGCTTCTGCACGGCCTTCAGGATCAGCGACGGGTTGGTGGTCGCATCCTGCGGCGCATAGGCCTTGATCGACTGGAAGTCGCCGGTGTCGGCGACCACGGTGGTGTATTGCTTGAGCTGTTCGAGTTGGTTCATGGTGGTCTCGTTGATGTGGAACTTGGGATCTGGTGGTGCGGCTTCGTTGGCGGAACTTGGATTCCCGCCTGCGCGGGAATGACGGTCGCTAGGTTGCGAGACAAGGGATGCGCTTCAGTACCACAAGCCTACGCACGTCGTTCCCGCGCAGGCGGGAACCCAAGCTTGCCTGCAAACCCGCAGCCCTGATCAGAAATCGGTACCGGCAACAAACGCCGCAAGCATGGCCTCCAGCCCCGCACGGTCCTCGTCCGAAAAACGGTCCGGCTTCGGGCTGTCGATATCGAACACGCCAATGAGCTTGTCATCCTTGATCACCGGAATGACGATTTCCGAGGCGGACGCCGAATCGCAGGCGATGTGGCCCGGGAAGGCATGTACGTCCGGCACCACGATGGTCTTGCGCAGGGCGGCGGTGGTGCCGCAGACGCCGCGACCGAAGGGGATGCGGGCGCAGGCGGGCTTGCCCTGGAATGGCCCGACCAGCAGGTCCTGGCCTTCGCCCTTCTTGGAAGGCACGGTGAAGTAGAAACCGGCCCAGTTCAGGTCGGAGATCGTATCGTAGATCAGGGCCGAGAACTGGGATGCATTGGCGGTCAGGTCGCGCTCGCCCTCGAGGACGCTGGTCACTTGACGCACCAGCAGGTCATAGTCGGGACGGTCGCTGCGTTCGGGATTGATATGCATGTCAGGCGAAAATGCTGGTCGAAAACCGCTATTTTACAGCCACCGCTGCCGCAGGCGCTCCGACGTCCGGCGGCGTCATCGAAATAAGCAGCCTGAACCGCTCGCGCAGCCTCGGCTTGCCGTCGGGGAGCTTGCCAGGACGATAATGCACGTCGGTCTGCAGACGCTCGCCGTTCACCCGCAGGCGTAGCACGGTCGCGTCGGCGCGCGCATCGAGCGGCATCGCAACCTCGGTCTGGAACAGGTGTTTGCCGGTCGGGTCCAGCAGGTCGAGCAGCAGGCGCGCGCCGTCTCCCGACGCCACCAGGATGAAGTTGCCGGTGCAGGCAAAGCTGTCGACGTCGCCCCGCGGCCGGAACGACCACGCGCCGGCATCGAACTGCTGGGGCGACGCCGCCGTCGCGATCCGGTAGGAAGGAGGGCAGCCATCGCCGCCATGGACGGGAGGGTCGATGCGGCCGGCCCGAAGCGGCGTGTGCGTCACGGGTGCTGCGCCATACGTTGGCGCGTCGGGCTGGCCGCCGGCCGGGTCTGCCGTCCCCAGCACCTTGCGCACGAATGCCATCGCATCTTCGCCAACCCGGCCGCGTAGATACTTCCGGCCGAGCAGTTCTTGACTGTCGAGGTCGCGGATGGACAGGCTGGTGATGCGATCGGGCCCGTCGTCGGACCGGTCCGCGAGTTCCTCGACCACGTAGCGCGAGCGGACGTCGCCGCGGGGATGCACGACGAAGCTGCCCGGGCCGGCACGACGATAGACCTTGTCGAGATATAGCACGGACGGATAGCTGGCCGACAACACGTCGTCAAGGCCGAACAGGGGCTGGAATGGGCCCGCGCCGGGCCGGTCGAACCCGATGTGGCGCAATTCGACGTCCTCGACGCCGCTCACGCCGCGCATCACGACCGGAGCGGGCAAGCGCAGCTCGGACTTGGCCATGCACATCGTCAGGGCGCCGGCCGCAACAAGGGCCGACAGGAGTAGCTTGTAGAACGTTGGCATTGGCTAGTCAGGACCGATCAGCCATTGAGACAATGAGGGGCATGGGTTGATCGGCAATCGTCAGGAACCGTCCATTCTAGACCAAATGCGTTTCTTTCCGTCAGCGCACGGTCAGCCGATGAAGGAATCGAACTGCATATCGAATTCCTGCAGCGCCTTCTGCGCATTCTGCATCTTCTTGCGGAATTCCGGCCCGCGGCGCAGCGCCAGCCCCACCGCCAGCACGTCGATCACCACCAGGTAGGCCAGGCGCGCCGAGATCGGGGTATAGGGATCGGTCGCAAACACCAGGTCGATCGGGATGAGCAGGGTCGCCATCTCGGCCAGCGGCGTGCCGGACGGCGCCAGTACGATCACGTCGGCGCCGCCGGCCTTGGCCAGCTTGGCCGAACGGGTCAGCGCCGGGTTGTTGCCGCGCTGCGAGATCGCCACCAGCGCATCGCCTTCGCGCAGCAGGGCTGCCGCGATCGAGTGGATCGACGGGTCGGTATAGGCCACCGTTGGCACGCCCGAGCGGAAGAATTTGTGCTGGGCGTCGGCGGCCACGAAGCCGGACGTGCCCTGGCCGTAGAACTCGATCTTGTTGGCGCGCGCCAGGATCTCGAGCGCCTGCTGGACGAGTTCCGGCTTGAGGTTGTTGCGCAGGTCGAGCAGGGTGTTGATCGAGCGGCTGCAGATCTTGTTGATCAGGTCCGAGGCCAGGTCGTCCTGGTGCGGCGCCTCGCTGGCGCCGGGCAGCGCCAGCGCCAGGCCCTGCGCCAGCTTGAGTTTGAACTCGTGCCAGCCGTCGTAGCCGAGCGTGCGGCAAAAGCGCACCACGGTCGGTTCCGACACGCTGGCGCTGCGCGCCAGGGCGGTGATGTTCTGGCTCACGGTCGCGGAAGGCGCGGCCAGCACCGCGAGCGCGACCTTGCGCTCCGATTTGGAGAGCGTGTCGAGCTGGGTGCGGATCGAGTCGAGCAGCATAATATGTCTCGGGTGCCGGTCAGTCTTCCGGCAGCGATTCTTCGCGCCATTGCAGGCCGTCGCGGCCGATCAGGGCGCTGGCGGCGGCCGGGCCCCAGGTGCCGGAGGTGTACGGCGCCGGGGCGCTGTCGTCCTGTTCCCAGTGCTCAAGGATAGGCTCGACCCATTCCCAGGCCGCTTCCAGTTCGTCGCCGCGCATGAACAGGGTCAGCTGGCCGCGCAGCACGTCGAGCAGCAGGCGTTCATACGCCTCCATGCGCGGCGCCTTGAACTGCTCGCGGAAATCGAGTTCGAGCTCGGCCTGCTTCAGGCGCATCGAGTCGCCCGGGGTCTTGGCCATCAGGTTCATCGACAGGCCTTCGTCCGGCTGCAGGCGGATCACCAGGCTGTTGGGCTGGAAGCTCGACGTCGGCTGGTTGAAGATCGAGTGCGGGATCGGCTTGAAGCGCACTACGATCTCGGCCAGGCGGTCGGCCATGCGCTTGCCGGTGCGCAGGTAGAACGGCACGCCGGCCCAGCGCCAGGTGTCGATCTCGGCCTTCATCGCCACGAAGGTCTCGGTGCGCGAGCTCTTCGGCGCATTCGGTTCCTCGCGGTAGCCCGGCACCTGCTGGCCGTCGATGTAGCCGGCGCGGTACTGGCCGCGGATGATGTTCTGCGACAGCGTGGTCGGGGTAAAACGTTTTAACGACCGCAATACCTGCAGCTTGGCGTCGCGCACGGCGTCCGGCGCGATCGAGGTCGGCGGTTCCATCGCCACGATGCACAGCAGCTGCAGCAGGTGGTTCTGCAGCATGTCGCGCAGCGCGCCGGAATTGTCGTAGTAGCCCAGGCGGTTGCCGACGCCGATCTTTTCGGCGATCGTGATCTGCACGTCCGAGATCCATTCGCGCCGCCACAGCGGCTCGAACAGGATGTTCCCGAAGCGCAGCGCCAGCAGGTTCTGCACGGTCTCCTTGCCCAGGTAGTGGTCGATGCGGTAGATCTGCGATTCGGCGAACACCTTGCCGACGTCCAGGTTGATCTGCTTGGCCGAGGCCAGGTCGCGGCCCAGCGGCTTCTCCAGCACCACACGCGAGTTCGGCGTGGCCAGGCCGGTGGCGGCCAGGTTGTCGCAGATCTTGGCGAACAGCTGCGGCGGCGTGGCGAGGTAATAGACGCGGGTGAGCGATGGGTCGTCGCGCAGGGCTTCGACCAGTGCCTGGTAGGTCGAGACGTCGGTCGCGTTCAGCGCCACGTAGGTGATACGCTGCAGGAAGCGCACCCAGCTCGGCTCGTGGACCGTGTCCTTGATATGCGGCTTCGAGTTGTTCTCGACCATGCGCAGGAATTCCTCCTGCGTCGCCTCGTCGCGGCCGACGCAGATGATACGACTACTGTCGGGCAGGTCATTGCAGACGTCGCGCGAGTACATCGCGGGCAACAGCTTGCGCATCGCAAGGTCGCCGCTGCCGCCAAAGAAAACGAGGTCGAAATCGGAAATAGCCATAGGGAATAGGTCTGCAGTAGGAACAGGACAATCGGAAGCTGATGTAAATTTACTACATAATTTATTCTCGATCAAGTAAATCTACTACAGACGCATCCGCGCGACCAGTGTGCCATATCCAGTTTGCCTGGGGCGCAGAGCTTGCCGAGGCGCCGGCCTGGCCGTCACCATCGCAGTGCCGACGGCCTAGCGGCGCAGGCGCCCGATTACATCCTCGATCCGGTACGGTTTGGGGATGTACGCGTATTGCCTGCCGTGTGGGACGATGAGTTCGGGCGCCGTATAGCCCGACGTGAGAACGATATGGACGTGCGGGTGATGCAGACAGGTGGCGTCAGCCAGTTCCAGCCCGGTCATCCCGGGCATCATGACGTCGGAAAACAAGGCGTCGATGGTGGGATCGGCGGCAAGCATCTCCAGTGCCTCTGCGCCGCTGTGGGCAATGCACACGTCCATGCCATGATAGCCCAGCAGGGCGTGTGCCAGCTCGACGAGGTCGGGCTCGTCGTCGACCACGAGGACCTTGCGCGGCAGCCGGCCGTCCTTGCCGGCCGCGGGGCCTACCACGCGGCTCTTTCGCCGGCCCGGTTACGCCCGGTCGCAGGCGAGGAGAAGCCGGCGGGAAGGCGCGGCATGGTGACCGTAAACGTGGTGCCCTCCTGCGCGCTGGAGCTCACCTTGATGTGGCCGGCATGGGCGTGAACGATCTCGCGGGAAATGAACAATCCGATGCCCAGACTGGTGCATTCGCCCGTGCCGGACTCGGCGGCAATGCGCACCAGCGGATCGAAGATGCGCGCCAGCTCATCGGCATCGATCGGGTCGCCATGGTTGTTGACGGTGATAACGACATCATCGTCGCTGCGTTGCAGCCTGATGGTAATCGGCATGTCGACATTGCCATACTGGATTGCGTTGCCCGCCAGGTTGGACAGCATCTGCCCGATCCGCGCGCCGTCGAAGATCGCCTCGATGCTGTTCGGGGCAAGGAAGTCGATCTGCATTTCCGGCTGCGAAGTGCGCAATTCATTGGCGACGTCCTCGCACACCTGGACCAGGTCCCCCTGTCTTACGTGAATCGGAATACCCGGCCCGAGGTGCGTACGCGTGAAGTCGATCAGGTCACTGACCAGCTTGCTCATGCGTTTGGCGCTGTTGTACATGCGGGTCGCTACCAGGATGTACTTCGGAGGAATATCGACCGCGGCCATGATGAGTTGCGACCCCGTGACGACCGTACCCAGCGGGTTTCTCAAGTCGTGACCGAGGATGGCCAGGAACATGTTCTGAGACCGTTTCACCATGGACTCGTAGCGTGCGACCGATTCCGCGAGCGCCTGGTCGATCGCCTCGTTGAACCGCGTGATATCGGCCACGTCTGTTGCATATTCCTTGCGTTCGTCGGCGATCCAGAGGGTGAGGACGCTCGAGCGCAGCGCACGGTACTCGGAAACCAGTTGTACCACGGTATAGCCCGACAACAGGCGCGCCTCGGCATGTGTTTCGGCAGCCGTATCGGCACGTTCCCGCTTGCCCAGGCCTTGCGATTTGGCGGTGCGTTCGGCGCTCGTCTGCGTCGTGGCCAGGTCATCGGCGATTGCGTGCAGCATTTGACGGGCATGGTCGCGAAGCTCGACGTCATCCATGGTCAAGGCCGGGGGCTCGATGGTCCGCGCGAAGTCTTCCCAGGTTTGTAGGATGCGTTCCATATCACTGTGAATGAATTCGCTTAGCCGATGATTTTTCATTGTGTCCTTGATTGTCGTTTTTCGCGAAAATCGCGAACATCGGTCAATTCATCATACCAGTCTTCGTAGAATTCATTTCAAAATGCCGGGATATTTATGGAAAATGCTCAGAATATGCGAAATAACTTGGCAATAAAACACAAGTGATTGTTTTAAAATGATAAATTTATTTTTGTCGTTAATTTCGATGGATTATTTTCGCGTTATTGGACTGGATTTCGATGATTGAAGATATTCTTTTTCAGGTTAAATAACATATCTACAAGGCTTTCCGAGAAAATCTTCAAGATATGGATGTGTCCAGTGGAATCCTCTCGGAAGAATTCGGTTTAAGGATTGCCATCCCGAATCGGTGGTGCGAAAGCGACGAAAGCTGGGTTCGTCGTACGGTGTGAATGACATCATGGGTAATTGCGCTTATAGTTTCCACAAATCAATACGCATCGCCACAATGATGGCAACGGAGGGGACAATGAACACTTGGATGAATGCACTGCTCCGCAGGGCGCGCGCACTGGCGGGTGCGGGACACGGCGTGACCGGAAGCGTGCGCACGCTGGTGGTCAAGGCGCGCGACGGCAGCATCCGCACGGCGATCAATGCTGCGCGCCTGCGCAAGGAAGTCGACCAGGCCCAGGCCCAGGCGGCGCGGCAGCACCAGGCGGCCGATGCGCTGGCGGCCAGCGCGCGCGAAGTGGCCGAGCTGTCGGCCGACGTCAATGCCGGCACGCTGCGCATCGCCGGCACCGCCCAGCGTAACCTGGCGGCGGCGCGCGAATCGATGGAAGAACTGACGAGCCTCGAACGGCGCATGCGCCACATCGAGGAACAGGTGCAGGGATTCTCGGACACCGTGACCCTGCTGGTCGGCCACCTGCGCGAGATCGGCGAGTTCGGCACCGTCATCGAGAACGTGGCCAACCAGACCAATCTGCTGGCCATCAATGCCGCCATCGAGGCGGCGCGCGCCGGCCCGGCCGGGCGCGGCTTCGCGGTAGTCGCCTCCGAGGTGCGGCGCCTGTCGCAGGTGGTCAATGCCGAAGCGGTCAAGATCGCAACCGCCAGCGGCGCGATGCGCGAGCTGGTGACCTCGACCTCCGGCGCCACCGCCGGCATCCTCGACGGCGTGAACGTGTCGGCGCGCGAAGCCGGCAGCGCGGCCAGCCACCTCACCGCCTTTGTGGCCGACTTCGAGCGCATGACCGCCACCGTCGACCAGATGGCGGCGGCGATGCAGTCGCTCGACGGCGTCAACCAGCAGATCAATGCGAAGGTGGAAGAGGTGGCGCAGAACGCCTCCAGCTCCGAGGCCACGATGCAGGACGCTTCGCGCCGCGTCGACGAGGTGCGGGTGGCCACCGAAGAGCTGCAGGGCGTGCTGGCGGGCTTCCGCACCGGCGGCACGGCCTTCGATGCGCTGGTGGACACCACCACCACGCTGCGCGACCAGGTGCTGGCCTGCCTGAGCAGCCACGCGGCCGGCGGCGCGAACATCTTCGACCAGCAGTACCGGCCGATCCCGCAATCCGACCCGCCGCGTTTCACGACCTCGTACGACCGCGCGGTGGAACGCGACCTGCAGCAGCTGTTCGACCGCGTGCTGACCGACTTGCCGGGCGCGGCGTATGCGCTGGCGGTCGACAACCGGGGATACGCGCCGACCCACAACACCAAGTTCTCACGGCCGTCGACCGGGCAGCGCGAGCACGACCTCGTGTACTGCCGCAATAAACGGATCTTCGACGATCCGGTGGGGATCCGGCTGGCCAAGAACCGCGAGCCGTTCCTGTTGCAGACTTATTTGCGCGATACGGGAGAAGTGATCAATGACTTGTCGATGCCGATCGTGTTCCAGGGCAAGCACTGGGGTGCGGTGCGGATCGGCTACGACTCGGCGCGGATGATGGGGCGTTCCAGCTGACTGCCCATCCGTGGCGAGCCATTCCCGATGTTCATGCGACAATTCGCCGGCCTGTACTGACACCATCAGCCGAAGAAAGCCGTCCACCATGACCAGACCCTCGCCGCACCGCGGCTCCCTTATCCTGTTGCTGCCGATCGCCCTGATCGTCGCGGCCCTGGCGCTGTTGTTCGCCTGGGTCGGCGGCTGGTTCGGGGGCAAAGGCGTCACGCCGCAGGCCATGGCCAATACGGCCGAAGCGTCGGGTTCGCCCCAGCCGGGTTTCCGCCGCGCCCACAGCAAGGGCATCTGCATCGCCGGCACCTTCGCACCGACGCCCGCAGCGGCGCAACTGTCGACGGCGCGCGTGTTCTCGCAGGCGTCGACGCCGGTGCTGGGCCGCTTTTCCAATCCCGGCAACGATCCCCATGCGCCCGACAACAAGGCAGCCGTGCGCGGCATGGCGCTGCAGCTCAAGACGGACGACGGGCAGGAGTGGCGCATGGCGATGAACAGTTTCCCGTTCTTCGCGTCGTCCACGCCGGAAGGCTTCCAGGCGATGAACGTCGCGCGCCTGCCGGATCCGGCCACCGGCAAGCCCGACCCGGAAAAAATGAAGGCAGTCCTGGCAAACCATCCCGAGATCGCCGAATTCATGGCGTGGTCGAAGAACGCGCCCACGCCCGACAGCCTGGCCAATACGCGCTTCAACGGCGTCAACGCATTCCGCCTGATCGACGCCCAGGGCACGGAGCGCGCGGTGCGCTGGTCGATGCGGCCGCATGCGCCTTTCGTGGCGGCCGACCCGGAACGGCTCAAGAGCGCGAGCCGGGATTTCCTGGGCGAGGATCTCGACCAGCGCCTGGCTGCCGGGCCGCTGCAATGGGATATGGTGATGCAGTTTGCCGCGCGGGGCGACCCGATCGAGGATCCTTCGAAAGCCTGGCCCGATACCCGGCCCGAGACCCGCGTCGGCACCCTGACGCTGGTGCGCGCCGAGGCGCAGGCCGGCGGCGCCTGCTTCGACCTGAACTTCGATCCGCTGATCCTTCCGAAGGGGATCGCGGCGACCGACGATCCGGTGCTGCATGCCCGGTCGGCGGTCTATTCGGTCTCGTTCAACCGTCGTGAACGTGAAATCAGCCAGGGCCTGGCCAAGTCCGGCAGCGGGAGCGCAGAATGAACCGTCAACCTCACTTCAACCTGCTGGCCCGCGTGCTGCACTGGTCGATGGCTGTCGCGATCCTCGCCATGTTGTTCGTCGGCGCCGCCATGGTGGTGTCGCTGCGTCACCGCGAACTGCTGCTCGACCTGCATCGCCCGCTCGGGCTCGCGATCCTGTTGCTGGCGATCGTGCGCCTGGTGAACCGCCTGCGCCATCCACCGCCACCGCTGCCGGCGGACCTGCCGCGCATCCAGGTGTGGGCGGCCAAGGCCTCGCACTGGCTGCTGTATGCGCTCATGTTCGCGATGCCGATCATCGGCTGGGCCATGCTGTCGGCCGGCGCCTATCCGGTGGCGCTGTTCGGCGGCATTCATTTGCCCCCGATCCTGCCGCATAGCCCGGTCATGTATGGCTTCCTGCGCCCGCTGCATGGCGTGCTGGCCTATGTCCTGTTCTTTACCATTCTGGCCCATCTTGGCGCAGCGCTATTCCATGCATGGGTGAGGCGTGACGGAGTGTTCGGGCAGATGGCGCGGCGGGGATAGGCCTCGCCTTCAGCGCCGGTGCTTGCCGAAAAAATCGAGCATCATGCGGCTGGCATCCGGCCTCGCCTTCGTATTGAACCTGAGCGCCGGATCTCCGCCGCTCCATGCATGCCGCAGGCCGGCAATGCGCACCACGCGCACCACGACCTTGCGGCGCACCGTGAAATCGTGGATTTCATGCGCGTTGCTGGCGCCGCTGCGTCCTGCCGGTTTCACGGCGACGCGGCTGGCAGTGGCAAGCGGAATGCCATTCAGGCGCAGCCACTGGCGCGCCAGCTGCTGCTGGTTGACGTGATTGACTACCGGATCGTCTTCGCCGTGGATCAACAGGGCCGGCATCGGCGGCAGCGACCTCGCTGGCGTGCCCGGCGACCCCATGGCGTGGCGATCGAGCAGGGTGTGGATGGCCGCATCGGCCTGCGCCTCGGCGCCGCGGTGCATGACGTGCAAGGCGCCGATCGGGGTGTTGCAGGCGCCGAACACGGGACCGGAATGCAGGCCGATCGCGGCGATCAGTTCGGGATGGTTCAGGGCCAGAACGGCGGCCATGCCGGCGCCGGCCGACAGGCCGCACGCATAGATGCGGCGGCGGTCGATGCGGTGCCCGGCGCACACATGGTCGATGAGCGCCGCCAGCACGCCGGTTTCGCCACGGCCTTCCTGAGCGGCGCGGTCGAACCAGCGCCAGCAGCGCTGCGCCTGCGCGCTCGCCGGCTGTTGCGGGTACAGCACCGCGTAACCCTTTGCCTGCGCCAGCCGGTTCATGCGCGTGCCCTGCGCGAATTCGGGCGCGGTTTGATGGCAGCCGTGCAGCATGACGACCAGCGGCCAGCCGGCTTGTGCGGGGTGCTCGGGAATTCGTCGCGGAAGATACAGCCAGTAGGGGAGCAGGTGATGCCCCTCGAGCCATTGTCCTGAAGCGGCCGGCAGGCGCGCATGCGCAGGCGGCGCCGGTTTCGGCCGCGCCGGCTTGGGTGGCCTGGCCACCGAACGCGCGCTCGGCTTGGCGCTATAGATATCGAACAGCTTGGCAACCAGCTTGCGTTGCGATTTGGCGGCGCGCGCCAGGTCGCGCAGCAAACGGGTGCTCGAAGTAGTTTTTGCCACTGCCGCCTCCGCAGTTATGTTGCAGTGCAATATAACTGCGAAGGCGGACTTCTTCGGTGCGCTGGCTCACGCCATCTGTGTCTAGGCGCCTTCGCGTCCGGAATAATTTCGTGCGCTTGAAAAAGGCCGCTTCATAGGAAAAACCACGTCGTTCCCGCCCTCACCGGGCGCCTTGGCGGGAAACCAAGCGTGCCCGGCCAGTGGCCTGAAAATCGACCTCCGATGAACGTTCGGGCGACGTAAGAGCATGAACATCCTGTGACTTCACTTGGATTCCCGCCTCCGCGGGAATGACGTGCATACTTTGCGTATAAATATTCCGGACACCGGTACGCCTAGGCGCGGTATTCCGGTTCTTCCCGCCCTGCCACATCCATCTTGATGCACAGTACCTTGCCGCTGAGCGGATACTGTTCCAGCTCTTCCTTGGACCTGCCATGGCTGGCGCTGGTGATGTACAGGGTGCGCAGGTCTGGCCCACCGAAGGCGACGGAAGTTGGGCATTTCACCGGCAGCTTGATCTCGCGCACGATCTCGCCATTTGGCGCGATGCGCAGGATGCGCGCGCCTTCGAACATCGCCACCCAGTACATGCCCTCGGAATCCATCGTGGCGCCATCCGGACGGCCGCCGTAATCCGGCGCCGACTTGTCGCTCGGGAAGGTTACGATGGTGCGGCGGTTGCTCTGCTCACCGGTGGCCGGGTCGAAGTCGTAGCAGTCGATGCGGTGCGTGGTGGTGTCGGCGTGGTACATCGTGCGGCCGTCCAGGCTCCAGGCCAGGCCGTTCGAGTTGGTCATGCCGCCGCTCCAGGCCTGGCGCAACTGATCCTTGTCCAGCACGTACATCTCGGCGGCCGGCTGGTCGCGCGGTTCGTACATGGTGCCGATCCAGAACCGGCCAGCAGGGTCGACCCGGCCGTCGTTGAAGCGCACCTTGGACGGATCATAGGGCGCGTCGGTGATCGGCTTTTCCGAACCGTCGGTGGTGTTCAGGCGCAGCAGGCCGTGGCGGGTGGCTACGACCAGGAAGTTGTTGTCGTCGATCGCCAGTGCCGACGGGTTCGACCCCATCTTCCACGAGGTGAACTTGCCGCTCGCCGCGTGCAGGCGGTTGACGGTGTAGCCCTCGATATCGACCCAGTACAGCGCCGATTCGACTTCGTGCCAGATCGCGGACTCGCCGACCAGCATCGGCGCATCGTGTACTACTTCAAATTTTTCCGTTGCCATAGTGTGATGGTGAAGGTTCAGAAGGCCGCTTTGGCGCGGGCGATCAGGCCGTTCGTAGAACTGTCGTGCTGGGCTGGCGCGGGTTCGCCGGCCAGCTCGGCTTCGATCTTCTTCGCCAGCACTTTACCTAACTCAACGCCCCACTGGTCGAAACTGTTGACATCCCACAGTACGCCCTGCACGAAGGTCTTGTGCTCGTACAGCGCGATCAGCGCGCCCAGGGTCGATGGCGTCAGGCGCTCCATCAGGATGGTGTTGCTCGGACGGTTGCCGGGGAAGGTCTTGTGCGGCGTGAGACGCTCGATTTCTTCCTGCGCCAGGCCCTGGGCCTGCAGGTCGGCGCGCACTTCGTCCGCCGTCTTGCCCTTCATGAAGGCCTCCGACTGGGCGAAGCAGTTGGCCAGCAGGGCGGTGTGGTGGTTGTCCATCTCGTGGGCCGGGCGCAGGGCGGCAATGAAGTCCATCGGCGTCACGTCGGTGCCCTGGTGCAGCAGCTGGAAGTAGGCGTGCTGGCCATTGGTGCCGCACTCGCCCCAGATCGCCGGGCAGGTTGGCGTATCGACCGGCTGGCCGTCGCGGGTCACGCGCTTGCCGTTGCTTTCCATGTCGAGCTGCTGCAGGTAGGCCGGGAAACGGTTCAGGTCTTGATGATAGGGCGCGATCGACACCGAGGCGCAGTCGAGGAACTGGCGGTTCCAGAAGCCGACCAGGGCCAGCAGCGTTGGCAGGTTCTGCTCGAGCGGCGCAGTGCGGAAGTGTTCATCCAGCTCGTGGGCGCCGGCCAGGAAGTCATTGAAGTAGCCGAAGCCCACGGCCAGCGCCACCGGCAAGCCGATCGCCGACCACACCGAATAGCGGCCGCCGACCCAGTCCCAGAACGGGAACATGTTCGCCGGGTCGATGCCGAAGGTCTTGATCGCCTCAGTGTTCGTGGACACGGCGACGAAGTGTTTCGCCAATGCCTCTTCAGATGCATGCTGCAGGAACCAGGCGCGCGCGGTCTGCGCGTTCATCATGGTTTCCGCCGTAGTAAAGGTCTTGGAGGCCACGATGAACATCGTGGTCTCGGGATCGACCTGGGCCAGCGCCGCATCCATGTCGTGGCCGTCGACGTTCGACACGAAGTGCATGGAGAGGCGCGGGTGCGCATAGTGGCGCAGGGCCAGCACCACCATCTTGGGGCCGAGGTCCGAGCCGCCGATGCCGATATTGACGATGTCGGTGATCGGCTTGCCGGTATGGCCCAGCCACTCGCCGCTGCGCACGGCATCGGTGAAGGTCTTTACGCGGTCGAGCACGGCGTGGATGTCGGCATTGACTTCCTGGCCGTCGACCACCAAGGTCGCACCGCGCGGCGCGCGCAGGGCGGTGTGCAGCACCGCGCGGTTCTCGGTGTTGTTGATCTTTTCGCCGGCGAACATCGCATCGCGGCGCGCATCGAGGCCGCGCTCGCGCGCCAGCTGCACGAGCAATTCAAGCGTGCGCCCGTCGAGGCGATTTTTTGAATAGTCTAGGAACAGGCCTGCGGCCTCGTCGGAGTAACGCTCGAAGCGATCGGGATCGGCGGCGAACAGCTCGCGCATCTGCCACGTCCTGGCGGCGTCGGCGTGTTGGGCGAGGGCTTGGAAGCTGGCGGTACTGGTCAAAGGAGGCTGGCGCATGGGGTCGGGGTGCGTGGCACAATGTTGGCAATAATAGATTATCGAATAATACAAGCATCTGCGCGTAAATTCACTACAAAAAACAGCGCGTACTCAATTTACAGGCTGCTTCTCCCCATCATGTGGCGCCGCTCGACCAGTCTTTTCTCATAGAGAACCAGGGCTGAGATGAGCGCGGCGTACCGATCTGTAGTAAAATTTCAGATACTAAATTCAGGAAGGAACGAACATGGCGCTCCACCCCGTAGTAGAACAGGTCACCAACCGCATCATCGGGCGCAGCAAGCGCTCGCGCGCAGCCTATCTCGAACATCTCGAAGCGGCCCGCATCAAGGGCGTCCAGCGCGGCGCGCTGTCGTGCACCAACCTGGCCCACGGCTTTGCCGCCTTCCCGGCCAACGACAAGCTGAAGCTGCGCGAGCACAAGGAGCCGTCGGTCGCCATCGTTTCTTCCTATAACGACATGCTGTCGGCGCATCAGCCGTTCGAGTATTTCCCGAAAGTGATCAAGGAAGCCGTGCGCGAAGTCGGCGCCGTGGCCCAGTTCGCCAGTGGCGTGCCGGCCATGTGCGATGGCGTGACCCAAGGCCAGCCGGGCATGGAACTGTCGCTGTTCTCGCGTGACGCCATCGCCATGGCGACCGCGGTCGGCTTGTCGCACAATATGTTCGACGCCGCCCTGTACCTGGGCATCTGCGACAAGATCGTGCCAGGCCTGCTCATCGGCGCGCTGCACTTCGGCCACATCCCGGGCATCTTCGTGCCGGGCGGCCCAATGACTACCGGCATCTCGAACAAAGAGAAAGCCGCGATCCGCCAGCGCTACGCCAAGGGCGAGGCCACCCGCGAAGAACTGCTCGAAGGCGAGTCGGCTTCGTACCACGGCGCCGGCACCTGTACCTTCTACGGCACCGCCAACAGCAACCAGATGCTGATGGAGGTCATGGGCCTGCACCTGCCGGGATCGGCCTTCATCACGCCGGGCACGCCGCTGCGCGATGCGCTCACCGCCGCCGCCGCCCACCGCGCGGTCGCGATCTCCCAGCAGGGCGGCGACTACATGCCGATCGGCCGCATCGTCGACGAGAAAAGCATCGTCAACGCCATCGCCGCGCTGCACGCCACCGGCGGCTCGACCAACCACACGCTGCACCTGGTGGCGATCGCGCGCGCGGCCGGCATCGTGATCGACTGGAACGATTTCGACGAGATGTCGAAAGTGGTGCCGCTGTTGACCCGCATCTATCCGAACGGCGATGCCGACGTCAATCACTTCCAGGCCGCGGGCGGCCCGGGCTTCGTGATCCGCGAACTGCTCGACGCCGGCCTGGCGCACGAGGACGTCAACACCATCCTCGGCCATGGCTTGCGCAACCACTGTAAAGAGCCATTCCTGGGCGAAGACGGCAAGGTCGTGTTCCGCGACGCCACCCCGGTGAGCGGCGACGAGAATGTCCTGCGTCCGGCCACCAACCCGTTCAACAACAACGGCGGCATGGTGCTGGTGAAGGGCAATCTGGGCCGCGCGGTGATGAAAGTCTCGGCGGTCAAGAAAGAGCATTATTCGGTGGAAGCCCCGGCGCTGACCTTCGATTCGCAAGAAGACTTCATGCACGCCTATAAAGACGGCAAGCTGAACCGCGACTTCGTGGCCGTGGTCCGCTTCCAGGGCCCGCGCGCCAACGGCATGCCGGAGCTGCACGCGCTGACCCCGGCGCTGGCCAATCTGCAGGATGCCGGCTTCAAGGTGGCAATGGTCACCGACGGCCGCATGTCGGGTGCGTCCGGCAAGGTGCCAGCGGCCATCCACGTGTCGCCCGAGATCCTGGCCGGCGGTCCGCTGGGCCTGGTACGCGACGGCGACATGATCCGTGTCGACGCCAATACCGGCACCATGGAGGCGCTGGTGCCGGCCGACGTCTGGGCGCAGCGCGAGCAGGCCACCGCAGACCTGACTTCGAGCCACATCGGCATGGGCCGCGAACTGTTTTCCATGTTCCGCAATTCGATCAGCGCGGCGGAGGAGGGGGCTGCCACTTTCCCGCTGCCTTCGCCGAAGCAGACCGTCGTGCCGCTGCACGAAGGCATTGACGCCGGTGACATCATGCCCGGCTCCGACGAAGACCATCTTTTCAAGACCACCAAGTGAGCCACCCAATGAGCCAACCAATGAACCTGCTTGAGATCATGCGCTCGGCGAGCGTCATCCCCGTCATCGCCATCGACGACCCCGACCACGCCGTGCCACTTGCCCGAGCTCTCGTTGCGGGCGGCATCCGCGTGCTCGAAGTGACCCTGCGTACCGAACACGGCCTGGGCGCGATCCGCGCCATGAGCCAGGTCGAAGGCGCCATCGTTGGCGTCGGCACACTGACCCAGCCGGAAGAATTCGCCGCCTCGCGCGACGCCGGCGCGGTGTTCGGCGTGTCGCCGGGCCTGACCCAGGCGCTGATCGACGCGGCCAAGTCGAGCGGCCTGCCGCTGCTGCCGGGGGTGATGACGCCGTCCGAAGTGATGGCGGCGCGCGAGCAGGGATTCAGGCAACTGAAGCTGTTCCCGGCGGTGCCGGCGGGCGGCGTCGGCATGCTCAACGCCATCGGCGGCCCGCTGCCGGACGTGACCTTCTGCCCGACCGGCGGCATCTCGATCGAGACCGCGCCGAAATTCCTGGCCTGCAAGAACGTGGCCTGTGTCGGCGGCTCGTGGCTGACCCCGAAGGATGCGATCGCAGCCGGCGACTGGGCGCATATCACCGAGCTGGCCAAGGCTGCGGCGGCGCTGCGCGCGGCTTGATGGCAGGATGATCGCATGCTGCGATCGCGCCCCCGGG
Organism: Massilia sp. CFBP9012; assembly: GCF_034045115.1. Taxonomy (NCBI): domain Bacteria; kingdom Pseudomonadati; phylum Pseudomonadota; class Betaproteobacteria; order Burkholderiales; family Oxalobacteraceae; genus Massilia; species Massilia sp. CFBP9012. The sequence continues at coordinate 50,569 of NZ_JAXCWM010000014.1, read as the reverse complement.
TCTGTTTTCGCCCCCTGAGCGAGGGCGAAACGGCGATGGCGTCGCTGCTGTTCGGCGACGCCATCGATTACCGCCGGGTACGCGTGTACAACCGGCGCTATATGCCGTTCCAGCCGCGCAACTGCGCGATGACGCCGAACGGCAGCATCTATTTTCACCCGTCCTGCTTCCTGCCCGACTACGCGCGCGGCGATCCGCCGGCAATCCACTGGTTCATGCACGAGATGGTGCACGTCTGGCAGCACCAGCTGGGCTATCCGGTGCGGCTGCGCGGGGCCTTTCGCATCGGCCTGTCCTACGGCTATACGCTGTGTGAAGGCGCCACCCTGGCCGACTACAATATGGAAGCCCAGGGCGATCTTCTCGCCGATTATTTCGTGCTGAAATTCCTGAGAAAACCCGGCGCCATGCGCCAGCAGCGCTACCGCGACAGTCTGGCGCTGTTCGAACGCGTGCTGGCGGGCTTCCTGCGCGCGCCGGGCGATCGCGCCAACCTGCACCGCGGCCCGGCGCGCTGGCTGGCAGTGAGAATGAAGCCGGCCTGAATGAAGCCGACCTGACTGTGAGATCGAAAGAGCCTTGCCCGGCAGAGCGCTGGACGGCCGCTGCCGGGGCTCGAGGAGGGGGCGATGACCGCCCCCGGATCCGCTACTTCTTCACCGCCGGCGCGGAGCCGTATTCGTCGGCGCCGAGGTCGATCGTGCCTTCGATGCGCGCCTGGCCGTTGATGTCGGTGACGCCGTTGACGGCAATGGCGCCGCCGGCGAAGTAGCGGCTCCACAGCGGCGAGGTCCAGCTCGTCAATGCGACGCTCGTCGCGCCCACACCGATGGCGGGCGAGGTCGCCTGCAGGTTCAGGTCGCCGCTGTCCGGCGCGATGAAGCGTGGATTGGCAAGCACACGCACGCCCGGCAGGCTGCCGCCGCTGGCGTTCGTGCCCCACCACAGGTTGGTTCCCCACACATTGCCGCTATGGCCGCTGCCGTAGTTCCCATAATTGTCGGCGGCGGGACCGGTGCCGAAGAAGATGTTGTTGGAGAGGCGCGAGTCGATCACCTTATGCTGGAACACGATCTCGGTGCCCCAGCCCTTGTTCTTGTAGAACGAGTTATTGTGCACATGGATGCGGCGCGCCGAGCCGACGCTTGCATTGTAGCCGCCGATCGTCAGCCCCACTTCACGGTTCTTGTACACGAAGTTATTCGACATCACGATGTCCTCGGTCGCCTTGCCGGCATGTTCGCTGGCGAACTCGAAACCGAGATCGTTGCCGCTCGACGTGTTGCCGTCGAAGACGATGTAGCGGCCGCCATCGACGTAGAAGCCGGCTGCCGAGCCCACGTTCATATACCAGGGATTGGTCTTGCTCGAGTTGTTCACCGCGCGGTTGTTCTTCACGATGCCGTTGCGCGCGCGATCCTTGTCGCCGCAGTTGCACTCGCCCTCGAAACCGATGAAATCGAGTCCGATATTGTTATTGTCGTGCACGTAGTTATCCAGGACTTCGAAACGGTCGATATTTCCGTTGAGTACCAGTGCCTCGCTGGACTGCAACACGTTCTGATAGACCTCGTTGCCTTGCACGAGCAAGTCGGTGATGCCGGTGGCATTGGTGCCGAACACGGCCAGGCCATGGGCGCCGACCCAGCACGCATCCCCATCGTCCTGCGTGCAGGTGCTCGTATGCTTGATGCCATGGATTTTGTTGCCGACGATCTGCAGGTTGCTCCCGTTCCCTTCGACCAGGATGCCGACCGGCGACGCGCTCACGCTGCTGGTCGTGAATGCGGTGACCTCGAATCCCTCGACGCGCACGTAATTCGAGTTGCGGATCGTGATCAGGCCCTGGCGACCCGAGGGTGTCACACCGGTGCCGCCGCGCAGGACGACGCCTGGATCGGCCTTGATCAGGATGGGTGCGCCGGCCGTACCGGACTTTCCTGAGACGAGCACTTTCTGCGTGTAGGTTCCTGGCAGCACACGGACCGTATCGCCAGCGACGGCGGCATTGACCGCGGTCTGGATCGACTGGCCCGGCGCAACCGTGATGACGGCGGCATGCGCCAGTTGCGTCGAGACCAGCAGGCACGCGGCTGCGGCGGCCGGGGCCGTCAATTTGAGGAAGGCTTCGAAGTGTTTCAAAGGTGTCTCCAGTGGGTGATGGTGCGTAAATACTAATCACCCCACTTCGTTAAATCAACCTCTTTTGTGTTTACAATCAATATTCGAAAGGATATTTAAGCAAATACGTAATAAAACGAACTAATTAAGAACGGATTCGATAGTTTCGTTAATTTTCGTTTGGCCGGTTGCTGGCCGGGTGCGATCGGATGCACCGCGCACCGCCAGCGCCTGGCCCGCGCCCGTCGGACGTGCGTTGCGTGCAACATGGCACTGGGCGCCGCCGTCGTCGACCTTGAATACGCTCACCAACCGCGCCAGCGTGGCCGCCTGATCCTCGAGCGACGCCGCGGCGGCGGCCGCTTCTTCCACCAGCGCGGCGTTCTGCTGGGTCACGCTGTCCATCTGGGTGATGGCTTCGTTCACCTGCTCGATGCCGACGGTCTGCTCGGCGCTGGCCGAGGCGATCTCGGACATGATGTCGGTCACGCGCGTGATGCCTTCGACGATTTCCTGCATCGTCGCGCCGGCCTGGTCGACCAGGCGGCCGCCGGCGTCGACCTTGGCCACCGAGTCGGTGATCAGGCCGCGGATCTCCTTGGCCGCGCCGGCCGAGCGCTGCGCCAGGTTGCGCACTTCGCTCGCCACGACCGCGAAGCCGCGCCCCTGTTCGCCGGCGCGCGCCGCTTCCACGGCGGCGTTGAGCGCCAGGATATTGGTCTGGAAGGCGATGCCGTCGATGACGGCGATGATGTCGCCGATCTTCTTCGACGATTCGTTGATCGAGGCCATGGTCGACACCACCTGCGACACGACGTCGCCGCCGTGCGCGGCGATCTGCGACGCGTTCTTGGCCAGCACGTTGGCCTGGCGCGCATTGTCCGCGTTCTGGCGCACGGTGCTGGTCAGTTCCTCCATCGAGGACGCGGTTTCTTCCAGCGAACTGGCCTGCTCCTCGGTGCGCGACGACAGGTCGAGGTTGCCGGTGGCGATTTCTTGCGACGCGGTGACGATGGTCTCGGTGCCGGCGCGCACCGCGGTGACGGTCTTGAGCAGGCTATCGTTCATGCTCTTGAGGGCGGCGAGGAGCTGGCCGACTTCATCGCGCGAGGCCACGTCGATGCGGGCGGTCAGGTCGCCCGCGGCGACCTGGCGCGCCAGCACCACGGCGTGGCCCAGCGGCACCGTGATACTGCGGGTGAGCAGCCAGCCGAACAGGGCGCCGATCGCGAGCGCGCTCACGCCGAGCGCCGTCAGGACCTGCCTGGCCGAGACATTCAGTGCGTCGATATTGGCCTCGGCCTCGGCCGACAGCGACTCCTCAAAGGCGACGACCGCCTGGACCGACGCGACGTATTTGTCGACTTCGGGCATCACCTTGTCGCGGAAGAATACCTGGACCTCGGGATCCCCGGCGCCCAGCGCCGCCTTGCGCTTGAAACCCTCGTCGCGCAAGCCGGTATAGCGGCTGCGCTGGCTGGCGACAGCGTCCATCAGCGCCTTGCCCTGATCGGTGTCGACCATCGCCTCGAGCCGCTTCTGCGTGGCGGAGACGCCGGCGCTGGTCTTCTTCATCTCGGCGTCGTAGTGCGCTTCCTCGGCCGGATCGGCGCTGGTGGCCTTGGCGCGGGTGCGCACGGCGTTGCCCTCGATACCGCGCAGCCACTGCTGGGCGAGGTTGACGCTGAGCCCAGCGTCCGCCATCACGGTCTTGGCCTCGGCAATGCGGTTGAGTTGCCACAGCGCGCTGACGAGCATGACGGCCACGAGGGCGAGGACGGCGGCGAATGCGCCGCCGAGTCGGATTCCAATCTTGAGGTCGCTGATTTTCATTGTGTCTCCTGTTCCAATGACGAGGTGGCCGGTCATCCCACGTGAGGTCACGGGTGTGACATTGTGTGAGATTTCATTGCTCTACATCAAGGATAAGCACGGATCGCGGAGTGTGGACTACCGGGTGTCCACAAATTTCCATGCTTGTTGCTAGGAGGGAACAGAAAAGTAGCGGAACGATATGAGGCGGTGAGCGATTGATATCGTTTGTTGGCGCGGCGACCACACAGATGGTGGGCCGCCGCGACCGGTGTGACAGGCCGGGATCAGGCGATCGCGTCTTCTTCCACTTCCGCCTGCACGGTGCGCTCGACGCGGCGACCGCCAGCCTGCGGCGTGCGCACGACCAGCGCGCCGCCTGCTGGCGCGCGACGGGCGCTGCGGACCGCATTCTCATCGCCAACCTTGAACACGCTCACGATCTGTGCCAGCGCGGCTGCCTGTTCCTGCAGCGAGCCGGCTGCGGCCGCTGCTTCTTCGACCAGCGCGGCATTCTGCTGGGTCACGCTGTCCATCTGGGTGATGGCTTCATTGACCTGCTCGATGCCGACGGTCTGCTCGGCGCTGGCCGAGGCGATCTCGGACATGATGTCGGTCACGCGCGTGATGCCATCCACGATCTCTTGCATCGTCGTGCCGGCCTCGTCGACCAGGCGGCCACCGGCGTCGACCTTGGCCACCGAGTCGGTGATCAGGCCGCGGATTTCCTTGGCCGCACCGGCCGAGCGCTGCGCCAGGTTGCGCACCTCGCTCGCCACCACCGCGAAGCCGCGGCCCTGCTCGCCGGCGCGCGCCGCTTCCACGGCGGCGTTGAGCGCCAGGATATTGGTCTGGAAGGCGATGCCGTCGATGACGGCGATGATGTCGCCGATCTTCTTCGACGATTCGTTGATCGACGCCATTGTCGACACTACCTGCGACACCACTGCGCCGCCGTGCGAGGCGATCTGGGAAGCGTTCTTGGCCAGCACATTGGCCTGGCGCGCGTTGTCGGCATTCTGGCGCACGGTTCCGGTCAGCTCTTCCATCGACGAGGCGGTTTCTTCCAGTGAGCTGGCTTGCTCCTCGGTGCGCGACGACAGGTCGAGGTTGCCGGAGGCGATTTCCTGCGATGCGGTGACGATGGTCTCGGTGCCGGCGCGCACCGCGGTGACGGTCTTGAGCAGGCTTTCGTTCATGGTCTTGAGCGCTGCCGTCAGGGTGCCCAGTTCGTCGCGCGAATCGACGTGGATGTCGGCGGTCAGGTCGCCCGACGCCACTTGCTGGGCCAGGCCGACGGCGCGTGCCAGCGGATGGGTAATGCTGCGGGTGAGCAGCCAGCCGAACAGGGCGCCAATGGCGACCGCGGCGACGCCGATCAGGGTCAGGGTGCGCTGCACCGAGGCGCCGATGGCGTCGATGCTCGCGTTGGCGTCGGCGGCCATCTTTTCCTGGAAGTCGGCCAGCTTGCCGGCGGCTTCGGTATAGGCGCGCATCTCGGGCATGACCTTGGTGTCGAGGAAAGCCAGCAGTTCCGGATTGCCGGCCCCGAGATCGGTCTTCATCTTGTAGGCCTGGTTGCGCACCGCGCTGTACTTGGCGCGTTGTTCGACCAGCGCCGCCAGCACCACCTTGCCGTCGGCACTGACGATCACTTCCTCGAAGATTTTTTGCAGCTCGCCGGCGCGCTTGCTGATCGCCTTCATGCCCTCTTCATACGACTTTTCGTCGGCCGGGTCGATGGCCCGGATCTTTGCCACCGTGCTGACGGCGTTGGTGATGATGCCGGCGCGCATTTCCTGGGCCAGCTTGGCCTTCTCGGTGGCCGACGCCATGGCTTCCTTGGCGGCGGTGATGTGCTTCAGTTGCCATAGCGCGGTGCCCAGCATGATGACCATCATGGCGAGGATGACGGCAAAGGCGCCGCCGAGGCGGATGCCGATATTGAGATCTTTGATTTTCATGGTTTCCAGTTCCGAGGACGAAGAGCCTTGTGACTTGTCAAATCGCAGGATGTAACGTTGGGAGGGCGTTATCTGATCCGGTCAAAAGTACACGTTGTCGCTAAGCAGAGGAAACCCAAAAGTATGTTTGATGCCCGATATGTTGCAATCGGGAAACAAAACAGTGCATGGAAACTAACGGTCAATAACACTTACATATTAGAGTTATTGAATATTCAATATAATTTTGGTATAGATTTATATCGCCACCATATATATGGCCGCAATCGATTTTTAACAAATTTTCGACAAAGGCTTACAGCGACGCGCCGTTTTCCGCCGCTTCAAGTACCCGCAGCAGGTTGCCACTCCATAGCTTGGCCAGGTCGGCATTCGTCATGCCATCGGCCTTCAGGCGTTCCGTGATGCGCGGCAGGTGCGCCACATTGTCCAGTCCCGCAAGGCCGCCGCCGCCGTCGAAGTCGGCGCCCATGCACACGTGATCGATGCCGGCCACCGCAATCAGGTGCTTGAGCGAGGCGATGTATTGTTCGAAGCTGGTCTGCCACAAGGGTTCGACCGCATCGAGCGCCAGCCACTTGCGGCTCAACGCGGCTTGCCCGGCCGGCGCCAGCGTGCCGATGTGTTCGAGCCGGTCGAACAGCGCCGCGCGCTGCGGCCCCATTTTCAGTTCGCTCAGGTAGATGGTGGAGGCGCAGATCGCGCCGCCGCCGGCCGCGATCCTGCGGATGCGCGCATCGTCGATATTGCGCGGGTGATCGTAGCTGGTGCGGGAACTCGAGTGCGACAGCAGCAGCGGGGAGGCGGACAAGGCCAGCATCTGGTCGACCGTGGCGTCCGAGGCATGGCTGGCGTCGATCACCATGCCCAGCCGGTTCATCTCGCGCACCCAGTCGCGCCCCAGCGGCGATAGGCCGTTCCACGTTGGCTTGTCGGTCGACGAATCGGCAAACTGGTTGTTCTTGCTGTGGACGATGCCGGCCAGGCGCACGCCCTGGCGCTGGAAGTGGGCCAGCGCCGTCATCGCCGCGGCGCCGTCGCCCAGCGGATAGCTGTTCTCGATGCTCTTGAACGCCACCAGCTTGCCGGCGGCGTCGAGGCGACGCGCTTCGGCAGCCGTGGTGGCCACGCCAATGCGGTCGGCATGGCGCGCCAGCGTCGTGTCGATCTGCTGCGAGCGCGCCAGCGCATGGGCGCGCGCCGCCGCATAGCCCTCGGGCGTCAACGGCCCCTGGTCGGTGAAGATGGCGAAGAAGCCGCCGTCGAGACTGCCTTCGCGCATGCGCCCCAGGTCGACCTGGGCGACTTCGACAGCGGGATCGTGGCGGGCGCCAAAGTCCCAGCCCGCGCGGCCGAAGTGCACCGGGGTGTCGAGGTGGGCGTCGAGCGTGAGCAGGCGGCGGTGCGTCTCATCGATCTGCGGCGCGCCGCCGGGCGCGGCGCATCCGGCGAGCGCGAACAAGGAAGCGAGGGTGAGGCTGGCAGTCGTGGTCTTTTTCATTCGGTCGTCTTGATCGGGGTGAAGTTCAGGTCCGCATAATCCCAGCTGAAATCGGCGATCGGCGACACCGGCGCGAGCTTGATGCCGCCCACCTTGCCATCCTTGTCGAAGGAGAAGCTGAGGTAGGCCGGTTCCAGCGCAGGGTCGTCGAAGCGGGTGATCCAGGTATCGTACTGCCAGTGCTCGAGCCGGCCCGCCATGCGCTGGGTCGAGGTGAAGTCGACCCGCAATCCACTCTTTTCCTGGGTGATCGCAAGCTTGCCATACCAGGGATCGGCATATTCGCCCACCAGGCTTGCCGGCGGCAGCGACGGCGTGGATTTCACCGGCTTGGCCTGCCTGGCTTGCACAAGATCGAGTCCCTGCTTGACCTTTTTCGCCTTGTAGGCCTGGAAGGTCGCGGGCCAGTCGGCCTGTGGTTTACCCAGGTAGTGGTCGGCCAGCTCGTACATCAGGCCGCGCACCAGTTCTCCATCTTCGCTGTTGATGGCGATGGCGAAGCCCACGTTCTGCTCCGGCAGCAGTACCACGGCGGTGCCGAAGCCGAACACCGCGCCGCCGTGCCAGATCATGCGCGCGCCGCGATAGTCCATCAGGTCCCAGCCCAGGCCATAACTCGACAGCTTCGATTCGATCAACTTGAGCTCGGGCGGCATCGGCCCGGTGGGCATCGGCATCGATGGCGTCCACATCTGCTCGTGGGTCGCGGCGCTAAACACCCGCTTGCCTTCGGGCGTGGCGCCGGCGCCGAGCAGTGTGTGCAGCCAGCGCGCCAGGTCGTTGGCGCTGCTGGCGATGCCGCCGGCCGGGGCCGCGTTGCGTCCCAGGTCGTCGCGCTCGTCGAGCCGCACCTGGTCGCCCGCGCCGCGCAGGCCGCCATTCATCCGGGCGTGCGGATAGGCGCGGTTCGCGGTCGCGAAGTTATCGAGATTGTGGGTGGTCGATACCGTCATCCCGGCAGGGCGCAGCACGTGCTCGCGGGTGTAGTCTTCCCAGGTCTTGCCGCTGACCTGCTCGATCAGCTGGCCGGCCACCACATACATCAGGTTCGAATAGGCATAGGTGCTGCGAAAGCTGGTGGCGGGTTTTAGGAACCGCACGCGGTGCACGGTCTCGGCGCGCGAGAGCTTGCTGCGCGGGACGAACAGCAGGTCGCCGGCCCCGTAGCCAAGGCCGCTGCGGTGGGTCAGCAGATCGCGGATCGTGATCTCGCGCGTCACCCATGGGTCGTACATCTGGAAGCCCGGCAGGTGTTCGGTCACCTTGTCGTCCCATTTGATTTTTCCATCGTCAACCAGCGTGGCCAGCGCCGCCACCGTGATCGCCTTGCCGGTGGAGCCGGTCGGGAACAGGGTGTCGCCATCGACCGCCGCCGGCGCACCAAGCTGGCGCACGCCGAAGCCGCGCGCCAATGTGGTCTTGCCGTCTTCGACGATCGCGATCGCCAGGCCCGGCACGCCGATGCGCTGGCGGAGCAGCTCGGCGCGGGCTTCGAAATCGGCTGGGGGCGCCGCCAGCGCGGGTGCGCAGGCGAGGGCCAGCAGCAGGGAAAGCGGCAGGGAAAGCGTGGACTTCATGGTGTCTCCTGGCAGGCGTCGAGCAGGCGTTCGAAGGCGGGGCCACCGCGCATCGGATCGGCGACAGGATACGGCAAGCGCGCGGCATAGGCAGCAATTTCAGCCTCGGCCGTCTGTGCGTCCATGCCGCCGGTGTTCAGGGCCACGCCCACGCAGCGGATCGCGGGATTGGTCACCCGGCCCAGCGCGATGGTCTGCGCGATCACGGTCTCGATCGACGGCAGCGGTGACGCAGGATAGCCGAGCAGGTGATCGCGCCGCGGATCGTGGCAGACCACGAACATATCGGGCTGGCTGCCGTGCAAGAGGCCCAGCGAGACGCCGGCGAAGGCCGGATGGAACAGCGAACCCTGGCCCTCGATCACGTCGACGTGGCCGGGCGCCGCGGCGGGGCTGAGGATTTCGGCGGCGCCGGCCACGAAGTCCGAGACCACGGCGTCGATCGGCATGCCGCTGCCGGCGATCATGATGCCGGTCTGGCCGGTGGCGCGGAAGCTCACGTCGACGCCGCGCGCGGCCAGGCCGCGGCTCAATGCCAGCGCCGTGTACTTCTTGCCCAGCGCGCAGTCGGTGCCGACCGTCAGGATGCGGCGGCCGCTGCGCGGCAGGCCGGTGGCGATCGGAATGTCGGCCGGCGGCGTGCGCACGTCGACCAGGCGCCGGCCGCTGCGGGCTGCGGCCTCACGCAAGGTGGGCAGGGCGTCGAGGCGCACGTGCATGCCCGAGACGATGTCCAGGCCGGCATCGAGCGCGGCGGCCAGCGCCGGCACCCAGGCATCGGGGATGCCTCCGCCGGGCGCCGCCACGCCGATCACCAGCGCGCTCGCGCCTTGCGCTGCCGCCTGCTCGCAAGTGAGCGACGGTAGGCCGGCCGAGACGGTGGCTTGCGGCAGGCGCAGCTCGCCGACGCAACGTTCGCGCGCCCAGTCGCGCAGGCCGAAGGCGGTCTTGGCGAAGCCCGGTTCGGTGACGTCGCCGAGGAACAGCAGGCAGCGGTCGACGCTGCGGTTTTCCAGTGCTGAAGGCATCAATACTCCCGGGTCAGGGTGAAGCCGACGGTGCGCGGCGCGATCACGCCGGTGCCGAGGGCGCCGTTTGGATAGGCGAACATCCCGTTCGGCATGAGCTCGGCCGTCGAGAGCTTGCCGTCGCTATTGCCCAGGTTCTTGCCGAATACCTCGACGGTCCAGTTGCCCAGTTCGAGGCCGGCATAGGCGTCGACCACGTTATACGACGGGATCTCGCGCTGGCGGCCGTTGGCCACGCGGTAGTCGGGATCGAAGCTGGCGTGTTGTCCGGCCATGCGTCGCACCGAGGCGCCGGCGAAGGCGGGCGTGGTGTCGCCGATGGTCCAGCGATAGTCGGCCAGCAGCGCCGCCGTGTACTTCGGCGAGAACGGCAGGCGGTCGCCCTTGTAGCCGCCGACCAGCACCGGGTCGGTGTCGTCGTCCAGGCGCGCCTTGTTCCAGGCGCCGTTGGCCGACAGGCGCAGTCCCTGGAGCGGACGCCAGCCGGCGCTGATCTCCACCCCGTCGGCGGTCGCGCCGGCCCCATTGGCGTTGATGCCGAAGCCGTTCACGTTCGCCAGCAGCTGGATGTCCTTCCACTTGATGTGGAAGGCCGACAGGTCGAGCGACCAGCGGCCATCGTCGCTCTGGGTCTTGAGGCCGGCCTCGTAGCTCATCACGCTGTCGGACTCGTAGCTGGTCGGCGTGCCGGGCGGGGCGTTCGGGGGCAGCACGTTCGGCCCGCCGGGACGGAAGCCCTTGGCGGCGCGCGCGTACACGGCGGTACGTTCGCTGAACTTGCGCTTGAGCGAGACGGCATAGGTGAACACGTCTTCCGACGATTCCGCGCGGTTGTCGGCCGGGCTGGTCAGCACGCCGTCGCCGAGCTGGTGTGCGTCCTGCTTGTTGTGGCTGTAGCGGCCGCCGATATCGAGGTCGTACACCGGGTTCAGGTGGATGGTGGTGTTGGCGAAGGCCGCGACCTCGCGGTAGTTCGAGCCCAGTTTCACGTCGGCCAGCATCGGCAGGCCGGAGGCGGGCGTCATCGTGCCCGGCACCAGGGCGTGGTAGCGCTGGGCCAGGTCGCCTTCCTCGTCGGTGTAGTACAGGCCGGCCAGCCAGTCGACCCGGCCGCCGCCGTTGGAACTCAGGCGCAGCTCTTGCGTGAACTTCTTGACCTCCAGTTCCATGCCCATGTACAGCTCATTGGGCACGCCCAGGTTGTCTTCGACAAACTGGCTCAGATTGAACGTGACGTCTTCGCGCGCGTACTGCTTCTGGGTGCTGTAGCTGGTCGATGAGGTGAGGCTGGCGCTGCCCAGGTTCCAGTTGGCGGTGCCGTTGAAGACACGGTAGTGGATGTCGCGCATCTGCGGCACGAATTGCGACTGGGTCGGACGACCGTAGAGCGTTTCGAGGGTATCTGGATCGCTTTCCACCATGCTGGGCGCGTCGGTGGCGATGTTCTGCGCGACCGCCGTCAGGCGCAGGTCGAAGTCCTTGTGCGGCTTGTACAGCAGCGAGGCGCGGCCGCCATAGTTCTCGGCCTTGTTGATGTCCCTGGCCAGGTCCGAGCCGGCGGTGCCGATCGAGTCGATGAAGCCGGGCTCCTTCTGGTACGAGACCGAGGCGCGCGCGGCGAGCGTCTCGCTGATCGGGGTATTCACCACCAGGTTCGTGCGGTACGAGACGCCGCCGCCGTCGACCGATGCGGCGCCGATGCGGGCGCGCATGGCGAAACCGTCGAAGTCCGGCGCATTGGTCACGAACTTCACCAGGCCGCCGAGCGAGCTGGCGCCGTACAGCGCGCCCTGCGGGCCGCGCAGCACCTCGACCCGCGCCAGGTCGAAGGTATCGAAGTCGCCGGCCAGGATCGCGCCGTTGGCCAGGCCGCTGCTCGAGCCGAACGGCGTCTCGTCCAGGTACACGGCGACCGTCGAGGCCACGCCGCCGGTATCGAGGCCGCGCAGCACCAGCCGGCCTTCGCCCGGGGTGCTCTGCACCAGCTGCAGGCTCGGCACCAGTTTCAGGTAGTCGGCAAAGCCGGTGGCCTGGTGTTTTTCCAGCGCGTCGCCGCCGACCACCGACATCGACTGCGGCACGTCGACCATGGTTTGTGCGCGCTTCTGGGCGGTCACGACAACCTGCTGGACGTCATCGCGCTGGCGCTGTTGTTCCTGTCCGGCGGCCCAGGCGCCCGATACCGCGAGCGCCATGGATGTCAGGACGATGCTGCCTGCTGCTTTTCTTGGCGTGGGAAATGCCATGTGGTTCTCTCCTGTTTCTCGTTATCGTTTCAGGGACATTAAGAGCCTATCCCGGCAGGTGGGAGTCGCTCCTGACGCGCCTGGCAAGCGTGTGCTGCGTTGCTCGTCGTTGCATGGCCAGCCATGCTGCCTCCTCGCGCCTTGCCCACGCCCGCCATGCATCGCCATGAGCTTCCCCCCACCTACCGGGATAGGCTCTAAGCGTTGGCGCCGGCGACGCCGCCGCCGGTATGCAGCCGGTCCGCGTGCTGCATCGGACCGTTGAGCCGCCACAGCAGGCCGGCGGCGACAGTGGCCAATGCCGCCAGCAGGGCGAAGAAGGAGCCGGGTTCGAAGCGGCTCCACAAGCTGCCCACCAGGCCGGCCGACAGGCTGCCGGCGAAGGTGACCAGGAACCAGGCCGCGACCGTGGTGCTGCCCAGGTGGCGCGGCGCCAGCCGGGCGAACAGCCCCAGTCCGGTGGGCAGGATGAACAGCTCGCCGATCGTCAGCACCAGGAAGAACAGCACCAGCCAGATCCAGCCGGTGGCGGCGCCGTCCGCGCGCCAGCCGGCGGTGGCCAGCACCAGGTAGGCGCCGGCCACGATCAGTGCGCCGCAAGCCATGCGCCGCAGCGGCGCCTGATCGACGCCGGCGGCTGCCCGGCGGTGCCAGTAAGCCAGCAGCGGCGGCGTGAGCAGCATCACGAACAGCGGGTTGAGGGACTGGAACCAGGTCATCGGGATGGTCCAGTCGCCCAGGGTGCGATCGACGCCGCTGTCGGCCCACAGGGCCACCGTGTTGCCGACCTGCTCGTAGGCGGCGCGGAACACCGTCACCGCCAGGCCGATGCCTACCAGGACCAGCACGGTTTCGCGACCCAGCCCGCGCGGGGCAGGAGCGCCGGCCGCCTGCGTGCGCGGTGTCTCCGGCGGCAGGTAGCGCTGTCCGGCGACGTAGACGACGAGGCCGAGCAGCATGCCGATGCCGGCCAGGCCGAAGCCGTAGTGCCAGCCATACAGCTCGCCGACCGTGCCGCAGATCAGCGGCGCCAGGAAGCCGCCGATGTTCACGCCGACGTAATACACATTAAAGGCCCAGCCGCGGCGGGCGTCGCCATGCCTGTACAGGTCGCCGACCTGGCTCGGGAGCGATGGCAGGAACAGGCCGTTGCCGAGGGCGATGGTGGCCAGCGCGACGTAGAACAGCGTGTCGAAGGTCATCATGAAGTGCCCCGCCGCCATGATCGAGGCGCCGATGATGATGGCGCGCCGCTTGCCGAGCCAGCGGTCGGCCAGCACCCCGCCCAGGATCGGCGTGAAGTAGGCCGCCGCCGTGTAGGCGCCATAGATGAACGAGGCCTGGGTCTGGGCCAGCAGCAGTTCCTTGGTCATGAAGTAGACCAGCAGCGCGCGCATGCCGTAGTACGAAAACTGTTCCCACATATTGGTCAGGAACAGGATCGTCAGCCCGCGCGGATGGCCGAACCAGGTGGCATCGGCTTGCATGCCGGCGCTCATCGGGAGGTGAATCCGGCAATTGGGGCTTGCCCGCCCCAGACTTCGGGGCCGGACCAGACATCGCCATCGACGTACTCGACACCGGGACGGCGGTCGTTGGCCAGGAAGATCGGGCCGTCCAGGTCGACGATGTCGCATTCCTGGCCCAGCACGAAGCTGGGGCCCATGGACAGGCTCGAGCCGCCCATATTACCGACCATGACACCGAGGCCGAGGCGCCGTGCTTCCTGTGCCATCAGCAAGCCTTCGGTCAGCCCGCCGCATTTGTCGAGCTTGATGTTGACCACGTCGTAGCGGCCGACGGCGGAGGCGACGTCCCGCAGCGACAGGATGCTCTCGTCGCCCGCCAGCGGGATCGGCGAGCGCAAGCCTTCCAGCTCGGCCTCGTGTCCGCGCGCCAGCGGCTGTTCGAGCAGGCGCACGTCCTGGACCTGCAAGCCGGCGATCAGGGCGTCGAGCTGGCCGGCCACGAAGCCCTGGTTGCCATCCACTCCGAGCCAGGCGTCGGGCCGCGCGGCGCGCACCGCCGCCACCCGTTCCAGGTCTAGATCGAGCTCGCCGGTCAGCTTGATCTTGATGGCGTGGGCCTGGGCGTAATCGAGGGCCGTCGTCGCCATCGCTTTCGGCGTATCGGCGCCGAGCGTGAAGGTGGTGCGCAAGGGCCTGGGCGCCGCCTTGCCGGCCAGCTGCCACACCGGCACGCCGGCGCGCGCCGCGTCGAGTTCCCACAGCGCGCAATCGACCGCATTGCGCGCGCCGCCCGGAGGCAGGATGGCGCGCAGCTCTTCGCGTGTGGGACCGGCGGCGATGGCGGCGCTGGCGCCATCGAGCGCGGACAGCATGTGGGCCGCATTGTCGCCCAGGTAGTAGACGCCGCAGGCTTCACCGCGGCCCCGGTGGCGGCCGTCGCCCAGGGTGACCACCACCACCTCGAAGGCCTCGAACACATGGCCCGAGATGCGGAATGGTTTGAGGAGTTGCAGCTTTTCGGTCGCGACCGAGATCGTCAGGCGGGCCATCAGTAGTTCACCGTCATGGAAAGAAGACCGCCGCGCAGGGCCACGTAGGCCAGCAGCAGCGCGGACAGGAGGTACAGCACGCTCCAGAACTTGCGCAGGCGTCCCGGTTCTTTGAAGGCCAGTTGCAGGTTGCGTACGCCACAGGCCAGCGCCGCCACGAAGGCGAAGAGGCCTCCGATCTGCAGGAGCCAGAGCCATGGGTCGAGCGGGGAGGTCGCGTTTTCCAGGGTCGACTCGAAGGCCGTCACGACGCCGCCCCAGCCGGCCAGCACCGCCAGGATGGCCAGCGCCGAAAGACGGGTGGCGAGCGCCGCCTGGCGCGCCGGCTTGTCCAGCGTGTGCTGCAGCTTGTAGCGGCGGCGCACGATCCAGCCACCCGGCATGGCCAGCACGGCGAACAGCAGCACCGCGGCGGCGACACAGGCGGCCGGGATCAGCCAGGCGCCGTCCTTGCCGGCCGGGACGCGGTCGAACACCATGAAGGGCGACATGAAGTCCATGCTCCAGCGCACCACCTGACCGTTTTCAAGCTGGGCCGCGAGACGGTCTTCGCCGTTCTTGTCGCGCCACACGAAGGGCGCGATCTCGACCCATTCGCGCGGGCGGCCGTTCGGTCCGAGCAGGGCCGGCACCACCAGGTTGCCCTTGTCGTCGAGCGTGACCTTCACCTGGCCCAGCAGGTTGAACACGGCGAAGAAGTTCGATTCGGAGCGGCGCGTGCTTTCCCAGGAACCGGTCATCATCTCTGCATGGCGCTTGGCCTCGGCCTCGGGCACGCGGCCGTCGGCGGGGAGGGTGGTGGGGAAGTAGCGGTCCGAGAAATCCTGGAACACGGCGCTGCGCAGCGTATTGGACGCGCCGGCGCGGCCGCCGCTGTTGACCGACAGGTACAGGCCCACGCCGTCGTCCATGTACAGGTGCAGCGAGCTGTGGAAACCCTCGGTGTCGCCCAGGTGGGCGATCACGTCGCGGCCGTTGACGTTGGTCTCGAAGAAGCCCAGCTCCATGCGGTTGAGCGGGGGCAGCAGCGTGGACTTGCCGATCCTGTCGAGCGGGCTGTCGTGCATCGTCTTCGCGGTGGCGGCGGACAGGATGCGCTGGCCGTTGAATTGGCCGCCAGCCAGGTGCGCGATCATGAAGTTGGCCATGTCCAGGCCACTGGCCGACAGTGCGCCGGCCGGCGCCGAATTGACGATCTCGAAGCCGAGCGACGGCTCGCCCGGCTTGCTGTAGCCCTTGGCCATGAGCGGCTCCAATGCGGCCGGCAGCGGCTGGCGGAAGGTGGCGGTGCGCATATTCAGCGGCGCGAAGATCTGCTTTTCGACATAGTCGTCGAACGGTATGCCCGATACGCGCTCGACCACGTAACCGGCCAGCGAGGTGGCGTAGTTCGAGTAGGCGGGCGTGGTGCCGGCGTCGAAGATGCGCTCGGGGATCCAGGCCTTGAGCAGTTCTCCCAGCGGCCTGGCGTTGCCCTTGTCGTAGACGATCAGGTATTTCACCGACTCTTCGAAGCCGGCCGTGTGGGTCATGATCTCGCGCATCGTCACCGGCTTGCCGGCGCGCTCGGGGATCTTGAAGTCGAGGTAGGTGTTGACGTCGGCGTCGAGGTCGATTTTTCCCCATTCGACCATCTGCATGACGGCGGTCCAGGTCACCAGCTTCGAGACCGAGCCGGGACGGAACAGCGTGCGCTCGCCATCGACCGGCGTGCGCTTGTCGACGTCGGCATAGCCGAAGCCGCGCGCGCTCAGGACCTGGCCATCCTTGACGACGACGATCACCGCACCGGGGATGTCGCTGGTGTTGAGCGCGAACGGCATATAGCCGTCGAGCCAGGTGTCGAGATCGGTTTTGTCGAGGGTACGTCCGCTGGCAGCGGGGGACTGGACGGCCGTCTGCGGCGTGGCGGAAGAAGGCTTGGCCGGACCCGGGGTGATCGGCGGCGGCGGCAAGGTGGGCGTTTGCGTGGTCTGCTGGGCAAGTGCGCCGGCGTTCCAGCACAGCATGCCAAGTAGCAGAATCTTCAGAAATCTCATCGAGTCTCCCTTCTCCCTGTTCGTTCGGTTGATTTGCGATCCACCGGGCCAGCCTATAAAATAAAGCTTGATCCGAGTTATTTTTCTCTAATTGGAGAAATATCTTCCTAATCAGAGACTGTGTCAACATATAAAAAAATTGGTTTATGACATCTGAATCCCCAACACTCGGTGCATTGATCCGCAGCCTGCGCAGCCGCCAGGGCTGGACGCTGAAGGAAATGAGCGTGAAAAGCGGCATCCCGGTGTCCACCTTGTCGAAGGTGGAGCACGGCCAGCTGACGCTGACTTATGACAAGCTGTACCAGCTGAGCCAAAAGCTGGGCATGCGCATGTCGGAACTGTTCGCGGAGGAAGCCGAGGCCGAGCCGCCCGTCACCGCGCGCCGCAGCCTGGGAGACCTGCAATCGGCGGTGCGGGTCGAGACGCCGAACTATGACTATCACTACCTGTGCGCGGAGCTAAGGCGCAAGCGCATGATTCCGGTGATCGCGCGCATCCGCGCGAAGTCGGTCAAGGAGTTCGGGCAGCTGGTGCATCACTCGGGAGAAGAATTCACCTACGTGCTCAAGGGCGCGGTGGTGCTGCACAGCGAGTTCTACGATCCGGTGGTGCTCAGGGAAGGGCAGTCGATCTATTTCGATTCGAGCATGGGGCATGCCTACCTGACGCCGGAAGGCTGCGACGAGGCCGAGGTGCTGACCGTGATGTCGAGTGCGGACGAGGAGCAGATGCAGTCGATGATGTCGACGCATACCCACGCGCATGCGGGGGAGGGAGATGGCGTGGAAACGGCGCCGGCAACACCGCGCAAGCGCAGCATCAAGAAATAGTCGTCATCCGGTAGGGTGGATGGCTTCGCCATCCACCCTACTCGTAACTACTCGTAACGCAGGCAATCTACAGGCAGCAGGCGCGAGGCCCGCCGCGCCGGATAGAACCCAAAGAACACCCCCACCGCCGTCGAGAATCCGCACGCCACCAGGATGCCCGACATGGTGAGATACACCTCGAAGTCGCCGCCTCCGAACTTGGTGATCAGCGCCGCGCCGCCCGCCGCGATCGCGATCCCGACCAGGCCACCGGCCAGGCAGATCACTACCGCCTCGGCCAGGAACTGCAGCAGCACGGCATTCGGCCGGGCGCCGATGGCCATGCGGATGCCGATCTCGCGCGTGCGCTCGGTCACCGACACCAGCATGATGTTCATGATCCCGATCCCGCCCACCAGCAGGGAGATCGCGCCGATCAGGCCGAGCAGCAGCGCAATGCCCGTGGTGATCTTGTTGGCCGTCTCGGCGATGGTGTTCAGGTTCTGCACCCTGAAGTCGTCCGGATCGTCGACCCGGATCCGGTGGCGGTCGCGCATCACTTCCTTGATATCCTCGATGGCGTCGACCATCGAGCCGTCGGGCCGGCCCTGGGCATTGATGTAGTGGACGTTCTGCGGGAACGGCGACTTGACCAGGTGGGCGCTCGCCGCCGTGATCGGCACCACGATCTGTTCCGCCAGGTCGGTGCCGTCGGGCTGGCGGCCTTCGCCGGCCAGCACGCCGATCACCTGGAACGACACGTTCTCGATGCGCAGGTAGCGCCCGAGCGGGTCGGCGCGGTAGAAGAACTGGTCGGCCACCTTCTGGCCGATCACCGCCAGCCGCGCGCTTGCCCGCACGTCGGCCTCGCCGAACAGCGTGCCCTGGTCGACCCGCCAGTTGCGGATCGTGAACATGTCCGGGGTCACGCCGAGCACGGTGCTGCTCAGGTTCTCGTTGCCGGCGCTGACCTTGAAGTTGCCCTGCAGCGCGGGTGCGGCCCCGGTCAGGCTGGGCAGGGCGTTCAGCGCTTCGGCATCGCCCTGGGTCAGCACCGCCACCTTGCCTTCGCGCGCGCGTTGCGCCGCCGTGCGGTCGCCGCCCGGCATGATGTAGACCATATTCGTGCCCAGCATCTGCAGCTGCTTGCCGATGAAGCGCTGCATGCTGTCGCCCAGCGCCAGCAGCAGCACCACCGAGGCGATGCCGATCACGATGCCGAGCATGGTCAGCGCCGTGCGCAGGCGGTTGGCCGCCATCGAGCGGAACGACTCGATCAGGATCTGGACCGGGTTCATGACGCGACTCCCGTCCCCATGGGCGCGAACTGGCGCAGGCCTTCGGCCGCCGGTCCGTCATACAGCACCCGCCCATCCTTCAGGCGCACCAGGCGGCGGCTGCAGGCGGCGATGTCCGGTTCGTGGGTCACCAGGACGATGGTGATGCCGCGCTCGCGGTTCAATTGGGCGAAGCTGTTCATGATGTCGTCGCTGGTCTGCGTGTCGAGGTTGCCGGTCGGCTCGTCGGCCAGCAGCAGGGGCGGATCGGTCGCCAGCGCGCGGGCGATCGCGACCCGCTGCTGCTGGCCGCCCGACAGCTGGTTGGGCGTGCGGCCCGCAAGATTGCCCAGGCCGACCCGCTCCAGCTCCGCCAGCGCGCGCGCATGCGCCTTGCCGCGCGAGACGCCGCCGTAGATCAGGGGCAGGGCGACGTTCTCGGCCAGGTTCATGCGCTTGATAAGGTTAAAGCTCTGGAACACGAAGCCGATCTTGCGGTTGCGGATGTCGGCCAGGGCAGGGCGGGAAAGCAGGCGGGTGTCGACGCCGTCGAGCAGGTAGGTGCCGCCGGTGGCCTGGTCCAGGCAGCCGAGGATGTTCATCAGGGTCGACTTGCCGGAGCCGGAAGCGCCCATGATGGACACGAAGTCGCCGCGCTGCACCGTCATGTCGACGCCGTGCAGCACCGGGGTCTCGACGCTGCCGCTGACGTAGGTCTTGGTGACGCCGCGGATATCGATCAGCGGCCCGCTCATTGATTCTCCGGCTGCGCCAGCGCACGCGTCACCACGCGGTCGCCTGGCTTGAGGTCGCCCGACAGCACTTCGGTGTAGCGGAAGTTGGACAGACCCGCGCGGATGTCGACCGGCTGCGGCTGGTTCATCGCGTCGAGTTTATAAATCTTGAACATGCGCGCGGTCTCGCTGTCGCTGCGGAAGGCGACATCGTCGATGGCCGCGGCCGCAGCTGGCGCCGGCCTGGCGGCGACCTGCTTGATTTCCTTGCCCGCACCTTTGTTCTTTTCTTCTTCGCGCTTCTTCTCGGCCGCCTGCTCTTCTTCGGACAGGCGGAAGCGCAGCGCCGTGGTCGGGATGCGCAGCACGTCGGGGCGGTTCGCCACCACCAGGCGCACCTGGGCCGTCATGCCGGGCTTGAGCAGTTCGTCGGTGTTGTCGACGTCGAGCACGACGTTATAGGTCACGACGTTCTGCACCACGTTTGGCGCCAGGCGGAACTGGCGCATGGTGGCGTTGAATTCGCGGTCGGGATAGGCGTCGACCACGAAGCGCGCCGGCAAGCCATCCTTGAGCAGGCCGACGTCGGCCTCCGACACGCTGGTATCGATCTGCATCTTGGTCAGGTCGTTCGCGATCTGGAACAGGTTCGGCGTGTTGAACGATGCGGCTACAGTCTGGCCCAGGTCGATGGTGCGCTTGATCACCACGCCGTCGATCGGCGAACGGATCACGCTGTTGTTCAGGTCCGCCCGCGCGCGCTCGAACTGGGCCTGGGCCAGCTTGAGGTTGGCGGCGGCGACGTCCATCTCGCGCCGCGACTGGTCGAGCGCCAGGCTGGAGACGAAATTCTGCGCCACCAGCTGCTCGTTGCGCTTGTAGGTGGCCTGGGCCAGCTGCAGGTTGGCGCGCGCCGAGGCGATGCTGGCGTCGGCCTGCGCCACCTGGGCATTGAAGATGGTCGGCTCGAGCTTGAGCAGCACCTGGCCCTTTTTCACGCGGTCGTTGAAGTCGGCGTGCAGCTCGGCCACGGTGCCCGAGACCTGCGAGCCGACGTTGATCAGGGCCACCGGATTGATGGTGCCGGTGGCGGTCACGGTCTGGTTGATGGCGCCGCGGTCGACCGCGGTGCTGCGGTATTTCGACGGCGGGACGGCGTTGTCCTTGGGCTTGAGCAGCACTGCCGCGGTCGCGACGGCGACGAGGATGGCGGTGGCGATGACGATGCGTTTCTTGGTAAAGATTTTCATTGGTTCCAGGCAAACGAACGGCAAATAAAGCATCGAGTGTGATGCCTTGGTAAAAGATTAGCAAATGCAGATTGCATGATCGTGGCATGAGGTAAAAAACTTGGGTCCCCGCCTGCGCGGGGACGACGACTCGGGCCGCGTGCGCGAGGATGACGACCTGGGGGGAGGTTTTGGCCGAACAGGTCCTTGTAATCCGCTAAAATGGCGTATTCCTTTCCTCTACCAACCGCATCATGACTCAAGACGAACTGAAACAAGCAGTGGCGCGCGCCGCCATCGATTACGTTGTCGACGGCGAAATCATCGGCGTCGGCACCGGCTCGACCGCCAACTTCTTCATCGACGAACTGGCCAAGATCAAGGATCGCATCAAGGGCACCGTGGCCTCGTCCGAAGCCACCGCCGCCCGCCTGCGCGGCCATGGCATTCCGGTGTTCGACCTGAACGAAGTCGAGTCGATGGCCGTCTACATCGACGGCGCCGATGAGATCGACGCGCAGGGCGCGATGATCAAGGGTGGCGGCGCGGCGCTCACGCGCGAGAAGATCGTGGCCTCGGTGTCGAAGAAGTTCGTCTGCATCGCCGACGGTTCGAAGCTGGTCGACACGCTGGGTAAATTCCCGCTGCCGGTCGAAGTGATCCCGATGGCGCGCGCCGTCGTGATGCGCAAGCTGGCGGCGCTCGGCGGCCAGCCGAAGCTGCGCCTCAAGCCAGGCACCGACCAGCCTTTCATTACCGACAACGGTGGTGAGCTGATCGACGTGGCGGGCCTGTCGATCACCGATCCGGTGGCGCTGGAAGAGCAGATCAACCAGATCACCGGCGTGATCGCCGTGGGCCTGTTCGCCAAGGCCGGCGCCAACGTCTGCCTGCTGGGCACGCTTGACGGCGTCAAGACCCTGTCGCTCTGATCGGGAGGCCGGCCATGAAATACGCGCTGGTGCCGCTGCTTGCGGCCGTCCTGCTGGGCGGGTGTTCTGTCGTTGGCAGTGGGGTGGATTTGTCGGAGTCGACGTTGGCCGCACGATCGCCCGACGTCGTCGAGATCCAGCGCGTGCCGTTCAAGGTCGGCGTATCGTCGACCACGGTCGAGCAGCTGGCCAAGGCGCAAGCCTGCGCCAGCGAGCAGGGCGCCAGCCTGATCACGGAGCCGGGGCCGATCGAGGTTTACCGGATGCAGTGCCAGGATGGCAAGGTATTCATGGCGCGCTGTGAGTTGCGTCAGTGCCGCAAGATGTAGATCCGCGGCCCAAAAACGTCATTCCCGCGGAGGCGGGAATCCAAGTTCGCCAGCGTTCCACTACGATTGAATCAAGTGGTCTGCGGATGACTTGGATTCCCGCCTGCGCGGGAATGACGGTCTTGAGGTAAGTGGTGCTTGAATTACGCCGGTGGCGGCACGTAACCCATCGCCTGGTCGGCGCCTTCACCGAAGAAATGCTTCTCCATCTGCGTCGCCAGGTATTTGCGCGCGCGGTCGTCGGCCAGGTTCAGGCGGTTTTCGTTGATCAGCATCGTTTGATGCTTGAGCCATCCCTGCCATGCCTCTTTCGAGACCGACATGTACAGCTTCTTGCCCATCTCGCCTGGGACCGGCGGGAAGTCCAGGCCTTCGGCTTCCTTGTTCAGTTTGATGCAGTGGATGGTGCGGGCCATTGTGTACTCCTGTTGTGCGTTATCCGGGTAAGACCGCTATTATAAGGTCTTGATCAGTACCTGTGATCGACGCTGCCAGTTGTACATGTGCTGCCGATCCTTTGGCAGATCGTCCACGGTGGCCGGCACGAAGCCGCGCTTCTTGAACCAGTGCGAGGTGCGCGTGGTCAGCACGAACAGCTTCGTGAGACCGGCCGCGCGGGCGCGGTTTTCCATGTGCTTCAAGATGCGCTCGCCGTCGCCCTGGGTCTGGGCGTCCTGGCTCACCGTCAGGCAGGCCATCTCGCCCATCTTCGATTCGGGGAAGGGATACAGCGCGGCGCAGCCGAAGATCACGCCGTCGTGGTCGATCACCGAGAACTGGTCGATCTCGCGCTCGATCAGCTCGCGGCCGCGGTAGACCAGGGTGCCATCGGCTTCGAGTGGCTCGATAAGCTTGATAATTCCGCCGACGTCCTCAATTGTGGCCTGGCGCAGGCTTTCCAGGTTCTCGTGGCTGATCATGGTGCCCACGCCGTCGTGGGTGAACACCTCGAGCAGGGCCGAGCCATCCATCTCGTAAGGGATGATGTGGGCGCGGTCGACGCCGGCATTGCAGGCCTTGATCGCGTGCTGCATGTAGAAGGCGGCGGAATCGGACAAAAAGCCCGCCTGCAGCACGGCTTCTGCCATGTGCGACGACAATTCGCGCAGCTCGGCGCCGCCGGCATCGGTCAGCATCGGCGACTCGGTGATGAAGATCAGCTTATCGGCATGCAGGGCGATCGCGGCCGACGCGGCCACGTCTTCCATCGTCAGGTTAAAGATCTCGCCGGTCGGCGAGAAGCCCAGCGGCGAGAGCAGCACCAGGTTGTCTTCTGTTTGCAGGATCGGGTGGATCTTCTCGGCGGCGATCTTGCGGGTCACGCCGGTGAGCTCGAAATCGACGCCGTCGATCACGCCCAGCGGGCGGGCCACCACGAAGTTGCCCGAGACGATGCTGATCTGGGCATTCGACATCGGCGTGTTGGGCAAGCCCTGGCTGAAGGCGGCCTCGATGTCGAGGCGCAGTTCGCCGGCGGCTTCCTTGGCGCATTCCAGCGCGGCGGTGTCGGTGACCCGCACGCCGTTGTGGAAGCGCCCCTCGACGTTACGCAATGCCAGCTGCTCGGCCACCTGCGGCCGCGAACCGTGCACCAGCACGATGCGGATGCCGAGGCCGACCAGCAGGGACAGATCTTGCGCCAGCACCGGCAGGGCGCCGGCGGCCACCAGTTCGCCCGGGAAGGCGACCACGAAGGTCTTGCCGCCAAAGGCGTGAATATACGGCGCGACCGAGCGCAGCCACTGGACGAATTGGGTAGGAGTTTCCATTTGCCGCATTATAATTCGCTGCGCGTTGTGCGCACCAAATCCTTGTAAAAATCAATGTCTGAACAGAGTAACAAGCCTTCGCCACAGCCGGCGCGCGAAGCAGGCGCCACCGCCACCAACGCCACCGCACCCTCGGCCGACCGCCGCCAGCGCCGGCCGCAGGGCGAGCCACGCCCGCGCCAGGAGCGCGCGCCGCGCGAAGAGACGCCGCTCGTGCGCAATCCACTGCCACCGATTACCTTTCCCGAAGACCTGCCGGTCTCCGGCCGCCGCGCCGAGATCGCGAAGGCCATCGCGGAAAACCAGGTGGTCATCGTCTCGGGCGAGACCGGTTCGGGCAAGACCACCCAGCTGCCGAAGATCTGCCTGGAACTGGGCCGCGGCAGCCGTGGTCTGATCGGCCACACCCAGCCACGCCGGATCGCGGCCTCGTCGACCGCCAAGCGCATCGCGCAAGAGATTGGCTCGCCGCTGGGCGAACACGTCGGCTTCAAGGTGCGCTTCAACGACACCTTGCAGAAGGGCGCCTCGGTCAAGCTGATGACCGACGGTATCCTGCTGGCCGAGACGCAAACCGATCCGCTGCTGCGCAACTACGATACGATCATCATCGACGAGGCGCACGAGCGCAGCCTGAACATCGACTTCCTGCTCGGCTACCTCAAGCAGCTGCTGCCGCGCCGTCCCGACCTGAAAGTGATCATCACCTCGGCGACCATCGACGCCGAGCGCTTCGCACGCCACTTCGCCGCGAACGACAAGCCGGCGCCGGTGATCGAGGTCTCGGGCCGCCTGTACAAGGTCGAGGTGCGCTACCGTCCGATCGACCGCGACCCGGTGACTCCGGGCGTGCCGAGCGACGCCAGCAAGCCTGTGCCGAAAGCCCAGGCCGCGCGTGAAAAGCGCGACCTGATGGATGGCGTGGTCGACGCCGTCGATGAGCTGTGCCGCATCGGCTCGGGCGATGTGCTGGTGTTCCTGCCGGGCGAGCGCGAAATCCGCGACTGCGCCGAGGCGCTGCGCAAGCACCATCCCCCGCATGTCGACATCCTGCCGCTGTTCGCCCGCCTGTCGGTGGAGGAGCAGGACCGCGTGTTCCGCCCGAGCGGCAACGCGCGCCGCATCGTCCTGGCCACCAACGTGGCCGAGACCTCGCTGACCGTGCCGGGCATCCGCTACGTGGTCGATACGGGCCTGGCGCGCGTAAAGCGCTACAGCTTCAGGAACAAGGTCGAGCAGCTGCAGGTCGAACCGGTCGCGCAATCGGCGGCCAACCAGCGCGCCGGCCGTTGCGGCCGCGTGGCCGACGGCGTCTGCATCCGCCTGTTCGAAGAAGACGATTTTCAAAAGCGCCCCAAATTCACCGAGCCGGAGATCCTGCGTTCGTCGCTGGCGGCCGTCATCCTGCGCATGAAGTCCCTGCGCCTGGCCGATGTCGAGACCTTCCCCTTCATCGAGGCGCCGCAAGGCCGCGCGATCGCCGACGGCTACCAGTTGCTGCAGGAAGTCGGCGCGGTCGACGACAACAATGACCTGACCCCGCTGGGCCGCAAGCTGGCCAAACTGCCGCTCGACCCGCGCGTGGGCCGCATGATCCTGGCCGCGCTCGACAATCAGTGCCTGACCGAGATGCTGATCGTGGCCTCGGCCCTGTCCACGCAAGACCCGCGCGACCGGCCGATCGAGTACCAGCAGCAGGCCGACGAAAAGCACAAGAAGTTTGCCGACGAGAAGTCCGAATTCCTGAGCTACCTGAAGATCTGGGCCTGGTTCGAGGACGCGATCGCGCACAAGAAGACCAACCGCCAGCTGCAGGACAACTGCCGCGCCAACTTCCTGTCGCAGCTGCGCCTGCGCGAGTGGCGCGACGTGCATTCGCAGCTCTTGACCATCGTGCGCGAGCAGGGCTGGCGCCTGAACGAAAGCCCCGCCACCTATGAACAGCTGCACCTGGCGCTGCTCACAGGTTTACTCGGCAATATCGGTTTCAAGTCCGAGGACGAGCAGGGCGGCGTCTACCTTGGCGCGCGCGGCATCAAGTTCCACATCTGGCCCGGCTCGACGCTCGGCAAGAAGGCGGGACGCTGGGTGATGGCGGCCGAGCTGGTCGAGACCACGCGCCTGTATGCGCGCACCATTGCCCAGATCCAGCCGGAGTGGGTGGAGAAGATCGGCGGCCACCTGCTGAAGAAATCCTGGGGCGAGCCGCGCTGGGAAAAGAAGCAGGCGCAAGTCACGGCGCTCGAACGCGCGACGCTGTACGGCATCGTCATCTATGGCGGCCGGCGCATCAACTACGGCCAGCGCAATCCGCGTGAAGCGCGCGAGATCTTTATTCGTGACGCGCTGGTGGCGGGCGACTACGAGACGCGCCTGCCGTTCTACATCCACAACCACAAGCTGGTGAAGGACATCGAGAACCTCGAGCACAAGTCGCGCCGCCAGGACGTGCTGGTCGACGACCAGCTGATCGCGGCCTTCTACGATAACGAGATCCCGCACGACGTCGTGAACGGCGCCGGCTTCGAGAAGTGGTACAAGGACCTGGCGCGCGACAATCCGAAGCTGCTCTACCTGAACCGCGAAGAACTGATGCGGCACGAGGCGGCCGGCGTCACCACCGAGCTATTCCCGAAGACGATGGTCGTCACCGGCATCGAGATGGGCCTGACGTACCACTTCGAGCCGGGCAGCGTGCGCGATGGCGTCACGCTCGCCGTGCCGCTGTTTGCGCTGAACCAGATCCCCTCGGCGCGGCCGGCCTGGCTGGTGCCGGGGATGATCAAGGAAAAGGTGCACCTGCTGCTCAAATCGCTGCCGCAGAAGCTGCGCCGCCACTGCGTGCCGCTGCCGGAGTATGCGGCACGTTTTGTGGAGCGCATCCATGCGACGAATGCGTTCGGGCGCGGCGACCTGGTCGACGTGCTGATCATGGACGTGCGCGCGCAGACCGGCGTGGGAGTGAAGACCGCCGACTTCAAGATCGAGACCCTGCCGGCGCATATGTTCATGAACTTCAAGGTCATCGACGAGCATGGCCGCCAGCTGGACATGGGGCGCAATCTGTCGACGCTCCAGGCCGAGCTGGGTGGACAGGCGCGCCAGAGCTTCCAGAAGATGGCGGAAGCGACGCCGGCCGCGGCCAATGCGCGTGCGCAGGCAGCGCGGCCGGTGGCGGCCGCGCCGAGCGCGCCCGTCGCACCTGCCGGCAAAGGCAAAGGTGGTGCGCCACAGGCTGCACCGGCTACCGCGCCTGCGCAAGAATCGGCCCAGGAATCGGCATCGGGCCGTCAGCACGCGGGTCTCACCAGCTGGACCTTCGGCGAGCTGCCCGAGCTGCTGGAGATCAACCAGGGCAAGCTGACCCTGATCGGCTTCCCGGCGCTGGTCGACAAGGGCACGCACTGCGACCTGGAGGTGTTCGACGATCCGAACGTGGCGGCGCGCACCCACCGCGTGGGCCTGCGCCGCCTGTTCGCGCTGCAGTTCAAGGAACAGCTCAAGTTCGCCGAGAAGAATATCCCCGGCCTGCAGGGCATGGGCATGCAGTTCATGAACATCGGCTCGCAGGAAGACTTGCGCGACCAGATCGTGGCCAAGGCGATCGACATCGCCTGCCTGCAGGATCCGTTGCCGGTCGACGCGGCCTCGTTCAACCAACGCCGTGACCAGGGCAAGGGCCGCATTGGCCTGCTCATCAACGAGGTGGCGCGCCTGGCCGGGCAGATCCTGGGCGAGTACCACGGCCTGCCCAAGCGTGTGCAGACCCTGCCGTCGGCGGTGTCGTCGGACATCCAGGCGCAGCTACAGGCGCTGGTGCACAAGCGTTTCATCGCCGACAACGAATACAGCCAGCTGGCGCATTTCCCGCGCTACCTGAAGGCGATCAACGTGCGTCTCGAGAAGTTGCGCGGCAATCCGTCGCGCGATGCGCAGCTGATGGCCGAATGGCAGACGGCCGCCGCCCAGTTCCAGCGCACGCTCAAGAATATGGCGGGCAAGAACAATGATCCGCGCATGGTCGAGTTCAGGTGGATGCTGGAAGAGCTGCGGGTGTCGCTGTTCGCGCAGGAGCTGAGGACGCCGATGCCGGTGTCGGCCAAGCGGCTGCAGAAGGTGTGGGAGTCGATGTTGCGTTAATGGGCATCGGCCCGCTGTGTTATCGGCTGACTGCCGTCTTCCAGCCCGCACCCTGTAAACGTCATTCCCGCGGAGGCGGGAATCCAAGTTTGCGTGCCACGCCACAAGATCTGACTTTAGTGGCGACGCATCGGCCTTGGATTCCCGCCTCCGCGCACTGGTGTCCGGAATAATTTCGGCCGCTTGAAAAAGGCCGCTGTATAGGAAAAACCACGTCGTTCCCGCCCTCGCCGGGCGCCTTGGCGGGAACCCAAGTGTGCACGGCCAGTGGCCTAAAAATCGACCTCCGATGAACGTTCGGGTCGCGCAAGAGCATGAACATTCTGTGACTTCACTTGGATCCCCGCCTCCGCGGGGATGACGATGCATACGTTGCGTATAAATATTCCGGACGCTAGTGCGCCTCCGCGGGAATGACGTTTTTGGGCAGCGGGCCGGATCGATTGTCGTCGTCCAGCCAGCCGCGCTCACGTCCTACGCGCTATAAATTCCTTGTTCTTTCGCACGCCTGTGCTAAAGTACTCGCATGAATACCACGGCCAAAAGCGAAGCCACCTACGCCACCATCCTCGATGCGGCGGTCGGGATGGCGTCGACCGAGGGCATCGGCCAGCTGTCGCTGGGCGAGCTGTCCAAGCGCACCGGCATCAGCAAGAGCGGCGTGTTCTCGCGCGTCGGTTCGCTCGAGGCCCTGCAGTCGGCCGTGCTGGACGAATACGATCGCCGCTTTTCCGAGGAGATCTTCGTGCCGGCGCTGGCGGCGTCGCGCGGCTTGCCGCGCCTGTCCACGATGGTCAATCTGTGGCTCAGGAAGATTGCCGGCGAAACCGCGCGCGGCTCTTGCCTGTATACCGCGGGCGCTTTCGAATTCGACGACATTCCCATGCCGCATCCACTGCGCGAGCGCATCGAGGCGGGCGTGCTGCGCTGGCGCGCGACCTTGCGCAAGACGGTGCTGCAGGCGATGGAAGCAGGGCATCTGCGGCCCGACACCGAACCCGAGCAGCTGGTGTTCGAGATCTACAGCCTCGTGATCGGCGTGATGCACGACGCGCGCTTCCTGCATGACGCAGACGCGCCAAGGCGGGCGCAACGGGCGTTCAACCGCCTCATTTCCACTTACCGGAGTTTCAGCGACCTCGAATAAGGTCGGGCCGGGGAGGGCGTCGTGCTCCCTTTTTTTAACTTAATTTCGCACACCTGTGCGAAAGCGGGCTGTGCTTAAGGAGTCGATCATGTCTGGATTGTGGTTACTGGTGGTGTCCCTGGCCGGACTGGCAGGGTATGTGATGCGCGACGTACTGCGCCGGGTTCCCCGGTCGAACGAGGATTTCGTGTTCTGCTGAGGGCAGGGTGATGACGCGAAGGACGGCGATCGCGCCGCCGCCCTTCATGCGGTCTTAGCCGATATTGCTGCCGCGGATGCGGCTCAAGTCCTTGTCGTCGCCCAGGCTGCCGGAGCGTGGGTCGGTGCTATGGCCGGGACCCTGATTGGCCCGCGAATCGCCCATGCCGGCGCCCGCGCCGCCCAGGCTGCTGGAACCGGCGTGCCCGGCGCCCACGCTGGAGCCCATCGCGCCGCCCGCATAGGTGGCGCTGCCGGTGCCGGCGCCGCCGACCATGCCGCCCATCGGCACGCCTGGCCCCATGGTCGGTGCACCCGAACGGTTCGGGTCGGTGCCATAGAAGCTGTGGATGCCGGTCGCCCAGCTCAGGTCGCTCATATCCGGCCAGGCGTCCTTGTCGAAGCCCGGTGCGGTCTTGAGGCGGTCTTTCTCGACGTTGAGCACGAAGCGCTTGTTGACTGTGTCCAGGTGCAGCGCCTGCCAGGGCACGGCGAACAGTTTTTCTCCCATGCCCAGGAAGCCGCCGAAGGCCAGCACGGCGTAGGCCACCTGGCCAGTCTGCATGTCGAGCATGATTTCCTTGATGTCGCCCAGATCTTCCTCGGCGGCATTGACGACGCTGTCGCCGATCAAGGTGTCTGCACCCATCAGGGACGGTCCCGGACCTATATTGTTGCTGTTCCTGTAGATACCGTATTTATCGCGGTCTGCGTAGCCCATATGTTCCTCCTTGTCTATTGACGTTGCGAACAACGCGACGGCCACTCCGATTGGAGCAGACCCTCGCCCTACGAGGGGTTCATGATAGAACGCTACGGGATCGGGGCGCGCGCGCTAGCGCCGAGCAGGCTGGAGACTTATGCGAGGCAGCGCACAGATGAGTACGCTTGGCATGGCTAATCTGCCAAGCTATGTCCAGGAGGAATTAGAGATGACTGTCATTTCGCGCTGCACCAACGCTGGCCCCCTGGGGCAACTGATCCGCACCCGTTCCTTCGCCTCGCTGCTGGCGCGCCTGCTGCGCCGCGGTTAAAGTCCGTTGCGGCCACGTTACAGCCGCCGTCTTGGCCAAGGATCGATCACATCGGGTCTGCCTTTTGTTGGTGAACTTGGGGGGGGGGCGGAGAAAGTGGTTTTCTTCGTTATTCGCTGATGCATTAGCCCTGAAGGTTTTGTCGGGCGCTCCCAGTAACGCCCGATGCTGGTCCCATTTATGGGCAACCATGAGTACCTCTTATCCTAACGATATCTCCAGCTGCGCTTCCCCCGCCCCTTTATTTAGAACTCCGACCAATTCGATGCCAGAGGTAACCGTAGATAAATTTGGGGAAAGGCCATAGCCGCTATCGGCATTAGCAAAGTTATCGACATACGTTATCCCATACGAACCGTTAGCGAAATTAAATATGGTTATACTGTCATTTATATATAACATCCAGCTATCACGGCGATAGAAGTTGCCGTAGCTGTCATGCCAGGATGATCCAAGAGGGTAATTTGTTTCGAAGACGCCGCCAAGCTTTACACCATCCAAATAGATCACTCCGGTCCCAGTAACGCCATCCTCGTGATGAATTTCAGTGCTTCCGGCTGAATTGCAGAAAAACTTGTCGTGCTCACTGCCGCCGATTATATATGTTGATCCCGTATCGCCGACGAATGTGTTTATTCCATCGCTGCCATTGAGCACGTCTGACCCGCCTCCGCCAATTAATGTGTTGTTGCCAGCGCCGCCCATTAAAAGATCGTCGCCCTCGCCGCCGTCAAGCCAGTCGTCGCCATCATAACCCCGCAGCACGTCATCGCCTTCATCTCCCCATAGCTTGTCGGAGTCGGCCCCGCCGTCAACATAGTCGTCGCCGCTGCCGCCATGGACCTCATTATTACCTGCATCGCCAGACAAGTAATCGTCTCCACTGCCGCCATAGAGTTCATCGTTACCTTCTTGGCCCCAAAGAGAATCGTTGCCAGAACCGCCCCAGAGCGTGTCGTTGCCGTTTCCTCCCATAAGTTTATCTATTCCGCTACCTCCATGAAGCTCGTCGTCACCATCTCCCCCCCAAAGGTTGTCGTCATCTGCATTGCCCCATAGCTCGTCGTTGTCGGCCCCACCTATGAGATTGTCGGCCCCGTTCCCGCCTTCCAGATAATCATCACCACCTTGCCCATAAAGATAATCATTGCCACTCATTCCGTAAAGATGGTCAGCAACTCCACCGCCTACATGCGTATTATCCTTCGAGTCGCCAAAATAGAAGCGATGAATATTGGCGTATGGATTTCCTGCTGCGTAACCTTGGGCTATGATATAGTCACTGGCTGCGTCCTCAAAGTAAGTCGAATCTGTCAGATACGGATGGCCCGTATTCGAGTCATTTGCCTCGATCGGTCGAGCATTTGAAGGGTTTACATTATTTATATTAAACCAGAGCTTGCGCTGCAAAAAATCGGCGCGGTCAATCATCCATTTATTGCTGATGGCCAGTTCCACAGAATCCTCGTCTTGCTCCAATAATAGATTGTCAGCAACCCAGTCCTCATAAACGCTATCCCACGCTGCAGGAACATCTGTCACAGAGCTGAAATGGAATGCGAGAGGACTTAGCGTATATAGTGATAAGAAGTTCCCGAAATCCTCGCGTCCGGCAGTGGCGCTTGGCGAGGCCGCAAACGAGAAGTCAAGTTTTCCAACAAGATTTTTGTAGGCAGTACTGTTAGTTATTTCATCCAGTCGATCATGCAAGTGAGAACGGCCAGTATAGCCATTCAAGTTATCAATGCGCGCCCAGGTATTCCCGTTAGGATCCCCTTTGAGCATATAGGGGCTATCTGGACCAAAAAAGAGTGCAGAGAGCGTGTTGACAACGTTTTCCATAACGTCGCCCTCGGCCATGCCCTGGCCCGACCCTAGTAACAGGTCGCCATTTACTCCTTTGAGATAGGACTCAGCTCTTAAAATCTCGGCTAGCGAGGCTTGCACACTATTCCTCTGATTCGCTGCCACCAGATTAAGCAGGGAATCTTGGATACTGAGCGAATCCACCAACAGAATTAAACTGTGGGTGTCCCCAAAACCTTTTGTTGCATATCCATCCACTAATAGCTTGACAGAGCCGTAGTCGAGGGCCGCGTTAGCGAGATCCGCGCCAATACCGCCACGGTACAACGGCTGATCCTCAATGAAAATGCGCACATCCTGCCCGGCGTGCCAAAGGCTGTGTGCAACGGCTGATGGCTTGGTATCTCCGACAACGTCATACTGATTAGCGAATCTGATGTCCAGATATTCCTTATTACCATACGCTTGAATCACACCATCCACTAGTGATGCCGCTTCCGTGTTCCTGGCTGCGAACTTCACTGCCATACGATAGTCCAAGCTAAGCGCGTCAACTTGACTCTCATCCACTTTTTTCGGGTGAATATTGAGGTCCATGCCAGAGCTGCCCGCACGCAAAGTCGGCACACGCGCGGCCTCCTCTTGCAACTCAGCGATTTCGCTAAGCGCTGACAAGAGTGCTTGCGCATCAGTACTCATCGTCTCTCCTACATAGGCCTCAATTATTGTCGCCTTAGCTTCCTGAGCGGTCCAAGAGTGATCCGACAGATGCATGCGAATGGTGTTGTAAAGCTCAGTCAGCCCCGAGTCCGCAAACTGTGCTGTGATCTGAACAGGGTCTTCGCGCAGTTTATTGAACTCATCAAGTGCACTTGCCAAGGTTCCTTGTGTAACTTTACCTACACCGGCACCATTAAAAGTGACAACCTGGTCTGCTTCGTCTGTATGCAGAAGATTGAATGCTGTCGCCAAATGTCCGCCAAGGCTGTATCCGGTAACGGAAAACGACTTATTTCCCAATTTCGATGGATCGGCCTGAAGTTTGGCATACCACTCTTCCATATCGGCGATCTGCCCCCAGGCAAAGCCAGTAGCCTTGATCTCGTAAGTATTTGTAGCGAGGCTATCACGCACCGCGTCATCAACGAACTCTGTGCTGCGAAATGATATGACTAACTCGTCTGTCTCGATATTTTGAAATAGGGTCCCAGAGAAGCCTGTCCCCGTATTCACACATTGGTCCAGCACCTTCCAGCCATTATCAATAAACGCATCCGCCTCCGTATTAGTGAACCGACTAGCATGGCCGTTGCCATTTAGAAGAGCCGTGACGATTTGAGCGTCTGTTGTGGCCAACTTGCACGTATTTTCATCTCTGAGAAACGCTTCGGCCGCCAACTGGAGCGTGGAGTACTTCAGGTATTCGGTAATTGAGGGATTGGTCACAGATTTGCTCGCTATTTGATGACTTCAGAATGTTCTTGAATACTTCTAATTCAAAAGGCTATGACTCCCTGCATCGTGCCTTCATTCAAATTATGGCAGCCGCGGGGCATGCTCCTCTGAGAGACCTCCTTACGCACTATTCATCTTGAACCACGGCGCTCGGTATCATCTTGTTGGCTTTCTCAACCGACTATCACGCGCGATTGATTGCTAGCGCTTTTTGATTGCCTTAAGGAAATTCAGTGAACAAATATAACTATATTTCAGCCTGAAAATATCACCAATTGTCACGTTATTGATATTTTTTGCAAATGGAACAGCGCGGGAAATGCAGCCGCCGCTCATGCAAAACATCGCAGCCGAGCACATCAACCACATGCGGGTTAGTCGGGGTAGTTTTATTAACGTGTTAACTGCTCGTGAAGTGGAACAATGACGAATTATCATTCTGACGGCACCGCAATTGTCAGCTTCGTTCTGCGTCGCCGCTTGCTAACGTCCTTTAAGCCGGATTTACTGTGAACGAAGTGCCCCATGCGCTTCTCACTATGCCGGTTTGAAGACGTTAGGCGCCTCTATTGAAGTGTCGCTGATTTACCTCCAGCCATCTGGAATAGCTGGGTGAGCCCCTTAGGTTTGTAGAGGCTCCAATGTTAAAAATGGCACAATGAAATAGCAACCCAAGTATTCTCTCGAACGCATCGAATGCTCTGTATGCATGGTCGAGGTGGCGAGCGGTTAATACGAATCGGGATGAACGGCGATTTCCTCGATCATGGCCAAGATCGGCTGCACATCAGAAACGTTGCGTTGCTGAGTGGGCTAGCAAGAGCGTGATGCCGGCCAGCATCCAAGTCTGATCAGGTTCGGAGAAGAATGCATCAGGGCCGTAGAGCAAGAGCCGCGCAGGGCAGCGAGACTTTGTGTCTTGAAAGGGGCGTTTTTGCCAGGGGGAGCTCAAAGCTGTTTCAAGCCATGATGGCTTTATCGACCAGTATGTCGTGCTTGTAACGTTGAGTCCATCTGCCAGGTCATGCCAGCATAGTTCTGAGTTGCGTTGTATGCATGCCCAGCGTGACGTCGTGCGAAGCGTCGATATTCAGAGGGGCTGGCAGGCGAACATGCAGGTCTGCGGTGCCGATCAGTTATGGCGCCAGTTACGGTGTGAGGGAGCCGATGTCGCCCGCTGCATGGTGGAACGCCTGATGCGCAAGGCTGGCCTGTGAGAGATAATCCACGGCGGGTGTACTACTGAGCTGGGAATTGTGTGATAGATGAGTTGGTCTCAGCTGAGCTAGTCGGCTAGCTGATCTGAACTCGCTCCTTCGCTTCGATGTTGCGGCATCTTGCGCTGCGACTAAGTACCGCCCAGAAACGCTGGGCGGAATGAAGTAAATACTTACAATCAATGCTGGGGGTGAGTCCTTATGGCTGCCCGCCACCGCCAGCCACGCCATACACGTGGCCGGTGGTATAGCTCGATTCGTCCGACGCCAGCGTGACGAACACTGCCGCCAGCTCGGCCGGCTGGCCGGGACGCTTCATCGGCGTATCTTCCCCGAACTTCTCGCGCCCCTCCGGCGAATTGCCGCCCGCCAGTTGCAGCGGCGTCCACACCGGCCCCGGCGCCACCGCATTCACGCGGATTCCCTTCGATGCCATCTGCTTGGCCAGCGACTTCGTGAATGCCACCTCGAAGGCCTTGGTGGCCGCATAGTCGAGCAGTTTTTCCGGCGGATCGTAAGCCGTCTGCGACGAGGTATTGATGATGACGCTGCCGGCCGACATGTGCGGAATCGCCGCCTTGCTGATCCAGAACACCGCATAGACATTGGTCTTGATGGTCCAGTCGAACTGCTCGCTGGTGATGTCGAGGATCGAATTATTGTTCTGCTGGCGCGCGGCATTGTTGACCAGGATGTCCAGGCCGCCCAGTTCGCGCACCGCCGTCTCCACCAGCTTCTTGCAGAAAGCCTCGTCGCGGATATCGCCGGGAATGGCGACCGCCTTGCGGCCCGCGTCGCGGATCAGTTGCATGACTTCGCGCGCATCCGGTTCCTCGGCCGGCAGGTAGCCGATGGCGACGTCGGCGCCTTCGCGCGCATAGGCGATCGCGGCGGCGCGGCCGATGCCCGAGTCGCCGCCGGTGATCAGGGCCTTGCGTCCCGCCAGGCGGCCGCTGCCGCGATACGTGGTTTCGCCGTGGTCTGGACGCGGCGTCATCTTGCTGGCCAGGGCCGGCCACGGCTGGTCCTGCTTGGGGAAGGGCGGACGCGGATAGCGCTTGGCTGCCTCGCGCGCGGCGCCCGGCGCCGGCTGGTTGCCGCCGGCCGCTTGCTGGGCCAGGGCCGGGACGGCGGCGGCCGAGGCGGCCACGCCTGCGGCAACGGTACTGAGGGTGTTCACGAAGCGGCGGCGCGACGGCGTCACGTTTTCTGGCTTCTGGTCTTCCGAACTCATGCTTGCTCCTCGATGGGGTGGGGCTGCAAACGCAGCCAGGTAGTGACGAAGATGTTAGTCGTTATCGAAAAGACACGGAACACGGTAGCTTGTCGGAAAGATCTTGGTCTGGGTCTGTTGTAAGTAAGTGGTTTGCCTGCTGAGCGGAAGTGTTCTGGGGTAACATTTCGTTTTTACCGATTTGTGTTTTTCCATGGCGATCATCCGCGCACTCCTTGTTTTAGCCTTGATGGGGCTGTATTCCTGCGTCTGGGCCGCCCAGCCCGAAACAGCGCCGGTCGCGACCATGGCCGCGTCGGCCCAACCGACCGTACGCGCCGACTTCACCGTCGCCACCCGCAAGGTCTTCGTATTCCGCGCTACCCTGGCCGGGCACTCGCCGCAAGACCGCCTCGAAGCGGCCCAGCGCCGCCTCGACAAGGCCTTGTCGGGCAAGGGGCCGCAGCGCGCCACGGTCAATGCGCTGGCCGAGGGCAGCCAGGTGCTGCTCGACGGCGCGCCGCTGTTCCTGGTGACGCCGGCCGACATCAATATGCTGGCCGGCGACACGACCCAGGACGTCGCGCACGACAGCGCGCGCAAGCTGGAACGCGCGCTGGCGGCGCGGCGCGAGGCGAGCGACCCGCGCGTGCTGGTCGAAGCCGCGGCGCTGTGCGTCGCCGCCACCCTGGCCTATGTCTTTGTGCTGCGCGCGCTGGTGCTGCTGCGCAGCGCGGTCAAGAGCCGCTTCGAGCGCCTGCTCGGCGTGCGCCTGGCGCGGGTGAGCTTCCGCAACGTGCGCCTGCTCGACGCCCACCTGTATGTGAGCTTCCTGCGCCAGGTGACGATGGCGGTGGTATGGGGCCTGCGCCTGCTGGCCACCTATATCTGGATCAGCTTCCTGCTCGGCGAATTCGCCTACACCCGCAGCTGGGGCGAGTGGCTCAAGGGCTACCTGATCGAGATGGCGGTGGGGATCGGCCAGTCGATGGCGGCCGCGATTCCCGGCCTGCTGGTGGTGCTGGTCATTGCCGCGCTGGCGCGCCTGGTGATGCTGACCGCGGCCTCGGTGTTCAAGCGGGTCGAGAGCGGCGAACTGCAGGTGGGCTGGCTGGACCAGGACACGGCGGCGCCGACCCGGCGCCTGGTCAATATCGTGATCGCCCTGTTCGCGCTGGCGATGTCCTATCCCTACCTGCCGGGCTCGCACACGGCGGCCTTCCAGGGCGTGACGGTGCTGGCCGGCCTGATGGTGTCGATCGGCGCCTCGAGCATCGTGGCGCAAGGCGCCGCAGGCCTGATCCTGATGTACACCCGCTCGCTGAGAAAAGGGGAATACGTGCGCGTGGGCGACAAGGAGGGCACGGTGGTCGACATGGGCATGTTCGAGACACGCCTCTGCACCGGCAGCGGCGAAGAAGTCCTGATGCCTAACGCCTGGGTGCTGTCCAACACCACCAGCAACTTCTCGCGCGACGGCGTGATCGAGGACGGTTTCGTCACCGAGGTCAAGGTCACGGTCGGCTACGACACGCCGTGGCGCACGGTGCACGCGCTGCTCGAGCAGGCAGCCGGCGCGGCGCAAGGCATCGCGGCCGAACCGAAACCCTTCATCGTGCAGGCGGCGCTATCGGATTTCTACATCGAATACCGCCTGTGCGCCCACGCGGCGGCCGACAGCCCGCGCAGCCGGGCCGAGGTGTGCAACCGCCTGCATCAGAACGTG
Organism: Massilia sp. CFBP9012; assembly: GCF_034045115.1. Lineage (NCBI taxonomy): Bacteria > Pseudomonadati > Pseudomonadota > Betaproteobacteria > Burkholderiales > Oxalobacteraceae > Massilia > Massilia sp. CFBP9012. Next base: position 12,745 of record NZ_JAXCWM010000014.1, on the reverse strand, counting down.
CTGGACGTGTTCGATGCCGCCGGCGTCAGGTTGACGTCGCCGCATTTGCACCACGTTGCGATGAAACGGGCTTGAATGCAAAAACGGGCGACCCGGCCATGCCGCGTCACCCGCTTTATTGGGTACTACAGGATCGTGTGGATCAGTCGACGGTCGCGCCGCTGTCCTTCACGATCTTCGACCATTTCGCGCTCTCGGCCTGCACGAACTTGGCGAAGTTTTCTGGCGTATCGCCCACGTACTCGGTGCCGGTGTCGGCCAGCACGCGCTGGAAGTCAGGCTGCTTCATGACTTTCTGCGATTCGGCGTTGATCTTGTCGACGATGGCTTTCGGGGTCTTGGCCGGCACGAACAGGCCGTACCAGGCGTAGGACTCGATGTTCAGGCCCGCTTCGGCGAAGGTCGGCACGTCCGGCAGCAGCGGCGAGCGCTTGTTGCCCGAGATGGCGATCGGCTTCACCTTGCCGCTCTTGATGTGCGGCATGATCGCGATGGTCGAGTCGAACATGATCGGGATGTGGCCGCCCAGCAGGTCGGAAATCGCCGGCGCCGAGCCCTTGTACGGCACGTGCACCATGTCGAGCTTGGTCACGCCGCGGAACAGTTCACCGGTCAGGTGCTGCGGGGTGCCGTTGCCGGCCGACGCGTACGAGAACTGGCCTTTCTTCGACTGGATGTGGGCCAGCAGTTCCTTGACGTTCTTGGCCGGCACCGATGGGTGGGCGACCAGCACCAGCGGCGCGCGCAGCAGGTTGGTGACCGGGATCAGGTCCTTGGCCGGGTCGAAGGCCATCTTCTTGTACAGGCTCGGGTTGATCACGATCGGTGCGCTCGAGGTGATCAGGAGGGTCTGGCCGTCCGGCTTGGCGCGGGTCACGGCCGCGCTGCCGATATTGCCGCCGCCGCCGCCGCGGTTATCGATGACGAACGACTGTTTCAGGTCGGTGGTCAGGCCTTTCGCCAGCGGGCGGGCCGCGATGTCGGACGGGCCGCCGGCCGGCCATGGCACGACCACGGTCACGGTGCCGGTTGGCCAGTTCTGGGCGAAGGCGCTGGTGGAGAGGACGGTTGCTGCCAGAGCGAAGACGAGGGATTTTCCTTTGGACGGGAAGACTCGCATGGTTTTGTCACCTATATAGTTGAATTATTACGCGATTATTCGATAACCTGCTGAAACGATTTTACACGAATGCCCATGCGGATTGCGTACGTAGTAGTACGTGCGGTTTCCGTTGTCCTGTAAAGTGTTGTGTGTACTTACGATCCAAGGTTGGAAATGAAATATACAGGCTTTTTCCTGGCCAGCGCCATCCTTGCCGGCGCGGCCATTGCCGCTACGCCGGTCTCGCCGGCAGTGCAGGCGATGGAGCGCATTGCTGGCGTGTACAAGCACCGTTTCATGAGCGCATTCATCGTGCCCGGCAAGGACGAAACAGAGTCCTACCAGGCCGAAGACATCGTCGAGATCGTCCCGTACGACCGCGACCATGTTTACGTGCGCGTGCACCTCGATTTCTTCAATGGCCACACCTGCGGCATATACGGCATGGCGCGCTTCGAGGACGGCATGTTCGTCTATCGCGATCCAGAGCCGCCGGCCGCGGGTGATGCGCCGTGCGTGCTCAAGATTGGAGAGAAGAACGGCAAGCTGACACTGACCGATCGGGCCTCTTCCGATGCCGGGCGTACTTGCGAGGCTTATTGCGGTGCGCGCGGCAGCCTCAATTACGACATCGGCATGGACAAGCGGCGGCCAATTCGCTACCTGGAGCGCTTGAAAGGATCGCGGCAGTACAAGGACGCGCGCGACGCCTTGCTTGAGGCGACGCCCGCGTCCTGATCGCCGTTCAGGGCCTTGCAGCAGACAGCGGTTCCCAGATGACGGTCGGCATCCAGCCGGTGGCGGCCAGGGTGGCCTGCATGACGGTGGCCGCGTTTTCCTTGGCGGTATTGAGCACGGCGGGCTGGCTGCAGGCCGCCTGCACCGCCTTCTGCGCCGTGCCCAGTGCATTGTTCATCGCCGTGGTGCGGGTCTGGGCGGAGGGGATGAAGGCTTGCAGCCCCTGCTCGGTGACCGCATAGAAGTAGGAGCCGCCCCGGTTGCGCGCTTCGTGGCTGATGCGCGCCTGCAATGGGGAGGGCGGCGGCAGCACCACGGTGAGGGTGCGCGCGCGCTCGTCGATGTCCTCATAGCGCGCCTGGCGCAGGTCGGTCGCCACCGTGCAGTCGCCGCGCGCGACCAGCAGCACGCGGGTGCTGCCCAGCCGTACTTCCCATTGCGACCAGGGAATGTCGACCGCGTTCGGCTGCGTGAATTCGATGACGTCCGCGTAGTTCATCTTGAGTGAGACCAGGTGGCCCATCTTTTCCAGGGAGACCAGCGGCGGCGGAAGCACGTCCTGCTCGGGCGGCTTCTTGATGAAGGCGAAGATGATGGCGGCGGCCGTGATGGCGACGAGCAGTAGCGGCAGGCGTTGCGGAGATTTCATGGACGACAGGATGGATGCGTTGAAACCCGGCCAGTCTACTGGATGATCGCGATGGCTGCCGCATGCCTGGGGGGGGGGCCGCCGCGTCATGCATAATGAGCGCCAAAGGAGACGCCATGACCGATCACACCGACGCAGCAATCCTCGCATCCTGGTCGCGCAACGCGAACCCCTGGACCAGCGCAGTGCGTAGCGGAGAAATCGAGAGCCGCACGCTGGTGACCAATGCCGCCATCGTCGAGGCGGTGCGCGCGTGCGCGCCGCGCACCGGCGTCGATCTTGGCTGCGGCGAAGGCTGGCTGGTACGCGCACTGCCCGAGGTGGAAATGGTTGGGGTGGATGCGATCGAAGGCCTCGTCGAGCAAGCGCGTGCCGCCGGCGGCGGCGACTTCCGCGTGCTGTCGTATGAACAGATCGCGGCCGGCGAACTGGCGCTGGCGGCCGACGTCGCCGTCGCCAACTTCTCGCTGATCGGACATGAAGCGGTCGACGGCCTGTTCGCCGCCGCGCCGACTTATCTGCGGGCCGGCGGAACGCTGATTGTGCAGACCGTGCATCCGCTGATGGCCTGCGGCGACGCGCCCTATGCCGATGGCTGGCGCGCGGGCAGCTGGGCCGGTTTCAGCGACGAGTTCCAGGACGCGCCGCCCTGGTACTTCCGCACGATTTCGAGCTGGGTCGCGCTGTTCGAGCGGCACGGCCTGCGCGTGGTCGAGATGCGTGAGCCACTGCATCCGCGCACGGGCAGGCCGGTGTCGCTGATCCTGGCCGGCGTCAGCTGATTTCCGCGAACACGCCCCAGCGCCGCAGCAACAGCTTCTCGACTTCGAGCACCACCATGAACGCCAGCCCGATGCCGAGGATCGCCACGCCATCGACCAGCGCTACGGCGCGGGTATCGAACAGCGCCTGCATCCACGGCAGGTAGGTGAACGCCAGCTGCGCCACCACCACGACCACGATTGCCCACAGCACCGCCGGCGTGCCGCGCGCGCCGCGCCAGGTAAACGAGCGCATGTGCAGGTAGCGCACGTTGAACAGATAGAAAATCTCCAGCACGCACAGCATATTGACCACCATCGTGCGCGCCGCTTCTGTGCCCAGGCCGCGCCGTTCGGCCCAGGCCATCACGGCGAACACGCCGGCGGTGAACAGCACCGACACGAACGCCACCCGCCACAGCATGAAGGGTGACAGCAGCGGCGCTTGCGGGTCGCGCGGCCGGCGCCCCATCACGCCCGGTTCGGCCGGCTCGAAGGCCAGCACCAGGCCGAGCGTGATGGTCAGGATCATGTTAATCCACAGAATCTGCGGAGGCGTCATCGGCAAGGTCAGTCCCAGCACCATTGCCGCGACGATGGCCAGCACCTCGCCGCCGTTGGTCGGCAGGGTCCAGGCGATGACCTTGCGGATGTTGTCGTAGACGGTGCGTCCTTCGCTCACGGCCGCCACGATGGAGGCGAAATTGTCGTCGGCCAGCACGATCTGCGCAGCCTCCTTGGCAGCCTCGGTGCCCTTGTTGCCCATGGCGATGCCGACGTTGGCCTGCTTGAGCGACGGGGCGTCGTTGACGCCGTCGCCGGTCATCGCGACCACTTCGCCCTCGGCCTGCAGCGCGCGCACGACGCGCAGCTTGTGGGCGGGATTGGTGCGGGCAAAGACGTGGGTGCGGCGCGCCAGGGGCCTCAGCTCGGCGTCGGAGACCGCATCGACGTCCTGGCCGGTCGCCACCACCGGCTGCTTGGCCAGTCCGAGTTGCGCGGCGATGGCGGCGGCGGTGGCGCCATGGTCGCCGGTGATCATCTTGACCGCGATGCCGGCGCTGCGGCAATCGGCGATCGCGGCCAGCGCCTCGGGACGCGGCGGATCGATGAAGCCGACCAGGCCCAGGAATACGAGTTCGTCCACGGTGTCGAAGTCCAGCTGCTGCGGCGCATATTGAAAGCGACGCAGCGCGAAGCCCAGCACGCGCTCGCCGCTGGAGGCAGCAGCGGCGATCTGGTCTTCCCACCAGGCGGCGTCCAGCGGCAGCCGTGCGCCGGCCACATCGAGCTGGCTGCCGCTCATGCCCAGCACGCGCTCCGGCGCGCCCTTGACGAACAGTTCGGCGCCGCCGTCGGCCAGGCCGTGCAGGGTGGCCATGAAACGGTGCTGGGCGTCGAACGGGATCTCGTCGGCGCGCGGATGGCCGGCGCGCAAGGCGTCCGGCTCCAGCCCGGCCTTCATCGCCAGCGCCACCAGCGCGCCTTCCATCGGATCGCCATCGACCCGCCAGCCGCCCACATGCTGGTGCAGGTGGGCGTCGTTGCACAGCAGGCCGGCTTCGACCAGGCGGCGCGCATTGGCCGGCAGGCCGGCGCCGTCGTCGGGTAGATCGAACGCGCCCAGCGGCGCATAGCCGGTGCCGCTCACGCCGATGCTACCCGCCTCGGTCACCACGCGGCAGGCCGTCATCTCGTTGCGGGTCAGGGTGCCGGTCTTGTCGGAGCAGATCACGGTGGTCGCGCCGAGCGTCTCGACCGCCGGCAGGCGGCGCACGATGGCGTGGCGCGCGGCCATGCGCTGCACGCCGATGGCGAGGGTGATGGTGATCACCGCCGGCAATCCTTCCGGCACCAGCGCCACCGCGATCGCCACCACGATCATCAGCGCCTCGACCCAGTCCATTCCTTTCAGACCGACCGCATAGGCGAACAGCAGCGCGGCGACGGCGATCGACAGCACGGTGAAGCGCCGCCCGAAGCCGTTGATTTGACGCAGCAGCGGCGTGGTGAGCGGCTCGACCTTGCCGAGCATGGTGCTGATGTGGCCGATCTCGGTATGGCTGCCGGTGGCGACCACCAGGCCGAGGCCCTGGCCGGCGGCAACCAGGGTGCCGGAATACGCCATGCCTTCGCGGTCGCCCAGCGCCGAACCCACATCGACGGCGTGGCCGGTCTTGACGCTGGCCACCGATTCGCCGGTGAGGATCGCTTCGTCGATCAGCAGGGCGCGGGCGCGCAGCAGCCGCAGGTCCGCGGGGATGCGGTCGCCGGCTTCGAGCAGCACCACGTCGCCGGGCGCCAGCGTGGCCACCGGGACGGTCGCATGCTGGCCGGCGCGCACCACGCGCGCATTGGGCGCCAGCATGTCCTGCAGGGCCCAAAGGGCTTGCTCCGCCTTGCCTTCCTGGACGAAGCCGACGATGGCGTTCACGGTGACCACGCCGACGATCACGGCCGCGTCGACCCAGTGCCCGAGCACGGCGGCCAGCGCCGCGGCGGCGAGCAGGAACAGGATCAGCGCATTATTGAATTGCAGCAGAAAGCGCAGGACGGCGGGCGTGCGCGGTGGCGATGGCAGCGTGTTGGGGCCGTGCAGCGCCAGGCGGCGCGCCGCTTCGGCCGGGTCGAGCCCGTCGGGTGTGGAGGTCAGCTGGCGCAGGACGGCGTCGGCCGGCATCGCATGCCAGTTTTCGACCGGCGCGGAAGGTGGAGGGGACGAGGTCATGGACATGCAGGGAAGCGACCCCCTGATTACCTGATGAGCAAAACTTAGCATAGTAAGTTTTGCTCATCAAGGTATCCCGACCTTGATGCTTGGGTATGGCGGCGTCCGCGCGCTACTCAATCCACGCACCGGCAAACCTGTGTCGCTGATCCTGGTTGGCCAGCTGTCCAGGTAAAGCTGCGGATTTAATTATTTACAGCGCTCATATGGGGCGGTGCCGAAATCGGCTTTCCAGTCCGTTCGGCGCCAGTAAAATCGATCATCATTGACGAGCACGAGTGACCACACTGCAGGATCCCCACTCTCGGTAAGCCGCATTTCACGCTCATTGAACATGGTCACCACATTCCCACGTACAGTAAGTATGCGGGAGACACTTTCGTTTGTGCCCTCTCCGCCAGCATACAGTTTCTCCTTGTTGCGTGTAGTGAAGAATTTCCCGTCTTGTGAAATCGTGAAAACGTGGGGAGATTCGCTGCAAGAAAAAGGTGCATGGTTCGTGGCGCCCCAGGTGCCGACGATCTTCGCGAGGACAGGGTCAAGCGGGGGTAATGGCGCCATCGTGGTAGTGCAGGCCGTGCAGGCTACCACTAATGGCAGTAATGAGAGAATCTTCGCTGAGGGATGGATTGACATTATCGATGGTCCGGGTCGGCGCAATATGTCAATGTATCACTTGGATTCGTACGGATTAGCGCGAATTATCACTTGCGTGATGCACGTGCTGTCGCCTAGCCCAGCAGCTTCAATCCCGGCGGCAGCGCATCGCCCAGCAGGCGCGTCTCGACGGCCTGGTCCAGCTCCACCACCTCGCGCACCATCGCCGTCCACATCGGAGGCGCGCCGCTGGATGCCAGGCGCCGCAGCACATCCGCGCGCACTTCCTCGTTGATGTCGCGCGAGCGGTCGCCCGTCATGCGCGCGATGTGGGCGGCGGCGAAACCGGCCGGCTCCACCTTGCGCCAGTCCAGTTGCAGCAGTTTTGCCAGCCAGCTTTCGGCCACCTCGGGCGGGGCCACTTCGTGGGCGCTCGACTGGAACGACTGCCGCGCACCGACCCGGCCCAGGGCCCACAGGTAGCGGCCATAGCGCGCGCTGGCACGGGCATCGAGCTTGCCGGCGGACGGGATGTCATCGATCTGCGACAGCAGCCATTCCCCGATCTCGGCTTTATAGGCCGACGGGATGCGTTCGAGCGAGGCGCCGACGCGCAGCATGTCTTCCTCGCTGCCGTCGACCAGGGTGACCGGCCGGCGTCCGCGCTCCGATTCGTCGGCCTGCAGGTTGAAGGCGAAATCGTCCAGCACGCGCAGCTGCGATTCGGTCGACAGGCCTCCCGCCACCCGGCGCCACAAGGTCCACCATTCGGCGCGCACCTGGCTGTCCTTGTGGTGCTGGACGCCGCCCTCGAACATCGCCCACAACTGCTCCATGCGCCATTCGTCGAGCGGATGGCCGAAGCCGGGACGCAGGCAGTAGCCGGCGAGATTCAGCCAGGCGCGCTCGTGCTCGACCGAGCGGCGTCGCCCCTTCGCGCGCGCCAGCAGGGCATCGAACAGGCGCCGCAGCAGGGGCGTGGTCCAGCGTTCGCGCGATCCGAGCAGGTGTTCCAGGCCGGCGCGCAGCTGTTTCACTTCCTTCGGCTCGACCTGTTTCGAGCGGGTGCCGAACACGCGCTCGATCTTGTCAATTGCCGCATCAAGTTCCAGCGGCAGCGCTTCGTCCGGCGCCTCGCTGTCGTCTTCGCCGCGCAGCTGGAAGGCGAGCTGCCAGCGCTGGCCGCCATCCTCGGCCACGCAATGCACGTCGAGCGTGCCGACTTCGCTCAGGGTCGTCACCAGCCGCACCGGGATCTCGGTCGGCGCACCGCGCGCGGCGCGCAGCACGGTGGCGATCGCCGGCAGGCGCACCACCTTTGACGGATCCAGGTCGACCAGGTCGCCGGGCTGCGGCGGGGCGCCACTGTCGGCGATGGTCGAGACCAGGTGGAAGCGCACCGGACGGCCCACGCGCAGCGCGAAGCTGCGGCCCGCCAATGCCACCTCGAGCGCGGCGGGTGTGCCGCGCGGGAGCAGGCAGACGGTGCGCAGCTTGTCTCCTTGCGTTTCGCCATCGAGCAGCAGGTAGTAGCTGCGCGCGGCGCCGCTTTCGATGGCCGGGGCCAGGCCCTGGCGCGCCAGCGTATAGGCCACGGCGCCGCGGGCGACGGCGATGTCGGGGTTCTCGTTGTGCAGCACGCGCACCGGAGCGCCGCGCCATGCCGTCAAGGTGTCGACCAGCCGCTGCGCCAGCGCCGCGCCCCTGAACACGCCGCCGTTGAGCAGCACTGTGTCGGGCACCGGCAGCGTGCCATCGTCGGGCAGGCCAAGCGCCTCGCGCGCGGCGGCCGCGTGCTGGCGCAGGAAGAGCGCCAGGTGGCGCGTGATGGCCGGGTCGCTCGCATACGGCAGGCCGAATTCGACGATGCCGGCGCGCGCACGTTTCGCGTCTTCCTGCGCCGCATTGAGCGGCAAGAAGCCGTCCAGCACGATGCGCTCGATGTCCTCGCGCCGCAGGTCGGTCTTGCGGCTGGCGCCGATCAAACGACTGCCGGCGCCGAGCAGGGTGACGGTGACGTGGTCCGGCGCATCGTCGGCCAGCAGCTGCTCTTTCGCGGCGCGGCAGCGTTCGGTGAGCTGGGCCAGGCGGGCGCTCGACAGGCGGCTGCGGGTGGCGTCTTCGCCGGCCTGTTCGGCCATGCGCGTCTCGACCAGGTGGGCCAGCGCCAGGTCCATATTGTCGCCGCCCAGGATCAGGTGGTTGCCCACGCCGATGCGGGTGAGCGATGGTTCGCCATCCTTGGCGTCGACCTTGACCAGGCTGAAGTCGGTGGTGCCGCCGCCGACGTCGGCCACCAGCACCAGGCGCGCATCAGCCAAATCTTCGCTCAGGTTCGCACGATGCCGGTACAGCCAGTCATACAGCGCGGCCTGCGGTTCTTCCAGCAGGCGCACGTCCGGCAGGCCGGCCTGTTTCGCCGCCTCCAGCGTCAGCGCACGCGCGCCTTCGTCGAATGAGGCGGGCACCGTGAGCACGATCTGCTGGCGTTCGAGCGGCTGTTTGGGAAAGCGCGTATTCCACGCGGCGCGCAGGTGGGCCAGGTAGCTGGCGCTGGCCGCCACCGGCGACACCTTGGCCACGTCACCTTCGGCACCCCAGGGCAGGATGGGCGCCATGCGGTCGACGCCGGGATGCGATAGCCAGCTCTTGGCGCTGGCCACCAGGCGCCCCGGCGTGGCCGCGCCGAGCGCACGCGCCAGGCGGCCGAGGGCGACGTGTTCGACGCCGGCCACGTCGGTGATGTTCCAGGGGAGTTGCAGTTCACCGGGCGCGAGTTCGTCCGCGCCCGGGTGGTAGCGCATCGACGGCAGCAGCGGCGCACCGGCGACTTCGCCGGGCGCCACCAGCTGGTCGACCGAAAACAGCTCGATTGCACCTTTGCCGTCGTGGGCAAAGGCCAGCACCGTATTCGTGGTGCCGAGGTCGATGCCTACCAGGTACGTCACTGTGCGTCGGAGACAGTACGAACGTCGAACTCGACCTTCCAGCGCTGGCCGTCACGGGCGACAGCCGCCAGTTCCAGCGTGCCGGCGTCAGTGGCCAGCGCATGCAGTTTCACCTGCACGACTTCGCCGGCCACGCGGCCTTCGGCCGGCAGCGTGGCCTGGATCTCGTTCAGTTCCTGCAGTTCTTCCGGACCCCAGAACTCGAGCACGTCGCCGATGCGGTCCTGACGGCGGGTGGTCGAACCGAAGAAGCGGAAGGTCACCGGCTCGCCGATCACCAGGCCGAATTCCTGGCCCGGCAGTTCGAGTTCGCTGCCTTCTTCCATGCCGAATGGCGCCACGCACAAGGCCTCGAGTGGCGGCTCCATCCCGGGGATGGCCGGCATCGACGATTCGACGCCGACATAGTAGGAACGCGCCGTGCCGCCGCGGATGCGCACGCCGCCGCCACGCCGCGCGTAGCTGAAATAGGCCGCGCCGCGCGCAACCGCCAGGTCCAGGTCGGCGCCTTCGAGCATGCGCGCCGGTTCCGCGCCTTCCATGTACAGCCAGTCGTTGATGGTGTCCATCACGCGCTGGGCCAGGATGCCGGACTTGAACACGCCGCCGTTGAACAGCACCGCGCTCGGATGCAGGAAGCTGTGCTCCGCGGTCACGCGGCCCTGGAAACCTTCGAGTTCGGCGGTGGCGCCGGCCTGGCGCGCCAGGAAGGCGGCCAGGTGGCGCGTGATCGCGGCGTCCTGCGCATATGGCAGGCCGAGCTGGGTCAGGCCGGCGCGGGCGCGCACGGCCGGACGTGCCGACGCGTCCACGCGCGGGAAGAATCCGTCGGTGATGAAGGAGGTAACCTCTTCGCGCGTGAGTTCGGTGCGGATCGAGCCGCCGATCAGCTTCGAGCCGCGGCTCGGCACCACGATCGGGTGGGTGGTGGCGTTCGGATTGGCCAGCAGTTCTTCCTTGGCGCTACGGCAGCCATAGGTGAGGGCGCGCATCTGCCAGGCATCGAGCTGTGTGCCATTGGTGGCGAGCTTGCGGGCCACGAAATGGGCCAGCGCGAGGTCCATATTGTCGCCGCCCAGCAGGATGTGGTCGCCCACGGCCACGCGGTGCGGTTCGAGCTTACCGTCGCGTTCGAGGATCGCGATCAGCGAGAAGTCGCTGGTGCCGCCGCCGACGTCGACCACCAGGATGATGTCGCCCGGTTGGACTTGCTTGCGCCAGCGGCCGCCGCTGCCCTGGATCCAGCTGTACAGGGCCGCCTGCGGCTCTTCCAGCAGGGTAGGTGCGAAGCCGGCCTGGCGCGCCGCTTCCGCGGTCAGTTCGCGCGCGGCCGGGTCGAACGAGGCGGGGATGGTGACCGTGACCGATTGCTGGTCGAACGGCGCTTCCGGGTGCGCCGCGTTCCAGGCCTGGCGCAGGTGTTCGAGGTAGCGCGTCGACGCTGTCAGCGGCGAGACCTTGGTGACTTCTTCAGGCGCGTCCTGCGGCAGGATCGCGGCGCGGCGGTCCACGCCGGGGTGGCACAGCCAGCTCTTGGCGGACGACACCAGGCGGATCGGCGTGGTGGCGCCACGGCTGCGCGCCATCTCGCCGGCCACCGCGGTTTCATCGAACTGGCTCCAGGGCAGGGCGCGTTCGCCGGCCGGCATCTCGTCCGGGTGCGGCAGGTAGAGGAAGGACGGCAGCAGCGGCAGCGACTCGATCGTGCCGGGGGCGGTCAGCTGCGGGATCGGCAGCACGGCGTCGACGGCTTTTTCGCCGTCGCTGGCCTGCAGGTCGACATACGAGAGGGCGCTGTGCGTGGTGCCCAGGTCGATGCCGATGGCATAGCGCGCGTTTTCCGGCTGGCTCACAGTTCCACCTCCGCCGGGGCCAGCACACGCGCATCGTGGCTCTCGGCCAGTTGCGGCAGCGTGACTTTCGATGCGCGCCAGCCGCGATGGGAAAGTAGGCCGTTGAACGGCGCCTTGCCGACCACATTGCCGGTCAGGCGCACGCTGGCGGCGTCGAAGCCCTCGTTCAGGGTGATGCGGCTGCCTTCGGACTCAAGGCGCACCGGCTCGATCGCGAAATGCTCGCGCAGCACGCGCGCGCAGCCTTCGTGCACGACGCGGGCTGCGGCGCCGATGTCGGCGTCCGAATAGGCGCTGAGGTTTTCGTGGGCGAAGTCGATCAGGCGGGCTTCGCGCTGGAATAGGCTCAGCAGTTGCAGGGCCGAATCCGGGCTTGGCGCGCGCAGTGGGGACGGGGCGGGCGTCGGGGCCGGGGCTGGCGTTGGAGTAGGGGCTGGAGTCGGGACGGGCGCCGGGGCAGGTGCTGCGGTCGGGCCAACACCGTCATCGCGCACGCGCGCGGCGAACTCGGCGTCGCCGAGCGACTTGAACAGGGCGCCGAAGGCGATCGACAGGCGGCTGAAGAAGCCAGGCAGATTGGTAGGTGTGCTCATTTTTTTCTTGGTCATCAGGTGCGGGATGGCTGCCTGTCATGTCAGACAATGGGAGAGCCACCCCCGGAAAAAGGCGAATCATACCAGTTGGCGCCTGTTTTTCGCGCCGACAACTGGCTGGAAAGTTTATTCGATGAGTCGTGCGCCGCCCAGCAAGGCAGCCGAATAATCGGTGAAATCGTCGAGGCCGCGTTTGACGATCGTCACCAGGGCCGGCAGCGGCGACGCCTGATAATCCCATTCGGCGCGGCAGAACTCGCCGGTGCGCTTGAGATCCTCGGCCAGGGTAGGTGCGATCCAGCCATGTTCGGCCAGCAAGGTGATGACTTCGCGCTCGTCCTGCGGCAGGCCGAGGCGGGCGTTGCCGATCACATAATCGCCCATCTCGATCGCCGCTTCCCAGGCGCGGAGCACGTTCAGGGTGGCGGCATCCTGGCGCGTGATGTCGTCAGGGAAAGTATTGGGGTCTTTTTCATACTCGTCGCGGGCACGCCGGCAGCAGCGTTCGATGATGCCGGCCTTGCTGACCAGAATGTCGTCATCCATGGTGCCTCCGTGTTCGGTGGTCGGTTTGCCCTCAAGGGCTAAACGATATAGATAGTGCCAGTACGTCAATAATCAAGGCACAGCTCTAATGCCGTCCAGTTAAGCTGCTGAGTTAGCGTTCAAAAACGTCGTCCCCGCGCAGGCGCACTGGTGTCCGGAATAATTTCGGGCGCTTGAATAAGCCCGCTTCATAGGAAAAACCACGTCGTTCCCGCGGAGGCGGGAACCCA
>NZ_JAXCWM010000013.1:0-208136 GCF_034045115.1 Massilia sp. CFBP9012 | reverse complement strand
AGTTCGAGAGAAGTCATGGCGACCTCCGCTGAGTCCACACTTCAATGATTCAGCATACGCCAAATATATGTTAAAGATGTAGGCTCAGCGTAGCGCGCAGGCGGGAACCCAGGTATGCATGCACCCCGCCTCAGCTCGACCGAGCCACAAAGCAAAGGCCCTGGATTCCCGCCTGCGCGGGAATGACGTGCCAGGGCCGCGGGACGAAGGTGCAGGTAGCGCCGGCCCGGCTGGCGTCGCCATCGGCCCGTTTTGCATTAATATAAACGCCATGCGCGCCGCCCCCTCCCCACTCGACCAGCCGTTCTCGGTCTACCTCGACCTGGTCCGCTTCCTGGCGGCGCTGGCGGTCGTGGCGATGCACGTGCGCCAGTTCGGGCTGGTGGAAACGCCCGGCGCCGACCTCCTGACCATGTTCGGGCGCGAGGCCGTGATGGCCTTCTTCGTGCTGTCGGGCTTCGTGATCGCCTATACCACCGAACAACGCCGCCCGAGCGCGCGCGACTACGCCTTGGCGCGCGCCGCCCGCATCTATTCGGTGGCGCTGCCGGTGCTGCTGCTGGCCTTCGCCTGCGCCAGCCTGGTGCGCGGCCACCTGATGACCGGCATGGACATGCACTACCAGCTGGCCAAGCCCTGGCTCTACATCCCCTTCCACCTGATGTTCCTGGGCGACCTGTGGTCGCTGGCCGAAGTCCCGCCCTGGCTCGGCCCCTGGTGGTCGCTCAACTACGAGGTCTGGTATTACGTGCTGTTCGGCGTCGCCTGCTACGTGCGCGGCCCGTGGCGGCTTCCGGCCCTGGGCCTGGTGCTGGCCGTCATGGGTGTCAAGCTGTGGCTACTGCTGCCGGTCTGGCTGGCCGGGGTCGCGCTCTACCACTGGCAGGCACGCCACACGCTGACATGCGGTCTGGCGCGCCTCGGGTGGATCGCCAGCCTGGCCCTGCTGGTGCTCTACGAAGCCAGCGGGGTCGAGGAAACCCTGCGCGCCGCCGGCCGCGCATCCTGGCTAGGGCAAGCCTTCGTGCTGGGGAACGCCGACCGCTTCCTGTCCGACTACGTGTTCGGCCTGATCGTCTGCCTGAATTTCGCCTGCGCGCGCTTCTCCCGCTTCGAGGCCCTGCTGCGCGTGGCGGCGCCGATCCGGCTGCTGGCCTCGTATACGCTGACGCTCTACCTGTCGCACGCGCTGGTGCTGATCGCCTGGCCCGCGCTGTATCCGCACGACCCCGGCAGCATGAGGGACCTGCTGGCCCTCTGCCTGGCCGTCGCCGTCGCGACCGCCGTCCTCGGCATCCTGACCGAACAGCGCAGGGACGTGTTCCGACGCCTGCTCGCGCGCCTGGCGGCGGTGGTATGGCGCCCTGCCCGCCTGGCTCCCGCCTGCGCAGCCCCCGCTGCCCCAATCAAGGAGAAGCAAGATGAAGTGTGATGTCCTGATCCTGCCCGGCCTGTGGAATTCCGGCCCGCGCCACTGGCAATCGCTCTGGCATGAGCGCAACCCGCACTGGCGCCGCGCCGCGCACCGCGACTGGACCAATCCCCATTGCGACGAATGGGTGGCCGAGCTGGACGCCGCCATCGCCGACTGCCAGGGCGCGCCGATCCTGGTGGCGCACAGCCTGGGCTGCATGCTGGTCGCGCACTGGGCGCTGTCCGGCTCCCCGCTCAAGGTGGCCGGCGCCTTCCTGGTCGCGCCAAGCGACGTCGAAGCGGCGTCCTATCCGGCCGACCTCAATTGCTGGGCGCCGATCCCGCTGCAGCAGCTGCCCTTCCCCAGCGTGGTGGTGGGCAGCGCCAACGATCCTTTCGCCAGCCCCGACCGCACCGGCGCCTTCGCCGGCGCCTGGGGCAGCCGCCTGGTCGAGATCGGGGACGCCGGCCACCTCAATTCCGATTCGGGCCACGGCGACTGGCCCGAAGGCCTGCGCCTGCTGGAGCAGTTCTGCGACGAGGTCTCGAGCGCATGACCATCCTGCACAGCGCGCGGCTGCGCTTCGAGCCGGTGTCCGACGAACACTATGAGGGGATGCGCCTGCTGAACGGCGATCCCGAGGTCATGCGATTCATTAGCGGCCAGGCCGAGACACCCGAGGAAACCCGCGCCGTCATCGCCCGGGTCAAGGGGCGCTGGGAGACGATCGGCTACTCGTGGTGGAATTTCATCGAGCAGGACACGGGCGAACTGGTCGGCGCCGGCTGCATCCAGCACCTGGCGCAAGACCCTGCCAACCCGCACGAAATCGGCTGGCGCCTGCGCTCCGACCGCTGGGGACGCGGCTACGCCATCGAGGCCGCCGAACGCATGGCGCGCTTCGCCTTCGAGGAGCTGCAGGCGCCGCTGCTGTGCGCGATCTGCGACCCCGGCAACCTGCGCTCGGCCCGCATCATGGAAAAACTCGGCATGCGATATCGCGGCCAGGAAGTCTGGCATGGCCGCCCGACGCTGGTGTACGAGATCGGCCGTGCCGAATGGCAGGCGCGCGGCCAGGCATGAAGACCTTCCACGGCAGCTGCCACTGCGGCGCGGTGCGCTACGAGGCCGACATCGACCTGGCCCTCGGCACCGTCAAGTGCAACTGCTCGATCTGCAGCAAGATGCGGTTCTGGGCCGTGCAGATTGCACCAGCCGCCTTCCGCCTGCTGCAGGGCCAGGACGCCTTGCGCGGATACCGTTTCCATAGCCGGCGCGATGGCCATTGTTTTTGCGGCGAGTGCGGCATCAATGTGTTCTCGACCGGCGATGCGCCGCGCAGCGGTCCCTTCGTCGCCGTTACGGTGTCCAGCCTGGACGACCTGCCGGTAGCCGACTTGCTGGCCGCGCCGGTGCGCCATATCGATGGCCGCAACGACAACTGGAACACGCCACCGGCCGAGATTCGCCATTTATGACGTAAGCATGCACAGTACCAGCAAGACCACGCGGGCCACACTGATCGGCCTGCTCGCCATCCTGTTATGGAGTTCGATCGTCGGCCTGATTCGCAGCGTGAGCGCCAGCCTCGGGGCGACGGGCGGCGCGGCGATGATCTATACGGTGGCCTCGATCCTGCTGTTGCTGACCGTCGGCCCCAGCAAGGTGCGCGCTTTTCCGCGCGCCTACCTGATATGGGGCAGCCTGCTGTTCGTCGCCTACGAGATGTGCCTGGCGCTGTCGATCGGCTACGGCAATACCAACCGCCAGGCCATCGAGGTCGGCATGGTGAACTACCTGTGGCCGGCGTTCACGATGGCGTTCGCCATCGTCTTCAACGGCCAGAGAACGAGCTGGCTGATTGTCCCCGGCCTGGCGCTGGCGATCGGCGGCGTATGCTGGGTGCTGGGCGGCGACGGCGGGTTCGATCCACAGGCGATGGCGGCCAATGTGCGCGACAACCCGCTCAGCTATGGCCTGGCCTTCGTCGGCACCCTGATCTGGGCCAGTTACTGCACCGTCACCGCCAGGATCGCCAAGGGCAGCAATGGCGTCACCCTGTTCTTCATGCTCACCGCGCTGGCGCTGTGGATCAAGTACCTGGTCGTGGGAGGCGCGCCGATGCGCTTCGACACCCAGTCGGTCATCCACCTGCTGCTCGCCGCCGCCGCCATGGGCTTTGGCTACGCGGCGTGGAACGTCGGCATCTTGCATGGCAACGTCACGGTGCTGGCCGGCGCCTCCTATTTCATTCCCGTGTTCTCGGCTGCGCTGGCGGCGCTGGTGCTCGATACGCCGCTGTCGTTCTCGTTCTGGCAAGGCGCGGCTATGGTGTGTGCTGGATCTGTGCTGTGCTGGCTTGCAACGCGGCGTAGGTCCTGACGGCGCAACGTATTGCACCATTCGGTCAAATACACGAAAATGGGAATAATTCTCATTTTCATTCGTCGCTTCCTTGCCTACTCCTTACCTACCTGAAGAAAGCCGCGCATGACGGCGCAAGTCCTGGCCGCCGCGCTGTTGGGCATGGCCGCCTTTGCCGCGGCGGTCGGCGGCTTCCTGGCGCTTGGCCTGGCGACCGAACGTCACTGGCAAGAGGCTGGCAAAATCAGTCGCGGGCCACGCCTGCGCTGGTGCCTGCAGGCGCTCGGCGCGCTGGCCTTGCTGGTGTCCTTGTTATGCTGTGCGGCGCTGCGCAGGCATGGGGTTGGTTTCGTGCCGTGGATCGCCTGCGTGACTGCGGCGGTGTGGATCGCGATCGGCTTGCTGTCGCACGAAAGGTTGAACGCGGCGCGTGTGGCGCGCGTGGCCGGACTGCTGGCGGCGGGGAGCTGTGTGATGGCGCTGGCACTGAGGTTCGCTTAGCTGTGCGGTTAGCGTAAAAACGTCGTCCCCGCGCAGGCGGGGACCCAAGTACTGCTTGCGTTATCGAGACGCTTGCAAACTTGGGTCCCCGCCTTCGCGGGGACGACGTTCAGGGGCTGACTGAAGAAAAGCGCTGCGGACTTACTTGCCGCCCGCAAGCAGCATTTCGTTCAGGCGCTTCACGAACGAGGCCGGGTCAAGCAGACTGCCGCCTTCGGCCAGCATCGCCTGGTCAAACAGGATGTGCGACCAGTCGGCGAAGCGGGCGCCGCTCGCTTCCTCGTACTTCAGGCGCTGCACCAGCGGGTGGTTCGGGTTAATCTCGAGGATCGGCTTCGACTCAGGCGCGTCCTGGCCGGCGGCCTTGAGCATGCGCAGCAGATTGCCCGACAACTCGTTTTCGTCCGCCACCAGGCAGGCCGGCGAGTCGGTCAGGCGGAAGGTCACGCGCACGTCCTTGGCCTTCTCGCCCAGCGCGCCCTTCATGCTCTCGACCAGCTCTTTGTAGCCAGCTTCGGTCTCGGCGTGTTCCTGCTTCTCGGCCTCGTCTTCCAGCGCGCCCAGGTCCAGGCCGCCCTTGGCGACCGACACCAGTTCCTTGCCTTCGAACTCGCTGAAGAATGACAGCATCCACTCGTCGACGCGGTCGGTCATCAGGATCACCTCGACGCCCTTCTTGCGGAAGATCTCGAGGTGCGGGCTGTTCTTCGCTGCCTGATAGTTATCGGCGGTGACGTAATAGATCTTGTCCTGGCCTTCCTTCAGGCGGCCCACGTAGTCGGCGAACGACACGGTCTGCTCGCCCGAGTCATCAAAGGTCGAGGCAAAGCGCAGCAGCTTGGCGATGCGGTCCTTGTTGGTCGCATCCTCGCCGACGCCTTCCTTGAGTACCTGGCCGAATTCCTTCCAGAAGGTCGTGTACTTGTCCTTGCCGGCCTGCTCGTCGGAATTCGCCATTTCTTCGAGCATTCCCAGCACGCGCTTGGTCGAGCCTTCGCGGATCACGCGCACGTCGCGCGACTCTTGCAGGATCTCGCGCGAGACGTTCAGCGGCAGGTCGCT
Source organism: Massilia sp. CFBP9012 (assembly GCF_034045115.1). Lineage (NCBI taxonomy): Bacteria > Pseudomonadati > Pseudomonadota > Betaproteobacteria > Burkholderiales > Oxalobacteraceae > Massilia > Massilia sp. CFBP9012. Next base: position 202,795 of record NZ_JAXCWM010000013.1, on the reverse strand, counting down.
CGAATCGATCACGCCTTTAATGAAGCGCAGGTAGGTCGGCATCAGCTGCTCGGCGTCGTCCATGATGAACACGCGCTTGACGTACAGCTTGATACCGCCGCGCTTGTTGCGGTCCCACAGGTCGAACGGCGCGTGCGCCGGCACGTACAGCAGCTGGGTGTATTCGCTGCGGCCTTCCACCCGGTTGTGGGTATAGGTCAGCGGTTCCTGGAAGTCGTGCGAAACGTGCTTGTAGAACTCGTTGTACTGCTCTTCGGTGATGTCGTTCTTGGAGCGTGCCCACAGCGCGCTGGCCTGGTTCACGGTCTCGAGTTCGTCCTTGACGACGGTTTCCTTCTTCTCTTCGTCCCACTCTTCCTTCTGCATCACGATCGGCAGCGAGATGTGGTCGGAGTACTTGCGGATGATCGACTTGAGCTTCCACGACGACAGCAGTTCTTCCTCGCCTTCGCGCAGGTGCAGCACCACCTCGGTGCCGCGGCCGGTCTTTTCGATCTGCTCGATCGAGTACTCGCCCTCGCCGCGCGATTCCCAGCGCACGCCCTGTTCGGCGAAGGCGCCGGCGCGGCGGGTATTGACGACGATCTTCTCGGCCACGATGAAGCCCGAATAGAAGCCCACGCCGAACTGGCCGATCAGGGCCGCATCCTGCTGCTGGTCGCCCGACAGCTTGCTGAAGAATTCCTTGGTGCCCGACTTGGCGATGGTGCCCAGGTGCGAGATGACCTCGTCGCGGCTCATGCCGATGCCGTTGTCCGAGATCGTGATGGTTTTCGCATCCTTGTCGAACGAGACCTTGATCTTGAGTTCATGGTCGTTGCCGTACAGGGCGTCGTTGTTGATCGCCTCGAAGCGCAGCTTGTCGGCCGCGTCGGACGCGTTCGAGATCAGTTCGCGCAGGAAGATCTCCTTGTTCGAATACAGGGAGTGGATCATCAGCTGCAGCAGCTGTTTTACTTCTGCCTGGAAGCCAAGGGTTTCTTTTTCGGCGTTCGCCATCTTGTTCCTCGTTAAAAACTTAGGGGGGTTGGTCAGACTCGGAGGCATATAAGGATGGCATTCGCGATTTCAAGAGGTCTTTTTGACAAGTAAGACGCTACTTCAAAGAAATAGGCACTTTTATTGACCCGACATGTCGAATCCTGCCCATCCCGTTCGTCGTAACGGGTGCAGCACCCATTCAACATCACACAGGAGAACACCATGAACCAGGCAGTGCGTCCCATCCCCGAAGGCTACCGAACCGTGACTCCGCACCTGGTCTGCGAACAGGCGAGTGAGGCAATCGCGTTCTACAAGAAAGCCTTCGGCGCCGTCGAGATCGCCCGGCTGCCCGGGCCGGATGGCAAGATCATGCATGCCGAGCTGCGCATCGGCGATTCGCCCATCATGCTGGCGCAGGACTTTCCCGAATTCGGCAGCCTGGGGCCGCTGGCCCTGAAAGGCACGCCCGTGGTCATCCACCTGTACGTGGAAGACGCCGACGCCGTGTGGGCCAAGGCGCTGGACGCCGGCGCCAAGCCGGTGATGCCGCTGTCCGACATGTTCTGGGGCGACCGCTATGGCCAGGTGGTCGACCCCTTCGGCCACCGCTGGTCGATCGCCACCCATAAGCAGGACCTGACGCCGGAGCAGATCATGGAAGGCATGAACAAGATGATGGCGACCGGCTGCCCGGGCCAGCAGGACGGCTGATTCAGCCGGCCTGCGCTTCCAGGAAGCGCCACACGCCCGGATCCTGCAGCGCCGCCAGGTTCAGCCGCATCCGGGTCGACGGCTGCTGGCTGGGCGAGAACAGGCTGCCCGGCGCCAGCAGCAAGTCCTGCTGCATGGCGCGCGCCGTCAGCGCGTTGGTGTCCGTACCGGCATCGACCCACAGGAACATGCCGGCCGCCGGCGCCGGGTCGACCCGCATCCCGAGCGCCTCGAGCCGGCGCAGTGCGCCCGGCCGCGCCGCATCCAGGCGGCCGCGCACGCGGTCGAGGTGCTTGCGGTGGTGGCCTTCGGCCAGGATTTTATAGACCACCCGCTCGCCGATGTCGCTGGTGCTGAGCGTGGCCAGCATCTTGCGGTCGGCCAGCAGCGCGGCCCGTTCGCGCGAGGTGGCGATGAAGCCAACCCGCAGGTTGGCCGCCATCGATTTCGAGAAGCCGCCCAGGTAGATCACCCGCCGCAGGCCATCCAGCGCGGCCAGGCGGGTGGCGCCGCCCGGGTGCAGGCCGCAATAGATATCGTCCTCGACCACCAGGAAGTCGTGCTGCTCGGCCAGGCGCAGCACCTGGAAGGCCTTGGCCGCAGACACCGAGGTCGAGCTGGGATTGTGCAGCACCGAGTTGATGACGAACAGGCGCGGCCGATGCAGGGCGGCGAGTTCCTCGAGCCGCGCGAGGTCGGGACCGTCGGCCAGGCGCGGCACGCCGACCACCTTCAGGCCCATCGCCGCGAACGAACCGAACATCAGGAACCAGGCCGGATCGTCGACCAGCACCGTGTCGCCCGGCTGGCAGAACGCGCGCGCCACCAGGTCCAGCGCCTGGGTCACGCCGAGCGTGGTCACCAGCTGCTCGGGCCCCGCCTCGATCTCGAGCTCGGCCAGCGTCAATTGCAGCTGCTGGCGCAGCGGCAGGAAGCCGTGCGGCGAACCGTAGCTGAGCAGGCCGTCGCAGTTCTGGCGGCTGAGCGCGCGCAGCGCATTGGCGACCGCCGGGCCGTCGAGCCAGTCGGCCGGCAGCACGCCGGAGCCCGGCGCCAGCCCGAGCGGGGCCTGGCGGAACATGCTGCGCACCAGCCAGGCGATGTCGAGCTCGGCCGGGACCGGCGCCGGCTGCGCCATTGGCAAGCCGCGCGCTTGGGCCTGGCGCTCACGCACGAAGAAGCCGGCGCCGCGCCGCGACTCCAGGTAACCCTGCGCCACCAGCCGGTCGTAGCTGGCCACGACAGTGAACGGCGACACCCCGTGGCTGGCGGCGAAGCGCCGGATCGATGGCATGCGCGCGCCGGGGCGCAGCAGGCGCTCGTCGACGCGCGCCACGACCGCGCTCACGATCTGGTCGGCCAGCGGCGCGCCGGAATCGCGCGCCAGTGCAAAGGAGAGTGTATCGGTCATTTCACCACCACAGTCGGCAAATTATCGCTTCAAGTGTACTGGGACTGTATTGGTCCTTGCGGCTAGGATAGACCCACTACCCCGTTGCCGCAAGCCCGATCAAGGACACCCGATGACCACCCTCGCCCGCCCCATCCAGACCGCCAGCCACGATGAAGCGCGCGGCATGCTCCTCGGCCTGGTGGGCGTGGCGATGTTCAGTCTGACCTTGCCTTTCACCCGCATGGCGGTGGCTGAACTCGATCCGCTGTTCATCGCCTTCGGGCGCGCGCTCGGCGCGGCGCTGCTGGCGGGCCTGTGGCTCGGATGGCGGCGCGCTCCCCTACCGCCGCGCGCCGCGCTGGCGCCGCTGGTCCTGGTGGCGCTGGGCGTGGTGATCGGCTTTCCGCTCCTGAGCTCGATGGCCCTGCGCTGGGTGCCGGCCTCGCACGGCGCCGTGCTGGCCGGCCTGCTGCCGCTGATGACGGCGCTGTACAGCGCCATGCGCGGCGACGAGCGGCCGTCCGCCGCCTTCTGGCTGATGGCCGTGCTCGGCGCGGCGCTGGTGATCGCGTTTGCCTTGTCCCAGGGCGGCGGCGCGCTGCACCTGGCCGACCTGCTGATGTTCCTGGCCGTGGCGGCCGGCGCCGTCGGCTATGCCGAGGGCGGCAAGCTGGCGCGCACCCTGGGCGGTCCGGAGACAATTTCGTGGGCGCTGCTGCTGGCGCTCCCGCTGGTGGCGCCGTGGCTGGCCTGGCACTACGTCCCGCGGCTGGACGCGTTCGCCGGCGTCGGCGCCGCGGCCTGGGCGGGGCTGGCCTATATGACGGTGTTCTCGATGTTCGTCGGCTTCTTTTTCTGGTACCGCGGCATGGCCCTGGGCGGGATCGCCCGAGTCGGCCAGGTGCAGCTGCTGCAGCCCTTCCTGAGCCTGCTGGGCGCGGCCGTGCTGCTGGGCGAATCGCTGACCCTGCACAACAGCCTGTTCGCGCTGGCCGTCATCGGCGTCGTGTTCGCCGGACGGCGGCTGCAGGTGCGGCGCCGGCCTGGCTGACCGATCCATTCGATGTGCATGGCCGCCGCTCGACGTACAATACCGGCTTCATTCACGCACCATTGGGAAACAATATGTCCGTCTACGACAAACTCAAAGAACTGAACATCACCCTGGAAGCACCGGCCACCCCGGCCGCGGCCTACGTCATGTACGTGCAGACTGGCAACCTGGTGTTCATCTCCGGCCATATCGCCAAGAACAAAGATGGCAGCATCAACGCCGGCATCGTTGGACGCGACAAGACCACGCTTGAGGCCCAGGCCGCCGCGCGCTCGGTCGCGATCGACCTGATCGGCACCCTGCAGGAAGCCGTGGGTGGCGACCTGAGCCGCGTCAAGCGCATCGTCAAGCTGATGAGCCTGGTCGCGTCGACCCCGGATTACAACGAACAGCACCTGGTCACCAATGGCGCCTCGGAACTGATCGGCGAAGTGTTCGGCGACGCCGGCAAGCACGCGCGCTCGGCCTTTGGCGTTGCGTCGCTGCCGCGCGGCACCTGCGTCGAGATCGAAATGATCGTCGAAGTGGCATAAAACAGCCAATCGGGCGGCAACTACCGGCGTTAATTCGTCTGCAATTCCATTAATGTTGTGCCCTCGGGTGGGGCTTACCCGGCTCCATTCGCCGACAGAAGCCGCCTACCCGGCGTGTTTTATATAATGGCCCGGCACGACCGTGCACCTTCCTGTGAGACCAGTATGAAAATCGAAAACCCCAATCCCATCCAGTGGCAGTTCTCGGAACGCGCCCAGCAGCTGCAGAGCTCGTTCATCCGCGAGATCCTGAAGATCACCCAGCGTCCGGAGATCATCTCGTTCGCCGGTGGCCTGCCGTCGCCAGCCACCTTCCCGGTCGAGCGCATGAAGGCCGCTTACGACAAGGTCCTGACCGACAACGGTAAAGTCGCGCTGCAATATGGCCCGACCGATGGCTACGCGCCGCTGCGCGAGTGGATTGCCGGTTCGCTGTCGACGGAGGGTTCGACGATCCTGCCGGAACAGATCCTCATGACCTCGGGTTCGCAGCAGGCGCTCGACCTGCTGGGCAAGGTACTGATCGACGAAGGCAGCCGTGTGCTGGTCGAGACCCCGAGCTACCTGGGCGCGCTGCAGGCGTTCTCGGTCTACCGTCCGGAATTCAAGTCGGTCGACACCGACGAGCACGGCCTGGTGCCGTCGTCGCTGGAAGGCATCGCGCAAGGCGCGCGCATGCTGTACGCACTGCCGAACTTCCAGAACCCGACCGGCCGCTCGCTGTCGGTCGAGCGCCGCCAGGAACTGGTGGAAACCTGCGCCCGCCTGGGCGTGCCGCTGATCGAGGACGACCCCTACGGCTCGCTGAGCTACAAGGGCGCGCCAAGCCCGAAGATGGTGACCATGAACCCGGACGGCGTCATCTACATGGGTTCGTTCTCGAAGGTGCTGACCCCGGGCATCCGCCTGGGCTATGTCTGCGCCCCGCTGCCGCTGGTGCGCCGCCTCGAGCTGGCCAAGCAGGCGGCCGACCTGCACACCGCCCAGCTGACCCAGATGGTGGTGCACGAAGTCGTCAAGGACGGCTTCCTCGACCAGCACATCCCGACCATCCGCCAGCTGTACGGCGACCAGTGCCAGGTGATGCTGGACGCGATGCAGGAACACTTCCCGGCCGGCGTGAGCTGGACCAAGCCGGAAGGCGGCATGTTCATCTGGGTCACCCTGCCGCAACAGGTCGACGCCATGAAGCTGCTGGAACAATCGCTGGCCGCGCGCGTCGCCTTCGTGCCGGGCGCGCCGTTCTACGCCAACAATCCTGCCACCAACACGCTGCGCCTGTCGTTCGTGACCGTGCCGCCCGAGCGCATCCGCGAAGGCATCGCGGTCCTCGGCAAGCTGATCGCCGGCATGCTGTAATGTCCAAGGGGGCCGCAAATGCGGCCCCTTTCCTTCATCGACTGTCAGTCGATACCGGTATCATTTGCGGCGTTACGCCGGGCCAATGGCGGGTCAGTTGCGATAGTGCAACAATTGCATCGTCTTGTGGATTTTAGGCAAGGTTAACTGTCCAAAATCTGCGTGTAAAAGAGTATGATTTCTCGTCACTGATGAGGTCAATCCGCCACCGATGATGCATCCTGCCCTAGCGCTCGCCGCACCGGCGCGCCAATCCGCGATTCTGATCGTCGACGACGCTCCCGACAGCCTCGGGCTGCTGCAGGACATGATGCGCCAGCAGGGCTACCAGACCTTCGTCGCCAGTTCCGGCAAGCGCGCGCTCGACATCGCCGCCCGCGTCCAGCCCGACCTGATCCTGCTCGACGTCATCCTGCCCGACCTCGACGGCCTGGAAATCTGCCGCCGCCTGAAGCGCCAGCCCGATACGGCCCACATTCCCGTCATCTTCGTCAGTGCCTGCGGCGAGACCGAGGACATCGTCGCCGGCTTCGATACCGGCGCCGCCGACTACATCGCCAAGCCGGTGCGCATGGCCGAAGTGTGCGCCCGCGTGCGCGCCCAGCTGCGCCTGCGCAGCAGCAGCGAAAGCCAGAAGCAGCAGGCCGAGCGCCTGCAGCTGATCGTCGACGGCATGGACGAGGGCCTGATGCTGGTCGATTGCGAAGGCCGCGTGGTGTATGCCAACCCGGCCTGCGAACGCTTCCTGTCCCAGCCCAAGGAAGTGCTGGAAGGCGAGCTGCTGGCCGACCTGGTCGAGCCGCCCGCCGCCTACGACTACGCCGACTACTTCGCCCAGCCGCTCGATGCCGAGGCGACCGCGCGCTGCCGCGGCACGCGCGAGGTGCTGGTGCGCCAGTCGGACGGCACCATGCGCGCGATGGACCTGAGCCTGTCGCCGATGGCGGGCGGCGAGGCGCTGTTCGTCGCCCTGCTGCACGACATCACCCACCACAAGCAGTCCGAGACGGCGCTGCAGCGCGCCGCCCTGGTCGACCCGCTGACGCGCATCGCCAACCGTCGCCATTTCGACGCCTTCCTGGACAAGGAATGGCAGCGCGCCATCCGCAGCGGCCAGCCGCTGTCGCTGATCGTGCTCGACGTCGACCATTTCAAGGGCTACAACGACAGCCTGGGCCACGCCGCCGGCGACGCCTGCCTGCAGGCCATCGCCGAAGCGCTGCAATCGCACGCGATGCGCCCGACCGACCTCGCCGCGCGCTATGGCGGCGAGGAATTCGTCGTGCTGCTGGCCGATACCGGCGCCAGCGCGGCGGCGCGGCTGGGCGAAACGATCCGCGCCCACATCGAACGCCTGGCCATTCCGAATCCGCGCTCCGAGGGCCCCGGCGTGGTGACGATCAGCGTGGGCGTGGCGTGCATCGTGCCGACCCTGTTCGACGATATCCGTTCGTTCTTCATCTCGGCCGACCGCGCAATGTACGAGGCCAAGGCGCGTGGGCGTAATCAGGTGGTGACGGCGCAGGCGGGGGCGGCGTGGGAGCAGGTGCGGGGCGGGATGGCGCACTGATGGCGCAAGTGTCCGGCGAACCGCTGCGCATCTCGATCTGCCACTGCCTGGCTTGCCAGCGACGCAGCATCAGGCGCCGCGCGGATAGCCCGTAATGCGTGCAATGTCGCGATACATCGGCTGCAGCCGCCGGTACATCCGCAAATACACGTCCTTGTACAGCCGCTCGTAGACCGCCCGATTGGCGGGAATCGGCTCGAACACCTTCCCTACCCGCGTCATGCCCGCGACCGCACTGGCAAAATCCGTATACAGCCCAAGCCCCACGGCGGCATCGATCGCTGCTCCCAGCCCCGACGTTTCATACACATGCGGCCGCGCCGTCGGCAGGCCGAAGATATCGGCCGTGAGCTGCATCGCCGCGTCGCTCTGCGAGCCGCCGCCCGACACCCGCAGTTCGGTGATGCGCACGCCGCCGCGCCGCTCGATCCGCTCCTTGCCTTCGCGCAGCGCATACGCCAGCCCTTCCAGGATGGCGCGGTACACGTGGGCGCGGGTATGGACGTCGCCGAATCCGACGATCGCGCCCTTGGCTTCGCGCCCCGGCAGCCGGATGCCAGGGGTCCAGTAGGGCTGCAGCATCAGCCCCATCGACCCCGGCGGCACGCTGCTGGCCAGCTCGTCGAACAGCCGTTCCGGCGCCACTTCTTCCAGCAGCGCGCGCGATTGCTCGTGGTGGCCGAACTGCTCCTTGAACCAGTTGACCATCCAGTAGCCGCGATATACCTGCTGCTCGATGCTGTAGGCATCCGGCAGCGCGCTCGGGTATGGCGGCACGAAGCGCACCGCCTCGATGTAGCGCTGCGAGGTGATGTTGATGGTGGCCGTGGTGCCGTAGCTCAGGCACGCCACGTGCGGCGCGCAGCAGCCGGCGCCGATCACCTCGCAGGCCTTGTCGGCGGCGGCCGCCAGCAGCGGCAAGCCCTCCGGGATGCCGGTATCGAGCGCCGCCTGCGCGGTGACGCTGCCCAGGCGCGCGCCGGGAGGCGCCAGCTCGGGCAGCATGGAAGGCTTAACGGCAAGTGCCTGCCATTGCCAGGCGCGCGGTCCGGCCCAGCGCCGGCGCCGGTAGTCGAAGGGAATATAGGCCACCTGCGAGCCGCTCGAATCGATGAAGCGGCCGCCAAGGCGCCAGTTCAGGTAGCCCGACAGCAGCAGGAACTTGTCGGTGGCCTCCCAGACGTCGGGCTGGTGGGCGCGGATCCAGTTGATCTCGGCCTCGCCGGCCAGGTGCCGCATCGTGCCGGCCACGCCCGCCACCCGAAAGGCCGCGCGCCACAGGGGGCCAATCGGCGGGACGTCTTCAGTGCGGCGCTGGTCGAGCCAGGTGATCGCCGGCCGCAGCGGCCGCCCTTCGTGGTCCAGGTTGACCACGGTGCCGCGCTGGGCCGTGACGGCGACGCCGGCCAGGCGGGCGCGCTCGGCGCCGGGCTGGGTCCATAGCTGGCGGCAGGCCTGGCACAGCGCCTGCCAGTAGGCGTCGACGTCGTGTTCGTGCCAGCCCGGCTGCGGCGAACGGTAGGCGTCCAGCGCCACCTGCGACCTGGCCACGAGTTCGCCCTGCAAGTCGAACAGCAAGGCGCGCACGCTCTGCGTGCCGTTGTCGATGGCCAGCAGCAGCGGCGCCTGCACGGTCAGGCGGATGGAACGCCGTACTGCTTGCGCCACTCGGCCAGGTAGCGCCGCTCCTGCGCTTCCCAGCGCGCATCGTCCCAGCCAAGCTCCGGCTGGCACATGGTGCGGATGCGCGGCATCTGGTCGAGGCCGCCGTTAGGCAGCTGGATGCCGAGCCGGGTGCGGCGCAGCAGCAGGTCGTCCAGCTGGAAGACCTGCTCGGAACGTGCGGCCCAGCGCAGCTCGGCCCACAGCGTCTGCGTACCCGGGATGCATTCCAGCTCGCCGTTGCGCGCCGCGAGCAGCAGCGGCTTGGCCTGGGCGCCATAGCGTCCGGACAGCCGGCGCAGCACGCCGGACGGCAGGTCATGGCGCGCCGGCACCGCCACCCGCGCGAACACCGGCCCGCGCTCCGGACGCAGCTGCCAGCCGGGCAGCTGCTGCGACACGTGGCGCAGCACGTCGAGGGCGATCGAGCGGAAGGTGGTCAGCTTGCCGCCGGCCACCGAGACCAGGCCCGGTTCCGACCACACGAAGTGGTCGCGCTTCTCGGACGATGGCGCGCCGTGCTGGCCGCTGTCGATCACCGGCCGCACGCCGGCGAAGGTGGCGACGACGTCGACGTCGCTCAGCCCGAGATGCGGGAACTGGGCGTGCAGCGCCGCCATCAGGTAGTCGAATTCATGGCGCGTGATGCGCGCCTCGGTGTTCACCCCTTCCTCGTGGTCGACGTCGGTGGTGCCGACCAGGGTCACGCCCTCCCACGGGAAGGCGAATACGGGGCGGCTGTCGGCCGGGTGCAGCAGGCTGACCGCCTGCGCCAGCGGCAGGCGCCAGGCCGGCAGCACGAGGTGGCTGCCGCGCAGCGGCCGCAGGCGAGGCGCGCGATTGGGCTTATCGCTGCCTGCCGCGCCGCCTGCCGCGCCGCCGAGCAAATCGGACCAGGCGCCGGTGGCGTTGATCACCACCCGCGCGCGCACCGCCGTCTCGGCCTTGCTGCGTTCGTCGCGCAGCATGGCGCCATGCACCTTGCCGCCGTCGCGCACCAGCGACTGCACGGTCACGTAGTTGCAGGCGACCGCGCCATGGGCGCGCGCTTCGTCGATCACGCGCAGCACCAGGCGCGCATCGTCGGTCTTGGCGTCGGTGTAGCGGATGCCGCCGGCGAGGTTGGCTTCTGCAATATTCGGTGCCAGCATGCGGAACGATTCCGGGCGCTCCCAGTGCGGCTCGCGGCGGCCGGCCAGCATGTCGTACACGCGCAGCATGGCCAGGAAGCCCAGCCGCCGCTTGACGTCGGTGCCGTGGTCGGCGAAGGCGAAGCCCTGCGGCTCGACCAGGCCGGGCGCGGCGCGCAGCAGCGACTCGCGCTCGCGCACGGCGTCGCGCGTCAGGCGCAGGTTGCCGGAGGCCAGGTAGCGCAGGCCGCCGTGCACCAGTTTCGACGAACGGCTCGAGGTGCCCCATGCAAAGTCCTTCTGCTCGACCAGCAGGGTCTTGAGGCCGCGCCGCGCGGCTTCGAGCAGGATGCCGGCGCCGGTGATGCCGCCGCCGATCACCAAGAGGTCCCAGTCGCGTCCCGGCGGGAAGGCAGCGGCTTGAGAGGTAGGGACTTGATTCACGGCGTGACCAGCTTGCCCGGGTTCATCCGGCATTCGGGGTCGAAGTGACGGAACAGCGCCCCCATGGCGCCGAGTCCCAGCTCGCCCTTCTCGGCCGCCAGCCACGGCGCGTGGTCGACGCCCACGCCGTGCTGGTGGCTGATGGTGCCGCCGCAGCCGACGATCGCGCTCGAGACCCGGTCCTTGAGCTGGCGCCAGCGCGCCAGGTCGGCCTGGTAGTCGCCCGCCAGCCGGTAGACGAAGGTCGAATACACGCTGGCGCCCTGCGGATACAGGTGCGACAGGTGGGTGTAGGCGTGCACGCGCTCGCCGAACGCCTCCAGCGCAGCCGCCGCGGCCTGCTCGATCGCCGTCACCGCCGGCGTCACGTGCGGCCAGTCAAGCGCGGTCTCGACCGTGTCGATCGCATAGCCCTGCTCCCAGGCCGCATTGCGCAGGTAGACGCTGCGAAAGCGGTTGCGGCGCCAGCGTTCGCCCAGCGCGCGGCCGACGTGCACGCCGCGCTGGCGCCGCGCCAGGGCCACCGCCGCGCGCAGCGCCTCGCGCGCCTGGCCCCTGGCGCCGCTGGCGCCGACCAGCAGCATGCATTTGGCCTGGCCGCAACCGCGCCAGCCCAGGTAGCGCTCCAGCAGTCCCACCTGGCGGGCGTGGCCGGCCAGCGCCAGCATGGTGACCGTCTCGCCGGCGTTCGACAGGCGCAGCATCGACAATCCCAGGCGCGCCTGGGCCAGCGTCCGCGCCGCCTGCAGCGCATGTTCCCAGTCGGGGAAGAACAGCGCGTGGAAGGCTTCGTGCTCGGGCAGCCGGTTGATGCGTACCGCGGCGTGGGTCAGCACGCCCATGCGGCCCTCGGAACCGAGCACCATCTCGCGCAGGTCGATGCCGCTGCTCGATGCCGGAAAGGTCGGGATGTCGAGGGTGCCGGACGGCGTCTCGATGCGCCCGCCCGCGAACAGCTGCTCGATGCGGCCGTAGCGCAGCGACTGCTGGCCCGACGAGCGGGTGGCGATCCAGCCGCCGAGCGTGGAGTATTCGAACGACTGCGGATAGTGGCCGAGGGTGTAGCCGTGGGCGCGCAGCTGGGCTTCGAGATCGGCGCCGGACACGCCGGCCCCGAAGCAGGCCAGCTGCGCCTCGCGGTCGAGCGAGATCATGGCGCGCATGCGGCCCATGTCGATGGAGAGGCTCGGGCGCAGGCCGCCGTTGGAACTGTGGCCCACATCGAGGTGGCCGGCCACGCTGGTGCCGCCGCCGTAGGGAATGACCACCGCATCGTGGCGCGCCGCGAAGGCCAGCAGCTCGCGCACCTGGGCGCCGGACTCGGGAAAGGCCACGCCGTCGGGCACATTGCCCAGGCGGCCGTGGCGCAGGCGCAGCCAGTCCGGCAGGCTCTGGCCGAGGGCGTGGCGCGCGCGCGTGGCGCTGCTGGTGTCGATCAGGGGATGGGACGGCAGGCGGCCCGGCGGCAGGCCAGCGCAGGCTTGTTCGAAGGTCGCGTCCTGCGGGGCCGTGCCCCGGCCCAGCCGTGCGCCGAGGAAGGCGCGGGCCTCGCCTTCGAGCTGCACCGTAATCGACTCGTCACCCCAACCGTTCCAACGCCGCATCAATGACTTTCCGTTATACTGCAAGTTGTTCTTTTTGCCAGCTCAGTATTACTACAGGTATCACCTCAGGTAACACGTTAAAGACGCTCCCGCCAATCGTATTGCGCTTTCATGACACAGCCTTGCTCAATCACGCCACCATCCCCCATGGACGCGCGCGTGACCGGTTCATATCTGCAGCCCCTGCTGGAAACCGCCCTCGAGCGCGGCCTTACCCTCCCTGCATTGGCCGCGGCCGCCGGCCTGCCCCCAGAGTCGCTGGATCCGCTGCCCGAGAGCCTGCCCGCACGACGCTACATCGGCCTGCTCGAAGCCGGCGCGCGCCTCGCGAACGACCCGTTCTTCGGCCTGCACGTGGGCGAGAAGGCGCGCCCGGCCACCTATAGCGCCTACGGCATGCTGCTCCTGGCCTGCAGCAGCTTCGGCCATGCGCTGGAGCTGACCCAGCGCTACGAATCGCTGGCCCACGACCTGGGACGCAGCAGCCTGGCGCAGGGCGGCGCCCAGGCCCATTACGAATGGATCAGCCACTATCCCGACGCCACCCGGCACCTGGTGGAAAGCGTGTTCGCGGGCATCCGCGTGTTCGGCAGCTGGCTGGCCGGGCGGCCCCTGATGCCGCTGGCGCTGCGCGTCCGGCATGCCGACCCGGGCCACGGCGATGCCGAATACCTGCGCGTGCTGGGCATCGCGCCGGACTTCGGCGCGCCACTGAACTGCGCCGCCGTCGATGCCGCCCTGCTGGCGATGCCGGTACCGAACGCCGATACCAGCCTGTACCCGCTCTTGCTGCATCACGCCGAGCGCCTGCTCGAAGAACGCACAGCCCGGGTCGACCCGATCTTGGCGCGCGTGCGGGCCGCGCTGCTGCCGCGCCTGACCAGCGGCGAGGCGCGGCTGGCGCCGGTGGCGGCCGAGCTGGGACTGTCGACGCGTACCCTGCAGCGCAAGCTGGCCGACGCCGGTTCGAGCTTCCAGCAGGAGCTCGATGCGGTGCGCTTCGGCCTGGCCCAGGATTACCTGCGCCGGCGCGAGCTGGGCCTGGTCGACATCGCCTTCCTGCTCGGCTTCCAGGAACAGAGCGCGTTCACGCACGCGTTTCGTGAATGGAGCGGCATGAATCCGGGTGCATGGCGCGAACAGGCCGCCTGAATCGGTCGCGATGATCGGTCCGGATGACTGGACCGGGAATGATTTAACTGCAACAATCCGGGAATGAGTATCATTTACCGATTCCGGGCATGGCTGCGCGCGATGCTTCTCGTACTATCGTGCGCTTGGGCGCCGGCTGCCCTCGCCCTCGACCCGAGCATCGCGCTGGACGGCTATCGCCATGAGCGCTGGGGCGAGCTGGAAGGCGCGCCGCGCTATGTCGACGCGCTGGCGCGCAGCCAGGACGGCTGGCTGTGGGTCGGCAGCCGCTATGCCGGCCTGCTGCGCTTCGACGGCCTGCGCTTCCTGCCGTTCGAAACGGGCGACGGCAGCCGCCTGCAGAATAACAATATCAGCGCGTTGCGGCCCGGCCCTGACGGCGAACTGTGGATCGGCCACGGCAGCGGTGGCCTGAGCGTACTGCGCAAGGGGCGCTACCGGCACCTGCTCACGCCCGAACAGAGCGGCAGCGTGTTCGCCATCTCCCTCGGCGCCGATGGCGCACCCTGGATCGCCGGCTGGCGCGGCCTGTTCCGGGTCGAGGGCGATCGCGTCGTGCGCATCGGCCCTGAACTCGGCTATGACGGCGCGCGCGCCGAATACGTGCTGGCCGACGGCGCCGGCCGGGTCTGGGCCACCGACGGCGCGGCGCTCTACCTGCGCGAGGCCGGCGCAACGCGGTTTCATCGACTGCGCCCGGTGCGCGGCGATTCGATGCTGCTCGAGGCGCGGGATGGCAGCGTATGGCTGGTGCTCGGCAAAGAGTTCGAGCAGGTGGCGCCGCCCTCGCCGCGTCGCCTTCCCTTTCAACCTGGCAGCGCCAACACCTACCAGTCTCTGTTCGACCGCGATGGCAACGTCTGGTCCGGCAACTGCCCGGTCGGCATTTGCGTGCTGCGCCCGGCCGACTGGCAGCGCGGCGCGCGTTTCACGCCGGTCGGCGCCGCCGAGCGGCTCGACCAGGCATGGCAGATGACCAGCCTGTCGGTGCTGGCGTTGATGGAAGACGGCGACGGCAGCATCTGGGTCGGCACGCCCTCGGGCCTGGAGCGGCTGCGCGACCACGCTGTGCACATGGTGCCGGAACTGCTCGACCGCGGCGTCTCCCACCCGGCCCGGGACCCGGACGGCGGGATCGTCGCGGCGCGGGTCCAGCGGCTGGACGATACGGCTGGCCTGGTGCGCATCGAGAATGGCAAGGTTCGCGACCTGCCCGACCCCATCGCCACCCACGTGCTCGACCGTGCACCGGACGGCACGCTGGTGCTCGGCGGCCGGCACGGCATCGAGCGGCATGGCCGCACGGGCGTCGAGCGCATCCCTTTGCCGCCCGCGGTCAGCGCGGCCGCCGACAGCATCCGGCCCCGGCGCCTGACGGCCGGCAACGACGAAATCTGGCTCTGGACCGGACGCATGGGCGCCTGGCATTACCGCAACGGCGCCTGGACCCGGCCGCCGCTCAAGGAAGACCACCCGCAGCAGGTGGCCTTCGACGCCGCCGGCCGCAGCTACCTTGGCCTGCCCGGCAACCGCCTGCGCATCGTCGATGGCGCGGTGCGCGAGTACAGCGCCGCGGACGGCCTGGAGATCGGCAAGTTCAGCCTCATCGTGCCGGGCCAGCCCCTGCTGGTGTCGGGCGAGGACGGCATGCAGGTCCTGGCAGGCGCGCGCTTCCGGCGCCTGGCCGCCGCCCTGCCGGACGGTATCGGTGCGGCCAGCGGCATCGTCACCGACACCGCCGGCGTACGCTGGATCAACACCGAACGCGGCATCTACCGCGTCACGCCCGAAGACTGGACGCGCTCGATGAACGACCCCGGCATCGCGCTGCGCGGCCGGCTGTTCGATGCCGCCGACGGCTACCTGGGCGGCGGCGTGTCGGGCCTGCAGTCGCGCACGGCCGCGATGGCCAGCGACGGCACGCTGTGGTTCGCCGGCGAGCGCGGCCTGGCCTGGATCGATCCGCGCCGGATCGCGCCCAATCCGGCCACCCCGAAGGTCGAGGTGCTGGGCCTGTCCAGCGGCGCGCGTCGTTATCCGGCCGACGCCGACGTCACGCTCGACCAGGGCACCGAGACCGTCCAGATCGACTATACGGCGCCCAGCCTGCGCATGCCGCAGAAAGTGAGCTTCCACTTCCGCCTCGCGGGCAGCAAGGAGTGGGAGGACGCGGGCGCGCGCCGCAGCGCCTTCTTCCAGCGCCTGCCGCCCGGGGTGCATACCTTCGAGGTCATGGCCGTCAACGAGAGCGGTGTGGCCGGACCGGCCACGGCGCTGGTATTGCACATCCCGGCGCGCTATTACCAGACCTGGTGGTTCCTTGCCGCCTGCGTGCTGGCGCTCCTGTCCATGATCGCCTTGGCCTATCGCCGGCGCACGCGCCGCCTGGCGCGGCGCATCGAGGACGAGCTGCTGACGCGGCTGCGGGAACGCGAATCGATCGCCCGCTCGCTGCACGACACCTTCCTGCAGAGCGTGCAGGGCATGCTGCTCAGGATGCATTCCGTGGTCGCCCGGCTGCCGGCCGACAGTCGCGAGCGGGCCGAGTTCGAGCGCGTCATGGAAGACGCCGAGCGGGTGCTGGAAGAAGGCCGCGACGAAGTCCAGGGCCTGCGCCGGGGCTTTGCCGATGCCGACGCCTTCTGGCAGGGTTTGCTGCGCGACGTCGAGCTCATCGTCCCGGGCGGCGGCAAGCGGCTCGCGCTGTCGGCGCCGCCGGGCGCCGTCGAACGGCTGCCGGTGCGCCTGCGCGGCGACGTGCATGCGATCGTGCGCGAAGCGCTGGTCAACGCGCTGCGGCACACGCCCGGCCCGGTCCGGCTCGAGGCCGACCCCGGCCAGCGCGGCCTGACGCTGACCGTCAGCGACGCGGGAGCGGACGGGCGCGCCGCGGACAAGCCCGGCCACTTCGGCCTGCAAGGCATGCGCGAGCGCGCCGCCCAGATCGGCGCCAGGCTGCGCATCGACAGCGGCGCGGCTGGCACCCGGGTCACGCTGGCGATTCCGGTCGAGCCCGATCAGGCGGTACAATCGCGGCCTGCCCTTTCCACCTCAATAGAAGAAACTCCATGACCCCAGCCATGACCGGCTACCTTTGGTGCGCGCTGGCGGCGCTTGCCAGCGCGGCCGCCACCTTCCTCATCAAACTGTCGAACCAGCACGGCGTCGACTGGAACCTGGTGCGGCTCGCCTTCCTCGGCGGCGCCGGCGCCACCTATGCGCTCGGCTTCGTATGCTATTCCGTCGCCCTGCAAAAGCTGGACATGAGCCTGGCCTACCCGGTGATGACCGGCGTCGCGATGCTGGCGGTGGCCGCGATCGGCGTGGCCGCGCTCAACGAGCCGCTCGGCATCAGCAAGATCGTCGGCATGGTCCTCATCGTGGCCGGCGCATTCGCGCTGGTGCGTTAAGGCCGGGTCCTGTCCCGCAGGCCGACACACACCGCGAACGGCACCAGGAACGGATACAGACCCCAGACCAGGCGTCCTTCCACGCGCACGCTCAGCGCCGCATACAGCTGGGGCAAGGCCATCAATAGCAGCAGGCCGGCCAGCGGACGTAGCTGTGGCGGAGCCGACCGCCAGCCGACGAACGCCAGCGGCACCACCAGGAAGGCCGTCCCGGCGATCGAGGCCAGCGAACGCACGTCGCGCAGCGCCGCCAGCACCGTCCCGAAGTTGGGCTGCCAGGTATAGCCGGGCAGGCCGGTGATGATGTACCAGCGCACCAGCACCATCCAGCCGCCGGCGGCAGCCAGGAACGCCAGTCCCGGCAGCACGGCGATGCGGCGCGTCGCCACCAGCCACACGAGCAGCAGGACATTCTCTTCGCGGATCGCCGAGCCGACCAGGCCGGCCACGGCGGCCAGCCAGGGCTGGCCGGACAGCACCGCCAGCACGAAGACGGCGCGAGCGCAGATCGAGCCGGGATCGACCAGCAGGTAAGGCGCATACCAGAAGGTCGGCAGCGACACGATCATCAGCAGGCCGGCCGCGATGGCGCGCTTGTGGCCCAGTCCCGCGCGCAGGACGACGGCCGACATGCAGCAGGCGCCGGCGATCACCAGGAGCCAGTTCAGGAAAGCGAAACTGTTACGCAAGTCTCCCGGCATGACGGACGCGGTGGCCGGCACCAGCAGGCGATACGGGAAAGGCGCCCGCAGCTCGCTCGCCGCGAGCTCGCCGCGCAGGTAGCGCGCGGTATCGTAATAAGCTTGGGAATCCTCGACCGTGCCGCCCCAGCGCCAGCACATGACGGCATAGGCCAGGATCGCGAAGGAGACCGCCAGCAGCGGCCAATTGAGGCGCGCGGCAGCGGCGGCGCGCGAAAACGATGCGTTGTGCATAAAAAGCTAGTGGCGCAAATCGGGATGATACATGGTCGCACCCCGGTGTGAACCCCGCCCACGGCGATTGATGCAGGATCAGGCGTCGTGCCGCCTCAATACACGCACGGCATCGTCGACCACCGGCACGATCGCCAGCACGCACAGGAAGGCGGCCAGCGGCACCGTGGACAGGTAGCCCAGGTGCTTGAAGCCCAGCGCCCCCACCACGCCGCCCAGGCAGAACGCGCCCAGCAGCGACAGCATCAGCATCAGGCGCCCGAGGTTGGCCGTGACCTTCGGCTGGCGCAGCGGGCCGTCGGCGTTCCAGTAGGCCATCTTGCCCAGCTCGATGCCGATGTCGGTCACGATGCCGGTCATGTGGGTGGTGCGGATCTCGGCGTGCGAGACCTTGGTGATGACCGCGTTCTGCAGCCCCATCATGAAGCACAGCAGCATCACGGTCAGCGGGATGAAGAATCCGTCGATCCCGGCCAGGCGCGCGCCGAGGATGCCGAACACCAGCAGAAGTATCGCTTCAAGCAATAGGGGCAGCGCGAAGCCGCTATGCAGGCCGCGGCGCCGGATGTAGTTGACGAGGATGGCGGTGCAGGCCGCGCCGAGCAGGAAGCTGAGCAGCGCGCCGAGCGCGGCCAGCACCAGGTGGGTGTCGCCGAGTACCAGGTGGTCGGCCGCGCTGGAGACGATGCCGGTCATGTGCGAGGTGTATTCGCGCACCGCGAGAAAGCCGCCGGCATTGATCGCGCCGGCGACGAAAGCCAGCGCCACGCCCAGGTGCCGATTGGCGCCGGGAGTGCGTTCATGTCCTGTCAGGCTGCGCGCGTAACTGATCGGCACGGCGGATGGCTCTCCGTATGAATTCGCTGTTCGATGATGATTGATGTTACCGCAAATCACTTGTCGTACGCTCGAACGTTCTTCCATTCATAGAGCTATAATAAAAAATTATCGAAAAGCGCACACTGCTGTGCGCCCAAGACTGCCGTGAATCCCCATCTCGACAAGCTCCACCCCTACCCGTTCGAAAAACTGCGCCAGCTGTTTGCCGACGTCACACCGAACCCGGCCTATTCCGCGATCAGCCTGGGCATCGGCGAACCGAAGCATCCGACGCCGGCCTTTATCGAAAAGGCGCTGACGCATTCGGTGGCCGGCCTGGCCAGCTATCCGAGCACCGTGGGCAGCGAGCCCCTGCGCGTGGCCATCGCCGGCTGGCTGGAACGCCGCTACGGCATTCCGGCGCTGGACCCGGCCACCATGGTGCTGCCGGTGAACGGTTCGCGCGAGGCGCTGTTCGCGATCGCCCAGTGCATGATCGACGCCTCCAAGCCGGATGCGCTGGCGATGTGCCCGAACCCGTTCTACCAGATCTACGAAGGCGCGGCCTACCTGGCCGGCGCCACGCCGTACTTCGTCAACTCCGAACCCGCGCGCAACTTCGCGCCTGATTACGGCAGCGTGCCCGACGATGTGTGGCCGCGCGTGCAGCTGCTCTACGTCTGCTCGCCCGGCAACCCGACCGGCGCCACGCTGGGCCTGGACGACTGGCGCCAGCTGTTCGAGCTGGCCGACCGCTGGGGCTTTTTGATCGCGGCCGATGAATGCTATTCGGAGATCTATACCGGCGCGGCGCCGCCGCTGGGCGCGCTGGAAGCGGCGCATCAGCTGGGCAGGAGTGGCGGCGATCAACCGTACCGCAAGCTGATCGTGTTCTCGAGCCTGTCGAAGCGCTCGAACGTGCCGGGCATGCGCTCCGGTTTCGTGGCCGGCGATCCGCTCGCGATGAAGAAATTCCTGCTCTACCGCACCTATTGCGGCGGCGCGATGTCGCCACCGGTGCAGGCAGCCTCGATCGCGGCCTGGAACGACGAGCATCACGTGCACGACAACCGCGTGCTGTACAAGGAAAAGTTCGCCCTCATCACCCCGCTGCTCAAGGACGTGATGGACGTCGAGCTGCCCGATGCCGGCTTCTACCTGTGGGCCGACGTGCGGCGCAGCGGCCTGTCGGACACCGACTTCGCACGCCGCCTGTACGCCGACTATAATGTGACGGTCCTCCCGGGCAGCTACCTGGCGCGCGAAGCGCACGGCCAGAATCCGGGGCGCGACCGTATCCGCATGGCCCTGGTGGCCGGCGTCGACGAAGGACTGGAGGCGGCGAACCGCATCGTCCAGTTCTGCCAGGGCCTCAAGTAGCGCCCCCACGAATTCCTGTTTTCATTCCAACCAAGATCAGCATCATGACCCAACAACTGCAAACCATCATCGACACCGCCTGGGAACAGCGCGCAGAAATCAGCCCGAACAGCGCCAGCGCCGAAGTGCGCGACGCCGTCGCCCACGTCATCAAAGGCCTCGATGACGGCAGCCTGCGCGTGGCGCAAAAGGACACCGGCACCTGGGTCGTGAACCAGTGGATCAAGAAGGCCGTGCTGCTGTCGTTCCGCCTCGAGAACAACGTGCCGGTCGCTTCCGGCGCCCTCGGCGGGAGCCTCCAGTTCTACGATAAAGTCCCGACCAAGTTCGCCGACTACACGCCAGAAGATTTTGCACGCGGCGGTTTCCGCGTGGTGCCGCCGGCCGTCGCCCGCCGCGGCAGCTTCATCGGCAAGAACGTGGTCCTGATGCCGTCCTACGTCAACATCGGCGCCTACGTCGATGAAGGCACGATGGTCGACACCTGGGCCACCGTCGGCTCGTGCGCCCAGATCGGCAAGAACGTCCACCTGTCGGGCGGCGTCGGCATCGGCGGCGTGCTGGAACCGATGCAGGCGAATCCGACCATCATCGAAGACAACTGCTTCATCGGTGCGCGCTCGGAAATCGTCGAAGGCGTGATCGTCGAAGAGAACTCGGTGATCTCGATGGGCGTGTACATCGGCCAGTCGACCAAGATCTACAACCGCGAAACCGGCGAAGTGAGCTACGGCCGCGTGCCATCGGGTTCGGTCGTGGTGTCGGGCAGCCTGCCCTCGGCCGACGGCAAGTACAGCCTGTACTGCGCGGTGATCGTCAAGCGCGTGGATGCGCAGACGCGTTCGAAGACCGGTATCAACGAGCTGCTGCGCGGCGTTTAATATCCGCGAGTGCCCGGCCGGTTGAACGCGTGGACCGCAGAGCCGTCCACGCGTTCTACCGGCGCTGAAATACCCGAACCATAACGGAGACGATGCGATGGCCATGGACCGCCTGTTCCAGCTGATGAAAGAGAAGAGCGCTTCCGACATGTTCTTCGCCGTGAACTCCCCGGTACACATCAAGATCAACGGCGCCCTCATCCCCATCAACCAGCATCGCCTCGAACCCGAAAACATCCTGTCGCTGCTGTCCGAGGTGGCCACGCCGGAACAGCTGCTCGAACTCGAACGCGACAACGAACTGAATATGGGCGTGTCGGTCCCCAACCTGGGGCGCTTCCGCCTGTCGGCTTTCCGCCAGCGCGGCTCGATCTCGGCCGTGTTCCGCTTCGTGCCGGCCGACATCCCGCCGCTCGGCGGGCTGGGACTGCCGCCCGTGCTGTCCGAGCTGATCATGGAAAAGCGCGGCCTGCTGCTGGTGGTCGGCGCCACGGGCTCGGGCAAGTCGACCACCATCGCCGCCATGCTCGACCACCGCAACGAACAGCGCACCGGCCATATCCTGACGCTCGAAGACCCGATCGAGTACCTCTTCAAGAACAAGAAATCGATCGTCAACCAGCGCGAGATCGGCAGCGACGCCAGCAGCTTCGGCATCGCGCTGAAGAACTCGATGCGCCAGGCGCCCGACTGCATCCTGATCGGCGAGATCCGCGACCGCGAGACGATGGCCGCGGCGCTGGCCTACGCCCAGTCGGGCCACCTGGTGCTGGCCACCCTGCACGCCAACAACAGCTACAACGCGCTGAACCGCATCATCAGCTTCTATCCGATGGAAAACCGCGGCGCACTGCTGCAAGACCTGGCCTCGAGCGTCAAGGCCATCGTCTCGCAGCGGCTGGTGAAGTCCGCGGCCGGCGGCGCGCGCCAGGCGGCGGTCGAAGTGATGCTGGGCACCCGCTACATCGCCGACCTGATCGAGAAAGGCGAGATCGGCCAGATCAAGGAAGCGATGGACAAGAGCCTGTCGCCCGGATCGCAATCGTTCGAGGGCGCGCTGTTCAAGCTGGTCAAGGATGGCCTGATAACGCAGGATGAGGCGCTGGCCAATGCCGACTCGGCCACCAACCTGCTGTGGCTGCTCAACAAT
Source organism: Massilia sp. CFBP9012 (assembly GCF_034045115.1). Taxonomy (NCBI): domain Bacteria; kingdom Pseudomonadati; phylum Pseudomonadota; class Betaproteobacteria; order Burkholderiales; family Oxalobacteraceae; genus Massilia; species Massilia sp. CFBP9012. The sequence goes on along the minus strand of NZ_JAXCWM010000013.1, from coordinate 180,624 downwards.
GGGCCGGACAGCCAGGTGCAGCAGGAAGAGCAGAAGAAGCCGAGCGAGCCGCAGGGCGCCTCGTTCACCGAGTTCACGCTCAATTCCTGACCCGGCGCCGGACGCGCCAGGCGGCGCGCCCGTCCGCCTCATCTGTGTACAATCGGTCCTGAATGACCTTGTGCGTCCCGGCACGCATACACTATCCTCACGCCTTTTCGAACGACCACGCCGCCCTGGCGGCCAAGATTGCCCATGACTACGACTCTCTACGGAATTCCCAACTGCGACACCGTCAAGAAGGCCCGCACCTGGCTGGCCGACAACGGCCACGACTTCACCTTCCATGACTTTAAGAAACAGGGTCTGAGCCGCGAACTGGTGCAGGGCTGGCTGAAGGACCTCGACTGGGAAACCCTGGTCAACCGCAAAGGAATGACCTGGCGTAACCTGTCAGACGAGCGCAAGGCGCAAGTCAATGATGCGGACAGCGCGACCGACCTGATGCTGGAAAATCCGTCCGTCATCAAGCGCCCGGTGCTTGCCGGCGTCGGCCCGGTCTCGGTCGGTTTCTCGAACGACGCCTACACCAGCAAGTTCGAGAGCGCCAGGTGAAACCTTCGCGCACCCTGCTGCTGACCGAAGAGCTGATTGCGCTCGATTCGATCACGCCGCACGACAAGGGTTGCCAGCAGCGCCTGATCGAGCTGCTGGCGCCGCTGGGCTTTCGCTGCGAGACCATCGAGTCGAACGGCGTGACCAATCTGTGGGCGCGCAAGGGTAGCGAAGCGCCCCTGTTCGTTTTCGCAGGCCATACCGACGTGGTCCCGGCCGGCCCACTGCACCACTGGGAATCTGCACCCTTCGTGCCGACCATGCGCGACGGCAAGCTGTATGGGCGCGGCGCCTCGGACATGAAAACCTCGATCGCGGCCATGGTGATCGCCTGCGAGGAATTCATCGCCGACCACCCCGACCACCGGGGCTCGATCGCCTTCCTGATCACCAGCGACGAGGAAGGCCCGGCCATCGACGGCACCGCGGTCGTGGTCGACCTGCTGGAAGAACGCGGCGAAACGCTCGACTACTGCCTGGTCGGCGAGCCGACCTCGAACCACGTGCTGGGCGACACGATCAAGAACGGCCGCCGCGGTTCGCTGTCGGGCCACCTGGTCATCAAGGGCATCCAGGGCCACATCGCCTATCCGCAGCTGGCGCGCAACCCGATCCACCAGGCCGCGCCGGCGCTGGCCGAGCTGACGGCCGAGGTCTGGGACGAAGGCAACGAGTACTATGCGCCGACCAGCTGGCAGATCTCGAATATGGCGGCCGGCACCGGCGCCAACAATGTGATCCCCGGCCAGTTGACGATCGATTTCAACTTCCGCTTCTCGACCGCCAGCACGGCCGAGGGCCTGGAAGCGCGGGTGCACGCCATCCTCGACCGCCACGGCCTGGATTACGACCTGGAGTGGACGCTGTCGGGCCAGCCTTTCCTGACCGAGAAGGGCACGCTGTCGGACACCATCTGCGGCGCCATCAAGGAAGAACTGGGCGTGCAGGCCGAATTATCGACCACCGGCGGGACCTCCGATGGCCGCTTCATCGCCCGCATCTGCCCTCAGGTGATAGAATTCGGGCCACCGAACGCAAGCATCCACAAGATCGATGAACACATCGAGCTGCGCTACATCGATCCCCTGAAGAATATCTACCGCCGCACGCTGCAATGCCTGCTGGCTGCCTGATCGGGGCGCTGACCTAACACGAGAACAAGACCATGACCAACACCACCTTCAGTACGCCGCGCGACCTGCTGCGCTACGCCATCACCCGCTTCAACTCTGCCCGCCTGTTCTTCGGCCATGGCAGCGCCGAGGCCTTCGACGAAGCGGCCTACCTGATCCTGCACACCCTGAAACTGCCGCTGGACCGCCTCGAGCCCTTCCTCGACGCCCGCCTGCTGCCCGACGAAGTGCTGCAGGTGCTGGCCGTGATCGAGCGCCGCGTCACCGAGCGCGTGCCGGCCGCCTACATCACCAAGGAGGCCTGGCTGGGCGAATACCGCTTCTACGTCGACGAACGCGTGCTGGTGCCGCGCTCCTTCATCGCCGAGCTGATCCCGCAGCAGTTCAGCCCATGGCTGACCGACCCGGAAGGCGTCGAGAACGTGCTCGAACTGTGCACCGGCAGCGGTTGCCTGGCGATCATGATGGCCGACACCTTCGAGAACGCCGTGGTCGATGCGGTCGACATCTCGAAGGACGCGCTGGCCGTGGCCGAGCACAACATCCGCGAATACAAGCTGGAAGGCCGCGTGAACCCGATCGAGTCCGACCTGTACGAGAACGTGCCGTTCAAGAAGTACGACCTGATCATCACCAATCCGCCGTACGTGAATTCGGAGTCGATGCGCACCCTGCCGCCCGAATACCTGAACGAGCCGCAGATCGCGCTGGCCGGCGGCGAAGACGGCATGGACCTGGTGCGCAAGATCATCGCCGGCGCCGCCGAGCGCCTGACGCCCGAAGGCATCCTGGTGGTCGAGATCGGCAACGAGCGCGAGTTCGCCGAAGCCGCCTTTGGCCACCTGGGCCTGACCTGGCTGACCACCAGCATCGGCGACGATGCGGTATTCCTGCTGACGGCCGAGCAGCTGCAGACCGCGCAGTAAAATACGCGATTCGCCGGCGCTGATGATCGCGCCGACCTCCGAACGTCGTCCCCGCCCTCGCCGGGCGCCTTGGCGGGGACCCAAGTAAGCATGCGTTGCCGCTCCGTTTGATGTAATGGCAGCTCACGAAAACTTGGGTCCCCGCCTTCGCGGGGACGACGTGCATGAGCCAATAACGAAGCAACACCCGTTCGAACCGTTCGACTAAGTAGACAAACTCCCATGATCCGTATCCAGAACGTCAGCCTGATGCGCGGCACCAAGCCGCTGCTCGTCGACGCCGACCTGACCCTCAACCCGGGCGACAAGATCGGCCTGATCGGCGCCAACGGCGCCGGCAAATCGAGCCTGTTCGGCATGCTGAGGAACGAATTGCATCCGGACCAGGGGCAGATCGACTTCCCCGCCAAATGGCGCATGGCCTATGTGGCGCAAGAGACCCCGCCGCTCGAGCGCGCCGCGCTCGACTACGCGATCGACGGCGACGTCGGCCTGCGCAAACTCCAGGCCGAGCTGGAAGAACTGGAATCGCATCCCGACGCCGACGCCCACGGCATGCGCCTGGGCGAGCTGCACGGGATGCTGGCCGACGCCGATGCCTACACCGTTCAGTCGCGCGGCGAACAGCTGCTGCTGGGCCTGGGCTTCTCGCTGGCCCAGATGAACCAGCCGGTGGCCAGCTTCTCGGGCGGCTGGCGCATGCGCCTGAACCTGGCGCAGGCGCTGATGTGCCCTTCCGACCTGCTGCTGCTCGATGAACCGACCAACCACCTGGACCTGGATGCGATCATCTGGCTCGAGGACTGGCTCAAGCGCTATCCAGGCACCCTGATCATCATCTCGCACGACCGCGACTTCCTCGACGAGATCGTGAACGTGATCGTGCACATCGACGACCGCAAGCTGAAACGCTACGGCGGCAACTATTCGAGTTTCGAGCGCCAGCGCGCCGCCCAGATGGTGCTGCAGGCCTCGGCCATCGAGAAGCAGAACCGCCAGCGCGCCCACCTCGAATCCTTCATCAACCGCTTCAAGGCGCAGGCCACCAAGGCGCGCCAGGCGCAGAGCCGGATCAAGGCGCTGTCGCGGATGGAAGAACTGGCGCCACTGCGCGCCGCCGCGGAATTCTCGTTCGAATTCCGCGAACCGCTGGCCGCGCCGAATCCGCTGCTCGTGCTCGACGGCGTGGACGCCGGCTATCCGCTGCTCGACGAGCATGGCGACAAGGTCGGCGCCAAAACCATCGTCAACCACATCGATTTCTCGCTCACGATCGGCCAGCGCATCGGCCTCCTGGGTGTAAACGGCGCCGGCAAGTCGACCCTGATCAAGACCATCGCGGGCGAACTCAAGCCGCTGACCGGCGAAGCGACGATCGGCAAGGGCCTGTCGATCGGCTACTTCGCCCAGCACCAGGTCGAGATGCTGCGCCACGACGAATCGCCCCTGTGGCACCTGGTGAAAATCGCGCCGACGGTGCGCGAGCAGGAACTGCGCAACTTCCTCGGCAGCTTCAACTTCCCGGGCGAAATGGTGACCAGCCCGATCAAGCCGTTCTCGGGCGGCGAGAAGGCGCGCCTGGCGCTGGCCCTCATCGTATGGCAGCGCCCGAACCTGCTGCTGCTCGATGAACCGACCAACCACCTGGACCTGGAAACGCGCGAGGCGCTGACGATGGCCCTGGCCCAGTTCGAAGGCACGCTGGTCGTGGTCTCGCACGACCGCCACCTGCTGCGCGCCACCACCGACCAGTTCATCATTGTTGCCGACGGCCGCCTGCAGCCTTTCGACGGCGACCTGGACGACTACAAGGACTGGCTGTTCAAGACCAAGCTGGGCAAGGGCGGCGACGCCCTGCCCGGGCAGGCAGCGAAGGCGGCCCAGCCGGCCGCCAAGGCCAGCGCACCCGCGCCTGTCGTGACCGTGTCGCCGGCCGAGCGCAAGGAGCAGAAACGCGTCGAAGCCGAAGAACGCCAGCGCATGGCGGCCCAGCGCAAGCCCTTGGAAACCCGGGTCAAGCGCATCGACGAGCAGATGGCCAAGCTGAGTGCGAAGAAAGCGACGATCGACGCCGAACTGCTCGACCCGGCGATCTACGAGGCCGAGAACAAGGATCGCCTCAAGACGCTGGTGGCCGACCAGGCCTTTGCGGCGCGCGACCTGGGAGCGCTCGAGATGGAGTGGCTGGAGATCCAGGAGCAGCTGGAAGCGTTGACTGTTTAACTGCCGTCGTTACTGCCACTAGCCCAAAACCGTCGTTCCCGCGAAGGCGGGAACCTAAGTTCTCAAGCGTTATCGAAACGCCGGCAAACTTGGGTTCCCGCCTGCGCGGGAACGACGGATTTAGGCACGTAGAAGAATTTGCGTTAGCACTCCGCCACCATCACGCGGCCCGCAACGGGCGCCGGGGTGACAAGGACATCAACCGATCGATATCGATCAACACCACCTTGCGCCCATCGATGCGGGCGATGCCGATCAGGTAGCCCGCGCTCGACGCGCCCGGCAGGGGTTGCACCGCTTCCGGGCGCACGTGCACGATGCCGGTCACGCTCTCGACCACCATGCCGATGATCCCGCTCGACAGGCGCAGGATGATCACGTCGGTATCCGGCGCCGACCGGCCCGGCCCCGTGGCTGCGGCCATCGCCTGCGCGCCGCCCGCGCGCATGTCGACCACCGGCATGATCACCCCATGCGACAGCGCCACGCCGCCGATGATTTCGCCGTCGGTGGCGAAGCGCTCGAGCGATCCCAGCAGCTTGAGTTCCTGCACGCGCGCGCAATCGAGGCCGTATTCCTGTCCGTCGAGCATGAAGCTGAGGAATTCCCGTGAGGCGCTACTGCGCGGCGCGGGGTAACGCGAGACAGAAGCGCGCGGGACTGCGGCGTGGAGCATGCTGGGCAAGGTGACCATGGCGGATCCTTTATGGGTGCGATCCCCATCGTATGCCGCGCCCCCGGCCCCGATGTTGACTGTAGTCAACTCCGGCCTCGGACCTGCCCCGCGCCGCGCCGCAGGTCACATTCAGGACGCTGCCTGCGCCTCCGCCGCGGCCATCGAGGTGTCCCACGACCAGGCGCCCTCGCAGCCCGCGTACAGCACTTCCCTGCCCTTGGTGTCACGCAGGCGCAGCTTGACGTCGCGCGCCGTCATGTCCCAGACGCAGCCCAAGTCCGGTTCGTAAGGCAGCGCCAGCACCTGCACCTCGCCCGCCAGCATGCCGATCGCCACCCCGGCCGACCCGACCCGCTCGAAGCGCTGGGTCTCGAACCGTTTCATGAGCGCCATGCCGCCCTGGCGCTCGCCGTCGAGCGTCTTGGCTTCTTGCGACAGCCGGCCCAGCTCCTTGAGCGCCGGCGCCACGCTGGCCGTCAGGCGCCGGAACTGCGGTTCCTGTTCCGGCGTGAGCACCAGCTCGCCCTTGCGCAGGCGCGGCGCGATCAACAGGTATTTTCGCATCTCGGGCTGGCCGGTCAGGGCTTCCATCGCGCTGCGGCGCTGCGCCGCCAGTTGGGCGAACTGGTCCATCCGCTCGCGCACCTGCGCCATCGCCGCATCGACGCGCGCGCAGTCCGGGCGCAGCAGCCAGACCAGCATCTCGCCCTGCTTCCACGGCGCGGCGCGGCCGATCGCCACGCGCCGCCCGGCGATGGCGCTGCCCTCGGCATGCGCCACCTCGACCTCGTCGCCGATGATCTCGCAGTTTATCGCGGTCTCGATGCGGATGCGGGCGCCCGAGATCACGCAGTTTTCGGCGCGCTCGAGCCGGATCTCGCCCTTGGTCGCCTGAATCGTTGCCTGGGACGCGACGCCCAGCACCCGCACGCCGCCGTCGAGGTTGCGCGCGCTGCCGCCGACCAGGTTGTGGCGCAGGAGGATGGCGCCGCCGCGCGAGACCAGGTGGCCGTAGACGTCGCCGTGCACGGTGATGCTCTCGGCCTCGATGATGCGCTGCTCCTGCACTTCGCCGAATTCTTCGTAGTCGCCGGCCAGGTGCAGGTTGCCGGTGGTCTTGGCGCTGACGCCGTCGCGGCTGACGATCTTGTCGGTGATGGCGATGCGGATGCTCTTGGGATCGACGCTCAAGAAGCCGTCCTGGCGCGCGACCAGGAACTCGCCCTCCGGCGCCAGCTCGACCGCCGTGCCGTCGGCTGCATAGGTGGCCAGGTCGAGGTCCTTCGCCACCTCGGGCGCGACCGGGATGCCGTTCAGGTCGAAGCCCGGGCTGCCGCTGGTACGCGGCACCTTGCGCAGCAGGCGCGTGCCGGCCGCCACTTGCGGGAAGCGGTTCTGGAAGCTCATCAGGTCGAGCTTGCCGTTGGCGAGCTGGCGCGGGGCGTCGCTGCGGTGTAGCTCGTTGGCGACTTCCTCGACGCCGGCATCCACGCCTGGTAGCGGGTCGAGGCGGCGCGCCACCACGTAGCGGCCGGCCGCGCCGCTCGCGATGTGGCTGCGGATGGCCTCGACCTCGGCGCCGAAGCGGATGCCCTTGACCCACATGTCGGCGACGAACTCGTCGGCGTCGAGCCGGGTCTGGCGATCATTGCCTTCCTCGTCGCGCTCGAACACGGGTTCGAAATAGTACTCGGCCTGGCCGTCGGCGATCTTGACCGAGCGGTACAGGGCCTGGCGCTGCGGCGTGAACGGCACGATGTCGGCCGCGATGCGCACCACGACCCGTCCGGCCGCATCGCGCGGCAGGTCGGGGCCGTGGCCGTACACGGCCTTGATCAGGATCGGGTAATCGAGGCCGGCCAGGTAATGGTTGGAGCGCAGGATGCCGTCGACCGCCGCCGCCAGCGTGGTGCCGAGCACTTCGGGATCGGCATACACGCCATCGTCGCGCCTGGCGATGCAGTGCTCGGGCCCGGTGGATTCGAAGCGGACGGCGGTGGACGCGACAGATACGGCGTCGGGTGGTACGGATAGGTCGGACACGTTCACGCTCCACTGGCGAAGTATGTTGGCGACAACTACCCTGCCAACAGTAAGGTGGACGTAAACATAGCATGTTGCGCAATCTAAATAAACATATGGCAACTAGATTTCTAAAAAGAAAATTTGTTACGGGGCCGACACGGTTGCGGCAGACGGCGTTTGCAGCAAAATCCAGCAAAAACGCGCCAGATACGCCAGCACGGCGACTTGGGAAATGTCAAATTCCAGAAACGACAACGGCGCCATCGGCGCCGTCGTTTTACATTGCCGACCGCATTTTCAGCGGCGGCGGGTGTTCGGATAGAGCTCCGAACCTTCCTTGATCTGGCGCCGCAGGTCGCGCCGCTCGTCCGGCGACAGCCGGCCGCGACGGCGCTCTTCGCGGGCCGCTTCGGACTGCGCCTCCATGGCGCGGCGGTCCTGGTCGCGCACCTCGAAGGCGCGCGGATCCTGCTGGGCCTGCATCTGGTAACGGTCGCGCATCGCCGCTTCGTCGCGGCGCGGATCGCGCTCCTGGTTTTGCGCCAATGCGCTGGCCCCTAGGCCTGCCAGTGCGCAGGCGACCACACCAAGGCGCGCAAGCCGGGCGAGCCGGCCGCCATTGGCGCCGAATCCTGCTGGTTTGTCGTTGTGCGCGTGGTTCATGGTGTTCCTCTTCCGCGATGCCTGATAAACGGATAAGCTGTGTTGATCACTTGTCGCCAGTGTAGGTGCATACCGAAAGTGGAGTAAGACTTATTGGGTAAAGTTTGTAACACATTGTAATGGCTGAGCTGAGTCGTGCTTACGCTCCAGCCATAAGAAGTTACCATAGCGACATTCATCTGACAATTCTGGACAGCTCTATGACTTCAACGACTTCGAACAATAATGCGGGTACGGGCGCGTCAGCGGGCCACTCCGCCAAGATCATGGTCGTGGACGACGACGTGCGCCTGCGCGACCTGCTGCGCCGTTACCTGACCGAACAGGGATTCCAGGTCGTGACCGCCGAAAGCGCGCCGGCGATGAACAAATTGTGGCTGCGCGAGCGTTACGACCTGCTGGTGCTCGACCTGATGCTGCCCGGCGAAGACGGCCTGTCGATCTGCCGCCGCCTGCGCGGCGCCGGCGACCAGACCCCGATCATCATGCTGACCGCCAAGGGTGAGGACGTCGACCGCATCGTCGGCCTCGAGATGGGCGCCGACGACTACCTGCCCAAGCCGTTCAACCCGCGCGAACTGGTGGCCCGCATCGGCGCCGTCCTGCGCCGCAAGGGCCCGGACGAGATCCCCGGCGCACCGTCCGAAACCCCGCAGACCTTCGAGTTCGGCGACTTCGTGCTCGACCTGGGCACGCGCACGCTCAAGAAGAACGGCGAGACGGTGCCGCTGACCACCGGCGAATTCTCGGTGCTCAAGGTGTTCGCACGCCATGCGCGCCAGCCGTTGTCGCGCGAGAAGCTGATGGAGCTGGCGCGCGGCCGCGAATACGAGGTGTTCGACCGCTCGCTCGACGTCCAGATCTCGCGCCTGCGCAAACTGATCGAGCCGGATCCATCGAGCCCGCTGTACATCCAGACCGTGTGGGGCCTGGGCTATGTGTTCATCCCTGAAGGCCAGCCGCGCTAGTGTTCACCCCAATCGCCCAAGCGCGGCGCGCCCTGCGCTTCGCCTGGTTCAAGAGCGGCCTGTTCTGGCGCACCTTCTTCCTGATGTCGGTGCTCACCGCGGCTTCGATGCTGGCCTGGATCGGCATGATCAGCGTGTTCCAGCGTGACAAGCAGGTGCAGCAGACGGCGGAGCTGGTGGTGTCGGTGGTGACGATCACCAAGGCCGCCCTGACCCACTCGGCGCCCGACCTGCGGCGCGAGCTGCTGCTCGAACTGGTGTCGAACGAAGGCATCCGCATCTTCACGCTGGAAGACACGGACGTGATCGACCCGCCGCCGCACAATCCCCTGATGCCCGAGATCGCGGCCATCGTGCGCGAACGCCTGGGCGCCGACACGCGCTTCTCGAGCGGCGTGAACGGCGTGCCGGGCTTTTACATCAGCTTCAACATCGAGGACGACAAATACTGGCTGATGCTCGAGCGCGAGCGCCTGGCCGGCCTCACCCGCGTGCAGTGGCTGGGCTGGGCCGTGCTGGTGGGCCTGCTGTCGGTGGTCGGCGCGGCGCTGATCTCGAGCCTGGTGAACCGCCCGCTGGCGCGCCTGACGGCCGCCGCGCGCGCCATCGCCAAGGGCGAGCGCCCGGCGCGCCTGCCCGAAAAGGGTTCGCAAGAGATCATCGAAGCCAATCGAAGTTTCAATCAGATGGTGGAAGACCTGGCGCAGGTGGAGAAGGACCGCGCTGTGATCCTGGCCGGCATCTCGCACGACCTGCGCACGCCGCTGGCGCGCATGGGGCTCGAAGTCGAGATGGCGAACCTGTCGACGGACGCGCGCGAAGGCATGCAGTCGGACATCGCGCAGATGGACGCCATCATCGGCCAGTTCCTGGACTACGCCAAGCCGACCGAGGCGGCGACCTTCGTCGCGGTGAACCTGTCCGAGATGCTGTCCGACGTCGGCCGCGAGGCGGCCCGCATCCCCGATTTGCACGTCAAGACCGACCTGATGCCGGGCGTGCACGTGATGGGCAACGCGACCGACCTGCGGCGCGTGATCAACAACATCATCGAGAACGCGCGCCGCTACGGCAACACGCCGGGCACCTCATGCACCGACATCGACATCGTGCTGCGCGTGAAGGCCACCGGCCACGGCCGGCGCGCCGTGATCGAGATCGGCGACCATGGGGTCGGGGTGCCGGCGGACCAGATCGCGCAGCTGATGAAGCCCTTTACGCGGCTCGATAGCGCGCGCGGCCAAGCGAATGGCGCCGGGCTTGGATTGGCGATCGTGGAGCGGGTGCTGACCCGGCACAATGCGGGGCTGGAAGTGAGAAACCGCGAAGGCGGTGGGTTCATGCTGCAGGTGGCGTTGCCGTTGGCGGCGTGATCACCCGCGCCCTCGACACGTCGTTCCCGCGCAGGCGGGAACCTAAGTAGCTGGCGCAGACACTTCTGAAAACTGAATCTGCTGCGCATGCGAACTAAGGTTCCCGCCTTCGCGGGAACGACGACGTGCATGCGTTGACAACGATGGTCAATCGCCGATCAGACTCGCAAACCGCCCCAGATCGATATTCCCGCCACTGATCAACACCCCGACCTTCTTCCCTTTCAGCTGATCCTTCATCCGGCGCGCAGCAGCAAACCCCAGGCAACCGGTCGGCTCCACCACGATCTTCATGCGCTCGGCAAAAAAGCGCATGCAGGCCACCAGCTCCTCGTCGCTCACGGTGAGGATGTCGTTCACATCGCGCCGGATGATCGGGAAGGTCAGCTGACCCAGGTGCTGGGTTTGGGCGCCGTCGGCGATGGTGCGCGGCGTGTCGATGTGGACGATCTCGCCCGTACGGAACGATTGCTGGCCGTCGTTGCCGGCTTCCGGCTCGACGCCATACAACATGCAGCCCGGCGACAGCGCGCGCGTGGCCAGCGCGGAGCCGGACAACAGGCCGCCGCCGCCCAGGCACACGAAGAAGGCGTCCAGCGGACCGACTTCCTCGAACAGCTCCTTGGCCGCCGTGCCCTGCCCCGCGATCACGTCCGCGTGGTCGTAGGGTGGAATCAGGGTCAGGCCATGCTTTTCGGCCAGCTCGCGGCCGATCTGCTCGCGGTCTTCGGTATAGCGGTCATAGGTCACCACGGTGGCGCCATAGCCGCGCGTGGCGGCGACCTTGGCGGCCGGCGCATCCTGCGGCATCACGATGGTGGCCGGCATGCCCAGGATCTTGGCCGACAGCGCGATCGCCTGCGCATGGTTGCCGGACGAGAAAGCGACGACGCCGGCGCGGCGCTGCTCGGGGCTGAACTTCGCCAGCGCGTTATAGCCGCCGCGGAACTTGAAAGCGCCCATCCGCTGCATGTTCTCGCACTTGAAGAACACCTCGGCGCCGAATTCCTCGTTGACGGTGCGCGAGGTCAGCACCGGCGTGCGGTGGGCGGCGCCAAGGATGCGCTCGGCGGCCTGGGCGACGTCTTCGTAAGTGGGGAGCGATGCTGCGATCATGGCGCAATCCTTTCAGTTCACTGCGGTCGGTTTAACGATTCATCTAATATTGGACATATTATCCAATTCTGGATGAAGCGTCAAACCACAGCGATCTCGGGTCACTTCCTTGCTATGGCCACCAGCGGACGATGCTCAGCACGCCCGTAAGCCACGTTTTCCCGGTTTTCCCGATCCTGGGTCCATTGCCCGGCGGCGCGACCGGCGGGATGTCACGCAATGCCTGATCGACCAGCCGGTTTCGCTCGCGCGCCTGCCGCACGAAGTACACCGAGGCCCACAGGAACAGCAGCAAGGCCGTCAGCGCCGCCCAGCCGCCGAAGAACAGCAGCGCGCCGAAGACGAAGAACGGGCCGAACCAGTACAGGGCCCAGGCCTGCTCGCGCGCAACGTCCCAAGCCGACTCGGCGAGCACGACGTCCGGCGTGGACAGGTCACGCCAACCCACGATCTTCTGCCAGTTACCCTGCTCGACCAGTGCGGCTGCATAGCGCGAACCATCGCGCGGCACGGTGCCGTCAGAGAAGGTGACGCTGTAATGCTTCTTGCCACCGCTTTCGAAACTGAAGGTGCCTCCCTGTACGTCGAACACCCGATCGAATGTCACTTGCACGATACTGGCGAAATCTCCGAGTTGCCTACTCATCGTTGTTCCTTGTCTCCAGCTGCGATTGCCACGACCGAACATCGCGGGATTGTTCATCATGGATGCCGTCGATGAGTCGGACGTATGCCGCGTCACTTCCACAGGATCGGCGCCAGCGCCCATATCGACTGCGCGAGCCGCGACGGCTTGCGCTTGCCCGGCGCCGGCGGCACGGCCGGATGCACCTCCTGCAACGCCTGGGCCGCCTGCCGGTTGCGCCAGGCAGCGCGGTAGATGAAGGCGCCAAAAGCCAGCAGCATAAGCCCAGCCACCGGGACCGCTGCCCAGTAGCCGCCAAGCGCCAAGCTAATGCCGAACGGCACCGGGATCATCATGTATTGCCAGGGGAGCGTCTGGATGGCGAGAGACCAGGCCGAGCGCTTGATCTCTACGTTGGACACCGCCAGGTCGCGCCAGCCGATGACTTTTTCCCAGTTGCCCGCTTCGGCAAAGGCGACGGCGTAGGTTGCGCCTTCACGCGGGATCGTCAGGCCATTGGCATTGACGCCATATACCGGCCAGCCGCCATCTTCAAAGCTGAAGTCGCCCGTACGCTCCTGGACGTCGAAAATCCGGTCGAACCGGACCTGCTTGATATGCATCTGGTCGTACCCTTCCTTACACATTGCCGATGCCGGGAACCCTAACGCACTACGCGCCGCCGTGTCCAGTCCACGGACCAAGTCATGCGCCTTGCATCAATCCGGAATCCGGTTGACCAGTTCTTCACCCCGTTCGAAGGCACCGATGCTGTCAATGGTCGTGCGCATGATCTGCCCGATCGCCTCCACCGTGAAAAAAGCCTGGTGGCCGGTCACGATCACGTTCGGGAACGACACCAGGCGCTGGATCACGTCGTCCGTGATGATGCTCGACGACAGGTCCTGGAAGAACAGGCTCGCTTCCTGCTCGTAGACGTCGATCGCCAGGCCGCCCAACTGGCCGCTCTTGAGAGCCTGCACCGCCGCCTCGGTGTCGACCAGGCCGCCGCGGCTGGTATTGACCAGCACGCAGCCGCGCTTGACCCGCGCCAGCGCCGCCGCATTCACGATGTGATGAGTCTCTTCCAGCAGCGGGCAATGCAGCGACACCACGTCGCTGCAGGCCAGCAGCTCGTCGACGCCGATATAGCGTCCGCCCAGGGCCTCGAAGGCCGGCGTCGGGTAACGGTCGTAGCCGACCAGGGTGCAGCCGAAACCGGCCATGATGCGGGCGAAGATGGTGCCGATCTTGCCGGTGCCGATCACGCCGACCGTCTTGCCGTGCAAATCGAAACCCATCAGGCCATCGAGGTCGAAATTGCCTTCGCGCGTGCGCACGCTGGCGCGCGCGATCTTGCGGTTCACGGCCAGCAGCAGCCCGACCGCGAACTCGGCCACCGAGTTGGGAGAATAGTCCGTCACCCGCACCACCGCGATGCCGAGCCGGCGCGCGGCGGCTGCATCGACGTGGTTGTAGCCGGTCGAGCGGGTCGCCACCAGGCGCACGCCCTGCCCTGCCAGGATGCCCAGCACCTCGGCGTCGACGGTGTCGTTGACGAAGACGCAAACCGCGTCGCAGCCCTTGGCCAAGGCCGCGGTCTCGCGGCTCAGCCGGTCTTCGAGGAAGCGCAATTCATGGCCAGCGGCTTCATTGGCCTGGGCCAGCATGGTCTTGTCGTAGCGGCGCGCGCTGAATACGGCGGTCTTCATGGCGGTCTCCCGAAGTGAATGGTCAGATATACGGTAGATGCGGATTCTATTTAATGTCGTTGTACGCCGTCGCCCGCGAAATGCCGAGGTGCGACGCCGCCACCTCCATCGCGCGCCGCACTTCAAGATAGCCGCCCTCCTTCAGTTCGCGCATCAGGGCGCGCCGTTCGTGCGCCTTGAGCAGCTGGGGCGAGGACGCCAGCCGCGCCGCGTAGGCATCGATGCGGCGCCGGATGGCATCGGCGTTGGACGGATCGAGCGACTCACCCACCGGCGCCGCGCCCAGCGCGTTGAACTGTTCCAGGATGCCCTGCATCGAACGGAACAGGGTCAGGTCGACGTTCAGGCACAGGGCCGCGACGTAGTTGCCATCGGCATCCTTGATGCCGATCGACGTGCTCTTGGCCGGGCGGCCGTCCGGGAACTGGTTCGGGTAGTTGGCAAGCACCTGCGGATAGGCGCTGTCGGCGATGCGCGCCAGTCCCAGCTCGGTGGCCGGGTCGCCGGCCGCGCGGCTGGAAAGATTGTTATGGATGGCCAGCACCGCATGGCCGGGGTCGCGCAGGTCATGCACCACGACCTCGCAAAACGGCGCAAAGGTCTGTGCCAGGCCCTCGGCGATGTGCCGCACCTGCTCGATGAGCGCGGATTCTTCCTTGCTTGGCAATGTCTTGGTCATATTGGACATTTTATCCAAGACTGGCGGTTCTGTAAAAAACGACGGCGCGCCCGCCTACACGCCCACGTGAAGTGGCGAACAGAAGCGTATTGATGCAAGGAAGACAATGAAATTCCCGAACATGGATCCGTCCAGGAGCCAACCATGAAGCGTCAACTGAGCATCTGCCTGCTGGCCGCCGCCGCGATCGCCGCGCCGAGCGCCTATTCCGACACCGTCATCGTCAAGTGCATCGACGGCGCCGGCCGCGTCACTTTCACCGACCGCCCCTGCGAAGCGGGCGCCGCCACCGTGCGCATGGCCAGCATGCCGTCCAGCGAAGGAGTGACGAAGATCGCCCCCTATCCGCTGGCGGCCCGGGAAGACGTGCTGCCGCCCGCGCGCGCACTGCAGCGCAGCGCCGCGCCGATGCCACGGGTGAAAGCCACGCCGCTGGCCAGCGACGTCGCCACCCTGAAGGCTGCGCGCGCGCAATTCCTGATCGGCGACGTGGGTAGCAGAGAAACCCTGGCGGGTCTCGAATAAGATCAGTGCAGCCGACTGACGCTAGCCAGGTGCGGCGCCGGAGGATTCTCCAGCTCGCGCAGCAGCTCCAGCAATTGATCGTCCTTGATAAAGCCGGCGCTCGAGCGTCCTTCCAGCAGGCGCTCGGGCGGCATCGAGCGCGCCACCACATAGCCCTGCACGTAGTCGACGCCGATCTCGTGCAGCGTCTGCACGGTGGCCGCGTCCTCGGCCCATTCCGCGATCGTCTTCATGCCCAGGTTCACGGCCAGGCTCACGATGGCCTCGACGATCGCCACATTGGCCGGGTGGGCGTTGATATTGACGATGAAGTTGCCGTCGATTTTGAGCACGTCGGCCGGCAGCTCCTTCAGATACGAGAATGACGTATAGCCGGCGCCGAAGTCGTCCAGCGCCACCTTCACACCAAAGCTGCGCACCTGGTCGATGAAGCGGCGCGTGTTGTCCAGGTCATGCAGCGCCACGCTCTCGGTGATTTCCAGGCACAGGCGGCTGGCCACGTGCACGTAGCGGCCCAGGATGTCGAAGGTGTCCTGCACGAAGCGCTCGTCGTTGAGCGAGGCCCCCGACAGGTTCATGCACACGAAACGGGTATTGACCAGGTCTTCGGTGTGCTCGGCGATCCAGGCCAGGGTCGTGGTGAGCACCCAGCGGTCGATCATGCTGGCGCGCCCGCTCTTCTCGGCGGCGGCGATCACGGCGCCGGCCGGCACCACGCGGCCATCCGGCTCGCGCATGCGCAGCAAGACCTCGAAATTCATCGATTCGTGCGGCGCGCGCAGCGACATGATCGGCTGCATCTCGAGCAGCAGGTTGTCGGTCGCGTCCGGGCCAGACAGGCGCTCGACCAGGTCCAGCTCGGCCGCACGCTGGCGGAAGGCGTCGGCGCCGCGTTCATAAACCACCAGGCCGTCGCCCAGCCCGGTCTTGGCTTCGCGGCAGGCGCGGTCGGAGGTCGACACCGCATCCTTCATCGGCATGCCCGGCACCACCTCGATCAGGCCGACCGAGGCGCGCACGTGGAAGGCCTTGTCGCCCACCCGGTAGGGGGTGTTGCCGAGGCGGTCGACGATGCCGCGGCAGATGATCGAGGCCAGCGGGATCGCTGTCTCGGGCATCACGATCACGAATTCGTCGCCGCCCACGCGCCCGATCTGCTGGCCGCCGGCCAGCATCGTGCCCATCCGCTCGCACACCTGCTTGAGCACTTCGTCGCCCGCCGCATGGCCGAACAGGTCGTTGATCAGTTTAAAGCGGTCGAGGTCGACGTAGGCCAGCGCCATCGGCCGCCCGGCGGCCAGGCTGGCGGCGGCGCTCGCAAATTCGCGTTCGATGCCGCGCCGGTTGTAGACCTTGGTCAGCGGATCGTTATTGGCCATGAAGCGCAGCTGCTCGGTGGCCTTGTGTTTTTCGGTCGTGTCCTGCAACACGCCCTCGATGCGCGAGCGCGCCAGCGTGGCGCTGACCAGGAAGCGCTGGTTGCCGTCGCGGCTGGCCAGTTCCATCTCGGCCTCGGACCTGGCGTGCACCTGCTCGTGCAGGTTGGCCCAGCTGGCTTCAGTGAAGAACTGGCGCCAGGCGGTGCGGCCCGGGGTGAAGCCGGTCATGCCCAGCATCTTCTGCAGGGCCGGATTGACGCTCAGGAAGTGACCGTACATGTCGAGGGTGAACAGGCCGACCGGCATCGCCTGGTAGGCGTGCTCGAGTTCTTCCTGGGCTTCCTGGCGCTTCTCGGTTTCCATGCGCATCTGCTCGGCCACGGCCAGCGCCGCCAGCAGGCTCGATGCGAGCGCCGCGGTGACGCTGTTGATCACGCCCAGCAGTTCGCGCATGCCGAGCGCGGCCGACAAGACCTCGGCCAGCGAGGCCAGGAAAGTCACCGCGAACGAGGCCGCGAACCAGGCCGCGACGCGGGTGCGCGATTCCACGATGATCTTGAACAGGCCGATCGTCATCAGCGAGAAGCAGCACACCAGGATGCCCCACAACAGCGGCAGGTACATGCCGTACGGCAGCAGCATGGCCGCGGCCAGCATCGGCATGCACAGCCACTGCATGACGCGCATCGGCAGCAGGTAGCGCATCTCGGCCAGATGTTCCTTAAGCAGCGCCTGGTATAGCGTCAGCGTGGCGATGCCGTACAGGGTGATCGTCACGGCGCGGCTGCGCAACAGCCATTCGGAAGGCACGGTCTGGCCCAGCCACTGGATGTCCCAGCCGGCCGACAGCGCGCCCACGCGCAGGTTCAGGATCAGCCAGCCGGCGAACAGCACATACACCGGCTGGCGGTTGATCAGGGCCGTGATGATGATGAACAGGGCCAGCACGATCATGCCGCCGTCGAGCAGGCCCGATTTGCGGTGGTATTGCTTGACCGACAAGGCGAACTGCTCGGTCGGCCATTGCAGCACCGACAGGCGCGCCGGGCCCGAAAAGGTAGCGCGGCACAGCAGCTGGCGCGGCAGCGGCGCCAGGCGCATCGCGAAGCCGGCCTTGTCGGCCTGCAGCACGCCGTGGTCGGTGCTGCGGGTGGCGGCGCCGAGCGGGGTCAGGGTGGTCGCGTCCCAGCAGGCGATGTCGAGCGCGTGGCGCGACGGGAATTCGATCACCTGATCGCCGGCGCGCGGCATCGGCTCGAAGGCGAACCAGACCGGTGCTTCGGACAGGTGGGTGTCGTGGCCATTGGTCAGCGGTGTGGCGCGCGCCAGCGCCAGCGCGTCGTCCGGGGCCAGCGTGGCGGCCTGGTCGACCGTGACGTGCATCGCCAGCGGCACGTCGCCACTGGTGCGGTATTCGTCATGCCAGAACACCAGCGCGATCAGCGAGACGATGCCGATCCCCACCGGGATCAGGTAATAGGCAAAGATCTTCAGTACCAGCTCGACAGCCGCGTGGAGCGCGGCCGGCAGTGTTGCACGGAGCTGATGTTTGACGTTGGGCATGGACGATCTTGGATGGAACGGATGACGCTGCGCGACGGACGCCGGGCATTAAAGCGCAAGGATACAGCTTTACGCTAGTGCCGTCATGCAATTATTGGGCCAGAAAAGACCAATTCACAACGGTTTGGCATTGACAGTAGGGCCAAGGTCCGATTGCGCGCCAGCCGCGCCGATGGCCCACTGTTACCCATGGCGGCCGGTCGCGCAGCGCATCGAACGGCCCTGCATGGTTTGTTCGCAAACGAAAGGAAGGCATATGCGGGCCGTCCCGATCCGATTCCTCTGCGCGGCAGCCTGCGTGCCGCTGGCCTGCCTGGCGGCGCCGCAGGATGCTCCACCGAATGCGCCGCCGGCGCAACCGACGGCGCCGGCCCCGGCCCAGCCCCCGGCCGCCCAGACTGCGCAGGCCGACATCGATCCCGGCGCCATCTCCGCCCTGTCCGCCATGGGCGCCTACCTGCGCACCCTGCCCTCGTTCGAAGTGGTCGGCCGCGCCACCACCGAGACCGTCATGGACGACGGCATGAAGCTGCAGTTCGACAGCACATCCAACCTCAAGGTGCGCCGCCCCGACCGCCTGCAGGTCGACATCGCCAATGACCGCAAGCAGCGCCAGATTTTCTATGACGGCAAGTCGGTGACCGTCTACGGCCCGCGCCTCAAGTACTACGCCACCGTCGCGGCCCCGCCGACCCTGCGCGAAACCGTCGATGCGCTGGGCGCGAAGTACGGCATCGAACTGCCGCTAGCCGACCTGTTCTATTGGGGCACGGAGCAGGCGCCGGTAGCCGACATCCGGGCGGCCCACTACATCGGTCCGGCGACGGTCGGCAGCCTCAAGGCCGAGCACTATGCCTACCGCCAGGAAGGCGTCGACTGGCAGGTCTGGATCCAGGCCGGCAAGACGCCGCTGCCACTCAAGCTGGCGATCACCGCCAGCGCGGAGCCGGGCGAGCCGACCCATACGGCGTGGCTGCGCTGGAATCTCGCGCCGCGCTTTACCGATGCCACTTTTTCCTTCCGGCCGCCGTCGGGCGCGATGAAGATCGCGCTGCAGACGGCCGACGGCAAGGTCGCGTCCATCAAATGAACCAGGGAGACCCCATGCCGCTCACTCCAGGACATCGGCGCGTCATCGGTGTGCTGCTCGCGCTGGCCGTCGTCGTCGTCGCGTACGAGGCAGCAGCCCAGCGTGGCGCGGGACGCGTCGGCGGGGCGGCGGTCAGCCGCAGCGCAAGCGCCCACGTACAGCGCGGCGCCTATGGCGGGGATTACCACGCCTCGCGCAGTGTCAGCCGCACCTCGGTCAACGGCTACGGCAACGTCAACCGCAACGTCAACGTCAACCGCAACATCAATGTGGACGTCGACCATGATTACTACCGCCCCGGCGCGGGGCTGGCGGTGGCCGGCGCGGTGGCGGTGACGGCGGCGGCGATCGGCTCGATCGCCTATTCGATCCCGCCGTCCTGCGTGACGGTGGTCCGGGCCGGCGCCACCTACCAGCAGTGCGGCAGCACCTGGTACCAGCCGCAGTATGCGGGCACCAGCGTAAACTATGTCGTGGTCGCGCCACCGGGGTGAGTCCATGGCGGCGAACACCAGGCACGCCTGGGCCGCGGCGGCCGGCCTGGCCAGGCTCTGCTGCCAGCCCGTCCACGCGCAGGACGCGCAAGAGCTGGCCAAGAAGCTGGCCAATCCGGTGGCCGCGATGATCAGCGTGCCGCTGCAGGCCAACGACGACCGCCGCTACGGCCCCACGCGCGACGGCCACCGGTTCACCCTGAACGTGCAGCCTGTGGTGCCGGTCACGCTCAACCCGGACTGGACCCTGATCAGCCGCACCATCCTGCCGGTAATCAGCCAGCACGAACTGACTCCAGGCGCCGGCCACCAGCACGGCATCGGCGATGTCACCCAGAGTTTGTTCATCTCGCCATCGCGCCCCGGCGCCAACGGCATCGTCTGGGGCGCCGGGCCGGCGTTTTTGCTGCCCACTGGCAGCGAGAGCACGCTCAGCGCACGCCAATGGGGCGCCGGCCCGACCGGGGTCGTGCTCCGCCAGCACGGACCGTGGACCTATGGCGCGCTGGCCAACCATATCTGGTCGTTCGCCGGCCATGACGACCGGCCGAACGTCAGCGCCACCTTCCTCCAGCCCTTCCTCAGCTATACCACCAGGGATGCATGGACCTTCGGCATCAACACCGAATCGAGCTACGACTGGAAACAGGAACAATGGTCGGTGCCGGTCAATTTCACCGCCAGCAAGCTGCTCAGGTTCGGCCGCCAGCCGGTGTCGATCGGCGGCGGCCTGCGCTACTGGGCCGACAGCCCGGGCGGCGGACCGCGCGACTGGGGCGTGCGCCTGAGCGTGACCTTCCTGT
The DNA here is from genome assembly GCF_034045115.1 of Massilia sp. CFBP9012. Classification (NCBI taxonomy): domain Bacteria; kingdom Pseudomonadati; phylum Pseudomonadota; class Betaproteobacteria; order Burkholderiales; family Oxalobacteraceae; genus Massilia; species Massilia sp. CFBP9012. Next base: position 160,057 of record NZ_JAXCWM010000013.1, on the reverse strand, counting down.
TTGCCAGATAGGCGGCCGTTAGGGCGCCGGCGGGACCGAAAGCCCGCCAGCACCCATTCTCAGAACAGGTAGGAGAACGCGATACCCACCGTCCACTGGTCGGCGTCCCCGCGCCCCTCCACCACCGGGCTGTCCTTGGCGTCGTCCAGCAGCCGCTCATAACGCCCACCGAACGTCATCAGCCATTCCGGGTTGAGCTGGGTCGTCAGGCTGAAGGGAATCTTGATCGAGGTGACCGACGGGTCGGGGTCGTAGATCAGGCCGCCCCGTTCCGGGAACAGGACCTCGTCGCTATCCCGGATGCCGAAATACTTGCGGTTGAAGTCTTTACTGGCGAAGAACAGGCCAAAGCCGATGCTCCCGATCAGCTGCCGGCCGGCGACCGGCTGCGGGAAGGGATGGACATAGTTGACACGCACATTGCCAGTGGCGCCGTCGTACACATTATTGGTGTTGCCGACCACGTCGGCGCTGAACACCAGCTTGTGCATCGGCTGGCCCTGCGTCAACGGCATGTGATAGGCGACGAAGGCGCCTATCTCGGTGGCCGTGGCGACCGGGCGCATGCGCTTGACGATCTCGTCGTCGACGTCGTCGTCGCGCCGCATGCGCCAGCGCAGCAAGGGACCGGCGCGCCAGTCCTTGCGCGGCAGCAGGTTGGCCAGGATCTCTGGGCCGAGCACCCGCACGTAGCGGTCTTGGCCGAAGTTGTAGTGCAATACCGGCGCGACGGCGGCCTGGTAATCGCCGGAGCCGTAATAGTCGGGCACCGCGAACACCCCCAGGCCCACCAGGTTGCGTTCCTCGAGCAACTCGATTGGGAGCATGTCTTGCGCGGCAGCGAGCGGTGAACAAAGCAGCGCCGCGGCGATAGCGAGGCTGCGGGGGCTGTGCGTGAACGTCTTCATGGCTGACCTCTCGGAGCTAGGGTTAGAACATCGGGGCCGCGCCGGCGCCATTCGCCGGTGCGCTTCGCATTGCCAGAACTGTGTAGACAGTCCACGCCGCGTTTTGTGCCATATCTCGTCAAAAAGGTCGTGCATCCCGGCCTCGCCCTGGAGCCGGGGGCGACAGCGTTACGACCAAGGTCCCCTACCGCGCGCAGCTGGACCGTGCTTATGATCGTGACTGGCCTGGGACGAAGGGATGGAATGGAAGCATGCGACCGCCGCCTGGATCGCGCTCGCGCTCGACGCGCTGGCGGTGCTGACGGTGGCTGCCGGCGCGCTGGAGGCGCTGGCGCGGGTGGTGGCACTGTGCCTGCGCGGCGCGGCCACGCCGGCGCGGGTGCATGCGGCCTTCATCGGGTTTGGCGACTGGCTGGTGGTCGCCCTCACCTTCCAGCTCGCGGCCGACATCGTCGGCACCACGATCGCGCCCGGCTGGGACGAGCTGGGACGGCTGGCGGCAATCGCCGCCATCCGGACCTTCCTCACCTATTTCCTGGACCACGACCTGGCCCGCGCCCGCGAACGCGAACTGGCCGAGCAGGAACGCGACGGGGCGCAGCCCGTCCAGGCTGCGCCCCGCGATCCCGGTTGAAGACCAGGAGCACTTCAGGAGAAAATCAGGCGAACGCCAGTTCGACGCGTGGCCGGGTGGCCGGCGGCATGGGGCGTTCCGGCAGCGCCACCGATGGCGGCGGCGCGATCGGACCGACCTCGATATCCGGATGGTGCGTGTTGAAGAAGAAGTTCAGCATCGGATGGCGCGCCTCGGCCCAGCGCTGCTGGAAGGTGGCGATCTCGAACGCCATGATGCGGTGGGGGATATTGCCCACGTGACGCAGCGGCACCAGACCCAATTCAGGGAACACGTCGACGAACATCAGCTGATCGTATTGCTTGTCCACGGGTGGACGGCCAGTCGCCACCGAATAATCGATCGCGTTGTCTTCGCAATACATGAAGCAGGCCTTGATCAGTGCAATCTTGACCATGCGTCCAACACGCCCCTCGTCGATCCCGAGGCGGGTCGCCTCGACCAGGCGCTTGTCCTGCAGCCAGTCGGGCAGGACGATCGACTCCTCCACGCCCAGCGGGCGGTAGAGATTGGTGCGGATGCGGGTGCTGCCGATCGGCGTACCGTCCAGCTTGGACTCGGCCAGCAGGACGATGGTGTCGGCATCATAGTCGGCCGCCTCGGGCTGCGCCAGGCTGCGGGCGAAATCCGGGACGTGGCGGGCATAGGCGGCGTGCCGGATGCGCACGGCCTTGAGTAAATCCGCTTCGGTTTCTACCCGGCGGACAGTGAACGGCAAACGCTCGATCGCGCCTCCAGCGACCGGTGCACGCGCGGTGCGCGGACGGGACGCTTTCGAGGGGTTGAACACAGCTGCTGGAAACAGCTCCATGGCGGTACTCCTGGGTTGATAAGATTGAAACAGGGTTGGTCTGGATCAAATTATCAATCCGCTCACAGAAAATCGAACCGTTGAGCAGGCGTGCTTTTAGCCCTCTGTTTGCTAGTAAGTACACTAATGGTTGTATGACAAAGTTGTCGGTTTTGCCCGGCCAACTACCATAAGTTAAAATAATATTGCTCTACATCAACCGTGCCGTTCCTGACACCCGGATCGAGCCGCCCGCCTCCTCGCCGATTTCGGCCGTCAAACGCGAACGCGCGCCCATGTCTTCCCCCTGGACGACGTCGATGCGTCCGCCATGCGGCCAGCCGATGTCGCGCAGGTAGCCGGCCAGCGCCGCGGTGCCAGCGCCGGTGGCCGGATCTTCGTAGACGCCGCCCGAGGCGAAGGGATTACGGGTGTGGAACAGCTGCGGATGCTCGGCCCAGGCCAGCACCACCGTCACCAGGCCGTGTTCCAGCATCAGCGCCCGGCCAGCGTCCAGCTCGTAGCGCATTGCCGCCAGCAGCGCGCGACTCGACAGCGCCAGCACCAGGTGGTCGGCCCCGCCGTGGGCCAGCGCCGGCGGGATGCGCGGATCGAGATCGGCCCGGGTATAGCCAAACAGCGCCAGCGCGGCATCGACCAGCGTCGCGTCGGCCGCTTCGCTGCGGGTCGGCGGCGACTGCAGCGCCGCATGCACCCGTTCGCCGTCGCGCCGGCCTTCGACCGTGATGCTGGCCGCGTTCAGCGTCAGCGCATAGCGGCCGTCGCCATGGTTGCGGGCCAGCGCGGCGCCGAGGGCGATGGTCGCGTGGCCGCAGAACGGAACCTCGGTTTCGGGCGAAAAATAGCGCACGCGCCAGGCCTCGCCTTCCGGCGCGGCAAAGGCGGTTTCGGAAAACCCGACCGCGTGCGCGATCCGTGCCATCTCGGGGGCCGGCGGCAAGGCAGCGCCGATCCAGACCCCGGCCGGATTGCCGCCCTGGCCGTTGTCGTCGAAGGCGGCGATGCGCTGGATGTCGTTCAGGTCCATGGAAGACTCTCCTTGTGAATGCACGCGCTGCTAGCGCCGCGCCCCTTCGATCTTCGGCAACAGCGCCGCCATGATGCCCAATAGCGGCAGGAAGGACGCGATCCGGTACACCTGGTCGATGCCGTGAATGTCGGCGATATGGCCCATGGCCGCGGCGCCCACGCCGCTGATGCCGAACATCAGGCCGAAGAAGATGCCGGAGATCAGGCCGACCTTGCCCGGCACCAGTTCCTGGGCGAAGACCACGATGGCCGAGAAGGCCGACGACATCACCAGCCCGATCACCACCGACAGCACGCCGGTCCAGAACAGGTTCGCGTACGGCAGCATGATGGTGAACGGCGCCGCGCCCAGGATCGAGAACCAGATCACGCGCTTGCGGCCGATCCTGTCGCCGATCGGGCCGCCGGCGAAGGTGCCTGCCGCGACCGAGGCCAGGAACAGGAACAGGTACAGCTGGGCGGTGCCGACCGGCAGGTGGAACTTCTCGATCAGGAAGAAGGTGTAATAGGTCTGCAGGCTGGCCATGTAGATGTACTTGGAGAACACCAGCAGCGCCAGCACCACCAGGGCCTGGATCACCTTCTTGCGCGGCAGCTTTGGTCCGGCGTGCAGCGCGGCTTTCTTGACCATGTTCATCAGGTGGTTGCTGTACCAGCGGCTCACGCCCACCAGCACCGCCACCGCGACCAGCACCAGCAGCATGAACCAGGCGATCTCGCCCTGGCCGCGTCCGACCACGATGGCCGCCGCCAGCAGCGGGCCGAGCGCCGAGCCGGCGTTGCCGCCCACCTGGAACAGCGACTGGGCGAAACCGAAGCGCCCGCCCGAGGCCAGGCGCGCCACGCGCGAGGCCTCGGGGTGGAAGGTCGAGGAACCGACCCCGATCATCGCGGCCGCGGTGAGCAGCATCGGGAAGCTGTTGGCCCACGCCAGCAGGCCCACACCTACGAGGGTCACGCACATCCCGGCCGGCAGCAGGAAGGGAATCGGACGCTTGTCGGTGTACAGGCCGATCCAGGGCTGGAGCAGCGAGGCGGTGCACTGGAAGGTCAATGTGATCAGGCCGACCTGGGTAAAGGTCAGGTTGAATTCATGCTTCAGGAGCGGATAGATCGACGGCAGCACGGCCTGCACGCAGTCGTTCAGCAGGTGAACGAAGGCGACCGAGAACAGGATCTGCATGACGGTGCCGGAAGCGGCGGGGGAAATCGTGGAAGGTGAAGACGGTGATGTGGACATGGGACGACGGACTCGAATTGCGTCAACGCGGTATGGACAATCCGACAGGATATGCCAAATCCGGCATTTGCGTGCGACGGGGTGCGTTCCTGGAACAGCCGTATCGTCGCCTTCCCACAGACTTTCGCACGTCGTTATCTCCACTGGAGATAACGACGGGTTTGAGCTAACGAAAGAACAACGCTTCCCTACTTCACCGGCACCAGGCGAATCGCCTGCCCGCCGCCCGGCGCCAGCACCATTTTGATGGTATCGGCGCTGGTGACGTTGCGCTTCTCGATCGCGATCTCGAAGCGGCGCTTGTCGTCGCGGTAGTCGGCGTTGTCGCCGTCGCGGTAGATCTCGGCCACGTAGGTCTTGCCGGCGTCCAGGAAGTCCAGTTTCAGGTCCAGGGTGCGGCGGGTAGCGTCGGTCACCGAGCCGACATACCAGGCAGCCGAATTGCGGTCTTTGCGCACGATGGTCACGTATTCGCCCACCGCGCCGTGCGGCACGCGGGTGTCTTCCCAGTCGGCCGGCACATCCTTGATGAACTGGAACGGGCCCGGATAGCGCTCGTAGTGCTCGATCAGGTCGGCCGCCATCTGCACCGGCGAATAGATCACCACGAAGTTGGCCAGCTGCTTGGCCTGCGTCGAGTTGAACGGCCGCTTGTCCTTGCCTTCCAGGCTCAGGATGCCCGGCGTGTAGTCCAGCGGGCCGCTCAGCATGCGGGTGAACACCAGGTTGGCCTCATGATCGACGGTGTTGACCGGATTGCCCCAGGCGTTGTACTCGACGCCGCGCGCGCCTTCGCGCGAGATCCAGTTCGGATACGTGCGGCGCAGGCCGGTGTCCTTCACCGGCTCATGGGTGTTGATCGCGATCTTGTAGCGCGCCGCCTCCTCGACCACCTTCTGGTAGTGGCGCACGCCCTCTTGCGAGTCGGTGTAGCCGAAATGGACCTTGCCGTTCTTGCCCATGAACTGGGCCGCGCCGCCGTCGGTCACGTAGCCGGTCTTGATGCTGTCCACGCCGTGCTTGGCGTACAGCTTGAACGCCGCGTCCATCTGTTTTTCGTAGTGCGCGACGTTGCCGCCGGTCTCGTGGTGGCCGATCAGGTGCACGCCCTTCTTGCGGCCATAGTCCGTCACGGCGGCGATGTCGAAGCTCGGATGCGCCCTGGTGAAGTCCATGTCCAGGCCATTGCCGGCCCAGTCGCTGTCCCAGCCCGGGTTCCAACCCTCGACCAGCACGCCGCGGAAGCCGTGCTTGGCCGCGAAGTCGATGTAGCGCTTGGTGTATTCGGTGGTGGCGCCGTGTTTCGCACCCGAGGCCCACGACTTGGTTTCCAGGTGCATGTCCCACCACACGCCGACATATTTGGACGGCTTGACCCAGGAGACGTCGCCCAGCTTGTTCGGTTCGTTCAGGTTCAGCACCAGGTCGGACATGTACAGGCCGGCCGCATCGTCGGCGATCTGCATCGTGCGCCATGGCGTGGTGAAGGCGCCGGTGCGCACCACCGGGTTGCCGGTGGCCGACGGGGTCAGGTGCGCGCGCAGGCGCTGGCCCTCGACCCGGCGCAGCCACATCGAGGCATAGTCGACCAGGGCCGCCTCGTGGAAGGCGATGTGGGTGCCGTTCTCCGTGCGCACGGTCATCGGGGTATTGGCCATGCCCACTTCACGTAGCGGCGACTTCTGGATCGGGTATTCCAGCGCCCAGACTTCGCCGGCCTGCTGCCACCAGGCGGTGGCCGGCTGCGCCACCACGAACTCGGTCAGCTCGTCGGCGATGTGCGTGGCGCGGTTGTTCGGCAACTTGGGGAATTCGTAGCGGAAGCCCAGGCCGTCGTCGAACACGCGGAACACGATCGCCAGGCGGCGGCCGTCGTTCTTCTTCACGTCGACCCGCATCTGGCGGTAATGGTTGCGCACCGTGCGGCGCTCACCCCAGGGTTGTTCCCAGGTGCTGTCATGGTCGGTGACCACCTGGCGCTCGATCTTGAAGCCCGAGTCCAGCGGCTTGTCGCTGCCCAGCACGAAGCCCAGGCGCGACGGCGCGATCACCTGCTGGCCCTTGCGTTCGACCTGGTACGACAGGCGCCCGTCCGGCGCGACCTGCACCGACACGTTCAGCACCTTGCCCGGCGACTCGACGCTCGCGCTCATCGCCTCGGCGGCGAAGGCGCTGCTGCTCACCACCATGCCCAGCACCACGCAGCAATGCGTGGCCAGGCTGGCATTCATGAATCTGGAAACCATATTTCTCCCTTGTTTACTTCTCAAAATTTGTCGCTCGATCAAAACTTGTAGTTCAGGCCCGCCGAATAGGTGCGCCCGAAATTGACGGTGTTGGTGTACACCTTCGGATCGCTGGTGTACTCGCGGAACGGTTCGTTGGTGAGGTTATGCCCTTGCAGGAACGCCGACCAGCCCTGCAGCATGCCACCCTGGAAATCGTAGGACACCTGGGCGTCGGCAATCGTCTCGCCCTTGATGAAGGTGAACTGCGATTCGCTGCGGTAGTCGAGGATCTGGCCGATGAAGCTCGAGCGGCGGTAGGCCGCCAGCGACACCTGCAGGCCGTGCTTCTCGTAGTACAGGCGCAGGCTGGTCACGTTGCGCGACAGGCCCGGCAGGCCGATCTCGGACACCGCGCCATCGAACACCGGCGCATTGCTGCCGGTGACGAAGGCGCTGGTCGGCAGGCGCACCGAGGAATCGGTATGCGAATGGTTCACCTGCACGCCAAAGCCGTCCAGGGCATTGACCACCAGGCCGAACGGCAGGTTGGCCGACAGCTCGATGCCGCGCATGATGCCGCCCTGCCCGTTCTGCGGCATGGTAAGGTAGCCGACCGTCGAGCCGGCGTACTGGCCGGTGGTCGGCAACGGCGTGCTGGCGCTGGTGTAAGGGGCGAAATCGAACATCTGCGGCGCATTGATCACATAGTTGTCGAGCTTCTTGTAGAACAGCGCGGCGCTGACATAACCCTTCTTGCCGAAGTATTTTTCGTACGACAGGTCGAGCGCACGCGCTTCATAGGGCTTGAGTTCCGGATTGCCGGCGAAGCCGGTCAGCGCCGGGTCTTCCGCGGTGGCGCTCTGCAGGCCGAAGTTCATGCTGGCCTTCAGGTTGTCCAGGTTGGCGCGCGAGACCTGCTTGCCGGCGCCGAGGCGCAGCAACTGGTCGTTGCCCAGGTCAAAGGTCAGGTTCAGGCTGGGCAAGACCTTGGTGTAGTCGACGCCGCCGGTTTTCACGACCGCCGGGCAGGTCTCTAGGGTGATGCCGGTGCAGTTGGCCAGGTCGACCTGGTTGCCGCTGGCGCGCTGGCGGGTGTCGACCACCTGCACGCCGATATTGCCGCTGTACGGCAGCGACATCAGGGTGCCATCGAGTTCGCCCATCAGGTAGGCGGTGCTGACCTTTTCGCCTACCCTCCAGTCGCGCGCCAGCACGGTGGCGTCGACCCAGCGGTTCAATTCGTACAGCGTGCCCAGGCTGCCGGTCGGGTCGAACGAGGCCACCGGGATGCCGGTCGGGCCGGCGACATCAAGGCCGCTGCCCGGGATCTGGACGCTGGCATAGCCGTCGCCGCCGCGCACCGACAGCCGGCCCTCTTCGCCCAGGCGCGACTTGTCGCGCTTGGTGTAGTTGACGCCGAAGCGCACCGCAGCCAGCGGGCCCCAGTCGGTATCGCGTTCGGCCGACAGGCGCACCGCCTGCACCTTGTCGTCGATGGTCGGCAGCGCCAGGTAGCCGGCCTGCGGCGACAGCGGGCCGCCACCCCAGCCGGCGACGTCGGTCAGCAGGGCCACGTTGCGGTCGGCGTAGTTCAGGCTCGGCGCGTAGCGCACGTCGGCGAAGTTGTTGCCATTGAAGCCGCTGTAGCTGATCGAACCGAGCTGGCTCTCGGGCGTGTTGCCCGGCTGGCCGGCCATGGTCTCGAAATTGCTGATGCGCTTGGTGCCCTTCGAGTACGACAGGTCATTCACGATGCGCCACTCGCCCACCTTGAGCTCGTTGTTGACGCCGAGCGACAGCAGGCGGTCCTTGTTCGAGAACAGGTGGTTGCGCACGTCGCCCTTGTAGTTGCTGAAGGTGCCGGCCGTGACGATGCCGTTCTCGATGGTGGCGTTGGTGAGCACCGCGTCCGGATCGTAGATGCCGGTGCCGCCGACGATCGCGCCTTCGAGGCCGGTCTTCTTGGTCGCTTCTTCGCCGCGCGAGTAGAACGCATCGAAGGTCGAGCGGAATTTGTCGTTGGGACGGAACTGCAGGGTGACCGAAGCGCCGTCGCGCTCGGCCTTGCGGCGCGAGGTCTCGGCCATGAAGCCGTTGATCGCCCTGACGGTCTGGCCGTTGTAGTCAATGTCGGCGGTATTGGCGCCCCAGCTGTCGAATTTCAGTTCGCCGCCGTTGTCCTGCTTGAACGAGGTCAGGCCGACCGACAGGCCCAGCTTGCGGCCGAAGTACTGGTCGACATAGGTCAGCGTCTTGCGGTGGCCCGAACCGAGGTCGGAGCCGGAACCGAAGCCGATGCGCTCCTTGCGCGCATTGGCCGCGAACATGCGCTTGCCGAAATCGAGCGGGCGCAGGGTGCGCAGGTCGATGGTCGAGGCCAGGCCCTGGCCGATCAGGCTCGCGTCCGGCGTTTTATAAACCAGCACGCTGCCGGTCAGCTCGGACGGGAACAGGTCGAATTCGGGGCTGCGCGCATCGCTGGTCGAGGCCTGTTCGCGGCCATTGAGCAGCGAACCGTTGAAGGTCGGCGACATGCCGCGCACGCTGATCTCGGTCGCCTTGCCGTTGACCTTGCTGCGCTGGGTAGTCACGCCCGACAGGCGCGAGATCGACTGGGCGACGGTGGTGTCGGGCAGCTTGCCGATGTCTTCGGCGGAGACGGCTTCGACGATGGACGTCGCGTTGCGCTTGATCTCGATGGCGGCTTCGATGCCTCGCCGGATGCCGGACACGTTGACGGTGGCGAGCGGCGCCTCTCCCATGACCGTGGCCGCGGGCCGGACCGCGTCCTCCGAGTCCTGGGCGCCGGCTTCCTGCGCGTGCAAGGGCGCCGCCATCAACAGCAGCGCACAGGCGCCTGCAATAGGATTCAACCGCGGATGCAACTGAAAAGCCTGGCGCCGCGCGCCATCCCGACGTGTCGTCATGTCTGTCTCCTGATTATATTTATTCCAGCTTTTTGCCGGTTGGGTGCGATGGTCCGATATCGCGCGGGCGGGGTCAACGCATGAGCTGAAGCGAATCTGAAGATTCACCAAAGCCCTGCCGGTACGCCGCACTGGTAAACTCGCGCCATGAAAATTCTCATGATCGAAGACGATCTCGCCATCGGCCAGGCGCTGTTGTCGGTATTCCAGGACGAGGGCCACTCAGCGGTCTGGCTGCGCCTCGCGGCCGACGCCGAGGCGCGCATCCGCGGCGAGGCCTTCGACGCGGTGGTGCTCGACCTTGGCCTGCCCGACGGCGACGGCAACGACGTGCTGCGCGCCCTGCGCGCCGACGGCGTGCGCCTGCCGGTATTGATCATCAGCGCGCGCGACAGCCTGCAGGAACGCCTGAAAGGCTTCGACCTGGGCGCCGACGACTATTTGATCAAGCCGTTCGAAATCCCCGAGCTGCTGGTGCGCCTGCGCGCCATCGTGCGCCGCAGCCACGGCACGCTGGAAGAAAACCTGTGGACGGCGGGCGAGATCGTGCTCGACGAGAATCGCATGGCGGTCACGCGCGGCGGCCAGCCGGTGACCCTGTCGAAGACCGAGTTCGCGCTGCTGCTGACCCTTATGAAGCAGGCCAACCGGGTATTGACGCGGGTGGAGCTGGAACGGCGCGCGCTACCGGCTGGCGAGGGGCAAAGCCAGACCCTGGACGTGCACATCTTCAACCTGCGCAAGAAGATCGGCGAAGGCGTGATCCGCACCGTGCGCGGCGTCGGCTATATGGTGCAGCAGGATGCTTAGGCGGCTGGCGAACCGGCCGTCGTCGCTGTTCCGTCGCCTGATGTTCAGCTTCGCGGGCGTGATCCTCGGCGTGGCCATCATCGGCCTGGTGTGGGTATTCCTCGAGGCCAAGGCCACCCAGCGCAGCCGCACCTTCAGCGAAAACAAGGCGCACACCGCCAATATCCAGGCCCACCTGTCCGACGTCGGCCCCGATGCGCAGCGCATGCTGCCGGTGCTGGCGGAGATCGAGGCCAACCGAGTGCGCATGTTCCAGGAACTGGATTACCACTCGCACGTGCGGGTGCGCGTCTGGCTGCACGGCCGCCTGGTCTACAACTCGGCGCCGGAGCTGCCCGACCGGCTGCCGGAAGTCGCCACCCGCGACGCCTATGCCTGGGTACGCTGGGAAGCGCACGACAAGCTGCAGGGCATCGTGGTCGAGCGCAGCCACGAAGTCGACGACGAATGGATGTTCTCGATTGGCGGCGTGGGATTTTTGCTGTCCTCGACCATCTTCAGCCTGCCGCTGCTCCTGATTCCGGCCTGGCTGATCGTCGGCATCGGCCTGCGTCCGCTGCGTTCGATCGCATCGAGCATCGCCCAGCGCTCGGACGCCGACCTGACGCCGTTGCCGGATTCCACCTACCGCGAACTGTCGCCGCTGGTGGACGCGATCAACGGCCTGATGGCGCGGCTCTCGCAGCGCATCGAGCACGAACACGAATTCCTGACCGACGCCGCCCATGAGCTCAAGACGCCTCTGGCGGCGATCCAGATCAATGCCCACGTGCTGCTCAGCCGCGCCGGCAGCGAGATGGCCGAGCGCTGCGCCGAGCCGGCAGCCGGCCTGCGGGGCGGCGTGGCGCGCGCCACCCATACCGTGCACCAGTTGCTGGCCCTCGAACGGGCGCGCGCCGAGCCGCAGGTCGATCATCCCCGCCCGCAGACCGACGTCGCCGAATTCGTGCGCGACCGGGTGGCGGCGGCGGCCCACCTGGCGGTGCAGCGCAATATCGAGATCGAGTTCCACGCCGATGCCGACGGCAGCCTGCCGCTGCATCTGGAAAGCATGGCGTCGGCGGTCGATAACCTGATCAGCAACGCGATCAAGTATTCGCCGCAGGACAGCCGCATCGCGGTGCGCCTCTCCCGTATCGGCCACATCTATCGGCTGGCGGTTGCCGACCAGGGACCGGGCGTCAACCCGGACCTGCGCGACAAGGTCTTCGAACGCTTCTACCGGGTGCCGGGCCAGGAGCAATCGGGCAGCGGCCTGGGACTGGCGATCGCCGAACGGGGCGCCGCGCGCAATGGGGGCATCATCGTGTTGTCGGATGGCGAAGGTGGACGGGGGTTGACGGCGACGATCGAATTCGCGGGCGCTGCGGCTTGATCAAGTGTTTCAGCCCGAGCCTCTTCCACGTCGTTCCCGAGCCTCTCGCACGTCGTTCCCGCGCCTCTCGCACGTCGTTCCCGCGCCTCTCGCACGTCGTTCCCGCGCAGGCGGGAACCCAAGTCCTTCACGCAGCCTGCTGCGTGAACCGTGCCAGCGGATCATGCAAGCTTGGGTTCCCGCCTGCGCGGGAACGACGTTTCAAGGGCGCGGGCTGTGAATTGACGTTATCACCCCGCGAAGAACGGCAGCACGCGCTCAAGCAGCAGCTCGGGCGCTTCCTCTGCGATGTAGTGCCCGCAGGCCAGCGCCCCGCCCTGCACATCGTCCGCCACCAGTTGCCACTCCCTGAGCGGATCGAAGCAACGCCCCACCACGCCCTGCTCTCCCCACAGCGCCAACAGCGGCACCCCGAGCTTTCGCCCCTCTTCGCGATCGATCCGGTCGTGTTCCAGATCGATGCCGGCGGCGGCCCGGTAATCCTCGCAGATCCCGTGCGCCGTGCCCGGCAACGCCAGGCAGCGCTGGTATTCGCTCAGTGCGCGCGGATCGAATGGCGCCAGGCCGGCGCTGCGCTTGCCCATCACGTCGCGCACGTAGGCAGCCGGGTCGGCCTCGATCAGGCGCTCGGGCATGGGCGCCGGCTGGATCAGGAAGAACCAGTGCCAGTAGGCGCGCGCGAACGCTTCCGAGGTTTGTTCGTACATCGCCAGGGTCGGCGCGATATCGAGCAATGCCATCCGCTCGACCGCCTGGGGGTGGTCCAGCGCCAGCCGGTGCGCCACGCGCGCGCCGCGGTCGTGGGCCAGCACGCGGAATCGTTCGAAGCCGAGGACGCGCATGACGGCCAGCGCATCGAGCGCCATCGTGCGCTTGCTGTAGTTGGCGTGGTCGGCGTCGCCCTGCGGCTTGCTCGAGTCGCCATAGCCGCGCAGGTCGCAGGCCACTACCGTGAAACGCTCGGCAAGCCGGGGCGCGACCTTGTGCCAGATCGCATGGGTTTGCGGGTGGCCGTGCAGCAGCAGCAAGGGCGGGCCCTCGCCACCGGTGATGGCCTTGATCGTGACCGATGGCGCCACGTCGACTTGCAGGGAACGAAAATCCGGGAATAACGCTGTCATATTGACTTTCTGATGATAAATTCGCGTTCGGCGCGCTCCATGCGCGCCCGCCGTTCGGCGGCCAGCGCGGCCTGCTCCACCCGCAGCCGCGCGCCGTAGCGGATCGAGCCCACGCCCGCCGCGAACATGCCGAGCGCGAACGCCGGGAAGAAGAAATCGGCGGAATCGAGTCCATCGACATAGGCGATCGCGCGCCCGGGCTCGCGCGGATGATGGCGGATCGTGATCCGGTCGCCCGGCTGGCGCTTCTCGAAGCGCGCCTCTATGACGGCGCGCGACGGGTCGCAGGCGGCCTCGGTCATGAGCGACGTGGCGCTGCGGCGCGATACGAACTGCTGTCCATCCACTTCGTAGCGGTAGGCCATCTTGATGCACCAGCCGGGCGATTTGCCGTGCCGCTCGTATAACGCGCTCTCGACCACCTCGGCGCTGGCCTTTGGCCAGGATCTCGCATCGAACTTGTCGTGGATGCGCAACGCCATCCAGATCGCCAGCGGCACCGCGAGCACGATCAGGAACCAGCCCAGGAGCGCCTGGAACTGGGGATCGTGCGGGATGGCGGGTTCGGTGGATGGCTGCATGCTCATGAACGGCTACTGTAGCACGGGCTCGCCGACTGGCTGCTACTGGGCAACAGCTGGATATTCTCGATGATTAAGCGGCAATCATTTCGCCTGCAGATGACGTCACGCCCATTGCATGAGCTTTGATTATGCGTGCCACATGTTCTTACATAGACCTGACATTTCGATAATTGTTGTAAAGACGCACGGTGGCGGTTTTAACGAATTGACACCATGAATGGTGCTGCGCAGTATGGACCAGAGGCAACCGCCTCCCCCTTTCCCAGGACCACCGCCGTAGAACAAAAAAAGGAATCAGCACCATGCAGAAAGCCAGGACGGAAAAAACAGCACTAGCCCTCGCCATCGCCGCGCTGTGCGCGGGCGTCGCCCATGCCCAGGAGGCCGCGCCCCAGGCCGAGACGGCCAGCAATGCCGCCACGGTGGTGGTCACCGGCACCCGCGTGGCCAACCGCACCGCGCTCGACACCGCCGCGCCGGTCGACATCATCTCGTCCGAGACGCTCAAGAATGCCGGCAGCACCGAGATGAACCAGGCGCTGTCGATGGCCCTGCCTTCGCTGAACTTTCCTCGGCCCTCGCTGACCGATGGCACCGACACCATCCGCCCCGCCACCCTGCGCGGCATGGCGCCCGATCAGACCCTGGTGCTGGTGAACTCCAAACGACGCCACGCATCGTCGCTGGTCAATGTGAACGGTTCGATCGGCCGCGGTTCGGCAGCGGTCGACCTCAACACGATCCCCACCGCGATCGTGAAATCGGTCGAGGTGCTGCGCGACGGCGCTGCGGCGCAATACGGCTCGGATGCGATCTCGGGCGTGGTCAATATGCGCCTGCGCACCGACCGCGATGGCGGCGAAGCGAGCGTCACCTACGGCGCGCGCAAGTCCGAATACGATCTGTGGAACGACGCCGTGCCCGCTGGCGGCACCTGGAGCGGCCCGGATTCGCGCAAGCGCACCGACGGCCAGACCGCCACCGTCAGCCTGTGGAAGGGCCTGGCGCTGGGCGAATCGGGCTTCCTGACCATCGCGGCCGAATACCGCGACCAGAACCGCACCGAACGTGGCGGCTACGATATGCGCCAGCAGTACCCGCGCGTGAATGGCGGCTTCGATCCACGCGAGAACACGATCGACCGCTTCAACGCCTGGACCGGCGAACCGGACCTCGACCAGGCCACCCTGTTTGCCAACGCCGGCAACGACCTGGGCGGCGGCGTCAAGGTCTATGGCTGGGCGAGCTACCAGGACCGCGACGCCACCTCGTCCGGCTACTTCCGCCCGCCGCAGGATGCGCGTAACGTCCTGTCGATCTATCCGGACGGCTTCCTGCCGCTGATCTCCCCTACCGTCAAGGACTTCTCGATGACGGGCGGCGTGACGTGGCAGGCGGGCCAGTGGGATATGGACGCCTCGCTCGGCTACGGCAAGAACAAGATGGAGTACACGATCGAGAACACCCTGAACCGCTCGCTGGGGGCCTCCAGCAAGACCGAGTTCTATGCCGGCGGTTACTCGTACGACCAGGCCGTGTTCAACCTGACCGGCGTGCGCAGCATCGAGCTGGCATCGCTGTCGTCGCCGCTGAACGTGGCGGTGGGCGTCGAGGCGCGCCGCGAAGGCTATGAGCTGTTCGCCGGCGAAGAACAGTCATGGAGCTACGGCGGCGAGGTGCTGCCCAACGGGACGCCGGCCGCGCCCGGCGCCCAGGTATTCCCTGGCTTCCGTCCGGCCAACGAGGTCGATGCGCACCGCAATGCGGTCGGCGCCTTCATCGATCTCGAAGCGAACATTACGCCCGAACTCCTCGCCTCGGCCGCGGTCCGCGCCGAAAAATATTCCGACTTCGGCAATAGCGTGGCCGGCAAGCTGGCGCTGCGCTACGACTTCAACAAGGCGTTCGCGCTGCGCGGCGCGATCCAGAACGGCTTCCGCGCGCCATCGCCCCAGCAGCAGCACTTCACCGCGACGTCCACCAACTTCATCAACGGCATCCCCTACGAGATCACCACCTTCAAGCCGTCCGACCCGGTGGCGGTGGCCCTCGGCGCCAAGCCACTCGACGCCGAGGAATCGGTCAACGCCTCGCTCGGCGCCGTGCTGCGCCTGGGCGGCGTGAGCGTGACGGTCGACGCCTACCGCATCGACATCGACGACCGCATCATCCTGTCCGAGAATCTCACCCAAACCAATGTGCGCAACTACATCGCCAGCCAGGGCTTCATCGGCGTGGGCGGCGGGCGCTTCTTCATCAACGGCGTCGATACCACGACCAAGGGCGTGGACGTGGTGATCAACTGGGCGCACAACGCCGGCGCGGCGGGCCGCTTCGACTTTACCCTGGCCGGCAACTACACCGACACCGAAGTGACCAAGGTGCCGGTGACCGAACAGCTGTCGAACCTGAGCCCGTCCCCGATCCTGTTCGATCGCGTCAACGTGCTCTCGCTCGAGAAGGGCCAGCCGAAGAACAAGATCAGCGCCAACGTCAACTGGAAGCTGGGCCAATGGGGCGCGACCTTGCGCGCCACGCGCTATGGCGAGGTGCTGTCGCCGGGCACCACGGCGGCCTTCGACTTCGAATTGAAAGCCAAGACCGTCATCGATCTGGAGGGACGCTTCGCCGTCACGCCGAAGCTGACCCTGGCCCTGGGCGCGGACAACGTCTTCGACCAGTACCCGGAAACGCTGCCGCCGGCGCTCAACACCACGGGCAATACGCCGTTCTCGACCTATGCGCCGTTCGGGCGTTCGGGACGGTATATCTACGGGCGCGCAACGTATTCATTCTGATGCACGCCTTCTGACCCTACCGTTCCAGCACCTCGCCCAGCCTGCGGGCGAGGAAGTCCACCAGCGCCGCCACCCGCGGCGCCAGCGCGCCCTGCTTGTAGAACACGGCCCACACGGGCTGGGTCCACGGCAGGGTGTGTTCTTCCAGCACCGGCACCAGTCGCCCCGCCGCCAGGTCGGAGCGCGCCAGGAACTCCCCGATCGACCCGATGCCCGCCCCGTGCAAGACCAGGTGGCGCACCGTCTCGCCGCTCGAAGCCAGCACCTGCGGCGTGACGGTCCAGCCCTCGCCGCCGGCATGCAGCAGCGGCCAGGTATTGAGCGAGGCTGGCGCCGTGAAGCCGACGGTGCGGTGCAGCGCCAGCTCGGCCGGCTCGCGCGGCACGCCGTATTTGTCGATATAGGCGGGCGCCGCCACCACCCTTAGCTTGCCGGTCCCCAGGCGCCGCGCATTGAGCGTCGAATCGGGCAGCGCGCCGATGCGGATCGCCAGGTCGGCCCGCTCCTCGATCAGGTCGACGTAGGTTTCGCCGCTGGTCAGTTCCAGCTGGACCAGCGGATACGCCTCCAGGAAATCGGGCAGCAGCGGCGCCAGCAAGTGGTCGAAGGCCGGCGTCGATGCATTCACCCGCACCAGGCCCGAAGGCTGCGAACGGCGCGCCTGCGCCTCAGCCTCGGTATTGGCCAGGTCGCGCAGGATGGCGCGGGCGCGCTCGAGCAGCCAGGCGCCTTCCTCGGTCAGCTGCAGGCGCCGCGTCGTGCGGCGCATCAGCGTCATGCCGAGACTATCCTCCAGCCGCGAGATGGTGCGCGAGACCCCGGACGGAGTCTGCCCCAGGCGCTCGGCGGCAGCCGAGAACGAGCCGGAATCTATGACGGCGACAAATACAATCAGACCATCCACATCGATCATTGTTGACTCCAGCTCAAAAGTCCATTGTATAGCGGCCTATTTTTCCTTGCATTCGGGCACGGCACACTGCATGCCTGCCTCACCCCTGCAATGTAAATACACAAGCAACAAGGAGAATCGCATGCCACTCGCACTCTGGGCGCTTACATTGAGCGCCTTCGCCATCGGGACGACCGAATTCGTGATCGTCGGCCTGATTCCCACCATCGCCGCCAGCCTGGGCGTATCGGTACCCTCGGCCGGCCTCCTGGTCAGCCTGTATGCGTTGGGCGTGGCCATCGGCGCCCCGGTGCTCACGGCCCTCACCGGCAAGGTGCCGCGCAAGCACCTGCTGCTCGGCCTCATGGTCCTGTTCACCCTCGGTAACCTGGTGGCCTGGATGGCGCCGAACTACGAAGCGCTGATGGCCGCACGCGTGCTCACAGGCCTCGCGCACGGCGTGTTCTTCTCGATCGGTTCGACTATCGCCACCAGCCTGGTGCCGAAGGAAAAAGCCGCCAGCGCCATCGCGCTGATGTTCACCGGTCTCACCGTGGCGCTGGTCACCGGCGTGCCGCTCGGGACGTTCATCGGCCAGCACTTCGGCTGGCAGGCGACCTTCCTGGCCGTGTCGCTGCTGGGCGTGATCGCCGTGATCGGCAGCGCCATCCTGGTGCCGTCGGATATCGCTGCTAGCCGCCCATCGAGCCTCCTGACCCAGCTCGCGGTGCTCAAGAAACCGCGCCTGCTGCTGGTGTACGCCATGACCACGCTCGGCTACGGCGGCACCTTCATCGCTTTCACCTATCTGGCGCCGATCCTGCAGGAAGTCTCGGGCTTCGCGGCATCGACCGTCAGCCTGGTGATGCTGGTGTACGGCGTCTCGGTCGCGGCCGGGAATATCTGGGGCGGCAAGCTGGCCGACCGCCATGGTCCGGTGCCCGCGCTGCAGATCGTGTTTGCCCTGCTGGCCGTGGTGCTGCTGGTATTGACCTTCACCGCGCCGAGCAAGACGCTCGTGTTGATCACGGTGCTGGCCTGGGGCGCGGTCGCCTTCGGCAACGTGCCCGGCCTGCAAGTCTATGTGGTGCAGCGCGCCGAGGTCGACGCGCCGGAGGCGGTGGATGTCGCCTCGGGACTGAACATCGCAGCCTTCAACGTCGGCATCGCGCTGGGCGCCTGGGGCGGCGGCCTGATCGTCGCCCACCTCGGCCTGATGGCCACACCGTGGATCGGCGCCCTGGTCGTCGTCGGCGCCCTGCTGCTCACCACCCTGGCCGGCTGGCTCGACCGGCGCGAAGGCGTGCCGGCCAAGGCCGCCGTGCGCAGCACAGTCATCACCCACTAATGAATACAAAAGGACTCAACATGAATATGCCACAACTCGGCCTCGGCACCTTCCGCCTGCAAGGGCAAGCCGCAATAGCCTCGGTCGCCACCGGCCTGGAACTGGGCTACCGCCACATCGACACCGCCCAGATCTATGGCAATGAAACCGAGGTCGGCCAGGCGCTGGCCGGGTCGGGCGTGGCGCGCCGCGAGATCTACCTGACCACCAAGATCTGGACCGAACACCTGCCCGCCGACAAGCTGGCCGCCAGCCTGAAGGACAGCCTGCGCAAGCTGCGCGTCGAGCAGGTCGACCTGACCCTGATCCACTGGCCCTCGCCCGGCGCCGCCGTCCCGGTGGCCGAGTCGATGCAGGCCTTGCTGGCGGCGCGCGACGCCGGTTTGACGGGCGCGATCGGCATCTCGAACTTCCCGGTGGCCCTGATGCGCGAGGCGATAGCCGCAGTCGGCGCGACGAACATCGCCACCAACCAGGTCGAGCTGCATCCCTATCTGCAGAACCGCAGCGCGGCTGACTTCGCGCGCGCGGCCGGCATCCACGTCACCGCCTATATGCCGCTGGCCTATGGCAAGGTAATGAGCGACCCGACGATCGGGGAGATCGCGCGCCGATACCAGGCCACGCCGGCCCAGGTGACCCTGGCCTGGCTGCTGGCCAAGGGCTATGCCGTGATCCCGTCGTCGACCAAACGCGAGAACCTGGCCGGCAACCTGCGGGCGCCCGGACTCGTGCTGGACCGGGAGGACAGCGCCGCCATCGATGCGCTCGACAATGGCGGGCGCCTGGTCAGTCCGGACTTCGCTCCGGCCTGGGACTAATTACTGATCGAGCTCAGGATAGCGGCGGAAGATGCCTTCCTCATTGAACGGGATGCGCCGGTCGGACGCGAGATAGGCGGCGATGTTCGGCCGCGCGGCAACCCGGTCGCGCAGGCCGGTGAGCACCGGATGCTCCTGCTCGATCTTCTTCATCGCATTCGGGAAGGCATAGCGCAGGCCTTCGATGACCTGGAACAGCGACAGGTCGGCATAGGTGATCTTGTCGCCCGTGAGATAGTCGCGCGGCTCGGGGTTGGACAGCAGGCGCGCAAAATAGGCCATGAACTTGGGGATGCGCGACTCGACGAAGTCGGCCGAGCGGCGCAGCGCCTCGGGTTTCTGGTCTTCGTAGTACAGCGCCGACGCGATCGGGTGATGGGTGTCGTGGGCCTCGGTCACCAGGTCGGCGATGGTCAGCTGCAGCTGGTGCACCCACAGACGGCCCGGGTCGGTGCGCGGCGCCAGGCCGTGCTGCTCGCCCAGGTAGAGCAGGATGTTGGCCACCTGGCCGATGACCAGCTCGCCGGACTTCAGGAAGGGCGGCGCGAAGGCCGGATACTCCTCGACGTCGAGCGCCGCCATCAACAGGTCGATGCCACCCTCGCGGCGCGCCACGTCGACGTAGTCAGCGCCCGCTTCTTCCAGCGCCAAGCGGACGAATTCGCCGCGTCCCTGGATGCTCGGCCAATAAAACAGTTCATACGCCATCTGCTTCCTCCATTGCTGGTTGGTTCCGGCGCATTATCGATGATGAATGAAGAAGCGTGGCGCGCCGCAAACATGGTAGTCTTGTCGTGCATGCCTAAAAACAACCATAAGTAAAAACGTCCAGAGAGAGTCCCATGACAGATCATGCCCGCCTTGGTTCCCAAGCACTGTTTGCACTTCGTCCGGGCACGAGCTAGCAATTCGGCACATAATTGCAGAACGGAATTATTTCTGCTCATTGCCGGGCATCGCCCGGCAAGACAAAGACCTTCTACGCCGAATGGAGCGCTCGATGATCTTCGCTCGTCTCACCCAACGCTGGCATGCGCTGCGCTACTGGCGCGAGCACCAGTCCCTGTCCCGTCTCAAGCTGGTGCGCCGTCTCGAAAACGCGCCCGACGACGACCTGTTCCGCCATGTAAGCGGTCGCGACTACCTGGCCCGCGGCATGAAAGTGCGCGAGCGCATGCGCTGCGTGCTGGCCCACTACCGCTTCGAAGAAGCGACCTTCAACAACGCCTACCGGCAGACCGCGCACCACGGCGGCCTGGTGCTGTGGCAGCATGAGGACGACAGTGGCAGTTTCATCATGCGGCTCGAGCACGCGCCCCGCATCGACCCGGAAGGCGAGCTGACGCTGTCCCTGGTCGTCGACGGCGCGGTGCTGCACCGCCTGTCCTGGACCTGGGTCGAGGGCGCGGTGGTGGGCGTCGACCTGCCGATCGTTCCTTTCGTCACCCGCAACGCCGGCCTGTGGCGCGATGCCGGCGGCGCCTTCGAGGCTTTCGAGCGCGTCTTCCCCAACAATTCGCCAAGCTTCTTCTGCTTCGCCGCCCTGCAAGGCGCGGCCCAGGCGCTGGGCTTGGACCGGGTGGTCGCGGTGCGCGGCAGCGCGCACGTGGCTTATGAAGCGGCGCAAGACAAGGCCTTCGAGAACGCCTACGACGGCTTCTGGCGCATCCTTGGCGGGGCAGAGCTGGACGCGCGCAGCTTCCTGGTGCCGCTGCCGTTCTACCTCAAGCCGCTGCAAGACATGCCATCGAAGCACCGCAAGCGCGCGGCGCAGCGGCGCGAACACTGGCGCGCCATCGGCGACGCGGCGCGCGCCGTGCTGCTGCGCCACATGGTGACGCCAGCCGCCACCCAGCCAACGGTGGCCGAAGCGCCGTCGACCGCGAAAGCCTGAGCGGCCCCGATCAAACCGGCTTGACAGATTCACCACGGCCGCCCGGGGCCGTGATACACTCGCGACTCGCTAGGGGTCCTGGAACGTTGTTCCGGGTGAGAGATACCCTTCGTACCTGATCTGGATAATGCCAGCGAAGGAAAGCGCAACGCAGCACCCCCATTCGTTTGCCCTTCCCCCACGTTGGCTCCGGCTTTGATAAAAGCAGCGCGCCGCGTGGCGCGCGAAAACGAGCAAACCATGACATTCACCTCGAAGCACACCGTCCTCGCCTGCGCCATCGTGCAGGCGTTTTCCCTGTCGACCCAGGCCTTCGCACAAGAGCCTGCGTCCGTCGTCGTCACCGGCAGCAAGTGGATCGCCCTCGACCGCGCCAGCGTCGGCGGCTTCGCCGACGTGCCGTTGCTCGAGTCCCCGGCCTCGATCACCTCGATCAGCCAGAGCCAGATGCAGGACCTGTCGATCCGCAGCGCCACCGACGCCGCGCGCTACGACGCCTCGATCGGCGACGCCTACAATGCGATCGGCTACGCCGAGCAGTTCTCGATCCGCGGCTTCGCGCTCGACAACGCCACCAGCTACCGCAAGGACATGATCGCGATCTCGGGCGACACGCAAATCCCGATCGAGAACAAGGAACGCATCGAGGTCTTGCGCGGCCTGGCCGGCCTGCAGGCCGGCGTCGCGGCCCCGGGCGGGATGATCAACTTCGTCACCAAGCGGCCGACCAACGCGCCGCTGCGCCAGGCCATGGTGGAAGTGCGCGAGCGCGGCACCGTGTACGGCGCGGTCGACCTGGGCGGCCGTTTCGAAGACCGCCGCTTCGGCTATCGCATCAATGCCGCCGCCGAGGACCTCAAGTCCTACGTGCGTGGCGCCGACGGCGAGCGCCAGTTCGTCTCGGCCGCCTTCGACTGGCAGATCACGCCGGACGCGCTGTTCCAGATCGACCTCGACCACCAGCACAAGTCGCAGGTCACGGCGCCGGGCTACCAGCTGATCCGCAATGAGGCGCTGCCCACCGGGATCTCGGCCAAGACCCTGCTCAACGACCAACCATGGACCCGCCCAGTCGATACCGACAGCAGCAACCTGGGCCTGCGTTTCGAGTACCGCATCAGTGACGCCTGGAATGCCACCGTCAGCGCCAACAAGCACTGGTTCAAGCGCGATGACTTCACGGCCTTCCCCTACGGCTGCAGCAACGAGGACGATGGTTACTATCCGGGCTACTGCTCCAACGGCGACTACGACGTGTACGACTTCCAGAGCACGGGCGAGCGCAAGACGCCGTGGGGCCTGCAGGCGATGCTGCAGGGCCGCTTCGACACCGGCGCGGTGCGTCACTCATTGACCGTCGGCGGCTCGTATGCCGAGCGCCACGACAGCTTCGGCGAATACGTCTACGACTACGTCGGCTCCAGCAATATCTGGAACCCGACCGTCGTGCCGCAGGTAGCCAGCGACCGCGTGACCGGCCCCGTGATGGAACGCCGCAGCACAGAAGAACGCTCGCTGTTCGTGCAGGACGTGATGACCCTGTCGCCCCAATTCACCCTGCACGCCGGCGTGCGCTACGTGAAGCTCAAGCTCGACGCGCTGGAAGAAATCGAGGGCGGCTGGGTACACACCAAGGATTCGTTCGCGCTGCCGAACGTGGCGCTGGTGTATGCGCCGGCGCGCGACTGGCGCGTCTACGGCTCGATCAGCCATGGCCTGCAATATGGCGGCATCGCGCCGATGGAAACCACCAACCAGAACACCGCCCTGCCACCGAGCCGCTCGAAGCAGCTGGAGTTCGGCGTCAAGCGCAACGTCAACGAGCAGCTGGCGCTGTCGGGCGCGTTGTTCGAGATCCGCCAGGGCCTGGAATACACGAACGCCGCCAACACCTTCGTGCGCGCCGGCGAGCAGACCCACCGCGGCGTCGAGCTGTCGGCGATGGGCCGCGCCACGCCCGACCTGAACTACAGCCTGTCGCTGATGGCGCTCGACACCGACCAGAAGGACACCGGCGACGCGTCGACCGAAGGCAAGCGCGTGACCAATGTGCCAGAGCTGCGCACCACCGCCTGGGTCGAGTACGCGGTGCCGCAAGTGGCGGGTCTGAAGCTCGACGCGCAGTGGCAGTACTCGGGCAACAAGGTGTTCGATCCGGCCAATCGCGTCAAGGTGCCGGGCTATCACGTGGCCGGGTTTGGCGCGTCCTACCTGCTGCGCGCGGGTGGGCTGAACACGATCATCCGCGCACGGGTGGACAATGCCTTCGACAAGTTCTACTGGCGTGACGTGACGCAGTCGCTGGGTGGGTATTTGCTGCCGGGGGCGCCGCGCACGTTCAAGTTGTCGGCGCAGATCGATTTCTAAGCATGCATCCGCTTCGCCTGCCACGCGCGCCGTGGCAGGCGTCATGCATCAATCCGACAAATCCACCAGCTTGCCCAGGCAGCGCCGCTGGAAGCCATTCAGTCCGCGGGTGATGAGCACATCATCGTCTTCGATTACCTCGGCGTCGAGCAACAGGCGCAGCTTGGCGATGCGGTCGCCCTGGGCCAGCGCCTGCGCCAGGTGCGAACCATCCGGTTCGCCGGCCTGCTCGATCGCTTCCACCACCTCGGGCGGGAAGTCCCAGTGGTTGGCGATCACCGACGACAGCTGGCGGCTGGCCGCGAACAGTTCGATGCCGAATTCGCTGGAACCGGGCACCCTGCCTTCGCAGATGCGGTCGGCCACCTGGAACGCGACCTGCAATCCCAGATTCTGCATCAGGCCGGCCAGGTAGGATTCGAACACGCCGGCCGACAGGCCCGGCGCCATCACGCTGGCGGCGAACGCGCAGCGTTCGGAATGCTTCCACACATTGGGCGCCACCTGGCGCGCCACGCCCTGGACCTTGACCCGCACCAGCGGCCGGAACGCGATGCGCGCCAGCAGCATGCGCAAACCGTTCAGGCCGAGCATCGTCACCGCGCCTTCCAGTGTTTCGATCGGGGTCACCGGCCGGTAATAGGCGCTGTTGGCTTCGCGGATCACTTCGGCCACCAGCACCAGGTCGCGCCCGACCTGGGCCGACAGCGCGCCGGTCGAGATGTTCTCGTCGGACAGCGCGGTAAGCAGTTGCGACACCAGTTCGGGAATGCGCGGCACCAGGCCGGACGCACAGACCGGGTCGGCCGCCAGCGAACGCACTTCGGCCAGGATCTGGGCTTCCTGCCCGGGTGGAGCGTTGAAGCCGCTGGAGGCGGTCAGCCAGCGGTAGAAAGTGGCGTGGATGTCGTTCGCCATGTCCTCGTCGTGTTCGATCGTCGCCGTCGTGCCGACGCTGGCCGCGGCTTCTGTCTCTTTATCTGAACCGCCCAAAAAGCGTCCTATCCAGTTTTTCATAGCGTCTCGCCGTACGTTCGAAATCCGATGATTGTAATGCCTTATGGAAACAAATAGTCATCAGGGTGTAAAGATTTATCGTTTGTAACTACATCCAACACCGATTCGCATCGGAGCCCTATGCGCCCGATCAAGAAGTCCCTGTCAAAAAGTCGGACGAACATGTTGCAAATGATAATGATTATCATTTACTATTCTCGATCGCATTCGCACACAATCAAGGAGCACCCATCCATGAAACTCACCCGTCACCTCCTGGCCGCAGCCATCGCCCTGGCCCTGATCCCCGCGCAGGCCGCCCCGCAACTGGCGCAGCAGTGGGCCGAACTGAAGGCCAGGGAGCCGCGCCTGCAGACGCGCGACGCCGCGCGCCAGCTGAAGGCATCCGAAGCCGAACTGCTCGCCACCGGTGTCAAGAGCACCGTGGTGCGCCTGAAGGAAACCGACCACGCGCCGCGCGAGATCATGCGCCGCGCCCTCGACCTGGGCAAGGTGATGGCGCTCACGCGCAACGAGAACGGCGTGATCGAGACCACCGGCGTGGCCATGCGCATTCCGAAGCAGGCCGAGAAAAGCAGCGCCGACGAGGCCGAGCGCGAAGCGCGCAACCTGAACATCGCCGGCGGCTATCTGGGCGGCCCAATCGACCTGCGCTTCCAGTTCACTAAATGGAAGTACGCCTTCGCCGTGACCCAGCCCGGCCGCGACGGCGGCGTCAACCGCAGCCTGCAGTTCTTCGACGCCAGCGGCAACGCCGTGCACAAGCTCTACCTGCGCGACGACGCCAAGGTTGCGGTGTTCGACAAGCTGGTGGCCGACTTCCGCCATCCGAGCCAGGGCGCACAACTGGACGTGGCGGCCGCCGCAGCGAAGCCTGCCGCAAAGCCCGACAGCGCGGTCGACGTCAAGGAATTCCAGACTGCCTGGCAAGAGATGACCGACGTGCACCAGTTCAACCGCATCGTGTCGGAATTCGGCCTGACGCGTGAACAGGCTCTGCGCCTGGCCCCTGGTGGCGTGGTGCAGAAAGTCGCGCCGCAAGCGGTGCGCAAGCTGCTCGAGGACGCGGCCAAGGACGGGGTCGCGATCATGGCCTTCCTCGGCAATGGGGCGCTGACCCAGATCTACAGCGGCAAGGTGAACAAGGTGATGGCGGCCGACGGCTGGTTCAATGTGCTCGATCCGGACTTCAACCTGCACCTGCGCGACAGCGCACTGCGCAGCGGCTACGTGGTGCGCCGCGCCGGCGTTACCTCGGTCGAGTTCTTCGACGATCAGGGCGAGTTGGTGGTGACTTTCTTCGGCGTGCGCGAGCGCGGCAAGCCGCAGCCGCAGTCGTGGACCGACCTGGCGGCAGGACTGCCGAAGGCTTAGTTTTCAGCGCTGGCCAAGCAGCCCCTGGACCTGCCGCATCCGGTGCGGCAGGTCGCCGGCCAGCAAGGTGTAGGCGATGCCGCGCGCGGCCAGCGTCTCCACCAGCATCCGGTGCACCATCTGGCGCACCTCTTCCGATTCGCGCTGCAGGCCGTCCGGTTCCCACGGGGTGTCGGGCGCGGTGACGAAGGTCCAGGCGTAGTCGTGGCGCGCGCCGAGCCGCGCCAGCTGCGCATCCACCCTGCCCCAGTACACGCGGCTGTACAGCGCCGTCATCAGGGGCGTGGTGTCGCAAAACAGGAAGCTGGCGGCTTCCTCCGACGCGGCATCCTCGCGTGCGCGCTGGGTCAGCGCGATGCAATACTGGTCTTCCTCGTGCGGCACCCTCCCCAGCGTATCGACGAATTCGCGCAGGTATTCGGGCACCCACGGCGTGCCGTAATGGCGCGCCAGCGCTTCGGACAAGGTCGACTTGCCGGACGACTCGGCGCCAAGGATGGCAATCCGCTGCACCGCGCTCATGCCGCTTTGCGCGCCGCTGCCTGCCAGGTGCGCAAGCCGGCGATCGCCAGCAGCACGAATATGCCGTACAGCACGGCGGTCAGCACCAGCCCCTTGTACAAATAGAGGCCGACGTACAGGATATCGACCGCGATCCACACATGCCAGTTCTCGACCTTCTTCTTCGCCAGCAGCAGCTGGCCGACCAGGCTGCCGGCGGTCAGGAAGCCATCCGCGTGCGGCACGTCGGTGTCGGTGAAGTTGTCGAGGAAGGTCGACAGCAGCACGAAGCCCGCCAGCCAGGCGACCAGCGACCAGGCGCGCCCGTTGGGCTTGAGGAAGCTGGGCACCAGCGGCGCACTGCCGCTGCCGTGCAGCCACTGGTACCAGCCCCAGACCGAGGCCGCGATGAACACGAACTGCAGCCCCATGTCGCCGTACAGGCGCGCGTCGTAGAACACCACCGCATAGGTCGCGGACGAGGCGATCGAGAACAGCCAGGCCCAGTGCTTCTGGCGGATGTTGAGCACGACGGTGGTGACGGCCAGCAGGAAGGAGATCAGTTCCAGCGGCGAAGTCGTGAGGCCGGCGAGGATGAGGGGTTCGTTCATTCTTGTTGGCAGATGAACCGTCGTCCCCGCGGAGGCGGGGACCCAAGGTTGCCAGCATCTCCACAGCGCTGGAAAAACTTAGGTCCCCGCCTCCGCGGGGACGACGTGCAGATGATTGTGGCCGAAATTACTTCTTCGGATACTTGATCGTCATTTCCTTGAGCAGGTTGTCGGCATGGTCGATTTCCTTCATCACCCACAGCATGTAGCGGATGTCGACGTGGATCGCGCGCGTGATGGCGGTGTCGAAGTACCAGTCCTTGGTGATCGATTCATAAGTCGAATCGAAGTTCAGGCCGATCAATTCGCCACGCTTGTTCATCACGGCCGACCCCGAATTACCGCCCGTGGTGTCGGCGCTCGACAGGAAGTTGACCGGCACCGTACCCAGCGCCGCATCCTTGAACACGCCATAGCGCTTGCCCTGGATCGCCTGCTTGAGCGGGGCCGGCACGATGAATGGATCCTTGCCGGTTTCCTTCTCCAGGATGCCTTCGACCGTGGTGAACGGCCCCTTGACCAGGCCGTCGCGCGGCGAGAACGGCGACACGGTGCCGTAGGTCACGCGCAAGGTCGAGTTGGCGTCCGGGTAGACCGGTTTGCCCTGCGACTTCTTCCACGCGATCACGGCCGCCATGTATTGCGGGATCACGCGTTCCAGGTTGCCGTCGATCTCGTTGCGACGCTCTTCCAGCGCCATGCCGGCGTCGTGCAGGCGCACCGCGAGCGCGATGAACGGATCGTTCGACTTGCGGAAAGCATCGACGTCCTTGCCCATCCAGGCCAGGCGCGTGGCGGTGTCCGACAGCGTGCTGGCCTTGTACATGCCCGCCAGCGCATCCTGCGCCGGCAGCAGCGCGTCCACGCCCTGCGGGCGCACCTTGGCGTCGATGCTGGCGTAGCGCGCCAGCGCGGCGGCATAGCGCGCCTGGTCGACGCCCGGCACCAACGACTGTTCGAGGCGGGCCAGGCGCGCCTTGATGAAGCCGAGGTCACGGTCCTGGTAGCCGCTTTCGCGCTCGGCGTCCGGCTTCTGGCGTTCCAGCGCCAGGCGGTACAGGGTGCGCGCGCTCTTGAGCAGGTCGCTGTGGGTGGCCTCTAGCCAGGCGGCTTCCTGGCGCTGCAGCGCCATGTCCTGGGCGATCACGCCGTCGAGGTCCGCCAGCAGGTTCTGGTTGGCGCCCGCGTGCGACTTCTGCCAGGCACGGAACTCGGCATCCTGCACGTCCTTGATGGCGGCGATGTCCTTGCGTGCGAAGCCGTCCAGCAGGCCCTTGGTTTTCTTGAGCACGTTGTTCAGGCCCTTGTCGACGCTCGCATAGGCCACGTTCCAGGCCGGATTGCCCTGGGTCGCGGCGGCGATCACCGACAGGTCGGCGGTGATGGTCGCGGCCTTGGCCGGCAGGTCGACGTCGCGCGCAAAGCGGATCTCGCTCGGCAGCTTGTAGCGGCTGGTGCGGCCCGGGTAGCCGGCCAGCAGGATCGGATCGCCGTTCTTCAGGCCCTCGGCCGAGACGACGAGGAAATCCTTCGACTTGTACGGCACGTTGTCGGGCGACGGGTCGGCCGGACGGCCATCCTTGCCGACATAGGCGCGGTAGAAGGCGTAGTCGCCCACGTGGCGCGGCCACTCGTAGTTGTCGATGTCGCCACCATAGTTGCCGATGCGGTCGGACGGCGCGTACACCAGGCGCACGTCGCGGATCATCAGCTGCTTGATGCGGTAATACTCGAGGCCGCGGTGGAAGGCCGGCACCGAGCAGCGCGTCGACTTGTCGGTTTCGCACTCGGCCACCAGGGCCTTGATGCGCGACTGGACCAGCGCATGGCGCTCGCGGCCCGACATGGTTGGCTTCAAGCCTTCGAGCACGCGCGCGGTCACGTTCTCGACCTTCTCGGTCACGTACACCAGCGTGTTCGAGCCGCCCGGCAGTTCGGCGGCGCGGGTCTTGGCCAGGAAGCCGTCGACGATGTAGTTCTTCTCGGGCGTGGCATTGCGCTGGATGGCGCCATAGGCGCAGTGGTGGTTGGTCACCACCAGGCCGTCGGGCGACACGAAGGACGCCGAGCAGCCGCCCAGCGAGACGATCGCGCTCATCGGATGCTTGCCCAGGTCGGCCAGCTTCTCGGCCGGCATGGTAATGCCGATGCGTTTCAGTTCGGATTTCAGTTGTGGCAACTGGTGCGGTTGCCACTGGCCTTCGTCGGCGAAGGCGGCGCTCGCCGCGCCAAGGAGGGCGACGGGCAGGACGATCGATTTGAACAAGACAAGTCCCTGAGGTGAAAAAAGCAATGCGCGAGTATATCCCCGTTGGGTCATGCCCGTGTGGTTTTGTAAGGTATTGACGGCGGTCCCGGTGGCGTCAACATCGCGTCATATTGGCGTGGCAAGATGTCACATTATGCAGAAAAAGGCAGGCAGACATGAGCACCGAGGCCCCCTTGTACCGTCACCAGGTCCTCTTTCTCTCCCAAAGCTTCTTCATCAAGGACAACCGCGCCGAACTGCTGCTGCACGCGCACAAATACGATTTTGACATCGGTTTTTTCAGCGAAGTGGCCGAATTCACCGCCGCCGTCGCGGCCGACCGTGGCGCCAGCCTGTTCGTGATCGACCTCGACGCCCTGCACAATATGCAGGCCGACCTGCACGACAGCCGCAAGACCCTGATGCTGGGCGAGCTGCTCGAACGGCTGCCGCGCGAGCACGCGTATGTCTATCTGCAGTCGGGCCGCCAGGGCAGCCGCTTCCTGCTCCAGCAGCGCCTGGTGGACAGCAACTGCCTGGCCTATGCCGAGAAGCCCATCGCCAACGACGTCCTGGTCGACAAGCTGTTCAACCTGTTCGTGCGCACCAAACGCGGCGACCTGGTGTCGGTGGTCCACCTCGGCCCGCCCGGGGATCTCGATACGGCGGCGCTGCTGGCGCAGCAGGTCGAAGTTGTCCACCACCTCGACGCGACCACCCTGCACCTGCGCGTCAAAGAGCTGCAACCCGATCTGGTCGTAATTGCCGACGACGAGTACCGGCGCCTGGA
The DNA here is from genome assembly GCF_034045115.1 of Massilia sp. CFBP9012. NCBI lineage: Bacteria > Pseudomonadati > Pseudomonadota > Betaproteobacteria > Burkholderiales > Oxalobacteraceae > Massilia > Massilia sp. CFBP9012. The sequence continues at coordinate 129,729 of NZ_JAXCWM010000013.1, read as the reverse complement.
CGCGCTGGCGCGGGTCATGAAGAAGAACATCGAGGCCGATCCGGTGCGCGAGATCGTGCTGCTGCAGCGCCGCCCCGACGAGGCGCTGGCGCGGCGCGCGCTCGGCGACGGCTTCGACACGGTGCTGCAGGCCACCGCCGGCCTGGTCGAGGCCCAGCTGGCCAACCGCGCGGCCCGGATCCGCGTCAGCAAGGACCTGATCGGCAAGGACCGCGCCACTGGCCTCCTGAACAAGGTGGGCCTGCAGCGCAAGGCGCAAGACCTGATCCGGCAAGCCACGCTCGAGGACAAGCCGCTCGCCTTCGGAGTGATCGACATCGACAAGTTCAAGACCATCAACGACACCTGGGGCCACCACTTCGGCGACATCGTCATCAAGCGCCTGTGCCTGTGCCTGGCGCCGCAGATGGGCGAACGCGACCTGCTGGCGCGCTTCGGCGGCGAGGAATTCGTGCTCGTGTTCTGGGATTGCACGCCAGATGAGGCGTGGCGCCGGCTCGATGCGCTGCGCCAGGCCTTCGGCGCGGTCGAGTTCCAGGTCGCGCCGGGCGAGACGCGACGTTTTTCGTTCAGCGGCGGCCTGGCCGCCTTTCCTGAGCACCCCAGCGAGAACGCGCTGTTCCTGCGGGCGGATGCGATGCTATATACCGCCAAGGAAAGCGGGCGAAATCGCATCTGCCCTACGTGAGCAGTCCCATCGGCTCGTCGGCCAGCACGATCGCCTCGTACTGCTGACGCACCATGCCCTCGCCATACAGGCGCTCCAGCCGCCGCACCGCGAAGTGGCCGCGGCTCATGTTCTGGAAGTGGTCGACGAACAGCAGGTTGATGGTCGCGCCGCCCACGGCGCCCAGGGCCGGCACCAGCATCGCGGCCGCCTTTTGCGTCACGTGCACCTGGAAGCGCGCCGCCACCGTGGCGATCAGGCGCAGCAAGGCCGGCGTCGTGGCGGCGTTGACCGACTTGGCCGCCAGCGCCTGGGCGGCTTCGCTCACCGCGCGCGCCAGCGCGATGCGCATCGCGAAATAGCCCGAGTCGGCGGCATCGTCACCGCCGCTCGGTCCGCCCATGGCCAGCACGCGCAGGCATTCCAGCCGGGTCTCGACATCTTGCGGGCGTTCGCCATTGGCACGCGCGGTCTCGGCGATCGAGCGCAGCATGATGACGGTGGACAGCGGCAGGTCGACCAGCAGTCCCGGCAGGCCGAACACGCCGCCCACGCCGCCCGACAGGCTCGCCGCGAACTTGTGCAGGCGCGGATACGATGCCTCCTTGCCGCCGTCCGGCATGGTCGACAGCGCCCCCGTCAGCGCGTACTGCAGCGCATGCTCGGTGGCTCCGCCTACCCGTTTTTGCCACGGCGCCGGCAGGCGCTCGATGGCCGCTTCGATCGGCGAGCCGACCAGATTGCTGATGCGCGCGGCCAGGCCGGGATTCTCCAGCAGGCGCTTGGCCTCGTGCAGCTCGGCCAGGTGTTCGGCATTCATGTTCATGGCGATTTCCTCTCGAAAAAACGCGATGCAATGCAGCGTTAGCCCGGCAAATCGGTCAGCTTGCCCAGGCAGCGGCGCTCGAAACTGTCCAGGCCCTCGGTCACGAGCGCGTCGTCCTCCAGCACCACGTGGGCGTCGAGCAGCAGCCGCAGCTTGGCGATCCGGTCGCCGCGTTCGAGCGTCTGCGCCAGCGGCGATGCATCCGGCTGGCCGACGCCGGCGATGGCTTCCACCACCTCGGACGGGAATTCCCAGTGGGCGGCGATGGTCGACGACAGGCCGCGGCTGACGTCGAACAGGCGCCGGCCAAACTCGCTGGATCCGGGAATCTTGCCACTCTCGACCGCCCGCTCCGCCAGGCGGAAGGCCACCACCAGCCCCAGGTTCTGCATCAGGCCGGCCAGGTAGGCTTCGAACACGCCGGCGCCCAGGCCCGGCGCCATCAGGCTCGAGGCCAGCGCGCACTTCTCGGACTGGTTCCAGACCAGCGGCGCCGCCTGGCGCGCGAAGCCCTGGTCGGCCATTTTGATCAGGGGCCGGAAAGCGATCCGGGCCAGCAGCATGCGCAGGCCGTTCTGGCCGATCATCATGAGGGCGCCATCGAGCGACTTCACCGCCTGCAGCGGCCGGTAATAGGCGCTGTTCGCCTCGCGGATCACTTCTGCCACCAGCACCAGGTCCTGCTCGACCTGGCGCGCCAGGTCGCCGGTCGAGACGTCGTCGTCGGCCAGGTCGCGCAGCAGCTTGGGGATCAGCTCGGGGATGCGCGGCACCAGGCCGCTGGCGGCCTGCGGGTCGGCCGCGAGCGTGCGCACGAGGTCGAGGATGTGTTCCTCGACGTCCGCTCCCGCCTGGTAGCCGCCGGATGCGGTCAGCCAGCGGTAATAGGCGGCATCGACCTGGACGCCGTGGTCGTCTCCCAGCTCGTCCGCCTGTGGGGTGGCGCCGGCGGCGGCGTCAGGCGCCTTGTCGGCGCTGCTCAACATGCGATTAATCCAGTTTTTCATGGCGTGTGCCTGACTATCGATAATCGCAGCATTGTAATGCCTGACGCATGATTACTGCACCGCGTCCGCCAGCCTTTGTTCCTGCCAGCCGCCGCCCAGCGCCTGGATCAGCGACACCGCCGCCGTCTGGCGGTCGGCCTGCACCTGCACCAGCGAGCGGCGTGCAGACAAGGCCGTCACCTGGGCCTGCACCACCTCGGTATAACTCACCTGCCCGGCCTTGTAGCGGTTCAGGATCTGCTCTTCGACCAGCCCGGCCGCCTCGGCCGCCTCGGCCCGCAATTGCTGCTGCTGCTCCAGCACGCGGGTGGCGGACAGGCCGTTCTCGACGGTGGCGAAGGCGTCCAGGGCCACCTGGCGGTAGCGCGCCACGGTCGCCTGGTGGCGCGCCTCGGCGCCTTCGACGCTGGCGCGGGTGGCGCCGGCATTGAAGATGGTCTGGGCCGCCGACAGGCCGAACGACCAGGCTGCGGCGGACGCCGAGAACAGGTCGCCCACGCGGCTCGTATTGTTGCCGTAAGAAGCGGACAGCCCGAAATTGGGGAAGTAGGCCGAGCGCGCGATGCCGATGTCGGCATTGGCCGCCGCCACGTCGCGTTCGGCGGCGGCGATGTCGGGACGGCGCTGCAGCAGGGTCGAAGGCACGCCGACCGGCACGTCCGGCACCGACACATGCCATGGCGCCGGCGGCAGGGCGAAGCTTGAGGGGGTCTGGCCGACCAGCACGGCGATCGCGTGCTCGAGCTGGGCGCGCTGGTTGCGCAGGCCGAGCGCCTCGCTGCGCGCGTTGGCGAGCTGGGTCTGGGCCTGCAGCACGTCGGAGCGCGCCGCGATGCCGGCCTCGAAACGGTTCGAGGTGATCTGCAGCACGCGCTCGTAACCTTCGATGGTCGAGGCCAGCATCTCGCGCTGGGCGTCGGTCTGGCGCAGCGAGAAGTAGTTGATCGCCAGCTCGCCCTGGGCCGCGAGGACGGCGTTGGCCAGGTCGGCGGCGGTGGCCTGGGCACTGGCCTCGGCGCCGGTCACTGCGTTCTTGAGGCGGCCGAACACGTCAGGCTCCCAGCTGGCGCCGATCTGCAGGCGATAGGCGTTGCTCGCGCCACGGTTGACGCTATCGTCTCCGCCGCCGGCGCGGTCAGCGCCAGCGCCCAGCGTCACCACCGGGAACAGCGAAGCGCGCTGCTGGGCCACCAGCGCGCGTGCCTGGGCATAGTTGGCGACCGCCACCGCCACGTTCTGGTTCGCAGCCTCCACCTGCCTGGCCAGGCGATCGAGCTCGGGGTCTTCGAACAGGATCCACCAGGGGCCGCGCTCGAGTGCGTCGGCCGGCGCGGCCGGGACCCAGCCCTCGGCCTCCTTGTAACTTCCCGGCAGCGCCGCACCGGCGGCAAGCGGGTCCGGTCGTTCATAGGCGGGGCCGACGGCGCAGCCGGCCAGGGCCAGGGCAAGAGCGAGCAGGGAAAGACGGAATGGAAGCTGTTGTCGCATAGTGGTCATGGTTTGGCCAGGGACGGACCATCCTCGTCATGAGGGTGGCGGGTCAGATTATGTTCATCGGGTTTGCGCGTACGCAGCTTGTCGAGCAGGACGTAGACCACCGGCGTGGTGAGCAGGGTCAGGAGCTGGCTCGCGACCAGGCCACCGATGATGGCGATGCCCAGCGGGCGGCGCAACTCCGAGCCTTCGCCGAAGCCGATCGCCAGCGGCAACGCGCCCAGGGCCGCGGCCAGGGTCGTCATCAGGATCGGGCGGAAGCGCAGCATGCAGGCCTCGCGCACCGCCTCCATCGCGGACAGGCCGCGCGCACGCTCGGCTTCCAGCGCGAAGTCGATGATCAAGATCGCGTTCTTCTTGACGATGCCAATGAGCAGGAACACCCCGATCAGGGCGATGATCGTAAACTCCATCTTGAACAGCAGCAGCGCCAGCACCGCGCCGACGCCGGCCGACGGCAGCGTCGACAGCACGGTCACCGGGTGGATCAGGCTTTCGTACAGGATGCCCAGCACGATATAGATCACGACGATCGCGGCCAGGATCAGCAGCGGCTGCTCCTGGCTCGACGCCTGGGCCGCCGCCGCCGTGCCCTGGAAGCTGCCGCGCACATTGTTCGGCATGCCGATGTCGGCCTCGGCCTGGCGTACCGCGGCCTGGCCATCGGCCAGGGTAAAGCCCGGGTTCAGGTTGTACGAGACCGTGGTCGCCAGTTCCCCGTCCTGGTGACTCACCGAGGTCGGCGTGGCGCTTTCGGCAAACCGCGCGATCGCCGACAGCGGCACCATGGTGGCGGCGGCGCTGGCCAGGGCTTGCCCGCCGGATGGGTCACGCGCCGCGGTCAGGTTCGCGGTCGTCGAGGTCGAGGCGCCGGCGGCGCCGGTGGCGGCGGCCGTGCCGGTGCCGGTGGAGGCCGCGCTGGAAGCGCCGCCGGTCGGCCGCGCCGGCACGTAGACGTCCTTCAGCGCCTCGGGCGACTGCGCGTATTTCTGGGCCACGCCCATCACCACGTGGTACTGGTTCAGCTCATCGTAGATGTTCGCCACCTGGCGCTGGCCGAAGGCGTTGTACAGCGCATTGGTGACGTCGCGCGTGCTGATGCCAAGGCGCGCCGCCGATTCCTTGTCGATGGTGACATAGGTCTCGACGCCGTTCTCGGCCTGGTCGGTGTCGACGTCGACCAGCGCCGGCTGCGCCTTCATGGACTCGGCCAGGCGCGTGGCCCATGCCTTGAGGTCTTCGGCGTTGTCGCTCTTGAGCGTGTACTGGTAGGTCGAGTTGCTGGAGCGCCCGCCCATGCGCAAGTCCTGCACGGGATTGAGGAAGATCGTGATGCCGGTGACCTTCGCCATCTGCGGGCGCAGGCGCGCGATCACGGCCTGGGCCGCGACGTCGCGCTCGCCCACGGGTTTGAGGTTGACGAACATGAAACCGCCGCCGGCGCGCCCTCCGCCGGTGAAGGCGACGACCGTATCGACCGCCGGATCCTTGCGGATGATCTCCACCAGCTGGTAGATCTTCTGCTGCATGGCCTGTGACGAGATGCTCTGGTCGGCGCGGATGCCGCCATTCATCTGGCCCGAGTCCTGCTGCGGGAAGAAACCCTTCGGCACGCTGGAGAACAGGTAGACGTTCAGCGCCACCGTGAACAGCAGGATGATCATCACCAAGAGCTTGCTGTCCAGCGCCCAGTCGAGCGCGTGTTCATAGACGCGCAGCACGCGCGCAAAGCTGTTCTCGGACCAGCGCGCCAGGCGGCCCGGCTTCTTGTCCGGGTCTTCCTTGCGCAGCAGCCAGGCGCACATCATCGGCGTCGTGGTCAGCGAAATCACCAGCGAGATCAGCACCGCGGCGGAGAGCGTCACCGCGAATTCGCGGAACAGGCGTCCCACCTGCCCGCCCATGAACAGCAGCGGAATGAACACCGCCACCAGCGACAGCGAGATCGACAGCACCGTAAAGCCCACCTCGCGCGCGCCCAGCAGCGCGGCCTGCATGCGGTCCATGCCGTTCTCGATATGCCGCGCGGTATTTTCGAGCACCACGATGGCGTCGTCGACGACGAAGCCGGCGGCCACCGTCAAGGCCATCAGCGACAGGTTGTTGAGCGAGAATCCGAGTGCGTACATCACACCGAAGGTGCCCAGCAGGGACACCACGGTCGCCACCGCCGGCACCACCGTGGCGCGCAAGGACCGCAGGAACACACTGACCACCCCCACCACCAGCACGATCGACAGCACCAGGGTGAACTCGATTTCGTGCAGCGAGGCGCGGATCGAGTTGGTGCGGTCCGAGGCCACCGCCAGGCTGATGTCGCCCGGCAGTTGGGCCTGCAGGGACGGCAGCAGGTCGCGGATGCCGTCCACGGTCTCGATCACATTGGCCTCGGGCTGGCGCGTGACGAGCACGATCACCGCCGGCTGGCCGTTGAACAGGCCCAGGGTGTAGACGTTCTCGGGGCCGTCGAACACCGTGGCCACGTCCGACAGGCGCACGGCGGCGCGGTCGCGCCAGGCGACGATCAGGCCACGATAGTCGCTGGCGCTGCGGCCGTCGCCGCCGGCCGGCTGCGAATAGATCTGCAGCCGGTTGCCACTGCCCTCGATCTCGCCCTTGGGGCGGTTCGGATTACTGGCCTGGATCGCGGCGCGCACGTCCTCGCTCGAAACACCATAGCGGTTCATCGCATACGGCACCAGCTCGACCCGCACTGCCGGCAGCGAGCCGCCGCCGATTTCCACTTCGCCCACGCCTTTCACCTGGGCCAGCCGCTGCTGGACCAGGTTCGACACCGATTCATAGATCTGGGCCGGGGATTTGGTCTTCGAAGTCAGCGCGAGAATGATCACCGGCGCGTCCGAAGGGTTGGCTTTCCTGTAGGTCGGGTTGCTGCGCAGGGTTGCCGGCAGGTCGGCGCGCGAGGCGCTGATCGCCGCCTGCACTTCGCGTGCGGCGGCGTCGATCTGGCGATTCAGCTCGAACTGCAGGTTGATGCGGGTCGAGCCGGTGCTGCTGCTCGAGGTCATCTCGTTGACGCCGGCGATCACGCCCAAGCGCCGCTCGAGCGGCGTGGCCACGCTCGACGCCATCGTCTCCGGACTGGCGCCCGGCAGCGAGGCCGAGACCGACACGGTCGGATAGTCGACCTGGGGCAGCGGCGCCACCGGCAGCACGAAATAGGCGCCGATGCCGGCCAGCGCCAGGCCCAGGGTCAAGAGGACCGTCGCGATCGGACGCTCGACGAAGGGGCGCGACAGATTCATGCGCCCGCCCCTTCGGTCTTGTGCGGTGCCTTGCCGGTCCAGCGCCGCGCGGTGCGGTCGAAGGCCAGGTAGATCACCGGGGTGGTGAAGAGCGTCAGCAGCTGGCTCAGGATCAAGCCGCCGAAGATGGCCAGGCCCAGCGGCCGGCGCAGCTCGGCGCCTTCGCCGGTGCCCAGCATCAGCGGCACGGCCGCGAACAGCGCCGCCAGGGTCGTCATCAGGATCGGACGGAAGCGCAGGAGCGCGGCCTGCCTGATTGCCACCAGCGGAGATTTACCTTCCTCGCGCTCGGCCTCGATCGCGAAGTCGATCATCATGATCGCGTTCTTCTTGACGATGCCGATCAGGAGGATGATGCCGATGATGCCGATCACGCCCAGCCCCTGCCCGCTGACCCACAGCGCCAGCAGTGCGCCGACGCCGGCCGACGGCAGGGTCGACAGGATCGTCAGCGGATGGATGTAGCTCTCGTAGAGCACGCCCAGCACAATGTAGACGCAGACGACGGCGGCCAGGATCAGCCACAGCTGGTTCGACAGCGAGGCCTCGTAGGCGCCGGACGCGCCGAGGAAGGTCATGCTGACCGAGGCCGGCATGCCGATCTCCTCGGCGGCGGCGCGGATCGCGCTCACCGCCTGGCCCAGCGAAGCGCCGGAAGCGGTGTCGAAGCCGACCGTCGCCGCCGGGTACTGGGCCACATGGATCACCTGCAGCGGCGCCTGGCGCTCGCTGATGGTGGCGATCGCCGACAAGGGCGTCGGCTGGCCGGAACCGGTGCGCAGCTGCAGGCGGCCGAGGGCGGCGATCGACATCGCCTCGTCCTGCTGCGCTTCCAGGATCACGCGGTACTGGTTGGTCTCGGTGAAGATGGTGGACACGATGCGCTGGCCGAAGGCGCTGTACAGCGCGTCGTCGATCGAGGCGGCCGTGATCGACAGGCGCGACGCGGTGTCGCGGTCGATGTCGATGAAGGCGGCGGCGCCGGTGGCGCCGGCATCGGTGATCGCCGTGCGCAGCTCGGGCAGGCTGCCGATCTTTTGCGTCAGCCGACGCGCCCACTCGTTGACCGTTTCTTCATCGGAGCCTTCGAGCGACAGCCGGTACTGGGTCGGACCGCTCTCGGCGTCGATGGTGAGATCCTGCGTCGGCTGCAGGAACAGCTGCAGGCCCGGCACATTGGCCACGCGCTGGCGCAGGCGCTGCATGGTCTCAAGCTGGTTGCCGCGGTCGGCCTTCAGGTTGATCAGCATGGTCCCGGTATGCAGCATGGTGTTGTTGGCGGCGTCGACGCCGACATAGGACGCCACCGAGGCGACCTCGGGATCGGCCATGATCTGGCGCGCCGCTTCCTGCTGCAGCTTGGCCATGTCGGCGTACGAGATCGATTGCCGTGCCTGCACCCGCGCCTGCAGCTGGCCGGTGTCCTGGGTCGGGAACAGGCCTTTCGGGATGACCATCCACAGCAGCGCCGTCAGCACCAGGGTGCCCAGGGCCACCAGCAGGGTCAGGCCCTGGCGTTGCAAGACCCAGCCGAGCATCACGTCGTAGCGCTCGATCACGCGGTCAAAGAAGGCCTGGAATTTGATGGCGAACTTGCTCGGCTTTTCCTGCTCGTGGCTGCGCAGCCAGCGCGCCGACATCATCGGCACCAGGGTGAGCGAGACCACACCCGAGATCAGGATCGTGATCGCCAGCGTCACCGCGAACTCGCGGAACAGGCGGCCGACCACGTCGCCCATGAACAGCAGCGGGATCAGCACCGCGATCAGGGACACGGTCAACGAGATGATGGTGAAGCCGATCTGGGTCGCCCCCTTGATCGCGGCCGCCATCGGCTTTTCGCCCTTCTCGATATAGCGGGCGATGTTCTCGATCATGACGATCGCATCGTCGACCACGAAGCCGGTGGCGATCGTCAGCGCCATCAGCGAGAGGTTATTGAGGCTGTAGCCGAGCAGGTACATCACGCCGAAGCTGCCGATCAGCGAGATCGGCACCGCCAGGCTGGCGATGATGGTCGCGCGCAGGCTGTGCAGGAAGGCGAAGATCACCAGCACCACCAGCACCACGGCCAGCAGCAGCTCGATCTGCACGTGCTTGACCGAGGACCGGATGCCGGTGGTGCGGTCGCTCAGCACGTCCATGCGCAAGGCGGTCGGCAGGCCGGCCTGCAGCTCGGGCAGGCGCGCCTTGATCGCGTCCACGGTGGCGATCACATTGGCGCCGGGCTGGCGCTGGACGTTGAGGATGATCGCCGGCTTCATATTGGCCCATGCGCCCAGGCGCACGTTCTCGGCGCTGTCGACCACCTTGGCCACTTCGCGCAGCTTGACGGGGGCGCCGTTGCGGTAGGCGACGATCAGGTTTTCGTAATCGGGGACGGTGACCAGCTGGTCGTTGGCGTTGATCGCATACGAGCGGGTCGGGCCGTCGAAGCTGCCCTTGGCGCTATTGGCGTTGGCGGAGGTGATCGCGGTACGCAGTGTATCGAGGCCCAGGCCATACGACGCCAGCGCCTCGGTATCGGCCTGGATCCGCACTGCGGGCCGCTGGCCGCCCGACAGCGAGACCTGGCCCACGCCCGAAACCTGGCTGATCTTGAGCGCCAGGCGCGTGTTGACCAGGTTCTGCACCTCGGTCAGCGGCAACGTGTCCGAGGTGATGGCCAGGGTCAGAACCGGCGCATCGGCCGGGTTGACCTTGGCGTAGACCGGCGGCGCCGGCAAGTCGGTCGGCAGCAGCGAGCCGCCGGCATTGATCGCGGCCTGCACTTCCTGCTCGGCCACGTCGAGCGTCTCGCCCAGCGCGAACTGCAGGGTGACGATCGAAACCCCGGCGGCGCTGGTGGAACTCATGCGGGTCAGGCCGGCCATCTGGCCGAACTGGCGCTCCAGCGGCGCGGTGACGGTTCGCGCCATGACTTCGGGACTGGCGCCCGGGTACAGGGTCTGCACCTGGATGGTCGGGAAGTCGACCTGCGGCAGCGCCGACAGCGGCAGGAAGCGGTAGCCGACCAGGCCCGAGAGCACGATCGCCAGCATCAGCAGGGCGGTGGCGACCGGGCGGTTGATGAAGGGGGTGGAGGGACTCATGCCTTGCCTCCGTCGTCCGCACAGCCACCCCGTCGTTCCCGCGCAGGCGGGAACCCAAGTGCTGCGTGCGTTACGGCTATGCGGGCTAACTTAGGTTCCCGCCTGCGCGGGAACGACGGGCTGATGGCGCGGGCCGTATGCTCGCGGTACGTCAACATCATTGCTGCGCTCCCTGGGTCGGACGACCACCGCCCTGGCCCTGGCTCTGGCGCGCGCCCTGTCCCTGACCACGCGCACCGGCCGGACGTTCACCCGGCAACACCACGCTGGCGCCATCGCGCAGGCGGTCGGCGCCTTCGGTGATCACCTGCTCGCCCACCTTCAGGCCGCTGGCGATCTGCACCTTGTCGACGGTCGCCTGGCCGCGCTTGACGGTGCGCAGCGCCACGGTGCGCGCCTCGGGATCGAGCACGTAGACGAAGTCGCCGTTGGCGCCGTGGCGCAGCGCCGTCACCGGCACCACCACTGCGTCCTTCAAGGTATTGACGGTCAGGCGCAGGTTGACGAACTGGCTGGGGAACAGCTTGTTGTCGGTATTGGCGAAGCGGGCCTTGGCGCGCACGGTGCCGGTCTGGGTGTCGACCTGGTTGTCGAGCGCGATGAAGCTGCCGCTGGCCAGCGCCTCGGTGCGGGTGCGGTCGAGCGCGGTGGCCGGCAGCTTGGTCTCTTGCGCGATACGCCCCTGCAGCGCCGGCAGGTGGTCTTGCGGCACGGCGAATTCGACGTCGATCGGCGACAGCTGGGTGATGACGGCGATGCCGGCCGCGTCGCCGCTGCCCACCAGGTTGCCCACGTCCACCGTGCGCAGGCCCACCCGGCCGCCGATCGGCGCACGCACCGTCGCGTAATCCAGGTTCAGCTGGGCCGTGCCTTCGGCCGCCCTGTTCGTCATGCCGGTGCCTTCGAGCTGCTTGACCAGCGCGGCCTGGGTATCGACTTCCTGGCGCGCGATCGAATCCTGCTCGAGCAGGGTGCGGTAGCGCGACAGGATCAGGCGCGCGCTTTCGAGCTGGGCCTCGTCGCGCTGGCGCTGGCCGCGCGCCTGCAGCAGGGCCATCTCGAATGGGCGCGGGTCGATCGTCGCCAGCACCTGGCCCGGCTTGACCAGCTGGCCCTCGGTGAAATGGATCTTCTGGACCACGCCCGACACTTGCGGACGCACGGTGACGGTGGCCGCGGCGACCACGGTGCCGAGCGCCTCCAGCGTCACCGGGATGTCGGCCTGCTCGGCGCGCGCGACGCCGACCGTGGTTGCAGGGCCTCGTCCACCGGGACCGCGCGCGCCGCCCGGCCCACCTGGGCCACCGGCCGCCATCCCCGGTCCACCCGCGCCACCGGGGCCGCCCGCCGGCTGGTGGGTGAGCCACCAGGCAAGGCCTCCCAGCGCCACCATCGACAGCACGGCGATCACGCCGCCGATGAGGCGGGCGCGCCGGGTGCGGGCGGGACGGTCGGTGGTTGGATGAGGCGGGAGATGCTGGTCCATGCTTGTCCTTGTTCTATATAATTTTGTTACTTGCACAATACGGGTCACAATGACTTTAGCATGGTCGTTTCACTCATAATGTTTCGTAACGTACATTGCTCAACCATGGAATCGACGCTTTCGCCGCCGCCTTAACGCCGATTTACACAGTTCACCCCTATTTAGGCGACGTAAACGAAAAACGGGCGCGAACTGCCGCTCGCGCCCGTCGATACTCTGTATTAATCAGTTACAAACTGCTTACATAAGCAATCACCAGTTACCGCAGAAGCAATGGGCCACCGCCGCGAACGGCTTGCGCTCTTGCGTCAGCTCGGACAGGAAGGCCATGTCATGCGCCACCTGGCCGACCGGGCCGGCCGGAATCGCCTGCTCGACCAGGCCCAGCTTGACCTGGATCGTCATCGCCTGCGCCGCCGAGGCGCCGGCCATCTGCAGGAAGCGCTCCACGCGCGTGACCGGACGCTCGACATAGACCACGCGGTAATCCTTGGCCAGCTTGGCGCGGCCGGCGGCCGAGGCCAGCGCGTCGTTATAGCTGCCCAGGCGGTCGACCAGGCCGCGTTCCTTGGCCTGGGCGCCGGTCCAGACGCGGCCCTGCCCCACTTCGTCGATCTTCGCCTGGGTGGTCTTGCGCGCCGCCGCAGCCTTGCTGGTGAAGTCGGCATACACATTGTTGATGCTTTGCTGGACCAGCTTCTGGAAGCGCGGGTCGAGCGGACGCAGCGGATTGTAGGCATCGGCCAGCCAGGTGGTGGTCACGCCCTCGGTACGCACGCCAAGCTTGTCGGCCACCTTGTCGGCGGTCGGCAGCAGCGCGAACACGCCGATCGAACCGGTGATGGTGGCCGGGTCGGCGATGACTTCGTCGGACGCCATCGAGATCCAGTAGCCGCCCGACGCCGCCACGCTGCCCATCGACACCACCACCGGCTTGCCGGCGGCGCGCGTCAGTTCCAGCTCGCGCCGGATCAATTCGGAACCATAGGCGCTGCCGCCGGGCGAATCGACGCGCAGCACCAGTGCCTTGATGGAATCGTCTTCGCGCGCCTGGCGGATCAGGTTGGCCGTGGAGCGGCCGCCGATCACGCCGGGACCGCCCGCGCCGTCGGTGATGGTGCCGGAGGCGACGATCACGCCGACCGCGTCGCCAAAGGCTTTCTGCGGATGACGCGACAGGTAGTCATAGAAGCTGATCTGGCGGAACGACTTGATGTCTTCTTCGTAGACGCCGCGCTTGGCCATCAGCACGCGCAACTCGTCGCGGGTCTTGAGGCCGTCGACCAGCTTGGCCTGCAGCGCGACCTTGGCGGCGCTGCCGCCGGCCGCTTCCATGCGCTCGGGCAGCGTGTCGATCATGCTGGCCAGCGCCCCGTCGGGCAGCTTGCGGTTTTTCTCGACCAGGCCGGTGTAGCCGGACCACATCGCGTTGTACAGGAAGGCGTCGGCCTCGCGCGCGGCGTCCGACGGGCCGTTGGCGATATACGGCTCGGCCGCGCTCTTGTAGGTGCCGACCTTGACCAGGTTGACCGTCACGCCGACCTTGTCGAGCGCGTCGCGGTAGTAGTTGCGGCGTCCGCCGAAGCCTTCGATGAGGACCATGCCCATCGGATGGACGTAGACCTCGTTGGCGTGCGAGGCGACCAGGTAGCGCTTCTGGTCGTATTGGCCGCTCCAGGCCACGACGGTCTTGCCGGCCTTCTTGACGCGGTCCACCGCGGCGCCGAACTCGCGCAGCATGGCCATGCCGCCGCCGTTCATCTCATCCAGCAGCAGCACCACGCTGGTGATGTTGGGATCGCGCGCGGCATTGTCCATCACCTGGATCACGTCGCGCAGGCGCACGGTGCGCTTGCTGTCGCCGCCCACGTTGTCGAGCACCGTGTCGCGCAAGGTGGTCTCGTACTGCTCGACCAGGTCGCCCTTGACCTCGACCACCAGCGCGGTCTTTTCAGACAGCGGCTTGACGCCGCCGCCGAAGAACATCGCGATGATCAGGATGAGGATCAGCAGGAACAGCAGGTTGAAGAAGGTGCGGCGGGTCACGTCGAGCGCGGTCCAGAGGAACACGAAGCCGCGCCGCAAGGCATAGAGGGGCTTGAAGGCCATCGAAACTCCAGTCAAGGTCAATGAAACGTAGCGGTCAGGCGACCCGGCCGGCCCCGGCAACGCCAGGGACGCGACGCGAGATCGCATACAAGCCGGCAAACACCAATATGCCGTTAATCAACAGTAATTCCAGCCCGAGGCGGTAAGCGCCGAGCAGGTAAGCCTGATTGTACTCAAGGATCGCGCACAGGACAGGTGCGCCGATCGTCACCAGCGGGACAAGCCTGTCGGTCGGCGTGCGCGCGGTCAGCATGCCGAAGGCGAACAGGCCGAGCAAGGGCCCGTAGGTATACGCCGCCAGCTTGAGGATCACGCCGATCATGCTCGGGTTGTCGGCCGCCTTGAAGCCCAGCACCAGCAGCAGGAACAGGAAGGCGAAACCCAGGTGCACGCGGCGGCGCAGGCTTTCGGCCTGGGCCTGGGTCAGGTCGGTGCGGCGCTTGATGCCGAGCAGGTCGATGCAGGTCGACGAGGTCAGCGCCGTAATCGCCCCGTCGGCGCTGGGGAACAGGGCCGAGATCAGCGCGATCAGGAAGATGATCTGCAAGGCCGCCGGCAGATGGCCCATCACCACCGCCGGGAAGATCTTGTCGCCGGTGGCGGTCACGCCGACCGTCGGCGCATACAGGTACAGCAGGCCGCCCAGGAACACGAAGGACAGCAGCACCACGACCAGCACCGCGGTCAGGGTCAGCATATTCTTTTGCGAATCCTTCAGGGTCTTGACCGAGATAGTCTTCTGCATCATTTCCTGGTCCATGCCGGTCATGGTGATCGTGATCAGGGCGCCGGCGATGATCTGCTTGAGCCAGAAATTGGGGCTGTCGACATCAATCGTGAAGATGGTGGCCAGGCCCTGCGCCTGCATCTGGTTCAGGCTTTCCGGGATCGACATGTTCAACTCGCCCAGCAAAATCCAGACGCAGGCGAACAGGCCGAACAGCATGCAGCTGGTCTGCAGGGTGTCGGTCCAGACGATGGTCTTGACGCCGCCCTGGTAGGTATAGAGCAGGATCATGCCCAGCACGACCAGGGTGCTGAGCCAGAACGGCACGCCCAGGCTGTCGAGGATGATGGCTTGCAGGATGTTCACCACCAGGTAGAGGCGCGCGGTGGCGCCGAGCAGGCGCGAAATAATGAAAAAGCCCGCGCCGCTCTGGTAGGCGCGTGGCCCTAAGCGCACGTCGAGATAGTGGTAGATCGAGGTCAGCTGCAGGCGGTAGTACAGCGGCAGCAGCACATAGGTCACGGCGATATAGCCGATCACGTAGCCGATCACGATCTGGGCATAGCCGAAGCCATCGACGCCGACCGCGCCCGGCACGCTCACGAAGGTCACGCCGGACAGGGTGGTGCCGACCATGCCGAAGGCGACCAGCATCCAGTTGCTGCTCTTGTTACCGATGAAGAAGCTGTCGTTGTTGGCGCCTTTCGAGGTGGCCCAGGCGACGCCGAGCAGCAGTGCGAAATACGCGATGAGGATGCAGAAGAGAAGTAGCGGGGACATGGGGTGCCGAGGTTGATGTTTCGCTCAGCAATATACACCTTACGCCACGCTGGCCCAAGGGCCTGCGCCCCGGTTTGCCTTCAGATTTCTTCGCCGCGCACCCGCGTGAAGGGGCCGATGCAGGCCTCGATCGAGGCTTCGGCGCACAGCAGGAACAGCTTGCCGGACGGATGGAAGCGCACGAAATGGGTGACATTGGCGCCCGGCTTCATGACGTTGCCGGAGCAGTCGGGCTTGCCGTTGTCCTTGGTGATGCGGTCGGTCAGGCGGTAGAAACCCTCGGGATCGGGCTCGTTGGGGATCGTGTAGACGCTCTCGGAAATCTCGGCGGCGCTGGTAACCAGCGTGGTGCCGTCGGCGCGGAAGCGGTAGGTCTCCGAGCAGTTGGTATCTGGCACCTCGAGGCGCCAGATCCCCAGGATCGGGTGATCGGACGCCGGGGCATTCTGCGCCAGCGCCGGCATGACGGCGCCCAGGAGGGACAACAGCAACAGGCTGATAATGGCGCGCATGGCGGGCTCCTTGGTCGCAACCGGACGGTGCCTGCACGGGATCGGACAGGCGATGCCATTATTGCATCGCCTGTCGCGGGCAGGCGCACGCGCTGCGACTCAGCCCTTCTCGCTACCTGCCTTCGGCTTGGCTGGGCGGCGGCTGCGTGGTGCAGCCTTGCGCGCCGGCGCCTTGGCGGCTGGACGAGCGGGATTGTAACGCGCCAGCTTGGCCGCGGCAGCAGCATCGATCGCCTCGTCCGACTCTTCGTCATCGTGAAGCTGCGGCTCATCGGGCGTCTCGACCACGGCCGGCGCTGCTGCCTGCTCGGCAGCGGCGGCGGCTTCCAGCGCCGCCTGCTCGGCGAGCTTCTTGGCCGATGGTTTGCGTGGGGCGCGGCGGCGCTCTTTCGGTGCCGGCGTCTCGGCCTGTGCCTCCACTTGCGTGGCGTCCGCCTCGACCGCGAACAGCGTCGGCTGCGATGCCGGCTGCTCGATGGCCTCAAGCTCGGCCCGCTGTTCGACCTGCTGTTCGACCTGCTGTTCGACTACCTCGTCGACCTGCGATTCGGTGTCGGTGACGACAGGTTCCAGCAGGGCTGGAATCTGCGCCGTCTCGCCACGAGCACCACCCTTGCGGCCACCGCGGCCACGCCCACGGCGGGTGTCGGGTTTGGCCTGCTCGTCCGGCGCGCCTTCGACCGGCGCGGCGGCATCGAGCATGTCCTGGACCACAGCCTCGGAGGCCTGGGTGCCATCCTGGCTCACGGACTCGACGCCGGCCAGCGTGGCCGGCGCATTGGCGCTGCGGTACACAAAGGTGCCCGACTTCTCGTCACGGCCGAACTCGAACAGGCCGCGGGTCTGGGCTTCTTCGAGCAGGTTGCCGAACGTGCGGAAGCCATAATAGGTTTCGGAGAAATCCGGACGGCGGCGCTTGAGCGTATCTTTCAGCAGCGAGGCCCAGATCTTGCCGGTATCGCCGCGCTCGGACACCAGTGCGTCGAAGGTCTCGACCACCATGTCGAGTGCCTGCAGTTTGCGTGCCTCGAGTTCTTCCTTGCGCTTGTCGTCGCCCGCGTTCGCATTCGAGCGGCGCGACTGCGGCTGGGCCTTGCGCTCGTCGCGCTTGGCCGCGGTGCGGCGCTGTTCGCGCACCAGGTCGTCGTAGAAGATGAATTCGTCGCAGTTGGCCACCAGGAGGTCGGAGGTCGATTGCTTGACGCCCACGCCGATCACCTGCTTGTTGTTCTCGCGCAGCTTGGAGACCAGCGGCGAAAAGTCGGAATCGCCGCTGATGATCACGAAGGTATTGACGTGCGACTTGGTGTAGCACAGGTCGAGGGCATCGACCACCAGGCGGATGTCGGCCGAATTCTTGCCTGACTGGCGCACATGCGGGATCTCGATCAGCTCGAAGTTCGCCTCATGCATCGGCGCCTTGAAGGCCTTGTAGCGGTCCCAGTCGCAGTACGACTTCTTGACCACGATGCTGCCCTTGAGCAGCAGGCGTTCCAGCACCGGCCGGATGTCGAATTTCTCGTAGTTGGCGTCGCGCACGCCCAGTGCGACGTTTTCGAAGTCGCAGAACACCGCCATGCTGATGTTGTCGGAAGATGAGGCCATGAGTTTTTGTTTTCTGGTAATAAGTGGACAAGCTAAGGGCGATTATACGCAACCGCCGATGCTTTCCGCCGTCCCGCTCGCGCCGGCGGCTGATCGGCTCAGTTGTTTTCAAATTAGCGATCGTGCACACAGGAATTGTGACCGCTTCAATTGTCCGTTTAACACCCCTACATCTGCCCTATAATTCCGGCTCCTGCAACCGGACTTTGACGATGCTCCCAGCCACCCTGTTCGAGTCGGCCTTCAACAGCTCGCCCTTCGGGCACTACCTGCTGTCGCCCACGCCTGACGCGATCATCCTTGCCGTCAACGATGCCTTCCTCAAGGCCTCATCGCGCACCCGCGAGGAACTGGTGGGCATCAGTCTGTTCATGGCTTTCCCCGCCAATCCGGACGATCCGGACGATACCGGCGAAGCGGACCTGCGCGCCTCGCTCGACAAGGTGCGCGCGACGGGCCTGCCCGACACCCTGCCCGCCGTGCGCTATCCGATTCCGGTGGTGCTGCCCAATGGCCAGACGGTGTTCGAGGAACGCTTCTGGACCTCGACCAGCACCCCGATCTTCGGCCCCGGCGGGGAGCTGGCCTGCATCTCGCACAGTAACAGCGACGTCACCGCCCAGGTACGCTCGGAGGCGGCCGTGCGCGAAAGCGAGAAGCGCTTTCGCGCGCTGACCAATGCGACGGCCGAAGTCATCTATCGCATGAACCCCGACTGGACCAAGCTGCATTACCTCGAGGGCCGTGGCTTCATCAAGGACACGGCCGACACCAACCCCTACTGGCTGGAAGATTATATTCCGCCGGAGGACCAGGAACTCCTGCATCGGGAAATCGCGCGCGCCATCCGCGAGCGCTCGGTATTCGAGCTCGAGCACCGGGTGCGGCGCGCCGACGGCAGCAGCGGCTGGACGCTGTCGCGCGCGGTGCCGATGTTCGACGCCGCCGGCGAAGTCTACGAATGGATCGGCGCCGCCAGCGACATCACCGAACGCAAGGCGGTGGAAGAAAAGCTGCGCGAGGCCGATCGCCGCAAGGATGAATTCCTGGCCATGCTGGCGCACGAGTTGAGGAATCCCCTGGCGCCGATCGGCGCCGCGGCCGAGCTGCTGCAGCGCATGAAGCTGGACGAGACGATCATCAAGCGCACCAGCCAGATCATCGGGCGCCAGGTGGGCCACATGACGGGGCTGATCGACGATCTGCTGGACGTCTCGCGCGTCACGCGCGGCCTGGTCGAACTCGATACCGAAGCGCTCGACGTCGGCGCCGTGCTGCACGAGGCGGTGGAACAGGTCATGCCGCTGATCCAGGCGCGCCGTCACCACCTGGCGCTGCACCTGCCGCCAGCGGGCACGCTGGTCGCGGGCGACCGCAAGCGCCTGGTGCAGGTGGTCGCCAACCTGCTCAACAACGCCGCCAAGTACACGCCGGAAGACGGGCGCCTCGAGGTCGAATCAGTCGTCGATGCCGACCGGCGCCTGTGCATCGATGTGCTCGACAACGGCATCGGCATGGCGCCCGAACTGGCGGCGCGCGCCTTCGAGCTGTTCGCCCAGGCCGAGCGCTCGTCCGACCGCTCCTCGGGCGGCCTGGGACTGGGCCTGGCACTGGTGAAAAGCCTGGTCGAGCTGCATGGCGGCGCGGTGTCCTGCGACAGCGCCGGCCCGGGCCGCGGCAGCCGTTTCTCGGTCTGCCTGCCGCTGCTGGAGCCGCAGACCGCCAGCGCCACGCCGCCCCGCGCGGAGCTGCGCAGCCCCGCGCAGCCGGAACCGCTGCGCGTGATGGTCGTGGACGACAACGTCGATGCGGCCGTCACCCTGTCGATGCTGCTGGAGTCGGGCGGTCACCGGATCGCGGTGGAGCACGATGCACTGCGGGCGCTGGAGTGCGCGCGCCAGTTCAGGCCCCAGGCCTGCCTGCTCGACATCGGCCTGCCCGGGATCGACGGACTGGAGCTCGCGCGCCGCCTGCGCGCGCTGCCGGAAACGGCGGAGGCGATGCTGGTCGCGGTCACCGGCTACGGCCAGGCGCGCGACCGTGACCAGATCCTCGCGGCCGGCTTCGACCATCACCTGGTCAAGCCGATCGATACCGCGCGGCTGTACGCGCTGCTCGGCGCGTGCAGTCACGCGCCAGCCTAACGGCCCGGCGCAAGCTGGCGCGACGCGCCGTGCACGAAGCGCGCCAGATCCCGTGCAAAGCGTTCCGGTTCTTCGGCGAACGGCGCGTGGCCCGACTCCGCATAGACCGCCTGTTCCATGCGCGGATTGAGCTGGCGCGCCCTTGCCATCGCCGGCGCCGCATGGATCAACGCATCGCGCGCGCCGTACAGCAGCAGGACCGGCGCCCGCGCGGCCGCCAATCCGCGCAAGGACACGTCCATCGAATGCACCGCGGCCTGCATGTCCCAGGAAGCCATGGCGGCGGCGCCCAGCAGGCGCTCGAAGCCGGCCTGATCGGGCCTGGTGTGGAAGCACAGGGCCAGGAAGGCGCGCTGGGCATCGAGGCGCGTGCCCAGGTCGGACGCATTCAGGTCGCGGTACACCTCGGGATGCGCGACGATCTGCCGCGCATCCGTCAATTCGACGACGCCGTTGACATAGACCGCGCCTCCGATCGCGGCGTCGCCATGAATCGCCAGGTAGTTCGAGATCACCGCCGCACCCAGCGACCAGCCGACCAGCACCGGCTTGTGCGCCTTCGTGGCCGCGATCACGGCCGCCAGATCGTCGGCCCAGCGCCGTCCCTCGCGGTAGGCCGCCGGGCCGCCCGGCTTGCCGGACAGGCCATGGCCGCGCAAGTCGTAGCTGATCAGGCGATAGCCCCGCAGCGCCGGGCTGGCGCGCTGGGCTTCCCAGTTCAGGTGGCTGCCCAGCAGGCCGTGGATGAACAGGATGGCCGGGCCGTCCGGGTTGCCCGACTCCTGCACCGCCAGGGTCACGCCGTCGGGCGCGGTGACGGTGGTGTGCCGGGTGGCGGCCTGCGCCAGGGAACTGGCGGCGAACAGGATCGCGACCAGCAAGAGGATGCGGGCGCGCGCCCGCAGGAATGGATGAAATGGATGAATCGGGTTCATGGTGTGCTCCAGGGTCGGTGAAGTGCTATCCTGAAGCCTGACATTAATGTGAGGGTCAAGCGCACATCTCATGCAATCCGATTCTTCCCCTGCAGCGCTGTCGATCGGCGAGCTGGCGCGCCAGACCGGCGCCAGCGTGCGCTCGCTGCGCCACTACGACCAACAGGGCCTGCTCGACGCGCGCCGCGCCGCCAACGGCTACCGTGTGTTCCCGCCGGGCGCCGTGACCCGGGTGCGCCAGATCCAGCGCCTGATCGCGGCCGGCTTCACCCTGGCCGAGATACGGGGCTTCCCCAACTGCATGCTGGCGGTCGAGGGCGCCGCCATGTGCGCCGAGACGGCGCCAACCCAGCACAAGCTGCTGGCCGCCATCGAAGCCGAGATGGGCGAACTCGAACGGCGGCGCGCGCGCCTGCGCGCCATGCTGGCCGGAACCGCCGCCGACTAGCATGATCGGCTCCGGGCGGCGATAATGCCGCCAACCTTTTCCGGCATCGACATCATGCAAGCACACAAAGCCCATTACCTGCAGCTGCGTCCCCATGACGCCCTGCCCGACCTGACGCACCTGGCGCCGTTCATGGCCGTGGTCGTGATTGACGACGACAGCGACGAGATGTGGCGCTGGGACGTCGCGCGCTGGCTGGTCGATTCCGGCTGCCGCTACATGCTGGCCTGGGGCAAGGAGTGCGCGAGCTGGAACGAGGCGGTCGAGGATGCCGCCCTGGAAGCGTTCGACTACGAAGACGTCGCGCCGGAACAGACCGTGCTGACGACGGCGCACGAGGATGACGATCTGGACGAAGTATTCTGGTTCGCCCGCCACCGCGCCAGCCACCCGGCGCTGCGCTTTTCCACCGCGGTGATCCTGCACGTGGCCGTGCGCGGCCGGCCCGACGAATTGCTGGCGCAGTTCGCGGACGCCTGAACCGCACCGGCCCGCTACACGCGCGCCAGCGTCTCCGGATCGGCCTCGCCGTCGAAATACTTGTCGATGCAGGCCTGGAACACGGCCTCGTCCGGCGCCACGTCGGCGAACAGGGTCATCGACGAGCGGAATTTCAGCTCGTCCGGATGGCCGAAGATCTCGTGCGCCGAGGGCCCATCGAGCGCGGCGACGATGCCGGCGCATTCGCGCAAGCGCCGGCCCAGCACCGGATGGGCCAGGTAGGCGGCCGCCTCGTCCTCGGAGCCGATGGCAAAACGCTGCGCCATCTCGCTGCTGCCCAGCCCCTTGAACTGCGGAAAGACAAACCACATCCAGTGGCTACGCTTGTGCCCGGCCTGCAATTCGGCCACCACGCCGGCGTAGACCGGCTCCTGCGCCTCGACGAAGCGCGTCAGGTTGAAGTCATCCATGGCATTTCCCTCCCCTTGTCATCGAAATGCTACAACGCCGTCGTTGTTTGCTAAAGTGCCGCACGATGAACGCTGAACACCTCTCCCTCCTCCTCGTCCGCGAAATGCCCTACGGGAAATATAAAGGCCGCAAGCTGGCCGACCTGCCGGGCCACTACCTGGGCTGGTTCGCGCGCGAAGGCTTTCCACGCGGCGAGCTGGGCCAATTGCTGGCCCTGATGTACGAACTCGACCACAATGATTTGCGCGGTCTGCTCGATCCGTTGCGCCGGCCGTCAACTAGTTGATTCCCTCTAGCAATACACCCGCCAAAATCCTGCTGGGCATCGGTATAATCGAACATTCAACGAAGAATCCACCATGCTCAACGAACACGCTCCCGCGCCCCTGGTACTGGTGGTCGAGGATGACGACCACATAGCCCAGGTATTGCGCTTCATGCTCGAACGCCAGGGCTACCGCGTCACGCACCTGGCCGACGGCCGCGCCGCGGGCGAGTACGTCGCCGCCAGTCCCGATATCCCCGACCTGGTGCTGCTGGACGTGATGCTGCCCCATCTCGATGGCTTCGAGATCGTCGCCCTGGCCCGCGCGCGCGCCGCGTGGGCGGCGGTGCCGATCCTCATGCTCACCGCCAAGAACACCGAGCGCGACACCGTGCGTGCGCTCGACGCCGGCGCCACCGACTTCGTCAGCAAGCCCTTCCAGCCCAACGAATTGCTGGCGCGCGTGCGGCGCCTGCTGTTGCCGTCAGCCTGAGAATCCCCGACGCGCCCCGAAGCGGGCGCTGCGAATCGCCCGGCTCGCTTACACTCGGGGCATGTCGCGCACTATTTTCCTGCTTCCGCTTCTGCTGTCATCGCTGACCTTGCCGGCCCAGGCAGCCACCTTGCTGCTGTGCCCCGGCACCCCGCTCGCGTCTCCCGGCGCAGTGACCGAGGACCACACCACCGCCATGGGCGCGCGCATGCGCGCCATCGTCACCGAGGCGCCAGGCAAGCCCGATCCCGGCTGCCGCGCCGTGCCGCTCAGGGTGGCCGCCAGCGGCGTCCAGGCCCTGCACCTTTTGCCACGGGACGCGGCGCCCGGCGACACGATCCTGCTGCGCGGCGAACAACGGGACAAGGAATTCACCGTCACCGGCCACACGCTGGGCGCGGAGGAGCCGCCTCCCGCGCCACAGCCGGGCCTGGCCACGCAAGACCCCGAGGACGCGGCCGAGGTACGCCGGCGCGCGCCGCGCGCCACCTGGGCCTGGAGCCCGAACGCCTGGCGCGAACGCGCCGACGCCATGCTCGAGTGGGCCGCCGGCGAAGGCATGGGCGAGTTGTTCATCAATGTTCCGGTGCGCGCCGGCCAGGTCGCCGAGCCGCAGGCATTGGCGGCCTTCGTGCGCCAGGCGGACAGCCGCGGCATGGCGGTGACCGCCTTCGAGGACGGGCCCGACCTGATCCTGCCGACCGCGCGCGCCGACGCCGTCGGCCGCATGCGCGCGTATGCCGCCTACAACGCGCAGGCGGGCGCAAAAGAACGCCTGAAGGGCGTCCAGCTCGACGTCCAGCCTCAGCTGCTCGCCCCGGACAAGCTGCCGGAGGCGGCGCACGACGGCCACTACCTCGACCTGCTCGCCGCGCTGCGCAAGGCCGCCGGCAAGATGCGGCTCGAGGCCGTGGCGCCGGCCGCCTGGAGCAGCGAGGACGCGCTGCTGCGCGGCCTGGCGCGCCATGTGGACGCGCTGACGGTGCGTAACTACCGCACCGACCCCGATGAAATACGGCGCCATGCGGCGCCCTTCCTCGATTGGGGCGTCAGGCATGGCAAGCGGGTGCGCATCGCGCTCGAAGCCGGACCGGCCGGCACCGGCGTGGAACGCCACTACCGGCGCGTGGAACCGGGCGCCAAGGGCGACCTCCTGATGTTCGACCTGGCCGGGCAGAAGGTGCTGATGCTGCTGAAGGTGCCCGCGGCCCAGGACGAGGCCCAAGCCTACGCGCTGGCCGACCGGCGCGGCATCGCCGGCTCGGCCACCACCTTCCACTTCGACAAGCCCGCGCTGATGCGCCTGCTGCCGCAGCTGGAACAGTCCTTTGGCGCGTGGAAGAGCTTTGGCGGGATGGCGGTGCACGAGCTGCGCTGAATGGTCGCCGCTGAGCTCACCGTTCGACAGGTCAAAAATCGGGGTCTGACATTTGGACACGACCTGAACTGTGCTACCGAGGACCATTGCAGAGGCCGTGTCCGAATGTCAGACCTGCCCCCGCTTTGCACGAGCTGCGCTAGATCTAGCCCAGTGGCAACTCCACCGTAAACCGCGTCCCCATCCCGGTTCGGGTCTCGAATCCGATCGTGCCGCCGTGCTCCTCGACGATCGCCTTGCTGATGCTCAGCCCCAGCCCGGTGCCGCCGCGCTGGCGCGTGTCGTGGCCGTCGGCCTGGGCGAAGCGCTCGAACACGCGCGCCTGGAACGCGGGCGGGATGCCCGGTCCCTCGTCGGTCACGCTCAGGCGCGCCCAGCCCGTCCGCTGCGCCAGCCCCACCGTCACCGTCTTGCCGGTCGGCGTGAACTTGACCGCGTTCGACAGCAGGTTGCTCAGCACCTGCACCAGGCGGTCGTGGTCGATCGCGGCCTGTACCCCTTCGGCGCCCGGCGGCAGGTCGAGGCGCAGCGCGACGCCGGCCTGGCGCGCCTGGCCCTCCATCGCCTCGGCCGCGTGCCGCAGCACCGGCGCCAGCGGCTGCACGCTGCGCCGGTATTCCATCTGGCCCGCCTCGATCTTCTGGATGTCGAGCAGGTCGTTCACCATCCGCATCAGGCGCTCGCAGCTCTGGCTGGCGATGCGGATCAGCTTGGCCACGTCCGGCGGCAATTCGCCGGCCATGCCGGTGTCGAGCAGCGACAGCGAGGCGTGGACCGAGGTGAGGGGCGTGCGCAGCTCGTGCGAGACGGTGGACACGAATTCGCTCTTCATGCGGTCGACCTTCTTGCGCTCGGAGATATCGTGCAGGAAGATGCTGAAGAAGGCGTCGGCGCCCTCGCCCGCCAGCGCCACCGTGGTCTCGACCGTGAATTCCGTGCCCTGGCGGTTGACCACGATCCGTTCCAGGCGCCGGTCATACGCAAACTCGCCGCCCTGGTGGAAGCCCCGCAGCGCCTTGGCGATGCTGGCGCGGTGGCGCTCCGGCAGGATCATCTCGGCCAGTGGCCAGCCCACCGCGTCGTGACGGCTCCAACCGAACATGCGTTCGGCGGCCGGATTCCAGTCGAGGATCATGCCGCGCTGGTCGGCCGCGATGAAGGCGTCCTGCGCCGCCCCGACGATGGTGGCCATGCGCTGCTCGCTGGCGCGCACCGCGGCCAGCGCGCGCTCCAGTTCCAGGGTGCGCTGCTCGACCCGCTGTTCGAGGGTGTCGTTCAGCGCCTGCAGTTCGGCGCGCCGGTCCACCAGCGCCGTCACCAGCGCATTGAGCGCGCCCGACAGCTGGCGCACCTCGGTATAGCCGCGCCGCGCCGGCACCAGCTCCTGGCTGTCGCCGCGGCGCAGGCGGTCGGCCGACGCGGCCAGGGACTGCAAAGGGCGCGTGATGCGGCGCGCCAGCAGCAGGCCGGCCAGCGAGAACAGCAGCGCCAGCGCGGCGCCGCTCCATAGCGCGCGCGCACGCAGCTCGCGCAGCGGGCGGTAGGCATCCTCGAGATCCTGGCGTACCAGCACGTGCCAGCCCAGTCCCGGATAGTCGCCCACCGCACGCGTGGCGGCGTAGCCAACCAGGTAATCGCGTCCGTCGGGCCAACGCTCGACGGCGTAGCCGGTGCGCCCCTGGCGCGCCTGGCCCAGGCTGGCCAGGTCAACCTTGCTGTCCTGCAGGCCCTCGGGGCCCAGCAGCACCACGCCTTCGGCGCTGACGATCAGGGCCTGCACCCGGTTGCGCGACTGCACCGGCGCGATGATCGAGCGCTCGATGTCGCGCGCCCATTCCCACGACAAGTGAGTGCCCAGCACCCCGGCCGGCTTGCCGTTCGCGTCCATCCAGGGGAAGGCGACGTCGACGAAGCGGCGCGGCTCGCCCTCCTGCACCGGCAGCAGCTTGGCCAGCAGCACCGCTTCGTGCACGTCGCCGACATAGGTGCCCTGGAGGGCGTTGATGAACCAGGGACGCTTGGCGACGTTCTTCCCTTCCAGCAGGCCGCGCGCCTCGACCAGCACGGTGCCGTCGAGGGCCGCCATCCCGATCCACTCGTAGTAACCATAGGTCGACTGGATATCGGCCAGAATACGGCGGCGTTCGGCGCTCGAGGCGCCGGCCGCAACGAGGTCGCCGCGACGCGCCATCAGCAGCACCTCACGATAGCGCTGATACATGCCGCGATCGAGCTTGTCGGCGGTCTGCATCGCCATCTCGCCCAACCCATTGCCGATACTGCTCTTGACCTGGCCAGTGGCTGCGCGCTCGACCACCTCGACCAGCAACAGGGTCAGGACCACGGTCAGCGCCGAGAATGCGAGCGCCAGCCAGGCGCCGAGGCCGCGCGGGGTCAGGCTGGTGGGAAAGCGGGGGAGATTTGGCATGCGGCATATGGAATTATTTTTTTGCCAGCGTATCACGTGCATCGGGGCCTCCTGCAAGAGGAGACTTGGTCAATCGTGCGTCACGACCGGATTCCATCCAGCGCGCATAAGCAGTGTTGGTTCCGCCTAACGGTAGAGTGCCCGGCGGCGCCGGCCGAAAAGCGGGTGATTCCGCACGGCCATGCCCGATTTCCGGTAAACTTGAAGGCTATAAGTACATCGATTGGAAACACCGTCATGCAAGCCACCGCCGCCGCCGCACTTACCCCGCCTTCCCTGCTGGACTATGCCACCTCGTGCGCGCTGCCGACGCCGTGGGCCCAGTTCACGCTGCACGCCTGGGTCGAACCGGCCACCGGCAAGGAACACCTGGCGATGGCCCTGGGCGACCTGTCGACCGGCGAGCCGGTGCTGGCGCGGGTGCACTCCGAATGCCTCACCGGCGACGTGATGTTCTCGCAGCGTTGCGACTGCGGCGCCCAGCTCGAAGGCGCGCTGCAGCGCATCGCCGAGGAAGGCCGCGGCATCCTGCTCTACCTGCGTCAAGAAGGCCGCGGCATCGGCCTGGTCAACAAGATCCGCGCCTACCGCCTGCAGGAAGCCGGCGCCGACACGGTCGAGGCCAATCTGCAGCTGGGCTTTCATGCCGATGCCCGCAACTACGAGCTGTGCCGGCCCATGCTGGAGCAGTTCGGCATCAAGTCGGTGCGCCTGATGACCAACAACCCGCGCAAGATCGACGCCCTGAACCGCATCGGCATCGCGGTCGCCGAGCGGGTGCCGCTGCTGGTCAACCGCAATGCCTACAACAACAGCTACCTGAACACCAAGCAGGCCAAGCTGGGCCACATGATGGCGCCGCTGACCGCCGTCGAACAGGGTGAACAGTCCTCATAATTGCCCCCGAACGTGCGCTAACGCGCGCAACGCGCGTTGATCCGGTGGCAAGATAGCATCTCATACTGCCATCAAACTATTGCATGAAACGAGCTGTCCTGGCACTCCTGCTGACCTGCACCGCCATCGGCGTCGCCCTCGAGGCGACGTCGCCGCCGGCCGCTGCCCAGCCCCAGCCGCAGAACCTCGCACAATCCACGCCGCGCGCGACCCAGAACACGGCCGGCGCCGGCGCCGCCGTTGGCGCGCCCCAGATGCCGGTCGATACTGCGCCTGCGGCCACCCCGAACGCGCCGCTCCCTGGCGAGACCGAGGCCCAGGACGCCCTGCCCGAACCTTCGCTGGCGGCCCAGGACCTGTACGACTCGGCGCGCGGCGACCTGCTGCAGATCCGCATGTTGCTCAAGAACGGCCGCACCCAGTCGACGGTCGGCTCGGGCTTCCTGGTCGGCACCAGCAACCTGGCGCTGACCAATTACCACGTGGTGTCGCAGATGGCGCTCGACCCTGGCATCTATACGGCCGAATACATCGATACCGACGGCAATACCGGCCCGGTCGAGCTGATGGCGGTCGACGTGCTGCACGACCTGGCCGTGGTGCGCATCAACCGCAACGGCAGCGGCTTCTTCAAGGTGCCCGAGCAGCCGGTGCGGCTGCGCCAGGGGCAGCGCCTGTACTCGCTCGGCAATCCGCTCGACCTCGGCTTCGCGATCTCTGAAGGCGCCTATAACGGCGTTCTCACGCGCAGCTTCTACGACCGGCTGATCTTTTCCGGCCCGATCAACTCGGGCATGAGCGGCGGGCCGAGCGTGACCGCCAGCGGCACCGTGGCCGGCATCAACGTCTCGCGCCGGCGCGACGGCGAATCGGTCAGCTTCCTGGTGCCGGTCAAGCATGCGCAGGAGCTGCTGCGCAAGGTGGCCGAGCAGGCCGCCCCGCCGGCCGATTTCAATCCCCTGATCGGCAAGCAGCTGCTGGCGCACCAGGGCAGCATGGTCGACAAGCTGCTCGAGGAACCCCTCACGCTCAAGGGCATGGGCCAGTACCTGGTGCCGGTGCGCGAATCGGGCGAGGTGCGCTGCTGGGGACGTTCGAATGCCCGCGGCGCGGTCTACAGCACCGATTCGATGAGCTGCGTGATGCAGTCGGCGGTGTTCGTGTCGGACGTCCAGCAGACCGGCAACGTGGCCATGACCCACCAGTACATCCGCAGCGGCACCATGGAGCCGATGCGCTTCGCGACGCTGGCCAGCGACACCTTTCAGGTCAACAATCTGGGCAGCACGGGCGACCCGCGCCTGACCAAGCCGTTCTGCACCGAGCGCTTCGTGCACACCCGCACCCTGCCGCTGCGCGCCGTCACCTGCGTGCGCGCCTACCGCAAGTTCGAGGGCCTGTACAACTTCACCCTGCTCACGGCCAGCACCGACGCCTCGCAATCGAGCCTGCAGAGCCGCCTGGACGTGTCCGGCGTCTCCTACGAAAACGGCCTGCGCGTCACGCGCGCCTACCTGGGCGCCTTCGGGCGTAGTGGACGGCGATGAGCGAGCACACGAGCCAGCCATTCACTGGACTGACCAGCGGGCTGACCAGCGCGCCGACCGACGTACCGGCGCGCACCGAGTCGCTGCGCGGTCCGTGGACCATCGAGACCCTGGCCCGCAACGGCGAGGTGCTGCACCGCCATCGCGTGGCGGCGCTGCCGATCCGCATGGGCCGCGCCTACGACAACGACTTCATCGTCGACGACGATTATGCGGCCGCCCACCACGCCGTGGTCGAAGCCGGGCCTGACGGACGGCTGCGGCTGCGCGACCTGGGCAGCCGCAACGGCATCGTGCACAAGGCCCGCCGCATCAAGGACGAACTGGCGATCGACGGCGACACCGTGGTGCGCATGGGCCACACCTCGCTGCGCATCCGCGGCGCCGCGCACCGGGTCTCGCCGGAACTGGTCGACCGCACCATGCACGGCTGGGAGGGCATGCTGCCGGGCGGCGCCGGCATCGTGCTGGCCGTGCTGGCGGCGCTGCTGGTGGCCTGGCTGACCGACGACAGCAACGACCTGGAGCGCTATGCCCTGTTCCCGGCTGCGGCCAGCGGCATCGGCCTGGCCTGGGCCGGCCTGTGGGCCTTCGGCAATCGCCTGTTCGGGCGCCGCGCGCGCCTCGGACGCCACCTGTTCATCTATGGCTGCGCGCTGGCGGCGCTGGTGGGCCTGCGCCTGTTGGCCAGCGTCATAGCCTATGCCTGGTCGCTCGAATGGCTGACCGCCTATGCCTCGCACGCGGCGGTGGCGACGGTGGCGGTGGCGGTCTACTTCCACCTCGCCACCGTCACGCCGCAATACCGACGCCGCCTGCGCCTGGCCTGCGGTGCGCTGGCGCTCCTGGTGTCGGGGCTGATCCTGGCCGGGAATATGCAGCGCCACGGCCGCACCGCCGACGAGCTGTACATGCCGGTGCTGCTGCCGCCCGAGCTGCGCGCCAGCCCGGACGTGCCGGTGGCCGATTACATCGACCAGGTCGGGGCGATGAAGAAAGAGATCGACGCCGAGCGCAGTAGCGGCAACTGAGCGTCAACTGAGCGTCAACCAAGCCGCTACTGAGCGCGCCAGCCCAGCCGGCCCAGCAGGCGGCTCACCGAATCGGCCGCGATCGGCTTGGTGAAGTGGTGGTCGAAACCGGCTTCGCGCGAGCGCGCCTGGTCTTCTTCCGAACCCCAGCCGGTGACGGCGACGAGGGTCGTGTGCGCCAGCGCCGGCATCGCGCGCAGCCGCGCCGCCAGCTCGTAGCCGGTCATGCCCGGCATGCCGATGTCGAGGAAGGCGATGTCGGGCGTAAAGCCGCTGACCAGCGCCAGCGCGTCGCGGCCATTGGTCGCGGTACGGATCTCGTGGGCGTTCATCTGCAGCAGCAGCGACAGGCTCTCGGCGGCATCGGTATTGTCGTCCACCACCAGGATGCGGAAGCTGCGGCGCGGGAGCGCGCGCTGCTCGTGCCGCAGCTCCTGCACGGCCTCGCGCGGCCCGGCGTCTGGCCGCGCGCCGAGCGGCAGGCGCACGGTGAAGGTGCTGCCCTGGCCGGCGCCGGCGCTGTGCACCGCGATGGCGCCGCCGTGCAGGGTCACCAGCTGGCGCACCAGCGACAGACCGATGCCCAGCCCGCCCTGGGCCAGGCCGCCATGGTCGCCGACCTGGCTGAACATCTCGAAGATCGCCTCCTGGTGCTCGGGCAGGATGCCGACGCCGCTGTCGCTTACCGCGATTGTGGCCCAACCCGCGGCCTCGCCCGCGTCCTTGCGCACTTCCAGGCGGATGTCGCCGCCGGGCGCGCTGTACTTGGCGGCGTTCGTCAGCAGGTTGCTCACCACCTGGGCGATGCGGGTCGGATCGACGTCCAGCAACAGCGCTTCCGGCCACAGGATGACCTCGAGCCGGTGGCGCGCGCCCTGGATGACCGCCGTGCTGGTCTCCACCGCGCTCGTCGCCACCCGGTTGAGGTCGACCAGCTGCTTGCGGATCTCGATCTTGCCGCTGCTGACGCGGGCGACGTCGAGCAGGTCGTCGACCAGGTGCGACAGCTGGTGGGTCTGGCGCTCGAGCATCTCGCGTACGCGCGCCATGGTGTCGGGACTGTCGGCGCGCAGGCGCATGATCTCGAGGCCGGTGCGGATGGTCGCCATCGGGTTGCGCAGTTCGTGCGCCAGCACCGCCAGGAATTCGCTCTTGCGCCGGCTCGCTTCCGAGGCCTCGCGGGCCAGGCGCCGCATGTCTTCCTCGATGCGCTTGCGTTCGCTGGTGTCGCGGAACACCAGCGCCACCTGGCGCGCCTCGGGCGCGCCGATGCGCGAGGCATTGACCTCGAACCAGCGCTCGAGCTTCGGCGAATATTCCTCGAACAGGATCGATTCGCCGCTGCGCGCCACCGCGCCGTAGCGCTCCAGCCAGACCGATTCGAGGCCGGGCGCCAGCTCGTGCACCGAGCGTCCGCGGGCATCGGGAATGCCGCTCTGGATCGCGAACATCGGATTCACCTCGAGGAACACCAGGTCGATGGGCGCGCCGCCGGCATCGAACGTCACTTCCAGGATGCAGAAGGCTTCGTCGACTTCCTCGAACAGCTTGCGGTATTTTTCTTCGGATTCGCGCAGGGCCGCCTCGGTGCGCTTGACGCGGTCGATGTCGGTGACCACCGAGACCTGGCCGTCGATCCTGCCGTCGGCATCGAGGATAGGCACCGAGCTGATATGGGTCCAGATTTCGCGGCCGTCATCGGCGCGATACAAGGCCTCCATCCCCGGCACCACGCGCTCGCCGCGCAGGGCGCGCGCACCAGGGAAGTCCTCGGCCGCCACCGGCTTGCCGGCGCCATCCAGCACCGTCCAGCGCGCCAGGCGCTGCGCATCGCGCGAAGGCATGAAGCGGGCCGGCACATAGCGCCGCATCGCATCGTTGGCCAGCACCACCGCACCAGCCGTGTCGGTCACGGCCACGCCGACCGGCAGGCTGTCGAACACCGCCGACAGGCGCGCATCGCTCGCCCGCCGCGCCGCCTCGGCACGGCGCGCCTCGAGCACGCGGCCGGTGGTCTCGACGGCGGTATGCACGAAGCCCTTGACCTCGCCGGCCAGGCTGCGCAAGGGAATATACGATGCGGTGAACCAACGCTGGCACTCGTCGTCGCCCGGCGGAAGCACGACGGACAAGTCCTCGACCTGGCCGGAACGCCCCGCCATGGCGGCGTCGGCCAGCGGCGCGACGTCCGGCCACAGAGTGGGCATCACTTCGCTCAGCGGCTTGCCCAGCGCGGCCGGGTGGGCCGCGCCCAGCAACCGCGCATAGGCGTCGTTGTAGAGCATCAGGTATTGTCCGGTCCAGCACACCAGCGTCGGATAAGGCGCATCGAGCATCAGGTCGAGCGCCACCCGCAGCTCGACCGGCCAGGCGCCCGGCTCGCCCATGGGGCTGCACGTCCAGTCGTGTGCGGCCAGCAGCGCCCGCATGCGCTGCCGGTCATCGGAATCGTCGCTGTGGTGACCAGGAATGTTCATGGCCCATTGTCGCACGATGAGTTGGCAGGAACGGCAATCGTCACCAATTGTCACATTTGCCACGAAACGCCGTTTTGACAAGCGCGGACCGATGCACGATGATCGGGCCTTTCTCATCCGGAGCGTCGTCCGTGCCCCCTTTTCCACCGCGCGCAAACCGCAACCTCGTCGTCGCCGGCATCGCCTGGGCCCTGTTCTGGAGTCTGATGGTGCTGGTGGCGCTCGAGGATTACCGGCGCGACGGCGGCACCGCGCTGTGGCAGCCGGTGTTGTGGGAGACCTCGTCCGCGGTGGTGGCGACCATGCTGTTCCTGGTCCAGCGCCGCTTCAGCGCCGGCGACGACGCGCTGGTCGCCACGCCCCGGCGCTGGTTCGGCAGGCAATTGCGCTGGCTGCCGCTGTACTGGGTCGGCTTCACGCCGGTCGTGTTCGCGATCCGCCACGGCATCTATGCGCTGGCCGGCCTTCACTACCGGCACCAGCCCTGGTCCGACGTCTTTGTCTACGAGGCGCTCAAGATCTCGGTGTTCTTCGGCCTGTTCACGACGATCGGCTTCGGCCTCCTGTCCTATCGCGAGATGATGAAGGAAAGGGTGCGCGCCGAGCAGGCCGGCGCCCTGCTGCGCGAAGCCCAGCTCGAACGCCTGACGCGCCAGATGCAGCCGCACTTCCTGTTCAATGCGCTGAATACGATTTCCTCCCTCATGCATACCGATGTCGCGCGTGCCGACGCCACGCTGGTGCGGCTGGCCGACGTGCTGCGCGCCACCCTGGCGCTGGGCGAACGGCCGCAGGCGCGCCTGCGCGACGAGCTGCGCCTGGCCCAGGGCTATGCGGCGGTGATGGCCGAGCGCTTCGAGGGACGGGTGACGCTGGCCTGGGACGTCGACCCGGCCGCGCTGGACGTCATGCTGCCCGCCATCAGCCTGCAACCGCTGCTCGAAAACGTGTTCAAGCACACGGTCGGACGGCGCCGCGAGGCGACCGCGATCCGGGTCGCGGCCCATATCGACGGCGACGCCATGGTGGTGCGGGTCGAGGACGATGGCGGCGTGCTGGACGAGTCGGGCACGCCCGGCATCACGGTGGCCAATCTGCGCACGCGGCTGGCGGCCCTGCACGGAGAGAACGCGGGCCTGGCCTTGATCGCCCTGGAGCCCGCCGGCGTACGTGCAGAGATGAGGCTACCATGCACCTGCTGATCGTCGACGACGAACGCCCGGCGCGCGACCGGCTGCGCCGCATGCTGGCACTGGAAGCTGGCATCGGGTCGGTCCGCGAAGCGGTCGATGGCGTCGAGGCCTTGCGCATGGTGGAGAGCGAACGGCCGGATGCGCTGCTGCTCGATATCGAGATGCCCGAACTGTCGGGCATCGACCTGGCCGCCTCGCTGCCGGCGCCGGCACCGCTGGTGGTGTTCGTCACCGCCCACGAGGATCATGCGCTGCGCGCCTTCGACAGCGAAGCGGTCGACTATCTGCTCAAGCCCTTCGACCAGGCCCGCCTGCACCGGGCGCTCGAGCGGCTGCGCGCGCGCCTGGCGGCGCCAATGCAGGCGGCGCCGCCACCACCCAGTGCGCCGCGCCAGCTGCTGGTGAGCGAACGCGGTGCGACACGCGTGGTGCAGGTGGCCGATATCGAGTGGCTCGAGACGGCCGATAACTACGTGGCGCTGCACACGTCCGTCGGCGCGCCACTGCTGCGCCAGACCCTTGGCGCCCTGCTCGGCCAGCTCGGCCCGGCCTTCGTGCGCTGCCACCGGCGCGCGGCGGTGCGCCTTTCCGCCATCGCGCGCATCGCTCCGCTCGACAAGGGCGATTGCGAACTGGTGCTGCGCAGTGGCGCGCGGGTGCCGTGCAGCCGCCAGTACCGTCCCGCCCTGGTCGAACGCCTGGACCCGGCTCGCCCCAGATAAGGCCCGGTTCGCCCCCTGGCGCTGGCATCTATCCCGCCTGCGCGCAATGCTGGCGCTTCCATCATCACAAGAGCGTGCCATGCAGCCAAATACTTCCGTGGGCAATCACCGCCTGTATTTCCTCGACTGGGTCCGCATCCTGGCCTTCTTCGTGCTGATCGCCTATCACGTGGGCATGTACTACGTGAGCTGGGACTGGCACGTGAAAAGTCCGCACGCCGGGACCGGCCCGGAGCCGTTCATGCTGCTGTCCTCGCCGTGGCGCCTCGGCCTGCTGTTCTTCGTGGCCGGCGCGGCCTCGCATTTCTTGCTGCGCAAGATGGCGCCGGGGACCTTCGTGCGCCGGCGCAGCCTGCGCCTGCTGCTGCCGCTGCTGTTCGGCATGCTGGTCATCGTGCCGCCGCAGCCCTGGCTCGAAGTGGTCGAAAAGCTCGGCTATGCCGACGGCTTCGTGGCCTTCATGCGCCTCTACCTCGTCGGCTACGGCGGCTTCTGCCAGGACGGCTGCCTGGTCCTGCCGACCTGGAACCATTTATGGTTCGTCGCCTACCTGTGGGTGTACACGCTGGTGCTCGCCGCCTGCACGGCATTGCTGGGCCATGCCCGCATCGACGCGCTGGCCGCGCGTACCGCAGCCATATTGAAAGGCTGGAAGCTGCTGGTGCTGCCGGCGCTGTTCCTGGCGATCGTGCGCATCCTGCTGGCCGACCGCTTCCCGTCCACCCACGCCCTGGTCGATGACTGGTTCAACCACGCCACCTACCTGCCGATATTCTTGCTGGGCGCCCTGGTGGCGCGCAGCCGCCCCGTGTGGGAACGCATGGAGAGCGTGCGCTGGATCGCGCTTGGCATCGCACTGGCCGCATGGGCCGCCATCGTGGCCTGGTACGCCGCGCCCCACCATGAGCACAGCGCGCAGATGATGGCGATCTGGGTTCCCATCATGCGCTGCGTGTACACGCTGTGCGCCTGGGGCGCCATCGTCGCGGCCTGCGGTTTCGCGCGCCGCCACCTGGACCGCGACGGGCCGGCGCGGCGCTACCTCACCGATGCGGTATTCCCGGTCTATATCGCGCACCAGACCCTGATCGTGCTCATGGCGCATGCCTTCAAACCGCTGAACCTGGCGCCCGGCGTCGAGGCGCTGCTGCTGATGGTCCTGACCGCGACCGGCAGCTTCGCGCTGTACGAAGCCGTGCGCCGCCTGCGCCCGTTGCGCCCGCTGTTCGGCCTGGCGCCGCGGGCGGGCGCGGCAAGCACCGCGGCCGTGGCGGCCACGACGTCACGCGCCGCGCCGCTGCGCCACTGAACCTCCCGGGATAGCTTCCTAGTGCGTCGCGCCCGCCTGACGCACCTGCTGGCTGGCCTGGACTGGTTGCTGGGCCGCTTGCTGGCTGGCCTGCTGTGGCGACTGGGCCGGCTGCAGCGCACCATCGGCGCGCGTAAACGGGTCGGTCATGGTGCGCAGCGCCTTCTGCTGGCAACGGATGCCGCGCTCGGCTTCCTCGGCCGCGGGTCGCGCCACTTCGTCGACCACGGCGCGCGCGGTGCGGGTGGTGTTCTGCACGTGCTGCCCGGTCACGCGCGCCAGCTCGACCTGGGCATCGGTGGCCAGATGAGATCGAAGATGAAATGGCGTGCCCGGGCACGAACAACGAGACTACATCCCTCCCACTCCTGCACAGTTGAGGTGCACCAAATGTGCAGGATCCCTCACAAT
Source organism: Massilia sp. CFBP9012 (assembly GCF_034045115.1). Lineage (NCBI taxonomy): Bacteria > Pseudomonadati > Pseudomonadota > Betaproteobacteria > Burkholderiales > Oxalobacteraceae > Massilia > Massilia sp. CFBP9012. The sequence continues at coordinate 93,568 of NZ_JAXCWM010000013.1, read as the reverse complement.
TCGGCCTGGCCCGATCCTTGCATGTAAGAAAACACCCTGGATTCCAAGGGCTTTGTGGGAGGTAAAGATGATTGGACAGAACGATGTAGTCGAATTCGCGGGCACGCCCGGGCGCACCGTCCGCGTGCTGTGGATCGCGCAGCCGCAGGCGCTGGCCTGGACCTATCAACTGGGCAGCCACGCTGCCATGCCCGAGCCGACACCGGTGGCGGCGCTGGAAGAAGCGCTGGCATCCGGCCGTGCGCGCCGCCTGCTGGTCGACCCGTTCGCTGCGGCGCCGCCGCGCGAACCGGTGCCGCAGGGCTACCTGAACCTGCAGGCCAAGGCCTGGTCAGCCGTGCGCGCCCTGCACACCGACCGCCACGCGCTGTACGATCCGCGCCAGCGCGCCACGCTGATGGCCGGCTACGCCGCCGCCCACGGCATGTCGAAATCGAGCATCCTGCGCTACCTGCGCCGCTACTGGGAGCGCGGCCAGACGCCCGACGCCCTGCTGCCGGACTACGGCAATTCGGGTGCGCCGGGCCGCACCCGCGCAGTCACGGCCGGCATCAAGCGCGGGCGTCCGCGCAAGGGCGCGGGCACCGGCACCAATGCCGACGAGCGGATGCGCGCGATCTTCCGCGCCGCCGCCGCGCGCTATGCGGCCAGCAACGACGGGTTTTCGCGCCGCGCCGCCTATCGCCAGATGCTCGAGGATTTCTTCCAGGATGTCGACGCCGGCGCGCAGCCCAGCTTCGGCCAGTTCAATTACTGGCTCGAGCGCGACGCCACCGTCCCGCCGCCGGTCACGCTGGCGCGTCCGGCGCCGCCGCGCACGCCGGTGCATGCACCAATACATGCACCTTCTCGGTACACGATGCACGCCGCAATGGCCTGAGCGATCGCGGTGCACCGCTCGCCATCATGGTGCGCGGTGCGCGTGCGGTAACCTAGTACTGCCCTTCCGCCGGCGCCAGCGGCGCGCCGCAATCCTTGCAGAAGTGGGCGCGCGGATCATGGTCGCCGCTGCCGCAGGCGCCGCACTGGCGCGGCGTGCCGCGCGGGGCGTGGCGCGACATCTTCTGCGACGTCATCTCGGCCGAAACGATCCCCGTCGGCACCGCCAGGATGCCCCAGCCCAGCAGCACCATGAACGAGGCGATCGCCTTGCCCACCGGCGTGTGCGGCACCATGTCGCCATAGCCCACCGTGGTGATGGTCACCGTGGCCCAGTACATCGACATCGGGATGCTGGTGAAGCCGTTGTCCGGTCCCTCGACCACATACATCACGGTGCCGAGGATCAGGATCAGCATCAGCACCACCGACAGGAACACCATGATCTTGCGCCGGCTGGCGACCAGGGCTTCGCCCAGGCGCGTGTATTCCTCGATGTACAAGGTCAGCTTGAAGATGCGGAACACCCGCAGCAGGCGCAGGATGCGCACGTCCAGGAATACCTGGCTGCCGGGCAGCAGCAGCGACAGGTAGGTCGGCAGCACCGACACCAGGTCGATGATCCCGTAGAAGCTGCGCGCATAGCGCACCGGGCGCTGGATGCACACCAGGCGCGCGATGTATTCGATTGTAAACAGGATCGTGAAGCCCCATTCGAGCACCGAGGTCACGCCGGAATACTCGCTGTAGATCGAGGGCACGCTGTCGAGGATCACCACCAGGATGCTGAGCAGGATCAGGATCACCAGCACGATGTCGAAGCGACGACCGGCCGGCGTGTCGTTGCCGAAGATGACGTCGAACATGCGCGCGCGCCAGCCGTCCGGCGGACGGCCCAGCAGCGTGGGCAGGTCGCGCGGCGGCGTCGGCACCAACTTGCTATCGATCTTGCTGTCGGTCGCGCGGATCATCCGTAGCGGGGTCCCACCGGCGCCAGCGAAGGCAAACCATTATTTGGCATGCTGCTCCACCCAGGCGCCAAAGGCGGCCATGAATTTCTGGAAGAAGGCGCGCGACGATTCGTCGACCAGCTTGTCTCCCTCGTACTTGCTGGCGACGCCGCCGACATAGGCTTCCGGCGCCGGCATGGTCGGCATGTTCAGGAACGGCAGCATCTGGCGCAGGTGGTGATTGGCGCCGAAGCCGCCCAGCGCGCCCGGCGAGACGCTGACGATGGCGCAGGGCTTGTCGGCGAAGGCCGCCTTGCCGTAGGGGCGCGAGCCGACGTCGATCGCGTTCTTGAGCGCACCCGGCACCGAGCGGTTGTATTCCGGGGTGCAGAACAGGACGCCGTCGGCCTGGCCGATAGCGTCGCGAAAGGCCGCGAACACGCCAGGGGGTGGATCGGTCTCGTCGTCCTCGTTATACAGGGGCAGGTCGCGCAGCTCGACGATCGCCAGTTCGAATCCTTCCGGCGCCGACTCGATCAGGCTGTGGGCGACGCGGCGGGTGTACGAATCCTTGCGCAGGCTGCCGACGAGGACGGCGATTTTTTTCGAGGCCATGGTGCTCCTTTGGGTTTGGATGAGGTCAATTTACCAACCCCTGATGATAACCAGTTTGCGTCCCGCACGGAGCGGATCGATGGCAGTTACGCGTAAATACCGACGTAAACACAGTAATTGCACGCAAAATGCCTGGTTGGCAACAGGGTTATATGCGGTTAGAATCGAGCCTAACTTTGCCTGTCGAGGCCGCACCATTCCTTTATCAACCCACGCGCATCACCGCGCAGTAGAACCATGAATCTCGAAGAATACTTCCCCGTACTCATGTTCATCATCATCGGCATCCTGGTCGGCGTCGCGCCCCAGGTGCTGGGCCGCGTACTGGGCCCGCACCGTCCCGATCCCGAGAAGCTATCGCAGTACGAGTGCGGTTTCGAAGCCTTCGGCGATGCGCGCATGCAATTCGACGTGCGCTTCTACCTGGTCGCGATCCTGTTCATCCTGTTCGACCTGGAAGTCGCCTTCCTGGTGCCATGGGCGGTTGTCGTGACCGACATCGGTTCGACCGGCTTCTGGGCCATGATGGTGTTCCTGGGCCTCTTGACCATCGGCCTGGCCTACGAGTGGAAAAAAGGCGCGCTGGATTGGGATTGATGCTGGCCCACACGACGGAGTGACAATGGACGCCATGCTGTTCGTGAACCTGGTGATCGGCATCGGCCTGCTCGATGCCGCCTGGCGCTCACACAAGAACGCCAAGCCGCGAACAGCAGCGCTGCTGGCGACCATCGCCGGCACCGGGATCGCCCTGAGCCTGTTCGTGCTCGCCACCGGGGTCGGCGTCCCTCCTCCCAGCGTCGACTGAATATCCAAGGCTGCAATTCGCGGCCTTTTTCTTGTCCCGTTTACAGCCGCAAACGCCGGTACATCTGCAGGAAGCCCGCCACCTTTGCCTTGCTCATGACTGTCACCGGGTCGCCATGCCAGGCATACAGGAAAGGCTCGCCACCCTGGCGGTCAGAGATCCGCGCCGACAGCAAAAAGCGCGTGCCGATCGGATACCGTTCGGTGTCGAGCAGGCGGCGCGAACACTGCACCCGCATATCGGTCGCAAATGCCTGTCCCGACACCGGCTGGATGCGCGGCTTGCCGCTGCGCGCATCCAGCGCCGATTCGACGACGAGTTCGCGGTAGGCCCAGGCGTCGCGCGCCATGATCAGGCTCCCGCCAGCTTGGGCGAACGCACCACCGCCGCTTCGCGGATCGGCAGGTTCACCAGCGCCGCCGCCAGCGCGAGCGCCATGTCTGCATACCACATCCAGCTATAGTCGCCCGTGTGCACCACGGCCAGGCCGCCCAGCCAGGCGCCGAAGAAGCCGCCGATCTGGTGCGACAGCAGGGTCATGCCGAACAAGGTGGCCAGGTAGCGTACCCCGAACAGCTTGCCTACCAGACCGGCCGTCGGCGGGACGGTGGCCAGCCAGGTGGCGCCGAGCGCGGCGGCGAACAGGTAGAAGGTCCACTCGGTCTTCGGCGCCAGCAGATAGATGCCCACCAGCACGGCGCGGCTGGCATAGATCCAGAACAGCAGCGACTTCATGCGGTAGCGCGAGGCCAGCATCCCTGCACCCAGGCTGCCGGCGATGTTGAACAGGCCGATCAGGGCCAGGGCCGTGGCCGAGACGCTGGCCGGCAGGCCGCACATTGCGACTTCTCCCGGCAGGTGGGTGACCAGGAAGGCGATGTGGAAGCCGCAGGTGAAGAAGCCCAGGTGCAGGCAGATGTAACTGCGGTCGCGCATGGCTTGGCGCAGCTGCTGGCCGAGCGAGATCGTGGGCGCGTCCGGCAGGGGCGCTGCAGGCGCAGCGGCAGGAGTAGTAACAGGGACGGCGGCGGCTTTCCTGCCGCGCAGCGGCCAGGCCAGCGGAATGGTCAGCAAGGTGGCGGCGGCCATGGTGAGCATGGCCCAGATCCAGCCTGCGCCGGCGATGATGGCGCCCATCAGCGGCGCGAACACGAACTGGCCGAAGGAACCGCCGGCGTTGATGAAGCCCGAAGCAAAGGCGCGCCGCTCGGCGGGCAGGCGCTGGGCAGTGGCGCCAATCAGGATCGAGAAGCTGCCGGCGCCGGCCCCGGCCGCCGACAGAAAGCCCATCGTGAGCAGCAGCGCCCACTGCGAATCGACGAAGGGCGTGGCGGCAGTGCCAGCCGCCAGCATCAGGCCGCCAAGGGCGATCACCCTGCCCGGCCCGTACTTGTCGGCGACGGCGCCGAACACCGGCTGGGCCGCACCCCACATCAGCTGGGCCACCGCCATCACGAAGCTGATGCTGGCCACGCCGAGCCCGGTCGCGGTGTTCAGCGGCGACAGGAACAGGCCGCTGGTCAGCCGCGCGCCCATCGTGATCATCATGATGGCGCTGGCGACCAGGATCAGGGTCCAGGCTGCGCGCGGTGACAGTGTTGGATGGGCGTTGGTCATCAGGCAATTATAGATTGCCTTTTCGACCTTTGCCGAAGCCAGTCAATACTGCTTCAACACTACTGCGTAGCGGCCCGGATCAAGAGCGCGGTCGAGTGCGCCGCCATGCCCTCTTCACGGCCCAGGTAGCCCAGCTTCTCGTTGGTCTTGGCCTTGATGTTCACCTGCTGCGGCGACACGCCCAGGTCTTCGGCGATGCGCGAGACCATCAGCGGGATGTGCGGCGCCATCTTCGGCTGCTGGGCGATGATGGTGGCGTCGATATTGCCGATGGTGTAGCCCGAGTTCAGCACGCGGTGCGCGACTTCGCGCAGCAGGGTGCGCGAATCGGCGCCGGCGAACATCGGGTCGGTGTCCGGGAAGTGCTTGCCGATGTCGCCCAGCGCGGCCGCGCCCAGCAGCGAATCGATGATCGCATGCAGCAGCACGTCGGCGTCGGAATGGCCCAACAGGCCCAGGCGATGCGGGATGGTGACGCCGCCGACGATCAGCTTGCGGCCTTCGACCAGCGCGTGGTTGTCGTAGCCGGTGCCGATGCGAAACGGAGGATGAGGATTGTAGGATGCGAGTGCCATGGTGTGTGGTTCGTGTCGTTCAAATGGTGGAATCGAGCGCCAGGTACATCTCGGCGATGCGGATGTCGGATGGCAGCGTGACTTTCAGGTTGCGCGGATGGCCTTCGACCAGTTTCGGGGCCAGGCCCAGCGCCTCGATGGCGCTGGCGTCGTCGGTGATCGCGGCCGGGTCGGTGGCCGCGTCGAGTGCGCGGCACAGCAGCGCGTAGGAAAACATCTGCGGGGTCTGGGCCAGCCACAGGCCGTCGCGCGGGACGGTCGCGACATGGCCAGCGTCCCGGCGCTTGACGGTATCGACCACGGGCAGCGCCAGCAGGCCGCCGGCCGCATGGTCGCCTGTTTCAACGATCAGGCGTTCGATCAGCGCGGCGTTCAGGCCCGGCCGGGCGGCGTCGTGGACCAGCACGCGGTCTTGTGCGCCGAGCACGTCGGCCAGCGCATGCAGGCCGTTGCGGATCGATTCCATGCGGGTCGCGCCGCCGCAGCGCAACACGGTGACGCGCTTGCCCGCCTCCCGCGCGTCGGGCAGCACGCCGTCGATGAAGGGATCGTCCGCGCTCACCACCACATAGGTGTGGGCGATCAGCGGGCTGGAAAGGAAGGCGTCGACCGTGTGGCGCAGCATGGGCTTGGCGCCGATGGCAAGGTATTGCTTGGGGCTGCCGGCCGCCATGCGGGCGCCGACGCCGGCCGCCGGAATGAGGGCGACATGCTGCCGCGCTGCCGTGTTCGTTTCGTTTGCTTGCTCGGTGTTCATGAACTGCTTCGTGTTGCCTGTCTAAGCAAAGACTGTACCTCACCTGCGCAAACCTTGCCCAGGCGAGCGTATTCCTGCGGCGTATCAATGGCCGCCTGCAATACTTCGACCTTTTCCATCTCACGTTTAATGTAGGGCATCCAGCTGCGGTCCACTTCGCGCTGGAGCAGGGATCGCGCTTGCCCGATCGGCGCATACAGCGGCCTGCCGGCGAAGCGCGCCGCCAGCCGGGTGCGGACGATGGCTTCGGCCTTGGGCAGGAAATCCTGGTAGGTCTGCAGGTGGCGCATCTCGTGGGCCAGCACTTCCCGGTAGGAACACGATCCCGGCGTGAATTCGCGGCTGACATAGATCACGATGGGCGCGTAATACAGGTTGACGTCGATGCGCGGCGCCACGCATTCATGGCCGCTGGACCGGTCCGTCAACATGCGTCCGCCGACCTTGATGCTCACCCGCGCCTCGGTGTGCGTCAGGCCCAGCACCCAGGAACCGCGGCGCACGCTGCCTTTCAGGCGCGTCAGGTCATGGTAGGAACGCGTGTTGTCGATGCGATAGCCTTCGCCGCGGCTGGACAGCACCGAGATCGTCTCGCCGATGGTGTCCTCGCATTGCGCCTGGAACGGAGTGCGGGCCTGGGCTGCGGCTGGGGCGGCGGCGACCATCGCACACGCGGCCGACAGCGCGGCCAGGCTCCGACACGGCCGCATGATGGTCAGGCAGGCGTCCAGTCGCCGGCCAGGATCTTCTCGAGCCAGAAGGTGCCGATGATGGTCTTGACGTCGGTGATCTCGCCCTTGCGCACCATCTCGAGCAGCTCGGGCACGGTGGCGCTGAAGATCTCCAGGAATTCGCCGGCGTCGAGCTGCTGTTCGCCCGCGGTCATGTCTTCGGCCAGGAAGATCTCGAGGTGCTCGTCCGAATAGGCGATCGCATTATGGATGGTGCAGACGAAGCGCCAGCGTCCCGCCGTGTAGCCGGTTTCTTCCCTGAGCTCGCGCTTGGCGCATTCGAGGTGGTCTTCGCCCGGGTCGATCTTCCCGGCCGGGAATTCGATAAAGACCTGCCCGTTCGGATAGCGGAACTGGCGCTCGAGCAGCACGCGGCCATCGGGTAGCAGCGGCAGGATCACGACGGCGCCGGGATGGCGGAAAAACTCGCGCTGGCTCTCCGAGCCGTCCGGCAGGCGGATGCGGTCTTTCTCGACTTTCAAAAAATGGCCGTCGTAGACGACGCCGCCGTCGATGCGGGTTTCTTTCAGATCCGGCACTTTTCACTCCAGTTAGTTGAGACTGCAATGGTAAGAATCATAAGCGAAACCCGCGCCGCACGAGATATCGTTGGCCCAAAAACGTCTTTTTTGGCACTGCCAAAAAAACTTCCCGCGGAGGCGGGAACCTAAGTTGCTCGCGTATCGATAACGCTAAAAACTTAGGTTCCCGCCTGCGCGGGAACGACGGGTTGGCTGTACTGGCTGAACTTAACGACGCTTGCGCATATACCGCATCACGAAACCCGGAAACGCCAGCACCAGGAACATGCAGCCGGTGACCGCATAAAACTCCCAGGTCTGCACGAACACCGAACCGATACGCGATTCCAGCAGCTTCGCAACCAGTCCGACGACCAAGTACAAGACCACCAGCTCGAGCAGGCGCAGCGCTAACGCCTTGTTGCGCGGCTCCCCCGCTGGCGCTTTACCGGCCGGGACCGGCACGAACCCGAACAGGCGCTCGTTCACGAACGGCAGATTGGCCCCCGCCAGCGCGAGGGCAATCACCAGCAATGCGGCCAGCGAGCTATCCATGGCTTAATTCGCCAGGGTCGCCTGCATGGCGCTGTAGCAGATCGCCAGCAGGCCGCCAGGGACCACGCCCAGCACGAAAATGGCGACGCCGTTGAGCGACATGATCACGCGCATATCGACCGGGGTCGCGATCGGCGCGGTATCGACTGCTTCGTCGAACCAGATGGTCTTGACGATGCGCAGGTAGTAGAACGCGCCGATCAGCGAGAACATCACGGCCACGACGGCCAGCCACACCATGCCGGCGTTGGCGACGGCCTGGATCACGGCGTACTTGGCGATGAAGCCCACCATCGGCGGCACGCCGGCCAGCGAGAACATCAGGATCGTGGCGACGATCGCGAACCATGGGCTGCGCTTGCCGAGACCCTTGAAGTCGCTGATCAGCTCCGCCTCATGGCCGGCGCGCGCCAGCATCATGATCAGGCCGAAGGTACCCACCGTGGTCAACACGTAGATGATGGTGTAGTACATCGCGGCGCTGTAGGCGGCTGCGGCATTGGTGGTATCGCCATCGACGTTGCCGACCACCAGGGCCAGCACCACGAAGCCCATCTGGGCGATCGTCGAGTAAGCCAGCATGCGCTTGATATTGGTCTGCGCGATCGCGGTGACGTTACCGAAGGCCAGCGACAGCACGGCGACCACCAGCAGCATCTGCTGCCAGTCGAAGGCCATCGACGGCAGCGCTTCGGCCAGCAGGCGGATCACGATGGCGAAGGTGGCGATCTTCGGCGCGCCGCCCAGCAGCAGGGTCACGGCGGTCGGCGCGCCCTGCACCACGTCCGGCACCCACATGTGGAACGGCACCACGCCCAGCTTGAAGGCCAGGCCGGCCACGACGAACACCAGGCCGAACACCAGGATGGTGCGGTTGGCGCCTTCGGCGGCAGTGACTTGCGCGATGGTGGTGATGTCGAGCGAACCGGTCGCGCCGTAGATCATCGAGATGCCATACAGCAGGAAGCCCGAGGCCAGGGCGCCCAGGATGAAGTACTTCATCGCGGCTTCGGTCGAGATCGCGTGGTCGCGGCGCAGCGCCACCAGCGCGTACAGCGACAGCGACATCAGTTCCAGGCCCAGGTAGATCGACAGCATGCTGTTACCCGAGATCATGATCATCTGGCCCAGCATAGAGAACAGCGCGAGCGTATAGAACTCGCCGCCCAGGTTGCCCGACATCATGCCGCGCTCGCCGGCGTACTGGCGCGAGTAGACGATGGTCATGGCCGTGGCCAGGTAGGTGAACATCTTGAGCAGGTTCGACATCGGATCCGACACGTACATGCCACTGAAGGTGTACACGGTCGCGCCCGAGTCGAAGTCCATGAAGGAGAAGATCGCGCAGCCGCCGATCGCCAGCAGCGACAGGCCATAGGTCAGGTTGCGCTTGCCCTCTTTCAGGAACAGGTCGATCAGCAGGATCGCCGACGTCGCGATCAGCAGGAAGATTTCGGCATAGACCGGCGCCAGATTGGTGTCGGCAGCCGATAACAGGGTCGAGTTCATTTCATTCATGGCGTTTTATTGAGGCACTTTGCTGACTGCGACGTGCTGAAGCAGGTCGGTGACCGAGACTTGCAGCGTCTCGGCGATCGGCGCCGGATACAGGCCCATCGCCAGGGTGGCGATTGCCAGCACCGACAGGATGGCGAACTCACGGCCGTTCAGGTCGGTCAACGCGGCGACTTTTTTGTTGGCCACTGGCCCGAAGATGACGCGCTTGACCATCCACAGCGAGTAGGCCGCGCCCAGGATCAGGGCGGTACCCGATGCGACACCGGTCCAGAAGTTGAACTCGACCGCGCCCAGGATCACCATGAACTCGCCGATGAAGCCCGAGGTCGCCGGCAGGCCGGCATTGGCCATCGAGAACAGCACGACAAAGGCGGCGAACTTCGGCATCGTGTTCACGACGCCACCGTAGTCGGCGATTTCACGCGAGTGCACACGGTCGTACAGCACGCCGATACACAGGAACATCGCGCCCGACACGAAGCCGTGCGAGATCGCCTGCATCAGGCCGCCCTGCACGCCCAGGTCGTTGAACATGAAGAAGCCCAGGGTCACGAAGCCCATGTGCGCGATCGACGAATAGGCGACCAGTTTCTTCATGTCTTTCTGCACCAGGGCCACCAGGCCGATGTAGATCACGGCCACGAGCGACAGGCCGATGACGACCGGCGCCAGGTACTGACTCGCGTCCGGGGTGATCGGCAGCGAGAAACGCAGGAAACCATAGGCGCCCAGCTTGAGCATGATCGCCGCCAGCACGACCGAACCGCCGGTTGGCGCTTCGACGTGGGCGTCCGGCAGCCAGGTGTGCACCGGCCACATCGGCACTTTCACGGCGAAGGCCATGAAGAAGGCGATGAAGATCAGGATCTGTTCTTTCATCGTCAGCGGCAGGTCATGCCAGGCCAGGATGTCGAACGAACCCGACTTGTTGTACAGGTAGACGATCGCGACCAGGGTCAGCAGCGAACCGAAGAAGGTGTACAGGAAGAACTTGAATGCTGCGTACACGCGGTTCGGGCCGCCGAACACGCCGATGATGATGAACATCGGGATCAGCGTGGCTTCGAAGAAGAAGTAGAACAGCAGGCCGTCCAGCGCGCAGAACACGCCGATCATCAGGCCCGACAGGATCAGGAACGAGCCCATGTACTGGGCCACGCGCTCTTCGATCACTTCCCACGCCGCCAGCACCACGATGATGGTGATGAAGGCGGTCAGCGGCACGAACCACAGCGACAGGCCGTCCACGCCGAGGCGGTAGAAGATGTTGAAGCGCTCGATCCAGGCTGCCTGTTCAAAGAACTGCATGCCGTGAGCGGCGTTGTCGAAGTTGGCGATCAGCGGGATCGTCGGCAGCAGGCTGACGACGGCGCCGGCGAGCGACATCAAGCGCACCATCCCGGCGTTCTTGTCGCGGCCGATGGCCAGGACCAGCACGCCGAACAGGATCGGGAGCCAGATTGCCAGGCTCAGGTACGGTGGAAACGTAGAAATTGTTGACTGCATCATTTTTCTTTATCTCTGCCTGTGATTAACCGCGCCAGAACGGGAAGAAGTACAGCATCGCTGCCAGTACGCCGACGATCATCACGAACGCATAGTGGTAGATGTAACCGGTCTGCGCGCGCTTGGTGACGGTCGAGAACCAGCCCACCAGCTTGGCGCTGCCATTGACGACCAGGCCGTCGATCAGGCTGCGGTCGCCGACATTCCACAGGCCCTTGCCCACGCCGAGTGCGCCGCCAGCGAAGACCTTCTGGTTGAACGCATCCATGTAGTACTTGTTGTCCAGCAGGGTGTGCAGCGGCTTGAACTTGGCGTAGAACCAGGCCGGCACGCGCGGGTTGACCATATAGCAGTAGTAGGCGGCAACGACGCCTGCCAGTGCCAGCCAGAACGGTGCGGTCTGCAGGCCGTGCAGGGCCATCGCGCCGGCGCCATGGAACATCTCGCCCAGTTCAGCCATCGCAGGGTGAGCCGGATTGACGGTGATCACGCCATCGAAGAAGGTACCGTGCAACATAGGACCAATCGCCAGGTAGCCAATGACGACCGACGGGATTGCCAGCAGGATCAGCGGCAGCGTCACGACCCATGGCGACTCGTGCGGCTTCTGGCCCGGGGCCAGGCCGTGGTGGCCGTGGTCGTCATGTTCTTCTTCGTGGTGCGCGTCCGAATCATGGTGCGCGTGCGGATCGGCGTGGTCGTGCGCAGCAGCTTTGGTATGCGCGTGATCGTCATGATGATCGTGTGCATGTGCTTTACCAAAACGCTCTTCGCCATGGAACACCAGGAAATACATACGGAACGAGTAGAACGCCGTGACGAACACGCCGGCCAGCACCGCGAAGTTGGCGAAGCCCGAACCCGGCAGCGTGCTTGCGTGCACCGCTTCGATGATCGAATCCTTCGAGTAGAAACCCGAGAACAATGGGGTACCGATCAGGGCCAGCGAACCGATCAGCGAAGTGATCCAGGTGATCGGCATGTACTTGCGCAGGCCGCCCATATTGCGCATGTCCTGGTCGTGGTGCATGCCGATGATGACGGAACCCGCGCCAAGGAACAGCAGCGCCTTGAAGAAGGCGTGGGTCATCAGGTGGAAGGCGGCGACCGAGTAGGCCGACACGCCCAGCGCAATCGTCATGTAACCCAGCTGCGACAGCGTCGAGTAAGCGACCACGCGCTTGATGTCGTTCTGGATGATGCCCAAAAAGCCCATGAACAGCGCGGTGATCGAACCGATGACAATGATGAAGGAGAGTGCGCCATCCGACAGCTCGAACAGCGGCGACATGCGCGACACCATGAAGATGCCGGCGGTAACCATCGTCGCGGCGTGGATCAGTGCCGAGATCGGGGTTGGGCCTTCCATCGAGTCAGGCAGCCAGACGTGCAGCGGGAACTGCGCCGATTTACCCATCGCGCCGATGAACAGGCAGATACAGGCAGCGGTCAGCAGCGGCCAGTCGGTGCCAGGCACGGTCATCAAGGCCAGCTGGTCGGCCTTCTCGAACACTTCCGCATAGTTCATCGTGCCGGCACTGGCCAGGATCAGGCCGATACCGAGGATGAAGCCGAAGTCGCCCACGCGGTTGACCAGGAAAGCCTTCATGTTCGCGAAGATCGCGGTCGGACGGGTGTACCAGAAACCGATCAGCAGATACGAAACCAGGCCCACCGCTTCCCAGCCGAAGAACAGCTGCAGGAAGTTGTTGGACATGACCAGCATCAGCATCGCGAAGGTGAACAGCGAGATGTACGAGAAGAAGCGGTTGTAGCCGTCGTCTTCGGCCATATAGCCGATCGTGTAGATGTGGACCATCAGCGACACCGAGGTCACGACGCACATCATCATCGCGGTCAGGGTATCGATCTGGAAGCCAACGGCCAGCTTGAGCGTGCCGACCGTCATCCAGGTGTAGAGATCTTCATTGAGCTTGAAGCCGTCGAGCGTGGCCATCAGGGTTTGCACCGAGATGATCAGCGCGATCAGCACGCCCAGGATGGTCGCGGTATGCGACACCTTGCGACCGACCACATTGCCCAGGAACTTGGTACCGAGCAGGCCGGCGATCGCCGAGCCTGCCAACGGCGCCAGAGGCACCGCCAGTAAGAGTGAGGTTGAAATTTGCCCCGCCATGTTGAACCTTATTCGTTATTAGTTATCGAGCCGAGCTCATCAGCCTTTGAGGCTGTCGAGGTCTTCCACGTTGATCGTGTCCAGGTTACGGAACAGGACCACCAGGATCGCCAGGCCGATTGCAGATTCGGCGGCCGCGACGGTCAAAATGAAGAACACGAAGATTTGCCCCGCCGCGTCGCCCAGGTAATGCGAGAACGCGATGAAGTTCAGGTTCACTGCCAGCAGCATCAGTTCGATGGCCATCAGCAGGATGATGATGTTCTTCCGGTTCAGGAAGATACCGACCACCGAGATCGCGAACAGGATCGCGCCCAGGATCAGGTAGTGTGCGAGCGTCAACGTCATTTTGGCTCCTTCGGTTCTGCGGCGGCGGCTGCAGCGGCTGCACTTGCGGCAGCTGCGGCGGCGGCCTTCTCGACGTTCGCTGCGTCGATGGCGCGCTGGTTGACCGTCTCGACCTTGACGATCTTGAGGCGGTCGTTACGCTTGACGCGAACCGCTTGGCCCGGGTCGATGGCTTTGGTGTCCTTGCGGCGGCGCAGGGTCAGGGCGACGGCGGCGATGATCGCCACCAGCAGCACCACGGCGGCGATTTCGAAGCCGTAGATATAGCGGGTGTAGATCTGCAGGCCCAGCTCCTTGGTGCCGCCGATGTTCAGGGCGGCAGCTTCCGGCGTTTGCTGGAAGTTGCTGTAGCCGTGCCACAGGACAGCGCCCATCTCGAGCACGATCAGGCCGCCGACGCCGGCCGCCACGGGCAGGTAGCCCCAGAAGCCTTCGCGCATGCGGTCGATATTAATGTCGAGCATCATGACGACGAAGAGGAACAGCACCATGACGGCGCCCACATAGACCAGCACCAGCACGATGGCGAGGAATTCGGCCTTCAGCAGCAGCCAGATGCCGGCCGCGTTGAAGAAGGCCAGCACCAGGAACAGCGCGGCGTGGACCGGATTCTTGGCGGTGATGACGCGCAAGCTTGCCAGCACCATGATGGCCGCAAACACGTAGAACAGAACAGTTGTAAATGTCATGACTTACCCAGGACCCTTATGGTTAGCGGTACTTCGCGTCCGCCTCGCGGGCGGCGGCGATGTCGGCTTCGTAGCGGTCGCCCACGGCGAGCAGCATCTCTTTGGTGTAGTAGAGATCGCCGCGTTTTTCGCCGTGATACTCGAAGATGCTGGTTTCCACGATCGAGTCGACCGGGCACGATTCTTCGCAGAAGCCGCAGAAGATGCACTTGGTCAGGTCGATGTCGTAGCGCGTGGTGCGGCGGGTGCCGTCATCGCGCTGCGACGATTCGATCGTGATGGCCATGGCCGGGCACACTGCTTCGCACAGCTTGCAGGCGATGCAGCGCTCTTCCCCGTTGGGGTAGCGACGCAGCGCGTGCAGGCCGCGGAAGCGGTTCGACATGGGAGTCTTTTCTTCCGGGTACTGGACCGTGATCTTGCGCGACAGCGCATATTTCCCGGTCAGGGCAAGGCCCTTGATCAACTCGGTCAGCATCAAGCTGCCGAGGATTTCTTTCATTCGAGACATGTCCGTTCCTTACTTCCAAATATTCCACGGCGTCTGCATCCAGACGGCAACGACAACCAGCCAGATCAGGGTCAGCGGGATGAACACTTTCCAGCCCAGGCGCATGATCTGGTCGTAGCGGTAGCGTGGGAAGGTACCGCGGACCCAGATGAAGAAGGTCACGAACAGGAAGGCTTTCAGGAACAGCCAGAAGAAGCCGATGAAGCCGCCAATGGTGCCGCCCACTTCCAGGAAGGCGAACGGCGCCGACCAGCCGCCCATGAAGAACAGCGAAGCCAGGGTACCGATCAGGATCATGTTGCCGTACTCGGCCAGCATGAACATCGCGTAGGACATGCCCGAGTACTCGACCATGTGGCCGGCCACGATTTCCGATTCGCCTTCGATCACGTCGAACGGGTGACGACCGCACTCGGCCAGGCCCGACACGAGGTAGATGATGAACAGCGGGAACAGCGGCAGCCAGTTCCACGACAGGAAGTTGATCCCCATGTCGGCGAACATGCCCACTTGCTGGCCGGCGACGATGCCCGACAGGTTCAGGGTGCCCGAGACCATCAGCACGACCACCAGCACGAAGCCCATCGGGATTTCGTACGAGATCATCTGGGCCGAGGCGCGCATCGCGCCCATGAACGAGTACTTCGAGTTCGAGGCCCAGCCGGCGATGATGATGCCGTAGACTTCGACCGAGGTGATCGCCAGCAGCAGCAGCACGCCGGCGTTGACGTCGGCCAGCGCGAATTGCGGGCCGAACGGCACCACCGACCAGGCCGCCAGCGCCGGCATGATGGTCATGATCGGGCCGATGATGAACAGGTTGCGGTTCGCCTTGGCCGGGATCACGATTTCCTTGATCAAGAGCTTCAGGCCATCGGCCATCGGCTGCAGCAGGCCGCCGGGACCGACGCGGTTCGGGCCGATACGGATCTGGATCCAGCCGATGAATTTACGTTCCCACAGGGTGGCGTAGGCGATCGCGATCATCAGCGGTGCGACCACCGCGACGATCTTGATGATGGTCCAGACCAGGGGCCAGACCGGGCCGAGCAGGTCGGCGCCGCCGGCGTTGAATGAATCGATGTAACCGGGCGTTGCCATTACTTGCCCTCCCCTGCTTTTTCAACTTGGATGGAACCGAACATCGCGCCGAGCGTGGCGACGGCGGGATGGCCGGCGGCGACACGCACCGCATTCGACGGCAGGGTCTTGTCGACGTTGGCGACCAGGACGGCCGAACCGTTGCCTTGCGTGACCTTGACCTTGTCGCCGGCAGCAACGCCGATCGATTCGGCGACTGACGTCGACAGCGTGACCAGCGGCGCATTCGCGTCGGCGGTGCGCTGCAGCGGCTCGGAACGGCGGGCCAGCGCGTCGGTGAAGTACACCGGCACGTCGGTCAGGCGCTCGAGCTGGCCGGCCGGGGCATACGAACCCGCAGTTGGCGCCAGGCTCGCCTTGTTGTTCAGCTTGGCCGACAGATCGGTATTGCCCTTGCCGAAGGCTTCGTCGCGGATCGCTTCCGAGGTCTCGTAGTCGAAGCCGGTCAGGCCCAAGAGGTTACCCAGCACGCGCAGCACTTTCCAGGCCGGACGCGCATCGCCCAGCGGACGCACGGTGCCGTTGAAGCTCTGTGCACGGCCTTCGCAGTTGACGAAGGTGCCCGAGGTTTCCGAGAACGGCGCGATCGGCAGCAGCACGTCGGCGTAATCCATGCCGTGCTTGAAGGCCGACATCGCGACCACCATCTCGGCGCCCTTCAGGGCGGCGACGGCCTGCTGCGGGTTGGCCGCATCCAGTTCCGGTTCCGCGTTCAGCAGCACATAGGCTTTCTTCGGCGCGGCGAACAGCGATTCCTTCTTGCCCGAGACAGCGCCCACCAGGTGGCCGCCGACGGTGTTGGCGGCGTCGACCAGGTAGCCGAACGAGCAACCGGTCTGCTCGGCGATCCACTGGGCGCAAGCGTGGATCTGCGAAGCCTGCGGATGTTGTGCGGCGGCGTTGCCCAGCAGGATAGCGCCTGGGACGTCGACGTCACCGACGACGACCAGCGAAGCGGCGATGGCTTTCGCGATGTCCGACGCTTCGATGCCTTCGAAACCGGCTGGCACGGCGATGTTCTTGTCGGCGGCGATGGCGACCACGACTTCCGACAGGGCGACCAGCCAGTCGCTCGGTGCGGCGACCAGCTTGTGGGCGACCTTCATCAGCAGTTCTTCATCGCTGCCACCCAGCACCGACAGGCGCAGGCCCGCCTTGGTGGCGGCGCGCAGGCGGGTGGTGACCAGCGGGTGATCCTTGCGCAGGAAGGAGCCGATGACGAGCGCGCGCTTCAGGGTCGACAGTTGCGCGATCGGCATGCCCAGCCATGGGGTCACCTGGCCGTCCAGCGCGAAATCGCTCTGGCGCAGGCGGAAGTCGATGTTCTCCGAACCGAAGCCACGGAAGGCCTTGTTCAGCAGGTACAGTTCTTCCACCGTCGAATGGGCGGTGGCGACGGCCGCGAGGGTGTCGGCGCCGTGCTCGTGGCGGATATTGCGCAGGCCGTGAGCAACATATTCAAGGGCCGTCGACCACTCGGTCTCGATCCACTTGTTGTCCTGCTTGATCATCGGTTTCGTCAGGCGATCGGCATTGTCCAGCGCCTCGTACGAGAAACGCTCTTTATCCGACAGCCAGCACTCGTTGACCGCTTCGTTCTCGAGCGGCAGCACGCGCATGACTTTGCCGCCCTTGACCTGGACGATCAGGTTGGCGCCCAGCGAATCATGCGGCGACACCGATTTGCGGCGCTGCAGTTCCCAAGGACGTGCCGAATAGCGGAACGGCTTGCTGGTCAGCGCGCCGACCGGGCACAGGTCGATCATGTTGCCGGACACTTCCGAGTCGACGGTCTTGCCGACGAAGGTGGTGATCTCGGAGTGCTCGCCGCGGCCCAGCATGCCGAATTCCATGACGCCGGCCACTTCCTGGCCGAAACGCACGCAACGGGTGCACTGGATGCAACGCGACATCTCTTCCATCGAGATCAGCGGGCCCGCTTCTTTCGGGGCCACCACGCGTTTTTCTTCTTCGTAGCGCGAGCCGCTCTTGCCGTAGCCGACGGCCAGATCCTGCAGCTGGCATTCGCCGCCCTGGTCGCAGATCGGGCAATCGAGCGGGTGGTTAATGAGCAGGAACTCCATCACCGACTTCTGGGCCTGCACGGCCTTGTCGCTGTGGCTGCGCACGATCATGCCTGGCGACACTGGCGTGGCGCATGCTGGCAGCGGCTTCGGCGCCTTTTCCACTTCGACCAGGCACATGCGGCAGTTCGCTGCGATCGACAATTTCTTGTGATAGCAGAAGTGCGGAATATAGGTGCCGAGTTTGTTTGCGGCGTCCATCACCATGGAACCCGGTGGGACTTCGACTTTCTTGCCGTCTAATTCGATTTCAACCATTTGATCGTTACCTGACCTGGTTTAAAGGTATGCGGGCACGAGGCAGTGCTTGTGCTCGATGTGATATTCAAATTCCTGGCGGAAGTGCTTGATCATCGCCTGGACGGGCATCGCGGCGGCATCGCCGAGCGCGCAGATGGTGCGGCCCTTGATGTTGTCGGCGATGTTGTTCAGCAGATCCATGTCTTCCGGACGACCCTGGCCGTGCTCGATGCGATGGACCATGCGGTACATCCAGCCGGTGCCTTCACGGCACGGGGTGCACTGGCCGCACGATTCTTCGTAATAGAAGTACGACAGGCGCAGCAGCGACTTGACCATGCAGCGCGTCTCGTCCATGACGATGACGGCGCCCGAACCCAGCATCGAACCGGCTTTCGCGATCGAATCGTAGTCGAGGTCGGTCTGCATCATCAGATCGCCAGGAACGACCGGCGCCGACGAACCGCCAGGGATGACAGCCTTGATCTTCTTGCCGCCGCGCATGCCGCCAGCCAGTTCCATCAGGGTCGCGAATGGCGTGCCCAGCGGGACTTCGTAGTTGCCAGGACGCTCGACGTCGCCCGAGATCGAGAAGATCTTGGTGCCGCCGTTGTTCGGCTTGCCCAACGCCATATAGTTCTCGGCGCCGATGTTCAGGATGAACGGGACGGCCGCGAAGGTTTCGGTGTTGTTGATCGTGGTCGGCTTGCCGTACAGGCCGAACGAGGCCGGGAAAGGCGGCTTGAAGCGCGGCTGGCCTTTTTTGCCTTCCAGCGATTCGAGCAGCGCGGTCTCTTCGCCGCAGATATAGGCGCCGTAGCCGTGGTGGGCGTGCAGCTGGAAGCTGAACTCCGAACCCAGGATGTTATTGCCCAGGAAGCCGGCCGCGCGCGCTTCTTCCAGCGCTTCTTCGAAACGCAGGTAGTCCTCGAAGATCTCGCCGTGGATGTAGTTGTAACCCACAGTGATGCCCATCGCGTAGGCGCCGATGGCCATGCCTTCGATCAGCGCATGCGGGTTGTAGCGGATGATGTCGCGGTCCTTGAACGTGCCCGGTTCGCCCTCATCCGTATTGCAGACGAGGTATTTCTGGCCCGGGAACTGGCGCGGCATGAAGCTCCACTTCAGGCCGGTCGGGAAGCCCGCACCGCCGCGGCCACGCAGGCCCGAAGCCTTCATGTCGGCAATGATCTGTTCCGGCGTGATCTTTTCTTCGATGATGCGGCGCAGCGCCGAATAGCCGCCACGATTGACGTAGTCGGCCAGGTGCCAGTTTTCGCCGTTCAGGTTGGCGAGGATCAGCGGTTTGATGTGACGGTCGTGCAGACTGGTCATTTGTTCAGGTCCTCAAGCAGGGCGTCGATCTTGGCGTCGCTCATGAACGAACACATGCGGTGGTTGTTCACCAGCATCACCGGTGCGTCGCCGCAAGCGCCCATGCACTCGCCTTCCATCAGCGTGAACTTGCCATCTAGAGTGGTGTCGCGGAAGTCGATGCCGAGCGCGTCCTTGATGCGCTGGGCCGCGCGTTCGCCGCCCGAAAGGGCGCATGGCAGGTTGGTGCACACGGTGATCTTGTGCTGGCCGACCGGCTTGATGTTGAACATATTGTAGAAAGTCGCCACTTCCTGCACGGCGATGGCCGGCATGCCGATGTAGTCGGCAATCTCTTGCATGGTTTCAGGCGACAACCAGCCCAGTTCGACCTGGGCGTGGGCCAGCGAAGCCATCACGGCCGACTGGCGTTGATCGGCTGGGTACTTGGCCAGCTCGCGATCGATTTTTTGATAGCACTGCGCGGATAACATAGTTTTTCTCTGCCCTTCCTCTTACCGGTCGATACTGCCGAACACGATGTCCTGGGTACCGATGATGGCCACCGCGTCAGCGATCATATGGCCGCGTGCCATCTCGTCGAGGCTCTGCAGGTGGACATAGTCCGGAGTGCGGATTTTCAGGCGGTATGGCTTGTTGGCGCCGTCGGAGACGATATAGATGCCGAACTCGCCCTTCGGGTGCTCGACCGCGGCATACGCCTCGCCCTCTGGGACGTGGAAGCCTTCGGTGAACAGCTTGAAGTGGTGGATCAGCGATTCCATATTGGACTTCATGTCCATCCGGTTCGGCGGCGCAATCTTGTTATTGTCGATCATCACCGGGCCTGGATTGGCGCGCAGCCAGGTCAGGCACTGCTTGATGATGCGGTTCGACTGGCGCATTTCTTCCACGCGCACCAGGTAGCGGTCGTAGGAGTCGCCATTGGTGCCGACCGGGATGTCGAACTCGACCTTGTCGTAGGCCGCGTAAGGCTGGTGCTTGCGCAGATCCCAGGCAATGCCCGAGCCGCGCAGCATGGCGCCGGTGAAGCCCATGGCTTTCGCGTCTTCCGGCGACACGACGCCGATGCCGACCGTCCTTTGCTTCCAGATACGGTTATCGGTCAGCAGGGTCTCGTACTCGTCGACATAGCCGTCGAAACGCTTGGTGAACGCGTCCAGGAAGTCGATGACCGAACCCTGGCGGTGTTCGTTCAGGTCGGCGATCGCCTTGGCGCTGCGGATCGGCGATTGCTTGTGCTGCGGCATGGTGTCCGGCAGGTCGCGATACACGCCGCCCGGACGATAATAGGCCGCGTGCATGCGCGCGCCCGACACCGCCTCGTAGACGTCGAACAGGTCTTCGCGGTCGCGGAAGCAGTACAGGAAGGGGCCCATGGCGCCGATGTCCAGCGCATGCGCGCCGAGCCACATCAGGTGATTCAGGATGCGGGTGACTTCGTCGAACATCGTGCGGATGTACTGGGCGCGGATCGGCGCTTCGATGCCGAGCAGCTTTTCGATCGCCAGCACATAGCCGTGCTCGTTGCACATCATCGACACGTAGTCGAGGCGGTCCATATACGGAACCGACTGCAGATAGGTGCGGGTTTCCGCCAGCTTCTCGGTACCGCGGTGCAGCAGGCCGATGTGCGGGTCGGCGCGCTGGATCACCTCGCCGTCGAGTTCGAGCACCAGGCGCAGCACGCCGTGCGCTGCCGGGTGCTGCGGACCAAAGTTCAGGGTGTAGTTCTTAAGCTCAGCCATTATTTCGTCCCGTAGGTCTCTTCGCGAATCACGCGCGGGATGTTCTCGCGCGGCTCGATCGTGACGGGTTGGTAGATCACGCGTTTCTGTTCCGGGTCGTAGCGCATTTCGACATAGCCCGAGATCGGGAAGTCCTTGCGGAACGGGTGGCCGATGAAGCCGTAGTCGGTCAGGATGCGGCGCAGGTCGCCGTGGCCGTCGAACAGGATGCCGAACATGTCGAACGCTTCACGCTCGAACCAGTTGGCGGCGCGCCAGATACCGGTGATCGATTCGACCAGCGGCATGTCGTCGTCCGGGCAGAACACGCGCACGCGGACGCGCCAGTTCTTCGCCAGGGAAAGCAGGTGCACCACGACCGCGAAGCGCGGACCTTCGTAGGTGCCTTCGCCATAGGTCGAGTAGTCGACGCCGCAGAGGTCGATCATCTGCTCGAACGCCAGGCTGGCGTCGTCGCGCAGGGTGGTCATGGTCTTGATGTAATCAGCCGCCTTGACCACCACGGTCACTTCGCCCAGCGCCGCCGAAATGGCAGCGCCCTCGCCCAATGCATTTTTCAGGGCGAGTTCAAGGGTCTCGAGTTTTGTCGTCATGGAGTACGCCGTCCGTTTTTAGCGCGCGATGGTATTGGTGCGCTTGATCTTGTTCTGGAGCTGCATGATGCCGTAGAGCAGAGCTTCGGCAGTCGGCGGGCAGCCTGGCACGTACACATCGACCGGCACGATGCGGTCGCACCCGCGCACCACCGAATACGAGTAGTGGTAGTAGCCGCCGCCGTTGGCACAGGAACCCATCGAGATCACCCAGCGCGGTTCCGCCATCTGGTCATAGACCTTGCGCAGCGCCGGCGCCATCTTGTTGCACAGGGTGCCGGCGACGATCATCACGTCGGACTGACGTGGCGATGGACGGAACACGATACCGAAGCGGTCCATGTCGTAGCGGGCCGCGCCCACGTGCATCATCTCGACCGCGCAGCAGGCCAGACCGAACGTCATCGGGAACATCGACCCCGTGCGCGCCCAGTTGACCAGCTTGTCGGCTGTGGTGGTGATGAAACCTTCGTTTAATACGCCTTCAATTGCCATGGCTTATTCCCAATCAAGGGCACCTTTCTTCCAGATGTACCAGAAACCGACCACGAACTCGGCGATGAACACCATCATCGTGATGAAACCGGTCCAACCCAGCTCGCGCATCGAGACGCCCCATGGGAAGAAGAATGCCGTTTCCAGATCAAACAAAATGAACAAGATCGCGATCAGGTAGTACCTGACGTCGAACTTCATGCGTGCGTCTTCGAACGCTTCGAAGCCGCATTCATACGGGGACAGCTTGGCAGCGTCGGGCTTGTGGGGCCCCAGCAGGCGGCCGAGCACCTGCGGGGCAACACCGACACCGATGCCAACCAGGATAAAGAGAAGAACGGGGAGATAATTTTCGAGGTTCACAGCTGAAGCTTCCTGAACGATCGGTTAATGAAATGCTGCGGGGATGCAGCACCGAATCGTGCGAACCTGGCTTCAAGCCTGCCACCAGGACCGGACGACGATCCTCGTAAAAAAGCCAGCGCAGGCATGAGGAAAAACTCGTGCGCCCTTGCTGGCTTTCTTTCTAAATTTTGGTGCCGACGGCGAGACTCGAACTCGCACAGCTTGCGCCACTACCCCCTCAAGATAGCGTGTCTACCAATTTCACCACGTCGGCTGGAGACCAGTATTTTACCCTGCCTTAGCATTACTTATCAATGCTCAAATTGCGCAATCACAAGGATATTTGCGAATTCTTTGAATCATGTCGCCGAATAATCGATGGCTCATCAATTACTTGCGCCGACAGACCGCACTGCTAAACACGGTACGCGTCAATATTCCAGGGTCAAGTACCACTTGATACTTTAGCCACGCGCCGCAGCATTCTACGCCTAAAAACACAAACGCGCCGTAGAACGGCGCGTTTATGAACAACAAGTGTGGCGCGGTTGCCGCGCCCTACCCCATTACTTGGCTGGAGCGGCCGGCGCTGGCGCGGCTGGCGCCGGGGTCGCTGGAATGGCTTCGGCCGGTGCGGCGTTGTTGGCCGGCAGGGTCGGCACGTCGGCCGGTGCGGTCTGGGCCGGTGCGCCGCCAGGGATGCCGGTAGCTGGCGCCTGGCTAGACGGCACGGTCACACGACCCATGACGCCGCCACCGCTCTCGCCGCCGCTGCCACTGTTGCCGATATAGGCCAGCGCCAGGGTCGAACCGAAGAAGATGGCGGCTGCGACGGCAGTCGATTTCGACAGGAAGTTCGACGAACCCGAGGCGCCGAACAGGCTGCCCGACGCGCCTGAACCGAAGGCGGCGCCCATGTCGGCGCCCTTGCCGTGCTGCATGAGCACCAGGCCGATAATGCTCAGGGCAGAAATAACCTGCACGACGATAATCAAATTGAACCAGATCATTGCAATTCCATTCCAAGTTTAAAACAACGTTTTTAAATTTCTTATATTTTCAAAAGATTCGAAAATTCGTGATACCTATGACCAAATCTTATGCTGCCCGGCTACGCGGCCTGAATAATCCCGAGAAAATCACTCGACTTTAACGCAGCTCCGCCGATCAGGCCACCATCGATATCCGGCTGCGCCATCAGATCGCCTGCATTCTCCGGCTTCATGCTGCCGCCGTAAAGGATTTGTACGCCCTCCGCCGCCTCGGCGTTGCAGTTGCGCAGTTTTTCGCGCAAGAAGGCGTGCACTTCCTGGGCCATCGCCGGTGTCGCCGTCTTGCCGGTGCCGATCGCCCATACCGGCTCGTAGGCCAGCACCAGCTTCGGCACGGCATCGGCGCCGACCATTTCCAGCACCGCATCCAGCTGGGCGCCGACCACGTCCTGCGTGGCGCCCGCCTCGCGCTGGTCCAGCGTTTCGCCGACGCACACGATCGGGGTCAGGCCTGCATCCAGCGCCGCCTTGGCCTTGCTCGCCACCAGCGCATTCGATTCGCCATGGTAGGCGCGGCGCTCGGAATGGCCGACGATCACGTAGCGGCAACCGAAATCCTGCAGCATCGAGGAACAGACTTCGCCGGTGAAGGCGCCGCACGGCTCGGTCGCGACGTCTTGCGCGCCCCAGGCCATCGCACTGCCTGCGAGAAGTTGTTCACACTGAAAGAGGTAGGGAGCGGGGACGCAGACGGCGCTCGCGGCGCCTGTCTCGGTCAATCCAGCGAGAATACCTTGCAGCAGCTGTGCATTGGCTGCACGGCTGCCGTTCATCTTCCAGTTACCTACGACGAGTTTGGGACGCATACTACCCCATGTCAAATAACCCGCTATTCTAGCGGTCGATCATATGGCGGTCAAACACAGGCTGAGCTGCTCAGCTCGTTGATTTTTTGCCTGGAAACCGCCGCCACTGCGTGCCCGCGAGGCCGTCCTGGCCCCGCCGGCACGCTCCTTTTCGTATCCTTCAGCCCGGCTGCACCTGCAGCACGATCTTGCCGACGTGGGTGCTCGATTCCATCAGGGCATGGGCCTCTGCCGCCTGCTCCAGAGGGAAGACCTGGTGGATCACCGGTTTGATCTTGCCCTGGGCAAACAGCGGCCAAGCATGTTCGCGCAGCTGTTGCGCGATCGCCGCCTTGAATTCCACCGGACGCGGCCGCAGGGTCGAGCCGGTGATGTGCAGGCGGCGGCGCAGCACCTGCCCCATGTCGACGTTGGCGCGCGCGCCGCCCAGCAGCGCGATCACGACCAGGCGACCGTCGTCGGCCAGGCAATCGATCTCGCGCGCCACGTAGTCGCCCGCGACCATGTCCAGGATAACGTCGACACCTTTGCCGTTCGTGAGTTCCTTGATCACGGCGACGAAATCCTCGTCGCGGTAATTGATGCCCCGTTCGGCGCCCAGCGCTTCGACGGCGCGGCATTTGTCCGCGCTGCCGGCGGTGGCGAACACACGGTGGCCCAGGGCTTTGGCCAACTGGATCGCGGTCACACCGATGCCCGAGCTGCCTCCCTGCACCAGCAGGCTCTCGCCCTCGGACAGGCGGGCGCGGTCGAATACATTGCTCCACACGGTGAAATAGGTTTCCGGCAAGGTCGCCGCTTCCAGCGCGCTCAGGCCCTCCGGCACCGGCAGGCACTGTTCGAGCGGCGCCGCGCAGTATTCGGCATAGCCGCCCCCCTGCACCAGCGCGCACACCAGATCGCCCTTTTTGAGGTCACTGCCTTCCAGGTCGCCGTCGACGATCTCACCCGCCACTTCCAGGCCCGGCAGGTCGGAGGCGCCGGGCGGCACCGGGTATTTACCCAGGCGCTGCAGCACATCGGGCCGGTTGATACCGGCGGCGTGGACCTTGATGAGCACTTCGCCGGCCTTCAGGACCGGCGTCGGGCGCTCGCACAGCTGCAGGACTTCCGGCTTGCCGGGCTGGGTGATTTCGATGGCGCGCATGGTTGATTGCTCCCGTGTTAGCAAAACCGTAATTGTACGGGAGTCGGGGCGGATCTGCGTGTGGGTGTGGATCGTACGTGTCAAGGCAGTGTTACCTTTTCGCCCGTCGTTCCCGCGCAGGCGGAACCCAAGGTTGCACGAACTGACGCTGCGTTTAACAGTATCGGCAACGCTGAGGCCTTGGGTTCCCGCCTGCGCGGGAACGACGGGCGAAGGGTGCGGGTGAAATGAAGCGCCGCGGGGCGTTACGCGCCCGCCTCCACCGCGGCCAGCGCCTGGCGCGCCATGGTGAGCGCGCCGGCATAGCTGCGGGCGGCGGCGATGAAGCGGCCGGTGTGGCAGAACACGGCGTCCTCGACGCCGGTGACCGCCGCCAGCTCGGCTTCGCGCAGGCCGGCCCAGGCTTCCGGCAGGTCGGCCCTGGCGTCGAAGCTCTCGGTGTCGACCGACACCGTGTGCAGCATGTAGCGCTGCTCGGTCAGGCTGTGACTGATGACGAACAGGATCTTCGGCATCTCCTTGCGCACCACACTGCTCCAGGGCAGCGCGGCATTCTTCAGGAACAGGAGCTTGCCGTCCTCGAGCACCTCGGCCTGGCGCACCTGGGTCACGGCCAGCATCGCGCCGACGCGGTAGCGCACGGCGTTGCCCATGATGTCGGTCAGGAACTCGACCGCGCGCATGAACTGGCCCATGCGGTAGACTTCCACCGCCTCGCCATAGCCCAGGCGCTGCTCGTCGAGCCAGCCGGGATTGAAGCCGGACACCACCGCCGACAAGCCGTAGCTGCCCGGCGCATTCTTGGCCACGCCGACGTCCGACAGGTCGAGATATTGCACGATGTCGGCATCGATCGCGTAGGCGATCTGCTGGGCCGTGTCGTCCGTCAGCCGCTCGCCGGTCTGGCGCTCGGCCAGGGCGGCGACGCAGCGCGCGCCATAATCGCGCCAGACCAGGCCGGCGCTGGCATACGGCACGCCGGACACGCGGGTGGCGTCGAATTCCTTCTGGTGGTGGTCGAAGCGGCCGGTGGCCGGGTCCCAGACCCCGCCGACGTCGATCGCGAAGTCGGCGGCATCGATCCTGGCCTGTTCGCGGGTGCGGACGATGTCCGCCTCGGGGAACAACACCTTCAGGACGGCGACCGCCCACGCATCATCCGCGTGGAATTTGCCGCCGTGAGTGGCAATCAACATACTACATGCTCCAAATGGTCGCCGCGCCATAGCCACTGTATTGACAGGCGCGCGCGCGTGAGTCGAAGCCGAAGCCTACCACGCGGACCTGTCCCGACGCGCCCTTCCATCGCTGTTTCGGGCAATTTCCTGGCTTTGGGCGCCCAGCGCACGCGCCAGCATCTTGTGACGGTGCGCGAACAGCAGCCTGACCATGGCGCGCACCACCGGGGTAGCGAACCGGGGCGAGAAAGCGAGATGGTCGGTAATCAGGGCGCCGCGGCCGTCGGCAGCCGGCGTGATCACGCGCTCATGCCGCCAGGCGTGCATCGAAAGCAGTTGCGACTGCTCGACAAAGCGATGGCCCGGCACGATCTCGGTAAACGTCAACTTCGACATATCGACCGGAAACAAGCCGAACAGCAGGAACTGGCAGCGGCCCAGCGACTTGCCGAGCATCGTATTGGCACCGATATCCGTCATCCCTTTCGGAAAGACGAGCTTCAGCAAGGGCCGCATCTCGGCGCGCACGCTCTGGAGCGAGGTCGACCAGGCCCAGGCTTCCTGGGTAGACACCGGCACCTGGGTCGTCATCGTCAATTCAACATCCGCCATCGTCATCTCCTCATCGATGTGTCCAAGCACCATGCTGGACCGCATCGGCGCTCCGCTCAGTTCGCCAGATCGCTTACGGCAAACTTTAGATGGCTAGAATTTTCTTATTGGAATCGCAATCAAAGTGGGCTTCGATATTGCACAACGATCCGGCGGCTTGCCATCTTTTCCACATCCCGTATCGCCGTTAGATTGTAATTACGAGCTCATGCTTATCGCATGAGCGTCCAAGGAGCTGCACATGAACCGTTTCCTGTCCGCCCTGGCCGCGGCCGCGCGCTGGTTGTTGCCACAGCTCAGTTTCTCGTCACACCATGTCACACCCGCACTGCGCCGCCTGCTGCTGGCCAGCGCCATGCTGGCCGCGGCCATCACCCTGGTCGGCCAGCCGGCCGTGGCACAAGCATGGGACAACAGCCACTGGACCGCGAACTGGGGCGCGGCGCCGGCCGGACCGCCGCCGGACGCCAGCCTGTACGCCTTCAACAACCAGACCCTGCGCCTGATCGTCCAGTCCAGCGTGGGCGGCAACCGCGTGCGCATCCGCCTGTCGAACGAACTGGGGTCGACGCCGCTGCGGATCGGCGCGGCGCGCATCGGCCTGCGCGCCCAGGGTTCGGACCTGGCGCCCGGCACCGACCGCGCCCTGACCTTTGGCGGGCGCGCCGGCGTGACGATCCCGGCCGGCGCGCCAGCGCTGTCCGACCCGGTCGAACTGAACCTGCCGCCGCTCGCGAGCGTGGCCGTCAGCCTGTACCTGCCTGGCGCGGTGCCGGCGGCCACCGTGCACGTCCAGGCGCGCCAGACCGGCTATGTCTCGCCAAGCGGCGACCATACCGCCAGCGCCAGCCTGCCGGTGCAGCGCACGATCACGGCCTGGCCTTTCCTGACCGCGCTGGAAGTCGACGGCGTGAATGGCGCCATCGTGGTGCTGGGCGACGCCCTCACCGACGGCACGCGCAGCACGATGGACGCCAACCGGCGCTGGACCGACGTGCTGGTGCGGCGCCTGCAGACCGGTCGCGACGCCGCTGCGCGCCCTGCTGTGATCAACCGCGGCATCGCCAGCAACCGCCTGCTCGGCGACGACCCCGCCAAGCCGCTGGCCGGACGCAGCGCCCTGGCGCGCTTCGAGCGCGACGTGCTGGCCACGAGCGGCGTGCGCCAGTTGGTGCTGATGATCGGCATCGAGGATATCGGCCACAGTTCGGCGGCCAATCCGGTCACACTGGACGACTTGGTGGCCGGCTATCGACAGCTGATCGCGCGCGCCCGCGCCGCACGCATCGCGGTGATCGGCGGCACGCTGGCGCCGTTCGAAGGCGCGGCGCTGCACTCGGACGAGAAGGAAACCCTGCGCCAGGCCGTGAACGCCTGGATCCGCAGCAGCGGCGAGTTCGACGC
The DNA here is from genome assembly GCF_034045115.1 of Massilia sp. CFBP9012. Lineage (NCBI taxonomy): Bacteria > Pseudomonadati > Pseudomonadota > Betaproteobacteria > Burkholderiales > Oxalobacteraceae > Massilia > Massilia sp. CFBP9012. Next base: position 64,711 of record NZ_JAXCWM010000013.1, on the reverse strand, counting down.
GGTATTCGACGCCGACCGCGTGCTGCGCGACCCGGCGCGCCCCAGCCGGCTATTGCCGGCCTATGACAGCGGCTACCACCTGCACCCGAACGACCGTGGTTACCAGGCGCTGGGCGAGGCGATGCCGCTGACGCTGCCGCGCCGCTGAACGCCTACGGATTGGCGCCGGTCTTCGACGCGGTCGGCAAGGCCGTCCCCACCTTCCAGGTGCGCGCCAGGGCCTGCGCTTCTTCAACCTGTTCCGGCGTCATTTTCTTGCCGATCGCGGCGCGCTGTTCGACCGCGTTGCGGTGGCCGCCGGCCGCGGCCAGGTTGTACAGCATATAGGCCAGCACCGCATCCTGCGGCACGCCGGCCACGCTGTAGCGGTACATCAGCCCGAGCGCGTGCTGGGCGTCGGGATTGCCCTGCTCGGCCGCCTTGCGGAACCAGCTCACCGCATGCTTCTGGTCTTGCGGCACGGCGTTGCCGGTGTAATACATGGCGCCCACCACGTACTGGGCGTCGGCCTTGCCCTGCCCGGCCGCCTTCAGGTGCCAGGCGAAGGCCTGCTTGTAGTCGCGCGTGACGCCGCGGCCCATGTAGTACATCAGGCCCAGCAGATGCTGGGCGTCGGCATTACCGGCCTTGGCCAGCGGATTGATTTCTTTCAGTGCCAGTGCATAGTTGCGGGCGTTGTAGGCGCTCGCGCCCTCCGCAAAGCCGGCCCGGGCGCTCGACTGCGGGCCCAATTGCAGGCCGACGGCAAGCAGCGTCACAAGGAGTATTTTTTTCATGTCTCGTGCACAGAATCTGGATCGTTATTTCCAGTTGACCTTGCCCAGGCCATCGAGGGCGACCTTGCGATTGGCCGGCTTGCCGAACACCGTCACCGATCCCATGCCTGACAGCGCGACGTTGACACTGCGCTGGGCGTTGACGGTGGCGTTGCCCAGGCCCGACAAGTCCAGCGTGACCGAGTCGACCGCGCAAGCCTGGGCGTCCAGCCCGCCCAATCCGCCGAGCTCGGCCCTGAGGTTCTTGCTGCGCCCGCTCAGGGTCACATAGCCGGCGCCGCCCAGGCTCAGGTCGACGTGCTCGCTATTTACCCCCTGGATCTTGAGGTTGCCGACGCCGCCCAGGCTGGCCTTGATGGTGCGGTATTCCGACGATGATACATACATCGAGCCGGCACCATCGAGGTTGATGTTCAGCGTTTCGCCGGCAAAGCCGCTTACGGTGGTGGAACCAAGGCTTTCCGACGACACCGCCTGCAGATTCGGCAGCACCAGTTCGGCCTGCAGGCCGGACGAACGGCCGAAGCTGAAGCCGGAATTGCGGCCCTCGGTCTCGATGTTCAGGGTATCCCCTTTCTGCGAGGTCGTGGTCCGCGACAGCAGGCGCGCGTCGCCCGTGAGCACCAGGGCCGGGGTCGCCCCCTGCCGAATCTTGAGGTCGCCCAGCCCTTCAAGCTTGACGCGCACCACCCGCGCATCGATCGGGCGGGTCTCGGTGCTCATCTCCGGCGCGGCTTCGGCGACGCCGATCGCCGCACAGAACAAGACGCACGGCACGGCAATTGCTGCGCCCAGCTTGATCAGGTGGTTCATCCATTCTCTCCAGTAAATTCTTGCGCCGGCATTGCGCCAGGACTTGTCATGTTGCAACTATAGCCTGAAAGCCAAGCGCGTCGATGGCCCATGCGACGAACTGCACGAATCGCCTCCCGAAATGCACACGCCGGGGATGGATGCCATCTGCATGAGATCGGCATGGACAGGCATAAGCCGTGCGATGGCACAATAAAAAGACCACTTATCAACATGCCATTGCGCTAAGATGAGCCGCCGGTGGCGCCCTGGCGCCATCGCTCCATCATTCATCATGAGGTCCCCATGCGCATGCGCCAATTACCTGTCCTGATGGCCGGGCTCACCCTGTCGATGTCGGCCTTCGCGGCCCCGAGCGACCAGTGGACCCTGCCGGTCAATACCAAGAAACTCGACAACGGACTGACCGTCATCGTGTCGGAAGACCGCAGCTCGCCGACCGTCGGCGTCTCGGTGGTCTACCACGTCGGCATGCGCCTCGAGCCCCGTAACCGCACCGGCTTCGCCCACCTGTTCGAACACCTGATGTTCCAGGGCACGCCGAACGCGCCGAAGGGCGTGTTCGACACCACCATCACCGCGGGCGGCGGCTGGAACAACGGTTCGACCCGCCCCGACTTCACCAACTACATCGAGACCGCCCCGGCCTCGAGCCTGGAGCCGATCCTGTGGCTCGAAGCCGACCGCATGAAGACGCTCGATTTCAACCCCACCACGCTGAAGAACCAGCAGGACGTGGTCAAGGAAGAGATCCGCGTCAACGTCAAGAACCAGCCCTACGGCGGCTTCATGTGGATCGACATCAGCCAGCACGCCTTCCAGAAATGGGAGAACAACCACGACGGCTACGGCAGCTTCGAAGACCTGGAAAACGCCAGCCTGGACGATGTGCGCGCCTTCCACCGCGACTACTACGGCCCCAACAACGCGGTGCTGGCGATCGCCGGCGACATCACGCCGCAGCAGGGCTTCGCGCTGGCCCAGAAATACTTCGGCGGCATCGCGGCGCGCCCGGTGCCGAAGGGCACCGATTTCTCGGAGCCGCTGGGCACCGCCGAAAAACGGCTGGAGCAAAGCGACGCCCTGGCCCAGGTGCCAGCCATCGCGGCGGCCTGGAAGGTGCCGGAACGCGGCAGCCGCGACCAGGCGCCGATCGCGGTGCTGGCCGAGCTGCTGGGCGGCGGCGACGCCTCGCTGTTCTACCAGGGCCTGGTGAAGGGCCGCGAGATCGCCCTCAACGTCGACACCATGTTCGGCCTGACCAGCCCCTGGGAATACAACGGCCCGACCCTGATGACCGTGTTCGCGCTGTACAAGCCGGACAGCAGCGCCGACGCCGTGCTCAAGGCGATGGACGAAGAGATCGCGAAGATTGCGAAGGACGGCGTCGACGAGGCGACACTCAAGCGTGTGAAGACGCGCATGCTGGCCGACTGGAACAACAAGCTGGAAAGCTTCGTCAACCGCGCCGACACGATGGCCAAGCTGCAGGTCTTGTGGGGCGACGCCAATGTGGTCAACAAGATCCCGGGCTGGATCGAGGGCGTGACCTCGAACGACATCCAGCGCGCGGTCAAGACCTACCTGGTGCCGGCCAACCGCACCGTCATCGACCGCAAGCCGGCCGCCATGATCGAGGCGGCCAAGACCGCTTCGGCCGTCACCAACACCAAATAAGGAGCGCATCATGAACAAACTGATGCTGAAGTTGACCTTACCTCTCGCCGTCTCGCTCGCATTCGCGCCGGCGGCCCATTCCGCCGACGTCAGGACGCCGTCCGGCATGCCTGCCTACGGCCAGGAAAAATCGATCCCGGCGCCCAAGATCGCCAAACAGACCCTGTCCAACGGCCTGACCGTGTGGGTCGTGCCGCGCGAGGGATTACCGCGCGTGGACTACGTGCTGGCGCTGCGCGGCGCCGGCTTCGCGGCCGACGCGCCGAGCCAGAGCGGCTTTGCCGCCATGCTGGCCGGCATGCTCAACGAAGGCACGGCCAAGCGCGATTCGCGCGCGATCGCCGAAGCGGCCCAGGGCATGGGCGGCGAAGTGGCGGCCAGCCCGGCCGCCGACGGCATCATCGTCTCGGGCAACGCCCTGGCGTCGCAGGCGAGCGGCATGCTGAACCTGATGGCCGAGATCGTGCGCCAGCCGTCCTTCCCCGAGAACGAAGTGACGCTGGCCAAGGCCAATGCGCTGCAGTCGCTGCGCGTGTCCGAGACCCAGCCGGCTTTTCGCGCCGAGCGCGCGATCAAGAAGGCGGTGTATGCCGACCACCCTTATGGCCGCACCGACCCGACGGTCGAATCGATCAATGCCGTCAGCGCCGGGATGCTGCGCGCCGAGCACGCGAAACGCTTCCGTCCCGACCACGCGCTGCTGGTGGTCACCGGCCGCATCACCGAGGCCGAGGCGATGAAGCTCGCCAAGGCCGCCTTCGGCGACTGGAAGGCCAGCGGCCCAGCCCTGCCCGACACCCCGGCGGCGGCGACCGGCGTGAAGCCGGCCCGCATCCTGCTCAAGCGCGACGGCAGCGTGCAGTCGACCCTGCGCCTGGGCAGCCCCGGCATCGCGGCCAGCGCGGCCGACCAGATCCCGCTGCGCCTGACCAGCACCATCCTGGGCGGCGGTTTCTCGAGCCGCATCAACACCAATCTGCGCGAAGAAAAAGGCTATACCTACGGCGCTTCGGCCGGCGCGCGCATGAGCCGCGCGGGCGGCATGATGGTGGGCGGCGCCGACGTGCGCAACGAAGTCACCGGCGCTTCGCTGGAAGAGTACTTCAAGGAATACAAGCGTCTGGGTAGCGAGCTGGTGCCGGCCAAAGAGATGGACATGAACAAGCGCTACGTCGCGGGCGGCTACCTGCTCAGCAACCAGCTGCAGCGCTCGGTCGCCAGCACCCTGGCAGCCAACTGGCTGGTCGGCCTGCCGCCGGAATTCCTGGGCGAATACGTGCCGAAAATCCAGAAGGTCACGCCGGAACAGGTGCGCACCGTGGCGAAGAAGTATTTCGCTCCGGATAACCAGTCGATCGTGGTGGTCGGCGATCCGTCCAAGCTCGAGGAGCAGCTCAAGCCGTATGGCGACTTCAAGGTGACGGACAAGTAAGCTGGCCGCAGATTCTTGCCTGAAAGCCCCGCGACCTTGGCGGGGCTTTTTTATGAGTTGTCAAAACCAGCTTCCCGGTCCATCCTTATGCTGCATCCTTGCATACAGGGAGTAGGACATGGCAACGCGCTACTACATCACGCTCGGCGCATCGACGACGGCCGGCGGCACCGTGACCTCGGCCAGTTCGCTGCTGGCGCTCGATGGCGTCAAGGTCGCGCTCGAAGGCGACCAGGTGTCCTGCCCCGTCTGCGGAACGACGGGCATCATCGGCCTCGACGGCCCGCGCCTGCCGGCGCGCCACGACGGCCGGCAATATGCCCTTGACGGCGACCTGTGCCTGTGCCGCTGCGATCCGCCGCCGCGGCTGGTCGCGGTACAGCACCTGTGCGGCCAGTAGCCGCCCCTACTCGGGCACGCCCAGGATCACGCTCGACGCCTTGAACAGCGCGGTCGCCGCCACGCCCTCGGCCAGTTCGAGCGCATCAGCGCTTTCATTGGTGATGGTGGCCGCCACGCTGCCGCCGCCCGCCAGTTCGATCACCACTTCGGAGTTGACCGCCCCGCGCATCAGCCGCGTGACCTGGCCCTGCAGTTGATTGCGCGCCGACAGCCGCGCGCCTTCGCCGGCCGTCATCACGATCACCGACGACGATTTGATCAGCGCAAAGGCCTGCCGTCCCGGCGCCAGCCCGAGGTTTTCGGCGCTTTCGCGCGTGACGATGGCGACGATCGTCTGCCCGCCCGCGATCTCGAGCTCGACTTCGTCGTTGACGGCGCCGCGCGCCACCCGGGCCACCGTGCCGAAGAACTGGTTGCGTGCACTGGTCCTCATCTTGAACCTCGTAAAGAGTGCCAGGTCGTCGGCCACGTCGCCGGCCTGGCGGTTGAGTCGTTCGAGAAAATCATTGTGCACCTGTTCGATCGTCCTGAAATTGTCCACCAGCTGCTGGCCACGCGCCGTGAGCCGCGTGCCGCCGCCTCCCTTGCCGCCAGTAACGCGCTCCACCAGCGCCTGACCGGCGAGATTGTTCATCGTGTCGATCGCATCCCAGGCCGCCTTGTAGCTCAGGCCGACCGCCTTGGCGGCGCCCGTGATGGAGCCGAGCTGCCCGATCGCCGCCAGCAGTTCGACCCGGTTGCCGCCGCCGAGGTTCTCGCCGCCCACCGTCATCCAGACCTTGCCCTCGAGGGCGATGCTCTTGTCTTCCGTACTCATCTGTTGCCGTCCGAAGTTTCGTTATATACTTTAATACATAGCGCTTGCTCATCAATACGGCAGGCTACCACGATGTCCCATCCCTATCCGGAGAAAGCACATGAAACGCCTTGCCAGCCTGCTCGCCGTACTGACCATCGCAGGGACCGCGCACGCCGACGAGGTGCAAGTCGCGGTCGCCGCCAATTTCGCCGGCCCGATGGAAAAACTGGCGGCACAGTTCCAGCGCGACACCGGCCACAAGGCCGTCGTCGCCACTGGCGCCACCGGCAAGTTCTACGCCCAGATCCGCAACGGCGCGCCGTTCGAGGTGCTGCTGGCGGCCGACGACGAAACCCCGGCCAGACTGGAAACTGAAGGCCATGTCGTGGCCGGCAGCCGCTTCACCTATGCCACCGGCCGCCTGGTGCTGTGGTCGGCGAAGGATGGGGTCGTCGATGCCAACGGCAACGTGCTCAAGACCGGCAGCTACAAGCATCTGTCGATCGCCAACCCGAAGACCGCGCCGTATGGCGCCGCCGCCGTCGCCACCCTGCAAAAGCTCGGCCTGTACGAGACCGTGCAGGCGCGCATCGTCCAGGGCGAGAACATCGCCCAGGCCTGGCAGTTCGCCAGTACGGGCAACGCCGAACTGGGCTTCGTGGCCCAGGCCCAGGTCTGGCGCGACGGCAAGTTCAATTCGGGCTCGGGCTGGATCGTCCCGGCCACCATGCATGAACCGATCCGCCAGGATGCCGCACTGCTGGCCAAGGGCGCGAAGAACCCGGCGGCCCAGGCGCTGCTGCAATACCTGCGCACCGACAAGGCGAAAGCGCTGATCCGCACCTTCGGCTACGAAGTCTGAGGGTGCTCGATTCGTCCGACTTCGCCGCGATCTGGCTGACCTTCAGGCTGGCCACGGTCGTCACCCTGCTGTTGCTGGTGTTCGGCACGCCGCTGGCCTGGTGGCTGGCGCGTACCCAGTCCCGCCTGCGGCACGCGGTCGGGGCGGTGGTGGCCCTGCCGCTGGTGCTGCCGCCGACCGTGATCGGCTTCTACCTGCTGCTGGCGATGGGGCCCAATGGCCCGCTCGGCCAGCTGACCATGGCGCTGGGCCTGGGCACGCTGTCGTTCACCTTCACGGGTCTCGTGATCGGTTCGGTCTTCTATTCGCTGCCCTTCGTGGTGCAGCCGCTGCAGAACGCCTTCGAGGCGGTCGGCACGCGGCCGCTGGAAGTGGCGGCCACCCTGCGCGCCAGTCCCTGGGACACCTTCTGGTCGGTGGTGGTACCGCTGGCGCGGCCCGGCTTCGTCACCGGCGCCATCCTCGGCTTCGCCCACACCATCGGCGAGTTCGGCGTGGTGCTCATGATCGGCGGGAACATCCCCGACAAGACACGCGTGGTCTCGACCCAGATCTACGACCACGTGGAAGCGATGGAGTACGCGCAAGCCCACTGGCTGGCCGGCGGCATGCTGGTGTTCTCGTTCGTGGTGCTGCTGGTGCTGTACACGCTGTATCCACAATCGGTCAGGGGGACACGCCGATGAGCGGCATACGCATCAAGGTAAGACTCGATCGGGGCGCATTCGCCCTCGACACCGATCTCGACCTGCCGGACCACGGCGTGAGCGCCTTGTTCGGCCATTCCGGCTCGGGCAAGACCACGCTGCTGCGCATCCTGGCCGGACTCGAACGGGCGCCCGGCGCCGTCATCGCCGTGGGCGACGAAACCTGGCAGGACGATGCGCGCGGCGTGTACGTGCCGACCCACCGGCGCGGCATCGGCTACGTGTTCCAGGAGGCGAGCCTGTTCGACCATCTCGACGTGCGCGCCAACCTGGAATTCGGCCTCAAGCGCCTGCCGCCGGGTGCGCGCCGCTTCGAGATCGGGCCCGTGACCGAGTTACTGGGCATCAGCCACCTGCTGGACCAGCGCCCGGCGACGCTGTCGGGCGGCGAACGCCAGCGCGCCGCGATCGCGCGCACCCTGCTCGCTTCGCCGCGCCTGCTGCTGATGGACGAACCGCTGGCCGCGCTCGACATGAAGCGCAAGCAGGAAATCCTGCCCTATCTCGAGCGCCTGCACGATGAGCTGGCGCTGCCGGTGGTCTACGTCAGCCACTCGGCCGACGAGGTGGCGCGGCTGGCCGACTACCTGGTGGTGCTGGAACAGGGACGCGTACTGGCCAGCGGTCCGCTGGCCGACACCCTCGCGCGGCTCGACCTGGCGGCGAATTTCGTGGACGACGCCGGCGTGATGATCGAGACCGTGCTCGCCGAACAAGATGACGACGGCCTGTCGCACCTGGCGTTTCCCGGCGGCGTGCTGCTGGTCGGCCGGCGCGACGCCGACGTCAAGAGCCGCGTACGCTGCCGCATCCACGCGCGCGACGTCAGCCTGGCGCTCGAGCGCCCGCGCGGCAGCAGCATCACCAACATCCTGCCGGCCGTCGTCGATGCCGTGGGTCCGGCGGCGGCGCCGGGCCAGGTGCTGGTGCGTTTGAAGGTCGGCGAGACCGCGCTGCTGGCGCGCATTACCGAGCGCTCGCGGCGCGAGCTGGCGGTGGAACCGGGCCTTGCGTTGTGGGCGCAGGTGAAGGCGGTGGCCTTGCTGGCGTGATCGAACCACCACGTGCGATCGGCCCACCACGTCGTTCCCGCGGAGGCGGGAACCTAAGTCAATCTGCGTAGTCGATAAGTCGCGCGCAGCGTCGTCGCGAGCACACTTGGGTTCCCGCCTTCGCGGGAACGACGTGCAAGCGGCGCGGGAAGTTGTTATCTCCAGTGGAGATAACGACGTGCGAGCGGCGCGGCAAACGCCCGCGCAACGGGCCGATCAGCCCCGCAGCGCCGCTTCCAGATCGGACAACTCGGCCGGCTTGACCAGGTGCGCGTCGAAACCCGCTTCCTGCGCGCGGCGCCGGTCTTCGGGCGAGCCGTAGCCGGTGTGCGCCACCAGGCGGATGTGCGCCAGGTCAGGATTGCCCTTGATGCGGCGCGCGACCTGGTAGCCGTCCATGCCCGGCAGGCCGATGTCGAGCACGATCACCTGCGGCTTGTGGCGCAGCGCCAGCGCCTCGAGCTCGCTGGCGTCGGCCGTGGTGACCGGCTGGTAGCCCATCTCGGCCAGCAGGAAGCCCATCATCTCCATGGCGTCGACGTTGTCGTCCACCAGCAGCACGCGCATGCCGCCGGATTCGTGGCTGTCCGCAGCCTCCTGCGGCGCGGCCGCGGGCGCGCCGGAAGCGGCGCGCAGCAGCGGCAGTTCGATCGTGAAGGTGCTGCCCTGGCCGATACCGGGGCTGGCCGCTTCCAGCCGGCCGCCATGCAGCTCGGCCAGGTGCGACACCAGCGACAGGCCGATGCCCAGCCCTTCCGGCGCGCGGTCCGGCGGCACCGCGGCCTGGGCGAACATGCCGAAGATGTGCGGCAGGCTGTCGGCGTCGATGCCGATCCCGTTGTCGCGCACCGAGATGCGCACGCGTCGCTGCTCACTCTCATGCGCTCCCTCGCCGCTCACCTCCACGCCCAGGACGATCACGCCGCCGGCCGGCGTGAACTTGGCCGCGTTGTGCAGCAGGTTGCCGACCGACTGGGCCAGGCGCACCGGGTCGCCCATGACCAACAGGTCCTCATCTGGCTGGCGCACGTCCAGGTCGTGTGCCCGGCTGGCGATCAGCGGGCCGGCGGTTTCGATCGCCTGCGCGATCACGCTCCTCAGGTTCACTTCTTCGTTGCGCAGCACGATCTTGCCTTCCGAGATACGCGCCACGTCGAGCAGGTCGTCCACCAGGTGGGCCAGGTGGTCGACCTGGCGCGTGATCACGTCGCGCGCGCGCGCCTGGCGCTCGGCCGCGCCCTCGCCGCTGGCGCCCAGCAGGGCCGCCGCATTGCGGATCGGGCTCAGGGGATTGCGCAACTCGTGCGCGAGCGTCGCCAGGAACTGGTTCTTGTTGCTGTCGGCGGTGCGCAGCAGCGCCTCCATCTCCTTGCGCCCCGTGATGTCGCTGCTCATGCGCGCCACCCGGTACACCTCGCCGCGCGAGTTACGCACCGGGAACAGGCGGTCGCGCACCCAGTGCAGCTGGCCGTCGGCGCCGTGGATGCGAAACTCGTCGTCGTAATGGGGTTCTTGCGCCAGGCGCTCCCAGCGCGCCGTCATGCGCGCGCGGTCGTCGACATGCACGGCCTCGAGCCAGCCGCCAGGATCGTCACGCAGCGACTCGGCGCTGCGGCCCCAGATCGGGGCATAGGCCGGGCTGACGTAGACCAGCGCGCGTGCCGGCACCGAGAACATCCAGAACACGTCGTCGATGTTGTCGGTCAGCTGGCGAAAGCGTTCTTCGCTGTCGCGCAGGTCAACCTGGATGCGGCGCATGCGCAGCAGCGCGTTGACATTGGCGATCAGCTCATCGGCCTCGATCGGCGCCGCCAGATAATTGTCGGCGCCGCCCTCCAGGCCACGGATCTTGTCGGCGCGGCCGGTCAGCGCGGCCGAGGTCTGCAGCACCAGCACGCTGCTGCTGTCCGATTCGGCCTTGATGCGGCGGCACACCTCGATGCCGTTGATGTCCGGGAGCTTGACGTCGAGCAGCACCAGCGCCGGCGACAAACGCTTGACCATGTCGAGCGCATCGGTGCCGTTGGCGGCCTCGATGACGTCGAAACCGGCGCTTTGCAGGATGCGGGTCTTGGCGTAGCGGGCCCCATCGTTGTCGTCAACGTTGAGAATCTGGGTCGGATGACTATTCATGATGCGGTTCCATCAGGATCCATGGGCGGTTTCGGCGAAGTGTTGGGCAGGGTGCGCGGCAAGGTCAGTGTAAACGTCGAGCCGACGCCCGGCGTGCTCGATACGTCGACCCGTCCCCCAAGCAGGTCGGCCAGCTTGCGGCACAGCGGCAGGCCGAGGCCCGTGCCCTTGCTGCGACGCTGGAGCGGATGCTCGATCTGGCTGAACTCTTCGAAGATCAGCTGCAGGTTGTCGTGGCTGATGCCGATGCCGGTGTCGGCCACCGCGAAAGCGATGGTGTCGGCTTCCGGGTCGTGCGCGGCGAACACCAGCACCGATCCATGCTCGGTGAATTTCAGTGCGTTCGAGATGAAGTTGCGCAGGATCTGGGAGATCTTGCCTTCGTCGGAGTAAAACGGCTCCTCGATACCGGACGGCTCGAAGATCAGCTCCACCCGTGCCTCGTCCACCAGCGGACGCAGCATCCCCTTGAGCGCGCGGAACAGGTTCTCGACCACCACCGGCTCGGCATGGACCTCGACCCGGCCGGCCTCGATCTTGGCCAGGTCGAGCAGGTCATTGACCAGCTCCGACAGGTCGGCCGCCGCGGTGGAGATGAACTTCACCTGGCGTTCCTGCTCTTCGGTCAGGTCGCCATCCATGCGGTCCAGCAGCAGCTGGGCCAGCGCGCGGATCGACGACAGCGGCGTCCTCAATTCATGGCTGGTATTGGACAGGAAACGCGACTTCATTTCGTCGGCGCGGCGCAGGCGCTCGGCCTTGTCCTCGATCTCGGCGTACAAGGCCACGATGCCGCGATTGGTGTCTTCCAGTTCGCGCGTCAGCGACATCAGGTCGTCCTGGCGCTCGCGCAATTCGGCCAGGGTCGACAGCAATTCCTGATTCTGCAGCTGCAGCTCGTGCACCGGGTTCGATGCCGGCGTGTCGGCCAGGCGCGCGCCGATCTCGGCCAGCCTGGCACTCGTCACGTGCTCATGGCGCGGCAGCATCTTGCGCACCGTGATGGTCGAGGCGCCGGCCTCGCCGGGATCGACTTCGCAGGCATCCATCAAGCGATGCGCGGTGATGATCGCCAGCTCACGCAGCGATTCAGTCTCGTTCTCGTCGGTCGCGGCCGGGCGACCCCTGCCCGCGCCGCCGCCGCTGAGGAGCACCTCGAGGTGCTGGCGGCCATCCCTCTCGCACAGCTGGAACAGCGCCCGCCCGCCGGGACCCTGGTGGCTGGCGCCGCGCGCGACTTCCGACACGGCGGTGCCGATGCGCACCTGGTCCTGCTGCGAAAAGCCCAGCAGCGCCGAGATCTGGCGCGCGCGCTGGCGCACCAGCACCACGTCCTGGTCGCTGTCCAGGCCGACGTTCAGTATGCGCTGGGCAGTCATCTTGCGCCCGCCAGGCGGCGCACCACGAGCACCATCGCATCGTCGCGTCCGCGGCTATAGTCGCGCATCAGGATCGCGGCGATCAGGGCCGGGCTGCGTCCTTGCAGGCCCGGATACTTGTCCAGGTCCCAGCGGGTCTCGATGCCATCCGAGCACAGGATGCACAAGGCGCCGGTTTCGAATGGCACGGTGAATTCCTGCACCTTGCGCATATTGTGGCCGACGATGCCGTTGTGCGAGACCAGCGCCCGGCGCACGTCGCCGACGGCGATCGCACCGATATTGCCGACGCCGGCAAAGCGCAGCTCATCGGCGCCGAAATCGATGCGCGCCGCCGCCAGCGCCGCGCCGCGCGTGGCGCGCAAGGCGTCGTGCGCCGCATGCACCAGCTCCCCGGCGCCGATCGCGCCGCGCTGGCCAAGCGCCCCGATGGCCGCGTTCGAGGCGCGCGCGGCGTCCGGGCCGTGCCCAAGGCCGTCAGCGGCAAGCAGGGTTGCGCCATCATTGCCGCAGACGACTGCCCAGCCGTCGCCGCAAACTTCTTCGCCCCGGATGGGTGTCCACAGCGCCCCCACCTCGACCCCGCATTCGTCGGGGCCCGGCACGTCGCGCCACAGGCGCATGAAGAAGGCGGCGCCATCACCCGGGGTCGAATACACATCGAATTCGTCCGATAGGCGACGCAGCGCCCCCAGGCCGGTGCCGGCGGTGCCGGCGGTAGAGACACCATCGAGCAGGCTGCTGGCCAGGTCGGCGATGCCGGGGCCCTTGTCGAGCGCCAGCACGTCGACACCGATACCTGCCGGCGACTGCGCCGGGCCGACGTGGATCTCGCCTTCGCCCGCGTGCTTGAGGATGTTGGTGGCCGCTTCGGTGATGATCAGCGCCAGCTGGCCGGCGCGAGTCTCATTGAAGCCTAGCGATTCGGCCAGCTTCTGGCCGGCGCGGCGCACCGCGGCGACATCGCTGGGGTGGGTCACGGCGAACACGAACTGCTGCGACTGGGAACTGATCAGCGCTTCCATTTGATGATCAGCACCGCGGTGCCCTCCTTCGGACGGCTGTCGATGTCGAATTCGTCGACCAGGCGCTTGGAGCCACCCAGGCCGAGGCCCAGGCCGCCACCGGTTGTAAATCCATCGCGCAAAGCGCTGTCGATGTCGGGAATGCCCTGGCCGGCGTCGACGAACAGCAGGCCGATGCCCTTGCGCATGCCGTCATCCAGCGCGTCGACATGCACTTCGCCGCCGCCGCCGTACTTGATCGTGTTGCGTGCCAGTTCGCTGGCAGCGGTCACCAGCTTGGTCTGATCGACCAGCGACAACGCGAGCGCCACGGCGCGCTCGCGCACCTGCTTGCGCAGGCCCACCACGTCCTCGTCGGAACGCAAACGCAAGGTCACGCGCCCGGTACGATACTGGCGGCGGTGATCGAGCAGGTGCGTCTCGAACTGGACCGCATCGGTATGCGCGTCGATCATTATCTATAGCTCTTTCCGAGCAGGGCCATGCCCTTCTCGACGTTCAGCGCGGTCTTCACGCCATGCAGGGTCAGGCCCAGCTCGACCAGGGTGATCGCCACCGCCGGCTGCATGCCCACCACCACGGTGCGGGCGTCGAGCACGCGCGCCATGGCGGCGGTATTGCTGATCATGCGTCCGATGAAGGAGTCGACCAGGTCGAGCGCAGAGATGTCGATCAGGACGCCCTTGGCGCTGTCGCTCACGATGCGCTCGGTCAGGTCGTCCTGCAGTTGCATGGCGAGACGGTCATGCATGTCGACCTGGATCGTCACCAGGAGCAGGTCGCCCATGCGCAGGATCGGGATGCGTTCCATGGGGCGAACCTCAGGCTGCTTTGATCGTGATCGCGGCGCCGGTGCGCTCGAGCGCCACCAGGAAGGCGTCGGCCAGGGTAGCCTTGGTGATCACGTCTTCCAGGTTGACGCCCAGGTGCACGATGGTCTGCGCGATCTGGGGACGGATGCCGCTGATGATGCAGTCGGCGCCCATCAGGCGCGCGGCGGCGATGGTCTTCATCAGGTGCTGCGCCACCAGGGTATCGACGGTCGGCACGCCGGTGATGTCGATGATGGCGATGATGGCGCCGGTATCGACGATCTTTTGCAGGATGTTTTCCATCACCACCTGGGTGCGGGCCGAGTCCAGGGTGCCGATCAGCGGCAGCGCCAGGATGCCGTTCCACAGCTTGACCACCGGCGTGGACAGCTCGAGCAGCTCCTGCTGCTGGCGCACGATGATCTGGTCCTTGGTCTTCTGGAACACCTCGATGGTGTACAGGCCCAGCTTGTCGAGCAGCGTCGTGACGGCCCAGGAAGCGACGGCCAGGCCTTCGGCATCGCCGGCATAGGCTTGCTGCAGGCGCGCGAACAGCGGCTGCTTGAGCGAGAACACGAAGGTCGCGGTCTCGCCAGGGGTCGAGCCCGACTTGGCGCGGGTCGACGAGATCTCTGCCAGCAGGTCACGCACCTCGTCCCACGAGCGGTGGTCGATGTTTTCGAGTTCGCCGCTGCGGGTGGCGGCGGCAAAGGATTTCAGGAACTGGCGGCAGTGCGAACGCAGCTGCTCGCGCGCGGCGGAGTTGCTGCGCACGAGCAGCGCTTCAAGATGGCTGAGCCACTCGGTGCCGATGGCGGCCTCATTGTCCAGGATGGTCTGGCTGATGCGATCCGCGTAATCCTTCGTGCTCATCTGTCTTATCCCTTGAATTGGTAGTTGGCGCCGCGCCTGGCCCACTGCACTGCAGCCGGCGCGGACAGAATTCTGTTAAACGTCCAACTATACCATTTTCAAATACAGCAATATGTGGCGCACGGTTGTCTATGGGATATTTTTACTGTCCCGGCGAAAAAATGGCCGCACTGACGCCAGGAAGTCCCGCGCAGGTCGCTCCCGATGCGTCCATTCGTACAAAACTGGCAACAACAGCAGGGTCAGCACGGTCGACGACAGCACCCCTCCGATGACGACCGTGGCCAGTGGCCGCTGAACCTCGGCCCCGGTGCCGACCGCCAGCGCCATCGGCACGAAGCCGAGCGAGGCGACCAGCGCCGTCATCAATACCGGCCGCAAGCGCGCCAGCGCCCCCTGGCGCACCGCCTCGACCAGCGCCACGCCCTGTTCGCGCAGGCTGCGAATGAACGAGATCAGCACCAGGCCATTGAGCACCGCCACCCCGGACAGGGCGATGAAGCCCACCGCCGCCGAAATCGACAGCGGAATCCCGCGCGCCCACAGGGCTGCCACGCCGCCGGCCAGGGCGAACGGAATCCCGGTAAACACCAGCAGGCCGTCGCGCACATTGTTGAACACCAGGTAGAGCAGGACGAAGACCAGCAGCAGCGAGGCCGGCACGATCAGCTGCAGGCGCTCGGCCGCCTTCGCGAGGTGCTCGAACTGGCCGCCCCAGGCGATCCAGTAGCCGGGCGCGATGCGTACCTCCTGCTCGATGCGCTCCTGGGCCTGGGCGACGAAGGAACCGATGTCGCGCCCACGCACATTGGCGCTGACCACCACCCGGCGCTTGCCCTGCTCGCGACTGAGCTGGTTAGGGCCCGGCGCCACTTCGAAGCTGGCGATCTCCCCCAGGGCGATGAAGCTACGCGTTCCCTCTGCACTGCCCGGGAGCGCCACCGGCAGCCGGCGCAGTGCGTCGATATCGCCGCGCACCGCTTCCGGCAGGCGCACCACGATGTCGAAGCGGCGGTCGCCCTCGAACAGGGTGCCGGCGGCGCGGCCGGCGGTGGCGGTCGCGATCATTTCCTGCACGTCGCCGATGTTCAGTCCCATGCGCGCGGCGCGCTCGCGGTCCACGCGAATCTGCAGCATCGGCAGGCCGCTGGTCTGCTCCACCTGCACTTCGCTCGCGCCCGGCACCCGGCGCAAGGTGGCGGCGATCTCGTTGGCACTGGTTTCAAGCACGCCCAGGTCGTCGCCGAACAGCTTCACGGCGACGTCGCTGCGCACGCCCGAGATCAGTTCGTTCACGCGCAGCTGGATCGGCTGGCTGAATTCGTAGCTGTTGCCGGGCAGGCCCTCGAGCGTGGTGCGGATCGCGCTTTCGACCTGCGCGCGGGTACGCCTCGGCTTGGGCCACTCCTTCTCGGGCTTGAAGATGATGTAGCTGTCGGCCACATTGGGCGGCATCGGATCGGACGCGATCTCGGCGGTGCCGATGCGGGCGAACACGCGCGCGATCTCGGGGAATTCGCTCTTCAAGACGGTCTCGATCTGCTGCTGCATTTTCACTGACTGCGTCAGGCTCGTGCCGGGCACGCGCATCGTCAGCACCGCCATATCGCCCTCGTCGAGATTCGGCGCGAACTCGGTACCAAGGCGCGTGCCCATCAGGGCGGCAAGCGCGATCACGACGGCCGCGAACACCAGCATCACGGCGCGGTTGGCCAGCGCATAATCGAGCGCCGGCGCATACCAGCGCCGCGCTGCGCCCATCACCCGGCTTTCCTTCTCCGTAATCGAGCGGCCGATGAACAGCGCCACGGCGGCCGGCACGAAGGTCACCGACAGGATCATCGCGCCCAGCAGCGCGAACACCACGGTGAAGGCCATCGGGTGGAACATCTTGCCCTCGATGCCGGTCAGGGCGAAGATCGGCAGGTAGACGATCATGATGATCAGCTGGCCGTAGATGAGCGGCCGGCGCGCCTCGCGCGCCGCTTCGAACACCTCCGCAAAGCGCTCCTCGCGTGTGAGGATGCGTCCCAGCCGATGCTGGGCGGCGGCCAGGCGCCGCACGCAGTTCTCGACGATCACCACGGCGCCGTCGACGATGATGCCGAAGTCCAGCGCCCCCAGGCTGAGCAGGTTGGCGCTGACTCCGTTAGCCACCATGCCGCTGAAGGTGAACAGCATCGACAAAGGGATCACCATGGCGGTGAGCAGCGCCGCACGCAGATTCCCCAGGAAGAAAAACAGCACCGCCACCACCAGGATCGCGCCCTCCACCAGGTTCTTGCGCACCGTGGCGATGGCCCGCTCGACCAGCACCGTCCTGTCGTAGACCGTGACGGCCTTGACGCCCTTCGGCAGGCTGCGGTTGATCTCGAGCATGCGCGCGTCGACCGCTTTCGACACCGCGCGGCTGTTCTCGCCGATCAGCATCACCACGGTGCCGAGCACCACCTCGACCCCGTTCTCGGTGGCGGCGCCGGTGCGCAGCTCCTGCCCGATCGTCACCTCGGCCACGTCGCGCACCCGCACCGGGATGCCGCGGATGCTGGTGACGACGATATTGCCGATGTCGTCGATCGACGCGGCCTGGCCCGGCGCACGCACCAGGTACTGCTCGCCTTCACGCTCGATGTAGCCGGCGCCGACGTTGCTGTTGTTGCGCTCCAATGCGTTGACGATGTCGGCCAGTTCCAGCCCATAGGACGACAGCGTGGCCGTGTTCGGGGCCACCAGGTATTCCTTGTCGAAGCCGCCGATCGAGTTGATCTCGGTGACGCCCGGCACGGTGCGCAGCTGCGGCTTGATGATCCAGTCCTGGATCTCGCGCAGGTCGGTCGGCGTATAGGGGGTGCCGTCCGGCTTCTTCGCGCCCGGCTCGGTCTCCACGGTCCACTGGTAGATCTCGGACAGGCCGGTTGCGATCGGCCCCAGGGTCGGGATCACGCCGGCGGGCAGCCCCTCGCGCGCATCCTGCAGGCGCTGGCTGACCAGCTGGCGCGCGAACTGGATGTCGGTGCCCTCCTCGAACACCACCGTCACCTGCGACAGGCCGTAGCGCGACAGGGAACGGAACTGTTCCAGGTGCGGCAGGCCCGACAGCACCGCCTCGACCGGATAGGTGATGCGCTGCTCGGTCTCGAGCGGAGAATAGCCCGGCGCCGCGGTATTGATCTGGACCTGGACATTGGTCACGTCCGGCACCGCATCGATCGGCAGCCGGCCATAGTTGTAGACGCCGATGCCGGCCATCGCCAGCGCGGCCAGCATCACCAGCCAGCGGCGCGCGATCGCGGTGGCGATCAGGCGGTCGAACAGGGTTGTAGATTGGTTCGGCTGCTCAGTGTTCATGACTGCCCTCCCCCTTGCCCTGCTCCGCCTTGACGGCGAAGCTGCCGGCGGCCGCGTAGGCGTCGCCCACGTTCAGGCCGGAGGTGACCTCGGTGAAGCGTCCATCCGAGCGACCGGTGGCCACCGGCTGCGCGACAAAACCTTCCTTGACCCGCTTGTAGACGACCTGCCGCCCGTCCGCCGTCTGGATCGCCTCACGCGCCACCGCCACCGGCACGTCGGCCGAGCCGGTGACGATGTCGATGTTCACCGCCAACCCCGGACGCCAGGCCGCGCCCGGATTGTCGAGCACCACCCGTGCCTTGGCCGAGCGCGATTCCTCGCCCACCAGCGAACTCACATACGACACCTTGCCCGGCGCCGTCGTGTTCGACGAGATCGAGCGGATGACGGCATCGGTGCCGACCCGGACGATGTCGAGGTCGCGCGCCGGCACCACCACGTCGGCCCATACGGTCGACAGGTCGGTCAGCGTGAACACGCGGGTGTCGGCGCCCACGACTTCGCCCATCGTGATGTGTTTTTCGACGATGACGCCGTCGAACGGCGCCCGGATTTTCAGGAGATTGGACGAACCGGCGTCAACGGCGCCGAGCGCCTGCAACTGCTGGCGCGCGCTCTGCACGGCGATCTCGGCTTCGCGCAACTCCTGCTCGGCGCGCAGCAAGTCCTGGCGCGCCGATATCTTCTCTTCCCACAGCATTTTTTCGGACGCATGGATCTTGCGCGCATACGCGAGCCGGCGCTCGGCCGTCGTCAACGCGCCGCGCTGGGCCGCCACTTCGGCGCTGGCGACGCTGGCCAGGACCTGATCCTTGCGCACCTTCTCGCCGAGGGTGGCATTGACTTCGCTGACCGCCCCGGCGGCGCGCGGCGTCACGTGGGCGGTGCGGTCTTCATTGAGCGCGATCTGGCCCGGCATGCGAATGAAGGTGTCCAGATGGACCGGCCCGGCCTTGGCGATCGTGATGCCGGCTACGCCGACCTGCTGCTCGGTGAAGCGGATCACGCCGTCGTCGGCGTGACCCTCTTGACCGTGTTCGTCCGCGTGTTCCTGCTCCTCTTGATGAGCGTGTTCATCCGCACCGCCCGGGGCGCGGTCGCGCAACAGCACGATGGCGGCGAGGAAGATGGCGATCGCCAGCATGATGGCGATGACCTTGCTTTGCTGCTTGTTCATGGATTCTCCTGGACGGCTGCATGTCCCAGCAGCCGTGCGATATCGGCGGCCGCGCGATGACTCTCCGCGACGGCGTTCAGGTATTGGTTCTTCGATTGGGCCAGCACGCGCTGGGCGTCGAGCACGTCGATCAGGCCGAACTTGCCCAGCTCGAAGCCGCGGTTGGCGGCGCGCTGGGCGTCTTCGGCGCCGGGCAGCACGTCGCCCGCGATCAGCGAGCATTCGGCCAGCGCCGCCGTGAGCCGCGCATGCGCCTGGGCCAGTTCGGCGCGCAGGCGCACACCTTCGGCGTCCTGCTGGTCGCGCGCCTTGTCGACCCGGCGCAGCGCATCGAGCACGGCGCCGTCGTTGCGGTTGAACAGCGGCAGCGGCACCGACAAGCCGAGCACCGCGCGGTTGCGGGTGTCCGGCCCCTCGCGCTGGGCGCCAACGATCACGTTGACGTCGGGCGTACGCCGCGCGCGTTCGAGCCGCGCCAGCGCCTCGCGGTGGCCCACCTCGGTGCGCGCATGGCGCATCGCCGGTGATTGGTCGAGCTGCGCCAGCAGCGTGTCCAGCGGCGCCGCCAGCGGCAGAGTGGCAGCCTGCGGCGCGACGATGGTCAGCCGGCGCGAGTCGCCGGCCCACAGCGCGGCCAGGCGGATGCGCGCACCTTCCAGGTCGCGCCCCGCCTGCAGCGCCTCGATCCGGGCGCTGCCCTGGGCCACGCGGGCGCGGGTCTCTTCGACCGGCGACAAGGTCCCGGCCTCGACCCGCTTGCCGGCGGCGGCCAACGCGCGGCCGGCGAGCGCGACGAGCTCCTGGGCCATGCGCTCGCGCTCCTGGGCCGCGACGACGTCGTGGAAGGCGGCGGCGGTATCGGCGCGGACCTTGTCCCGTTCCGCCTCCTGTGCGATCGCCGCCAGTTGCCCTTCCTGGCGTGCCGCATCGACCCGGGCGGCGCGCTTGCCGCCCAGTTCGATAGGAATGTTCAGGGTGGCGGTCGTGGTGCGGTTGCCACTACCCTCGCCTTCGCGCAGCAGCTCGAGCTCGGGATTGGGCAGCGTCCCGGCCTGGGTCAGTGCGCCTTCTTGCGCCGCTACCTCGCTGCCGGCCGCGCGCAGGGTGGGATTGGCGCGCAGGGCCAGGTCGATGGCGGCTTGCAGGGTCAATGGTGATGACCATGCCGCAGCGGGCACGCACGCGCAGGCGAGCGCGAACGCCGCCAGCAGCGGTGTCAAACGATGTTTCATGGTGATGCTCCGAACGGGTGGATGTCCGGCGGGTGCGATGGCGTTGCCGCGTTACGCGGCGCTGTGAAAGTCCCCGCCGCCTTAGGCGCGGCGTGGCCGGTCTGGCGGAGGAATCAGGTCGGGGACGTGGGAGACGTAGCGCCGCAATTCGCCGCGCATATGCGGGGCGCCCTTGGGCAGCGGCAGGTTCGGTTGCGCGGACAGCACGGCGCTCGCCGTCAGGTGGTGGCAGGCGTCGCAATCGTCGCAATGCTCGCCCGGTGCGCCGTCATCCTGGTTGCTCGATGGTGGGTGCTTGTGGACGTGGTGCCCCGGATGCATGGTCTGTTCGTCATGACTGCAATACGGCGCGCCGGCGGCCCAGGCGGCCTGGAGTGGCATCATGAGCAGCAGGAGTATCAGGAGCAGGCGTCGCATCGCGTCAGGGTGGTCAGGTAGCGCAGGGCCGGTCGGCCAATTTTTTCTACCAGCTATTAAATACCCTGTAGCCGCTACAGGGTCAAGCACATTCGTACGTTCGCTGCGATTCCCGTATATCGCGTAAGGGAATCGATCCGGAATTCACGCCGGCGCGTACACCTCCTGCAGCACCCCGATGAAGGCGCGCAGCGCCGCCGGCACGTGGCGATGCCCCGGATAGTACAGCGCCAGCTCGGACGACGGCTGGCACCAGTCCTCCAGCAAAGGCAGCAGGCGGCCCTCCTGCAAATGATCGCGCACGGTCGTGTCCGGCACATAGGCGATGCCACGTCCGGCGATGGCGGCCTCGGCCATCAGCCCGACCTGGTTCAGGACCAGGGTGCCCGGCACGTCCAGCGCGAAGGCCTGGCCGTGGCGCGCGAACTCCCAGCGATAGATCTTCCCGCTCTGCATGCGCATGCGGATGCATTGGTGCTGCAGCAGATCGTCGGGCGCCTGCGGCGTGCCGCGCGCCGCCAGGTAGGCGGGCGATGCGACCGGCATGAAGCGCACCGGCGCGCCGAATGGGGCGACGTGCATGTCTTGCGGGACCGCCTCCAGCAGGCGCACGCCCGCATCGAAGCCGGCGGCGACGATGTCGACCAGGCCATTCTCGACGAACAGGTCGAGCGACACCTCCGGATAGCGTTCCTGGAATACCGGCACCGCATGCTGCAGCAGCCAGCGCGCCGTCGGTTCGGCCGTATTGATGCGCAAGGAGCCGCCGGGCCGCTCGCGAAAGCCGTTGACGTCTTCCAGCGTGGCGCCCAGTTCACGCAGCGCCGGTTCGAGGCGGCGCAGGAAGTGCTCACCGGCCTCGGTCGGCGCCACGCTGCGGGTGGTGCGGTGCAGGAGGCGCACGCCCAGCTTTTCTTCCATCACCCGCATCATGTGGCTCAGGGTCGAGGGAGAAACGCCGAGCTCGTCGGCGGCCTTGCGAAAGCTGCGGCGGTGAACGATGGCCACGAAGGCGCGCAGGCTGTCGAGGTCCGGCTGGGACATTGATGGCGATCCTTCACTAATGCATGCTGAATTGGATCGATGATAACAGCAATGCGTTCGTCTATTCTGTTTTCAAGGGCAGCCATCCGGCGACCACCAAGACAAGGAGAACGACCATGCAACGCACCTGGTTCATCACCGGCACCTCGACCGGCTTTGGCCGCATCATGACCGAACAACTGCTGGCGCGGGGCGACCGCGTCGCGGCCACGCTGCGCAATCCTGCCGTGCTGGCCGAGCTGCAGGAACGGCATCCCGGGCAGCTGTGGGTGGCGCAGCTCGACGTCACCGACGATGCGGCGATTCGCCGCGTGATGGCGCGCGCTTTTGCGGAACTGGGGCGCATCGACGTCGTCGTCAGCAATGCGGCTTATGGCCTGTTCGGTGCGGCCGAAGAGCTGAGCGATGAGCAAGTCAAGCGCCAGCTCGATACCAACCTGCTCGGATCGATCGGGCTGATCCGCGCCGCCCTGCCCCATCTGCGCGCGCAAGGCGGCGGGCGGGTGATCCAGGTCTCGTCCGAAGGCGGCCAGATGGCTTATCCGAACTTCAGCGTGTATCACGCGACCAAATGGGGGATCGAAGGCTTCGTCGAATCGGTAGCGCAGGAAGTCGCGCCGTTCGGTATCGAGTTCACGCTGGCGGAGCCGGGGCCGACGCCGACCAACTTCGCGGCCGGTCTCGATGCCGCGCCGGCGATGCCGGAGTATGCCGACACGCCATCGGGTGGCGTGCGGCGCGCGCTGGCGGACGGCAGTTTTAAGCTGACCGGCGACCCGGTGCGGATGGTCGAGATCATGATCGACTCGGCAGGCCAGGCGCCGGCGCCACGCCGTATCACGCTGGGCTCGACCGCCTATGAGTCGATCCGGTCGGCGCTCACCGATCGGCTGACCCGGCTAGACGCGCAAAAGGACGTTGCCCAGGATGCGGACCTGAAGGCCTGACAGGCCTGGGCGGTGAGCGCAGCCGACTAACCCGCCAGTGCCGTCTCGCGCGGCTGCCATGCGGCGGCCTGCGGCGCCATCGCGCCGAACTGGTAATCCGCCGCGGCATGCATCTCCCAGCAGCCCTCGCCGGTCAGCCACAGCACATGGGTATGGTGACGCAGCACACCGGCGCGGTGGGCGATGCTGACCAGCGTCGTCCCCTTGTCGCGCAGGCGCTTGTACAACGAAGATTCGTTGGCGCTATCGAGCGCGCTGGTGGCTTCGTCGAGAATGACGATGCGCGGCTCGTGCACCAGCACGCGGCCGAACGCCAGCCGCTGCTG
Organism: Massilia sp. CFBP9012; assembly: GCF_034045115.1. Taxonomy (NCBI): domain Bacteria; kingdom Pseudomonadati; phylum Pseudomonadota; class Betaproteobacteria; order Burkholderiales; family Oxalobacteraceae; genus Massilia; species Massilia sp. CFBP9012. Next base: position 41,475 of record NZ_JAXCWM010000013.1, on the reverse strand, counting down.
TTCGCCGATCGACAGCAGCTTTTCCCAGTCCAGCACGGCATCGAGGCCGCCGACGCGGCCGGCCAGGTAAGGCAGGTGCACCTGCTCCAGGATGGCCAGCAGCTGCTCGTCGCTCAGGTCGGTGCGGTCGCTGGGATAGATGAGCTGGCTGCGCAGGGTACCCGGCTGCATATACGGCTGCTGCGGCAAGAAGAAGCACTCCTCGCGCGGCGGATGGTGGATCGTGCCGCTGCCCTGGTGCCACAGGCCGGCGATCGCGCGCAGCAGCGAGCTTTTTCCGCATCCACTGTCGCCGGTGATCAGCAAGGCGTCGCCAGGTTGCACCGCCAGTGTCAGGTCCTTGATCAGGACCCGTTCGGATTGCGGCGGGCACAGCGTAAGCGACTCGATCCTGAGGTGCGAGCAGGGCGTGCGTTGAATACGCGATGATGGATCACATGCCGGTTCGCCCGCGGATTGCGGCGCGGGCAGCACATGGCTCGACAGCGTCTGCAGGCGGCCGATGCCCGCCACGAAGCGGCTCAGGCTTTCGAAGTTGTCAACGATGACGCCCACCGCCGTCAGCACCGCGGTGAAGGCGCCGGCAGCCTGCACCGCCCGTCCCACCTCCAGCTGGCCCGACAGCACGGCATCGGCCAGGATCACGAACGGCAGCACCAGGGTGAGCTGGCTGAAGGTACGCTGGAACAGGTTGAGCGCGCGCTGCTTCTTGATCAGGCGCGAGAAATTATGGATGACCTTGTTGAACTTGTTGTCGATGCGCGCGCGCTCCTGCGCCTCGCCGCCATAGAACGCAATCGACTCGGCGTTTTCGCGCACGCGTATCAGGCTGAAACGAAAATCCGCTTCGCGCCGCAGCTGCCAGAAATTCAGGTGGATCAGCGGATTGCCGAACACGTACAGCGCCACCATCGTTCCCACCAATGCGTAAGCAACCAGCACGCCCACCAGCACCTGCGAGATCGACCACAGGACGGCGCTGAAGGCGACCAGCTGCATCAGCGAGCCCAGGAAAATCAGCATGAAGTGGATGGAGCGGCCGGTGAAGGTGTTCACGTCCTCGCTGATGCGCTGGTCAGGGTTGTCGATCTCGCGGTTCGAGCCGAGCTCGTAGTATTTGCGCCCACCGAGGTAGCCGTCGAGGAAGCGCCGGGTAAGCCAGCGCCGCCACTGGTTCGCGAACAGGTCGCGCATATAGTAGTAGAAGGCATAGATCGGCACGGCGAACGCCAGCACGACCAGGCAGGCCTGGACCGAGGTCCAGAAACGCGGGTGATCCCGGCCCGCCAGCGCCGAGGTCATTTCCCCGGCCTGGTCATTGAGCATGACCGCGAGCTTGGTTTCCACCAGCATCAGCACGATCAGGAGCGTGAGCAGCAGCCACGCCCTGCCCTTCTCGTCGCCCAGCCAGTAAGGCTTGGCGACGCCAATGAACTGCTTCCACGCAGCCACCGACAAGGTCGCGCCGCTGCGTCGTTTCTTCGTTGACCCTGGAATGTCGCCAGTGATTCCATCGTTCGACGTCTGCGTAGGGGTCTTCATGATTCGTGTGGTGCCCATGCCCGGTCAGGTCCGGCCGCAGGACGTGACTGGTGTTGCTATCATCCTTGTCGACAGCGGCGCCCATCGCCATCCCGGCGCCGCTGTCTGCGGTCCCGTGGCTTGTATTTATCCAATCCACGAAACCAGCATAGAACCGGGAATCGAACCGTTCCGTGCGAAAACATACATAAGCAACGCCAAATAAAAAACCGCCAGGCTCACGCACTGGCGGTTTTTTCATCGAGCGGCGAACCGCTCTGTTGCTTGCAGCTTATTACTGCGCTGCGCCTTCGACCGGATCAGCCGCCTTCATCGACAGCTTCAGACGACCGCGCTCGTCGGTCTCCAGGACCTTGACGCGCACTTGCTGGCCTTCTTTCAGGTAGTCGGCAACGGCGTTGACGCGCTCGTTGGCGATCTGCGAGATGTGCAGCAGGCCGTCTTTACCTGGCATGACCTGCACGATCGCGCCGAAGTCCAAGAGCTTCAACACGGTGCCGTCGTAGGTCTTGCCCACTTCGACCGATGCGGTCAGCTCTTCGATGCGGCGCTTGGCTTCCTGGCCGGCGGCGGCATCGACCGACGCGATGGTGACCACGCCTTCATCGCTGATGTCGATCTGGGTGCCGGTTTCTTCGGTCAGCGCGCGGATGACGGCGCCGCCCTTGCCGATCACGTCACGGATCTTTTCAGGATTGATGCGGATGGTGATCAGGCGCGGTGCGAAGTCCGACAGCTCGGTCTTCACGGTCGGCATGGCCTTCTGCATTTCGCCCAGGATGTGCTGGCGGCCTTCCTTGGCTTGCGCCAGCGCCACTTGCATGATTTCCTTGGTGATGCCCTGGATCTTGATGTCCATCTGCAGCGCGGTGATGCCTTGCGCGGTGCCGGCCACCTTGAAGTCCATGTCGCCCAGGTGATCTTCGTCGCCCAGGATGTCGGTCAGGACCGCGAACTTGCCGCCTTCCTTGATCAGGCCCATGGCGATACCGGCCACGTGCGCTTTCATTGGCACGCCGGCGTCCATCAGCGCCAGGCAGCCGCCGCAGACCGACGCCATCGACGACGAACCGTTCGACTCGGTGATTTCCGACACCAGGCGGACCGAGTAGCTGAAGTCTTCAGGGTTAGGCAGTGCAGCGATCAGCGCGCGCTTGGCCAGGCGGCCGTGGCCGACTTCGCGGCGCTTCGGGGTGCCTACGCGACCGGTTTCGCCGGTGGCGAACGGAGGCATGTTGTAGTGCATCATGAAGTCGTCGGTGTACTCGCCCATCAGCGCGTCGATCTTCTGGCTGTCGCGGGCGGTGCCGAGGGTGGCAACGACCAGCGCCTGGGTTTCGCCGCGGGTGAACAGGGCCGAGCCGTGGGTGCGCGGCAGGACGCTCGAGCGGATCGAGATCGGACGCACGGTGCGGGTGTCGCGGCCGTCGATGCGTGGCTCGCCGTCCAGGATCTGCGAACGCACGACCTTGGCTTCCATGTCGAACAGGATGTTGCCGACATCGCCAGCATCGGCGGCGACGCCTTGTGCCGACAGCTCGGCCATCACTTCCGACGACAGCGACTTCAGCTTCTGCTGGCGCGCCGATTTTTCGCGGGTCTGGTAGGCGTCACGGACCTTGGCGCCGGCCAGTTCGCCAACGCGGGCGATCAGTTCTTCGTTCTTTGGCGCCGGTGCCCATTCGACTTCCGGCTTGCCGCCTTCGGCGACCAGGTCGTGGATCGCGTCGATCACGGCCTTCATCTGCTCGTGGCCGAACACGACCGCGCCGAGCATGACTTCTTCGGACAGTTGCTGGGCTTCCGATTCCACCATCAGGACGGCGGTTTCGGTGCCGGCCACGACCAGGTCCATCTGCGAGGTTTTCAGCTCGGTGGTGGTCGGGTTCAGGATGTACTGGCCGTTGGCGTAGCCGACGCGCGCGGCGCCGATCGGACCGGCGAACGGGATGCCGGCGATGCACAGGGCTGCCGAGGCGCCGATCATCGCAGGGATGTCCGGATCGATTTCAGGGTTGACCGACAGCACGTGGATGATGACCTGGACTTCGTTCAGGTAGCCTTCCGGGAACAGCGGACGGATCGGACGGTCGATCAGGCGCGAGGTCAGCGTTTCTTTTTCGGAAGGACGGCCTTCGCGTTTGAAGAAACCGCCAGGGATCTTACCCGCAGCGTACGTTTTCTCCATGTAGTCGACGGTCAGCGGGAAGAAATCCTGGCCCGGCTTGGCGTCCTTGCGCGCAACCACGGTTGCCAGGATGACGGTGTCTTCGACCGACACGACGACGGCGCCGCTTGCCTGGCGCGCGATTTCACCCGTTTCCAGGGTGACCGTGTGTTGACCGTACTGGAAGGTTTTCGTAACTTTATTAAACATTGGGTAATCCCTTTCATTTTACCGACAGATTTTCAGGAGCTGTCGTTCACCTCTCACCACGGGTTGCCTTAGCAACCTTTACAGCAAAAACAAACCGCAAAAACGAAAAATGCCCGCGCTAGATTCCTGGCGCAGGCATTTTTTGACTAAACCGTCTGAAGCAAGCTTGCAATTACTTACGCAGGCCCAGTTTCGAGATCAGATCGCGGTAACGGTTCAGGTCTTTGTTCTTCAGGTAGGCCAGCAGGCTCTTACGACGGTTGACCATCATGATCAGGCCGCGGCGCGAGTGGTGATCCTTCTTGTGCTCTTTGAAGTGACCGTTCAGGTCATTGATGCGTGCGGTCAGCAGTGCAACTTGCACTTCTGGGGAACCGGTGTCTTTTTCGCCACGGGCGTTGTCCGCGATGATCGCGGCTTTGTTGATGTTTTCAACCGACATGATGTTACCTTTCACATGCGGTGCAAGAGTCGGAACCCCAGGCACCGTGAGTTATCAAATACCTGTCCGGATTGGACAGACCCGCTAGTATAGTGCAAAACGCCGGCTCGAACCAGTGTTTGCTATCTTCCTTCCGCGATTGGACAGGACCCCGTCCGGCTGGCAAGCTCGACACAGGTGACAATCATGAACAAGATGAGCAAATCTACAACGCTGGCCACCGCCCTGCTGCTGGCTGCTTGCGCCATCCGCCAGGCGCCCGCCCCTGGCGATCCGCAGGACGTGGTCCAGTTCAAGATGGGCGCGCCCACCGCGGTCTACACCGACGGCGCGCAACGCACGCTCGAGTATTCAACCGGCCCCATGGGTCAATACACCTGGATGGCGCACCTGGGCCCGGATGGCCGCCTTACCGCTTACGAGCAAGTCCTCACAAGCGAGAAATTTGCCACCGTTAAAATCGACCATGCGACCAAGGACGACATGCTGCGCATCTTCGGCCATCCGGCCGAGCGCTCGCGCGTCGCCATGCACGACTATGAGGTATGGTCCTATCGCTACAAGGAAGCCGGCGTGTGGAATTCACTGATGCACGTCCATTTTGACGGGCAAGGCGTGGTGCGCCAGATGCTGAATGCATCGGATCCCATGTACAACCCACAGGATCGCGGCAGCTGGTGAGTGCCGCGACGATGAGAACACAATGATCAAACCAACAATATTCATCGCCACCTTGTTGCTGACGGCATGCGCCATGCGCACGCCGCCGAACCCCGGCGACACGCAGGATGTGATCCAAGCCAAGATGGGAATGCCAACCGCGGTGTATGCCGACGGCGCGTCGCGTACGCTCGAATACGCCACCGGCCCCATGGGCCAATTCACCTGGATGGCGCACCTCGGCCCGGATGGCCGCCTGCTCTCATACGAGCAAGTGCTCACGAGCGAGAAATTTGCCACGATTAAAATCGATGGAGCAAACAAGGACCAGGTGCTGCGTACCGTCGGTCGTCCGGCCGAGCGATCGCATGTCGCCATGAAGGATTATGAAGTCTGGTCCTATCGCTACAAGGAAGCCGGCGTCTGGAATTCGCTGATGCACGTTCACTTCGACGGGCAAGGCGTCGTGCGCCAGATGATGAATGGTCCCGATCCGATGTACGAACCGCGCGACCGCTTCGGCTTCTAGGCGCTACTTTGCCGGAGCTGCCGGAGCGGTGCGTCGACCGCCGTCGCTGCGCACGAAATCCTCGACCGCGTCCAGGCTTGGCGCCAGGCGGCTCAGCGTGGATGATAGCGTGGCCACCAGGGTGGCGTGGTTGACGTTGTCGTAGTACTCCTCGCGCACGGGAACGCCGGCGTTGCGCATCCTGGCCGCGAGCGCGCCGGTATTGCGTTCCGGGTTCACCGTCGTGTCGTTGCGGGCGGCGATCAGCAGCGCCGGCGGCGCCCCGGCCGTGACGTGAGCGATCGGCTGCGAGTCGCGCGGCGTATCGGGGTAATGGAAAACGGGACGCGTGGTCTCGTTCTCGACGGGCAAGAAGTTATACGGGCCCGCCAGGCCGATCCAGCCGCGCAGGATGTTGGGGCTACTGCCCTGTTCGCGCAACCAGCGTGGATCGAGCGCCAGCATCGCCGCGTTATAGGCGCCCGCGCTATGCCCCATGACGAACAGGCGTTTCGGATCGCCGCCATAGGCCGCGATCCGGCGTTCGGTCCAGACCAATGCCCGCGCGCCATCGTGCAGGAAGCCGGGATAACTGGCCTGCGGATACAGGCGATAATCGGGAATCACCACCACGAATCCGCGCTTGGCCAGCGAACGGCCGACGAAGGCATAATCGTCGCGCTCGCCACTGACCCAGTTGCCGCCGTAGAAGAAGACGATCACCGGCGCCTTGCTCGCGCCCGATGCGGGCCGGTAGATGGACAGCACGTGGCGCGGGTCGGGGCCGAAGGCGGCCGTCGCGACCGAACGCGCCGTTCCGCCCGGCGACACCGCATTGACCAGGCCGAGCGGCGAACAGGCGCTCAAGGCGCCGGCCAGGACCACGACGGCCAGCGCCGCCGCGGCGACGGCGAGCGTCTTCGTCAAGCGCGAACGGCAGCCAGGCAGCGACATCAGCGGCGCACGTCGTCCGGCTCGTCGTCGAGCGGAATGATGCTGACCGGCTTGCCCTTGGCCTTCTGCCAGACATACACGGCATAGCCCGACAGGCCATACACCACGAAGATCGGCCACAGCACCTTGGGCGGATCGATCGCCAGCAGCGCCAGCACCAGCGCGATCAGGAACACCGCGATGAACGGCACCGACTTCCTGAAATTGATGTCTTTGAAACTATAGAACGGTACATTCGACACCATGGTCAGGCCGGCGAACACGGCGATGCACCACGACACCCAATCCACCTTGCGCGCGCTGACGCTGATGTCGGGGTCGATCATCATCATGATGAAGCCGATCACCAGCGCCGCGGCGGCCGGGCTCGGCAAGCCCTGAAAGAAGCGCTTGTCTACCACCTGGATATTGGTGTTGAAGCGCGCCAGCCGCAGCGCGGCGCAGGCGCAGTAGATGAAGGCCGCGATCCAGCCCAGCTTGCCGAGGCCGCGCAGCGACCATTCATAGATCACCAGGGCCGGCGCGGCGCCGAACGAGACCATGTCGGCCAGGCTGTCATATTGCGCGCCGAACTCGGACTGGGTATTGGTCAGGCGCGCGATGCGTCCGTCCAGGCCGTCGAGGATCATGGCGATGAACACCGCCCAGCAGGCATGCTCGAAGCGCTGGTTCATCGCCATGACGATGGCGTAGAAGCCGCAGAACAGGGCCGCGGTGGTGAAGGCGTTGGGAAGCAGGTAGATGCCGCGCCCACGTTCGCCGGCCTGGCGGTCTTCCGCACGGCGGCCGAAACGCTTTTTCAGGCGGGAAAATCGTGGACCCTTTGGCGTTGTCCCTGGTGTTCTTCTTCGTGGAAAGGTTGGCATAAGGATTCGTATTCAAGTAAGTCGCCGAGCGACAGTTCCCCCACATTATAGAGGTGGGGACACGTGTTAGCGAAACACTACGCTAACCCGACTGGCGATTGCCTGGCGCTTACTTGAACACAGCCAGCTTTTACTTGAACTTGACCTTGCCCACGACCCGCATTTGCAGCGTGGTTTCGCCCGGCTCGAAGCTCGGTTCCGACATCTCATCGGCCATCTCGCGCTTGGCGCTGCGCATCATCATGGCCTGCGGCGCCGCGGCATCGCCCGCATAGTTGCCCGAGCCTTCGAAATCGACCGTATCGAGCACGGCGTCGGTTGGCTGGCGGCCCATGGCCTTGGCGATCGAGACGATGCGCTCGTTCAGGTTCTGGTAGGTTGCGGCGATGCGCTGGTCGTCCAGGCGCTTCAGGAGCTCTGGGCTCAGGCCAAAATTGACGCCATTGATCTGCAGCACCTTCTGGGCAGAGGCGGCGGTCTTTGGCAGCGCGGCCAGGTTGGTCGTCTTCACTTCCAGGTACTGGCCGACGCGCCAGGCGATCGGCACCGGCTTGACCGGCTGCTGCGTGGTGCGGCCAACCGGCTGCGGCGGCACTTCCGGATAGACCGGATAGGTGTAATAGCCCTGGGTCTTGAGTTCGGCATTCGGATCGGCGCGGCGCACGATCTCGGTGCCCTCTTTCATCTTGCGGTTGACGCGGTCGGCGGCAGCGTTCTTGTCCTTGTCGTGCTCTTCGACGGCGAAGACCACGGTGGCCTGGTCGTTGGCGTGCTTGACTTCGCCGAAGGCGGGAACCACGACCATGGTGCCGCTGGTGGCCGGCGACGGCAGGTTTTGCGCCTGGGCGGCGCTGAAGGCCAGGACCAGGGCGGCGGCGACGAGGGATTTAGAAACAGCCATTTATTGTTCTCCTATAAGTTGCGACATATGTCTGACAGCACTTATACGATACCAATCACAATGATTCCATCGTGATTTTGTAATGGACAGTTGCAAATGAGTAGGTTTACGGTCGAATTTGTAACAGCCCGAATAACCGCATGCCCAAAACAACGTCGTCCCCGCGCAGGCGGGGACCCAAGTTTTCCCGAGCAGCCACATACTTGAACGTAGGTGGCGTGCGCATGACTTGGGTCCCCGCCTGCGCGGGGACGACGTGCTGAAGCTCGTTGGAACAGTAGCGCAAACGCAGCGCTACTGCCCCGGAAACATCAGTTCTTCGACTGATCCACCAGCTTGTTCTTGGCGATCCACGGCATCATGCCGCGCAGCTTGGCGCCGACTTCTTCGATCTGGTGCTCGGCGGTCAAACGGCGGCGCGAGATCAGGGTCGGGGCGCCGGCCTTGTTTTCCAGGATGAAGCTCTTGGCGTATTCGCCGGTCTGGATGTCCTTCAGGCACTGGCGCATCGCTTCCTTGGTCTGCTCGGTGACGATGCGCGGGCCGGTGACGTACTCGCCGTATTCCGCGTTGTTCGAGATCGAGTAGTTCATATTGGCGATGCCGCCTTCGTAGATCAGGTCGACGATCAGTTTCAGCTCGTGCAGGCACTCGAAATACGCCATCTCCGGCGCGTAGCCGGCTTCGGTCAGGGTTTCGAAGCCAGCCTTGATCAGCTCGACGGCGCCGCCGCACAGCACGGCCTGCTCGCCGAACAGGTCGGTCTCGGTTTCTTCGCGGAAGTTGGTCTCGATGATGCCGGCACGGCCGCCGCCGTTGGCCATGGCATACGACAGCGCGATGTCGCGCGCCGCGCCCGATTTGTCCTGGTAGACGGCGACCAGGTGCGGCACGCCGCCACCTTGCGTGTAGGTGCCGCGCACGGTGTGGCCCGGCGCTTTCGGCGCGACCATGATCACGTCGAGGTCGGCACGCGGCACGACCTGGCCGTAGTGGACGTTGAAGCCGTGGGCGAAGGCCAGCACGGCGCCCTGCTTGGCGTTCGGGGCGACGTTCTTGTTGTAGACCTCGGCGATGTTTTCGTCCGGCAGCAGGATCATGATGACGTCGGCAGCTTTCACTGCCTCGTCGACCTCGGCGACCTTCAGGCCGGCCTGCTCGACCTTGCCCCACGACGCGCCGCCGCGGCGCAGGCCGACGGTGACGTTGACGCCCGATTCAGAGAGGTTCTGGGCGTGGGCGTGGCCTTGCGAGCCATAGCCGATGATGGCGACGTTCTTGCCTTTGATGAGGGAGAGGTCGCAGTCTTTGTCGTAGAAAACTTTCATTTGGGTGTCCTGTATTTGAGTAATTTAGTGGGTATTCGGGCGTAACGCGTCGGCGGGAGACCCGCCAACCCTACGTCGTTCATTCAGCGTTTTTGGTCAGACTTTTAGGATGCGTTCGCCGCGTCCGATGCCCGAGCCACCGGTACGGACCGTCTCGAGGATGGAAGCCCGGTCGATCGAGTCGATGAAGGCGTCCAGCTTCGACTTGGCGCCGGTGAGCTCGATCGTGTAGGTCTTTTCGGTGACATCGATGATGCGGCCGCGGAAGATGTCGGCGGTGCGCTTCATTTCTTCGCGCTCCTTGCCGACCGCGCGCACCTTGATCAGCATGAGCTCGCGCTCGATGTGCTGGCCTTCGGTCAGGTCGACCACCTTCACCACCTCGATCAGGCGGTTCAGGTGCTTGGTGATCTGCTCGATGATGTCGTCCGAACCGGAGGTGACGATCGTCATGCGCGACAGGGTCGCGTCTTCGGTCGGGGCCACGGTCAGGGTTTCGATGTTGTAGCCGCGCGCCGAGAACAGGCCGACAACGCGCGACAGCGCGCCGGCTTCGTTCTCCAGGAGGACTGAGATAATGTGTCGCATCACAGGTCCTCCGAGCCGAGCAGCATTTCGTTCAGGCCGCGGCCCGCCTTGACCATCGGCCAGACGTTTTCGTTCTGGTCGGTGATGAAGTTCATGAAGACCAGGCGGTCTTTCATGGCGAACGCTTCACGCAGCGAACCCTCGACGTCGCCCGGCTTCTCGATGCGCATGCCGACGTGGCCATAGGCCTCGGCCAGCTTCTCGAAATCGGGCAGCGAATCCATGTACGACTCGGAATAGCGCGAACCGTAGTCGATCTGCTGCCACTGGCGCACCATGCCCAGGAAGCGGTTGTTGAGCAGGATGATCTTCGGCGTCAGGTGGTATTGCTTGCAGGTGGCAAGCTCCTGGATGCACATCTGGATCGACCCTTCACCGGTGACGCAGGCCACGGTCGCATCCGGATTGGCCATCTGCACGCCCATCGCGTACGGCAGGCCGACGCCCATCGTGCCCAGGCCGCCGGAGTTGATCCAGCGCCGCGGCTTGTCGAAGGGGTAGTACTGCGCGGCCCACATCTGGTGCTGGCCCACGTCGGACGTGATGAAGGCGTCGCCATCGGTCACGCGGTGCAGTTGCTCGATCACCGACTGCGGCTTGATCACGGTATCGGAGGTCGGATACTTGAGGCAGTCGCGACCACGCCATTCGGCGATCTGCTTCCACCAGCCCTGCAGCGCATTGGTGTTCGGCGAGACATTGCCGGCGTCCAGCTGCGACAGCAGTTCGACCAGCACGTCCTTGACGTTGCCGACGATCGGGATGTCGACCCGCACCCGTTTCGAGATCGACGAAGGGTCGATGTCGATGTGGATGATCTTGCGCGGATGCGAGGCGAAGTGCTTCGGATTGCCGATCACGCGGTCGTCGAAGCGGGAGCCGATGGCGATCAGGACGTCGCAGTGCTGCATCGCCATGTTCGCTTCATAGGTGCCGTGCATGCCCGGCATGCCGACGAAGTGCGGATCGGAAGAGCGCGATCCGCCCAGGCCCATCAGCGTATTCGTGATCGGGAAACCGGTTTTCTCGACCAGGCGGTTCAGTTCATCCGAGGCATTGGCCAGGATCACGCCGCCGCCCGCATAAATCATCGGACGCTCGGCGTTCTGCAGCAGCTGGACCGCCTTGCGGATCTGGCCGGCATGGCCCTTGTCGACCGGACGGTACGAGCGCATTTCGATCTCGCGCGGGTACTCGAACAGGCATTTATTGACGGTGATGTCCTTCGGAATATCGACCAGCACGGGGCCGGGACGGCCGGTACGGGCGATGAAGAAGGCTTTCTTGATGATCGAGGCCAGATCGCGCACATCCTTGACCAGGAAGTTGTGCTTGACCACCGGACGGGTGATGCCGACGGTATCGCATTCCTGGAACGCATCCTGGCCGATCGCGTGGCTCGGCACCTGGCCCGAGATTACGACCATCGGGATCGAATCCATATACGCGGTGGAAAGACCGGTGACGGCATTGGTGACGCCGGGGCCGGAAGTGACCAGGGCGACGCCCACGGTATTCGAGCTGCGCGAATAGGCGTCGGCGGCGTGCACCGCGGCCTGTTCGTGGCGAACGAGGACGTGCTGGAATTTGTCCTGTTGGAAGATCGCGTCGTAGATATAGAGGACCGCGCCGCCCGGGTAACCGAAGACGTGCTTGACGCCCTCTTCTGCCAGACAACGGACCACTATCTCAGCGCCCGTGATCGGGACGGCTGAATCGTTACTCATGTACATTCCTTTCAAAACCCAATGGGAGATTGATCGGATGCCCGTTCCTGACGATATGCGTCTTTGCGCGACAACCCTCAGGCTTGACTACTTTCTGCGTGCACGTCGATGTTTCGGACACCGTAGGGTCCTTACGCACCGGCGCTGGGCGCAACTCGTTGAGCGTGAGTGTTTGTAGCGGTCTTACGCATCTCTCGCGCTTGTGGCGCGGGTCGGAGCAAACTGCCTACAAATGAAAGCGTGTCATAACCGGACTGGGCCTTGTGTGCCGAATCCGGATGACGTAAAAGCCTTGGGGGTGCAAAGCGTGAGGGACACCTTACCGCGCCGCACCATTTTGGTCAAGAAGGAAAGATAAAAATCGCTTCATGAACAAAAGTGGTGCAACAAATTTGGCGAAAGCCCTATAAAGTGCGCCGTTTTTGCGTGGGGTGCGTAGGTCTTAGGGTGGACCGGGGCGCGCAGCCGGCTACGCCGTCCACGCGCTCACCGCTGCATCCCCCACCGCCGCACGGTAACTCTTTCCAGCGCCTGAAACACGAAGTGCTCGATGGCGAGGCCAATCAGGATCACGGTCGCCAGCCCCGCGAACACCTTGTCGGTGAACAGTTCATTGCGGCTCTGGAAGATATACCACCCCAGCCCGCCCTGCCCCGAGGTGCTGCCGAATACCAGCTCGGCCGCGATCAGGGTGCGCCAGGCAAACGCCCAGCCGATTTTCAGGCCCGACAGGATGGCCGGCAGCGCCGCCGGGATCAGGATCTGCAACACCATGCGCAAGCCGCCGAGGCCGTAGTTGCGCCCCGCCATGCGCAGGGTTTCGGGCACGGCGCGAAAACCGGCGCTGGCATTCAGGGTCAGCGGCCACACCACCGAGTGCACCAGCACCATCAACAGGCTGCCCTTGCCGAGCCCGAACCACAGCAGGGCCAGCGGCAGCAGTGCGATGGCCGGCAGCGGATTGAACATCGAGGTCAGGGTATCGATCAGTTCGCGTCCGAAGCGGTTGGACACCGCCAGCCAGGTCAGCAGGAAAGAACCCGCCACGCCCAGCAGGAAGCCCTGGCCCAGGATCGCCAGCGACACCGATACATAGCCGATCAGCTCGCCCGACAGCATGCCGTCCACGAAGGCGCGGCCGGTCTGCAGTGCGCCCGGCAGCAGCAGGTCGTTGTCGAACCAGCGCGCGAGCGATTCCCACACGACGGCCAGCGCCAGCAGGATGGCGGGTTTTCTCAGCCAGCCGAAACGGTCCAGCGACACGGACGCCGCAGACGACGGCGCGGCGACGACCGGCCGCAATGGAAGGATGTACTCGGGACGGATCGGCGGTTCATGCAAGGTCGTCATCAATGCGCCTCCGCCACGAGGTGAGCACCCTCGCGAACATCGGGCGCGGCATCTTCGGCGCCGAACAGCAGCCCATGGATGCGCTGGGTAGCCGCCTGGAATTCCTGGCTGCCTGCACTCGACAAGCTGACCTGGTGGCTGTTGAGCTCGGCCCGTACCCGGCCCGGATGGGGCGACAGCAGCAGGATGCGGTTGCCCACCACCAGCGCTTCCTCGATCGAGTGGGTCACGAACAGCATCGTAAAACCGATCTCGTCCCACAGCGCCTGCAGTTCTTCCTGCATGCTGCGCCGGGTCAGCGCATCGAGCGCGGCGAACGGCTCGTCCATCAGCAGCACGGCCGGCTGCATCGCCAGCGCGCGGGCAATCGCCACCCGCGCCTTCATGCCGCCCGACAAGGTGTGCGGATAGGCATCGGCGAAGCGCGCCAGCCCGACCTTGCCCAGCCAGTGGCGGGCACGCCGGTCAGCCTCGCCACGCGCTACGCCGCCCGCCACCATCGGGAACATCACGTTCTGCCGCACCGTCTTCCATGGCGGCAGCTGGTCGAATTCCTGGAACACGACGATGCGGTCCGGTCCCGGCCCCGTGATCGGCTTGCCGGACAGGCTGAGGCTGCCGGCGCGCGGCGCGATGAAGCCGCCGATCGCTTTCAACAAGGTCGACTTGCCGCAGCCGGACGGCCCCAGCAGCACGAAGCGGTCGCCGCGGTGGACGTCGAAGCTGACGTCGTCGGTGGCCCGCACGATGCCTCGTTCGCTCGCATACTCGAGCGTGACGTGCTCGGCGCGCAGCAGTGGTTCAGGCGTTGCAACTTTTTGGACCAGGTTCAGAGGTATGACGGGCGTAATCATCTCAGCTCCCGTTGGCGATCACCGGGTGCTCGAAGAAGTAATCCTTCCACGAGGCCGGTTTGTTCTTGATGGCGCCGACCTGGTGCAAAAATTGCGCCAGGCCCAGCGTATTCTGCGGCGCCACACGGAACTGCGTCTTCGGATCCTTGATCACCTTCAGCAGCAGCGCGCGGTCGATATTGCCCTTGTTGACCCGCAGGTAGGCATCGGCCGCACCGTCCGGATTGGTCGCAATGTACTCGGCCGCCTCGGCCAGCGCATCGAGGAAGGCGCGGTAGGTCTTGGGATTTTGCTTTACGTATTTCTCGGTGGCATACAGCACCGTTGCCGACGCCGGCCCGCCCAGCACCTGGTAGGAATCGAGCACGATTTTCGCGTTCGGGTTACCGGCAAGTTCCTGCTCCTGGAATGGCGGCCCGCCGAAGTGGGCGTTCAGTTCGGTCTTGCCGGCGATCAGGGCCGCGGCGGCGTCCGGGTGGGGCAAGGTCTGGGTGATCGGGTCGAGTTTCTTGAACTGGGCATTGCCCCACTGCTTGGCGGCGGCCATCTGCAGGATGCGGGCCTGCACCGACACCGTCACCGCCGGCAAGGCGATGCGGTCCTTCGGGCCGAAGTCGGCAATGGTCTTGACGTTCGGATTGGTGCTGATCAGGTAATACGGGAAGCTGCCCAGCGAGGCGACGCCGCGGACATTCTGGCGGCCCTTGGTGCGGTCCCAGATCGTCATCAGGGGGCCGACACCGGCGCCGGCGATATCGATCGAGCCCGACAGCAGCGCATCGTTGATCACGGCGCCGCCGGAAAGCTTGATCCAGCCGACATCGATGTCGACGCCCTGCTTCTTGCCATGCTTTTCGATGAGTTTCTGGTCTTGCGCCACGTTCAACAGCAGGTAGACCACGCCGAACTGCTCGGCGATGCGGATCTGGCCTTCGGCCTGGGCCAATGATGGCAGCGCCAGAGCCAGCGCGGCGCCTAATGCAATGAACTTCTTGTGGTATTTCATGGGTTTCCCGGGTTGAGTCAGAACGGAACGTCGCCTTCGATGGTCGTGCGGTACAGCTTGCGGCGCAGGTGGTCCGGACAGCCGGCCGCCAGGTGCATCAGCGAGCGGTTGTCCCAGAACACCATGTCGTGCGGCTGCCACTGATGGCGGTACACGTGGGGCGCGCGCGTGCTGTGGTCGAACAGCGCGTCGAGCAGTTCGCGGCTGCGCTGTTCCGGCACGCCCAGGATGCGGGTCGTGAAGTGCTCGCTGACAAACAGGGCCTTGCGGCCGGTTTCGGGATGGGTGCGCACCACCGGGTGACTGACCGGCTTGACTTCGTCGATCTGGGCCTGGGTGAGCTTTGGACGGAACGGGTTTTTCTGGCGCAACTCTTCATACTTCGCCAGATACCAGTGCTCGGCCTGCAAGCCTTCGACCTCGCGCTTCAGATGGTCAGGCAAGGCTTCCCAAGCCGTGTGCTGGTTCGCGAACAGGGTGTCGCCGCCTTCTTCCGGCAACTCTTGCGCATGCAACATCGAGCCCAGGCTCGGCGTTTCCTTGTACGACAGGTCGGAATGCCAGAAATGGCCGGCATCGCCCAGGCCGATCGGCTCGCCGTTCTCGCGGATATTCGAGACGATCAATACTTCGGGATGGCCTGCCAGCTGGAAATTGCGCAGCACGTGGATCTGCAATTGCCCGAAACGGCGGCTGAACTCCACCTGCTCGGCAGGCGTGATGTGCTGGTCGCGGAACACCAGCACGTGGTGGTCGAGGTGGGCGCGGTGCAGGCGTTCGAAATCTTGCGCACTGAGCGGACGCGACAGGTCAAGGCCGACGACTTCGGCGCCCAGCGGCGCGCCAACGATGGGGTGGACAGCAAATGCTTGGCGGGGAATATCGAGCGGCATGATGGCGGAGGCTGGATGGTCGTGTTGACAGCGTAATGACGCTCCAATAGGCGAACAACGAATGATTTCGCGTATCTTCATGCAGTTTTTAAACGTTATGCATATGACATTACCGTCTGCCTCCACTGTGAGATGTCGGTGCAGGCCAGGGCGTTTTTTGCTAGGATGCGAAGGTTTTCCCTAAAGCACGAGTAAGACGAGCGCTTCCTTGAACCCGCATGGCCACAGATAAAGAACTCAACGACTTCCTCGAGAATGTCGAACGGCGTGCGTTCAAGCAGGCGGTGTATGCGGTGCGCAAGGACGAGTCGGCGCTGGACATCGTCCAGGACGCCATGATCAAGCTGGCCGAAAAATATGGCGACAAGCCGGCCGCCGAGCTGCCGATGCTGTTCCAGCGCATCCTGCAGACGACGATCCTCGATTACTTCCGCCGCGAAAAGGTGCGCAACACCTGGGTCAGCCTGTTTTCGGGCTTCAGCCGCCGTGAGGGAGATGACGATGACGACTTTGATATACTTGCCTCATACGCGGCCGAAGATGGATCGGCCGCCGCAGAGTCGAGTGCGGACCAGCTTGAGCGTGAACAAACTTTGCGCTTGATCGAAGAAGAAGTACAAAAGCTCCCAACGCGTCAACGGGAAGCCTTCCTCATGCGTTACTGGCAGGATATGGACGTGGCCGAAACGGCCGAAGCAATGGGATGCTCCGAAGGCAGCGTCAAGACACATTGCTCCCGTGCCACCCACGCCCTCGCCGCAGCGCTCAAGGCCAAGGGAATCACATTATGAATACCGACGACATCAACCTGGCGTATAAAATCCGCCATGCACTGAACGAACAGCTCGACACCTTGCCGGCATCGACCACCGACCGGCTGGCTGCCGCGCGCGCGGCCGCGCTCGCGCGAAAGAAGGCGGACGCGCCTGTCGAGTATTTCAAGCCTGCCCCTTCCGGCTGGCGCCAGATGCTGGCCGGCTTCGGCAATGCCGTGAGCGGCCCGGCCATGTCGCGCCTGGCCGTCGCGGTGCCGGTCCTGGCCCTGGTGATCGGCATGGGCGGCGTCTACCAGCACGAACAGCAACAGCAGATCGCCGAGCTGGCCGACATCGACGCGGCCGTGCTCTCCGATGAATTGCCGCTCAACGCGTACCTCGACCCGGGCTTTAGCGCCTATCTGGAGTCGCAGCAGCGCCGGCAATGACGAAGAACGACGCTTCACAGTCTCGCGCATCGAAGCCCAGCGCCTCGAAAGCACGGTTTCCCGTCCTGAAAACCGTGGCCGGGGTGCTGGTAGCGGGCGTCATCGCCTGGGTCATCGTCGACCGTTTCGACGCCCCGTCCGTCCTGCCGTCGGTGGCCGATGCCGTTGATGGCGAACGCAAGTCGTCCAAAACCTTCGACAAGCCCCTGTGGAACGACCTGAGCAGCGCCCAGCAAGTGGCGCTGGCGCCGCTGGAACCCGAGTGGAACCAGATGGAAGGACCGCGCAAGCGCAAGTGGATCGAGATGTCGGCCCGCTTCGCCTCGATGCCCGCGTCCGAGCAGCAGCGCGTGCACGAACGCATGCGCCAGTGGATGAAGCTCACTCCCGAGCAGCGCGAACTCGCACGCGAGAACTACAGCCGCACCAGCCGCCTGGCCCAGGGCGGCGACAAGGCGGCCGACTGGGAAAACTACAAGCAGCTGTCGGCCGACCAGAAACGCAAGCTGGCCAACAGCCCGGCAGCGGCGCGCCACAAGAGCATCCCGGTGGCGCTGCCTGAAGCGCCGATGCTCGTCACGCCGACCCCCTGCCCGCCGAACACCACCCGCCGCGGCGCCGATTGCATCCTGATCGGCACGGATACCGTGGTGCCGACCGACACCGCGGGCGTGCCGCCGGCAGTGCAGAGCGTCCCTGCTCCCGTCTCCCCGGCGACGCCGGGTCCGGCGGCCGGTTCTGCCGCCGATGGCGGCGCGATCGCCACCCCGGGCGGCCAGCAGGCACCCGCGCAGGCCGCCAATGCAAGCAACTGAACCGCTTGCCGCTGCGGGCGCAGCCACTCCGGCGCACGCGACTTTCTTCCCGACGCCGACCGTCAAGCGCCGCGTGACGGTGATGGTCTATGAATTGTTCCTGCTGTTCGCCGTCGAGATGCTGGCGGTACTGGTCTACCTCCTCCTCACCGGCAACCGCCAGGAGCCGCTGTTCCAGCATGGGCTCAAGCTGTGGCTGTTCCTGGTGACGGGCCTCTACTTCACCTGGTGCTGGCGCGACAGCGGCCACACGCTGGCCATGAAGACCTGGCGCATCAAGGTGGCCCAGGCCGGCCACGCGCGCCTGCCGTGGCGCACGGCCATCGTGCGCTACCTGCTGGCCTGGGGCTGGTTTGCGCCGGCGCTGCTCGTGTGCGCAGCGGCCGGGCTGCACGCAAAGGGCGAGATCGCCGTTGCGCTTGTAGTCGGTATCGCCGTCTGGGCGCTCACCGCCTTCCTCGACAAGGACCGCCAGTTCCTGCACGACCGCCTGGCCGGCACCCGCCTGGTCCAGCTGCCCAAGATCAAGCGCTAGTCCTCCCTCGAGCTTGCTGCGCGGCATTCGAACGCGGCGGCATCCGGAATCGCGGAATAATCGGCCTTTTCACTGTGAATGAAAGGTCAACGATGAAGCGATCGAATCTCCGCGTGGTGATCATGGGCGCCTCGAGCGGCATCGGCGCCGCGACCGCCATCGCCTTTGCCCGCGAAGGCGCCGACCTGGTGCTCGGCGCGCGCGGCAAGGAAGGCCTCGACGATGTCGCCCGCCGCTGCTTCCAGGCCGGCGGCCGGGCCGAAACGGTGGTGGTCGACGCGACCGACGCCCAGGCGGTGGCAGCCTTCGCGCGCGAGGCGCGGGGTATCCTGGGACAGATCGACCTCTGGTTCAGCAATGTCGGCGCCGGCGTGGTCGGCAAATACCACGACGTGCCCATGGCCGACCACCGCCAGGTGATCGAGACGAACCTGCTCACCCACATGAACGATGCGCACGCGGTGCTGCCGATCTTCCTGGAACAGGACCACGGCATCTGGGTCAATATGATCTCGTCCGGCGGCTATGTCGCCACGCCCTATGCTGCAGCCTACGCGGCCAGCAAGTTCGGCCTGCGCGGCTTTAGCGAAGCCCTGCGCGCCGAGGTGGGCAAGCGGCGCCATATCCACGTCTGCGACGTGTACCCTACTTTCGTGGATTCGCCCGGCTTCAGCCATGCGGCCAACTATAGCGGCGCCCATCTCTCGTATCCGCCGGGAGCGCTGGCGCCGGAAACCGTGGCCGACGCCGTCGTCAAGCTGGCGCGCCGTCCGCGCGACACGACCGTGATCGGCGCGCCAGCCGCCGCCATGAAGGCCACCCAGCTGGCGCCGAATCTCGTCGCGGCCGGCATGAGCCGTTTCATGGATGCGTGGGCCAAGCGGGCGGAACGCACGCACGATACGCGTGGCGCGCTATACGAAGCGCCGCACGGCGCCAGCGGCCTGCATGCCGATCCGAGCCGTCTCAATCAGCCAAGGCCGCAGCCGAGCCAGCCGGCCAACAAGGCGTTGGTGGCTGGTGCGGCGGTGGTCGCCGCCGCGATCGGCATGCAGCTGCTGCGCAAGCGCGCGGATCAGTAAGTCAGGTTGATCTGCATGACGGCGGTGGTGCCGCTGACTTCATTACCGACGATCAGCAGCGGCTTGCCGTTCGGCGACTTGTGCCCCGGGATCAGGGTCAGGCCTTCCGGACCCAGGTCGCCCTTGTCGCCGTCGCGGGTGTTCAGGTAAGTGACGAAGGAAGCCTGGGACGGTTTACTCACGTCATACACCATCACGCCACCGACGCGCTCCAGGCCGATGAAGGCATAGTGCTTGTTGCCGAACTTGCCGACCACCGCGCCTTCCGGTTCGGGGCCCTTCGACGCGCTGCGGTCTTCCAGGTCGTTGTTGTCGTTGCTGGCGTTGAATTTGACGTTCGGCAGCGCCTTGGTGCGCTGCTCGAATTCGTCGCCCGAGTCGTAGACGCGCTTGATGTCGGTGTCCCAGATCGAGAACGAACGGCCGCCGAAGGTGTACAGCTCGTTGCATTGCCCTGCCGCGTTCTTTCCATCCTTGCCGCCATTCGGCGTCGTCGTGATACGGAGGCGCCCCAGGTTCGAATCGAAGATCTGGTTCGCGGCGTCCGGGAAGACAGCGGGGTCCAGCCCTGCCGTGCAATGCGCACGCACGCGGCTCTCTTCATTGAAGCCCGGCCAGTCGGCGCGCGCGTCGCCCTCGTTGGCCGTGATCAGGTAATGCTTGCCGTCCACCGAATAGCTGGCGATGGCGTCCGGCAGGTACATGCCTTTCACCGGCTGCGGGCCGATCTTGATGGCCGGCGAACCGCTATTGGTATTGGTGCCGCCGTCCTCGTCCGACGCATCCAGCCCGAAGCCGGCGACGCTGTGATCCTTGAAGCCGAGCGGCTTGACCGCGGTGACCTTGGCCGTCGCCACGTCGACGATGGCGATCGCGTTGTTCTCTTGCAGGGTCACCCAGGCGGTGCGGCCGTCGTCGCTGACGGTGATGTATTCCGGCTCGAAGTCCTGGGCTGCGCTGGCGTTCGGTCCATAGACGCGGATGCCCTGCGCGCGCAGCGCGGCTTCCTGGCCGTTGAAGGCGCGGAAGTCGGCGGTCGCCACCGATGGCGTGCCGCCACGGTTGACGGTGATGACGCTGACCGAACCTTCCGGATCGGTCGTGCCGGCCACGCCATAGCCGCTCGGCTCACCCTCGTTCGCGACCAGCACCTTGGTGCCGTCCGGCGTGAAGGTCAGCATGTCGGGCTGCGCGCCGACCTTGATGCTATTGACCAGCTTGAGGTCGGCCGCATTGTAGAAGGCGACGGTGCCCGGCTGGGTCTTGGGATTGGATTCGATCGCCAGCGCCACCAGGCCGTCATGCACGGCGACGCTGTTGACCGCCTTGCCCAGGCTGGCCACATTGATGGTGCCGATCAGTTTCGGCGTGGCTGGCGCCGCCAGGTCGAGCACGTCGACCGTGCCGTTGGCGCCGTTGACGACGAACAGGCGACGGCTGCCCGCATCATAGGCCGTGATCTCGGCCGCGCCGGCCGCCCCGCCGTTATAGCCGCCGATCTTCTGCAGCGCGAGCGTGGTCGGGGTCGGATCGTCGTCGTCGCCACCGCAGGCCGCGAGCACGCAGGCCAGCGCGATCGCGCTCAGCATCGGGACGTAACCCGGAAGATAACGGGAAGGTTTGGTGGCGCGGCGCTGGAACATGGTTGTCGATTTTCCAAGGATGAAAGATCGACAGCATATGGACGCAAGATGACAGCCGTATGACTTCTCAGCTGCGTTCGACGGCGCGCTGCATCAGCTTGCGCGGCCATGGCAGCAGCTGGAACAGGATGCCGCAGGCCAGCGCCGGCAGGATGAACAGCTCGATCACCATATAGGCGCGGATGATCTTCCATGGATCCGGGTTGTTCGGGTCCATCCCGCCCAGCAGGTCGCCATAGGAATGGCGCGCGATGTAGAGCGTGAGCGCCGTCATCGCCAGCCCGCACAGCAGCGCCGCGCCCGCGCCCAGCAGCACGCGGCGCGGCGTGGTCTGCAGGCGCCGGCGCAGCGGCTCGAGCTTGACGGCCAGCGCCACCAGCATGCCGTGGGCAAGGCCGAGCGCGCCCGCGATCAGGGCGCCGAACAGCAGCGCCGCCAGGTAGAACGACGGCATGAGCTCGATGCGGCCCTTGGTGAACAAGGTGGCCAGGGTGAATTCGATCACCGGGATCACGGGCCCCAGCAACAGGAAAAACAGGACGCTGGTCGCGACCAGGCGGAACGAACTTGGCATAAGTAGAACTTGGAAGCGGTACAGACTCAGAAGCGCTCGACGTCGCGCAGGTAACGCCAGCCGCCCGGCGGCAGGCTGCCCATGGAAATGCGGCCGATGCGCAGGCGGCGCAGCGCGGTGACCTTCAGGCCGACGTCGCCGCACAGGCGCTCGATCTGGCCACGCTGGATGTTCTTGCCGGCGATGCGCAGGCGGGCCTCGCTTTGCCAGCTGGCGCGGAACATGCGGCCCAGTTTATCGAGGCCACCCTCGGCGATCTTGCCGTCCACCTCGGCCACGTATTCGTATTCGTTGCGCGGCGCATCTTCGACGAGCTTGCGCATCACGCGCCAGTCCTGGCTGAACACGACCAGGCCGGATGCCGTCGTCTCGAGCGGCGTCGCCAGCGCCAACTTGAACAGGTGCCGGCGCAGGAAAGGCTTGCCGAAGCCATTGTCCAGCACTTGCGTGTCGGCGCCGATCGTTGCCAGCAGCGCGTCCTGTTCGACGCCGGCCGGCTTGTGCAGCAGGATGGTGACCGGCTCCGGCTCGACCGGGGTCGCGCCAGGCAGCATCAGGACCTGTTGCCCGGCCGTGACGCGGGTGGCGGGATCTTCGGCCACCACGCCATCGACGCTGACCCAGCCGCCGGCGATATAGCGTTCGGCGTCGGCGCGCGAGCACCCCGCTACGTCAGCGACGCGTTTCGCGAGGCGGATGCCGTCGTCGGTGTTCGATGGTGCGGTCATGCGTGCCAATCAGAGAAAAATTCGGTGAATACGTCGATGGTGCGCTTGATGTCGGCGTTCGAGATGTCGAGATGGGTCACCAGGCGCATTCTGGGGCCGACCGTGGCGCGGATCTGCGCGCTCTCGAGCGCCTGGCGCAGCGGCGCGCAGGCGGCGGCCGGCACGTCCATCCAGAAGATATTCGTTTGCGGCGTGCCGACGCTGAGCTGTTCGATCTTGCCCAGGCCGCGCGCCAGTTCGGCCGCGTTATCGTGGTCGTTGGCGAGCAGCGCGACATTGTGCTCCAGCGCGTAGTGGGCCGCAGCAGCGATCACGCCGGCCTGGCGCATGCCGCCGCCCAGCATCTTGCGCCAGCGCTTGCCCTGCTCGATGAAGGACTTCGGTCCCAAGAGGACCGAACCGACCGGCGCGCCCAGGCCCTTGGACAGGCAGACCGACACGGTATCGAAACCTTTGACCGCGTCAACCAGGCTGATGCTCTGCTTGACGGCGGCGTTGCAGATGCGGGCGCCATCGAGGTGGGTCGCCAGGCCTTTATCGTGGGCGAGCGTGGTCGCAGCGGCGATGTATTCCTGGCTCAGCACGCGGCCACCGATGGTGTTTTCCAGCGCCAGCAGACGGGTGCGGGCGAAGTGCATATCGTCCGGCTTGATGTAGGCCTCGATGTCGGCCAAGGCGATGCTGCCGTCCGGCTGGTTCGCGATCGGCTGCGGCTGGATGCTGCCCAGCACCGCGGCGCCGCCGCCTTCGTACTTGTAGGTGTGCGCTTCCTGGCCGACCAGGTATTCGTCGCCGCGGCCGCAGTGGGTCATCAGGGCGATCAGATTGGTCTGGGTGCCGCTTGGGGCGAACATGCCCGCTTCGAAACCGAACAGCTCGGCCGCATAGTCCTGCAGGCGGTTGACGGTCGGGTCGTCGCCGTAGACGTCGTCGCCGACCGGGGCGGCCACCATGGTGGCGCGCATCGCGGCGCTCGGCTGGGTCACGGTGTCGCTACGCAGGTCGATCCAGCGCTGTTGGTCTTGGCTCATCTTCTTAGTCCGTGGTCTCTGCTTGCGGGGTATAGAAACGGCTCTTCATTTCGTCAAGGCCGACCTCTTGCAGCACTTCGTGCAGGCGTTCGCTCGGCCGGCGGCGCGGCAGATTTTTATAGGTAGCGACGATCAGCTCGTTCTTCATCGAATGTTCCCAGCCCACCAGTTCGGTGACCGTGACCTGGTAGCCGTGGGCCTCGAGCTGAAGGCAGCGCAGCACATTGGTGATCTGGCTGCCGAATTCGCGGGTGTGGATCGGGTGGCGCCAGATCTCGGTCAGCGCGCTGCGGCCCAGGTCCTTGCCCTTGTTCTTGCGCAGCACGGTGGCGACTTCGGCCTGGCAGCACGGCACCAGCACCATGTGTTTCGCCTTCTTCTTGAGGGCGAAGTCGATGGCGTCGTCGGTGGCGGTGTTGCAGGCATGCAGCGCGGTGACGATGTCTATTGTCTGGGGCAACTCTGTCGAGGTGGTCGACTCGGCCACCGACAGCGGCAGGAACGACATCCCATTGAAACCCAGGCGCGCTGCCAGTTCGGTCGATTTGCTGACCAGCTCTTCGCGGGTCTCGATGCCGTAGATGTGGGAGCCTTCGCCCTCGGCCTTGACGAACAGGTCGTACAGGATGAAGCCGAGGTAGGACTTGCCGGCGCCGTGGTCGACCAGCGACACGCTGCCTTTGTCGTTCTTGACGTCGCGCAGCAGCGGCTCGATGAAGTTGTACAGGTGGTAGACCTGCTTGAGCTTGCGGCGGCTGTCCTGGTTCAACTTGCCGTCGCGGGTCAGGATGTGCAGCTCCTTGAGCAGCTCGATCGACTGGCCGGGACGGACCTCCGGCGGCAGTTCCTGTGGCGCCGGGACTTTCCTGGCTTGGTCAACGCGCTTCATGGACGGCTCAGTGGTTCTTTTCGGCGGCGTGGTTGATCGTGTATTTCGGGATCTCGACCACCAGGTCTTCGTCCGCAACGATCGCCTGGCACGACAGGCGCGAATTGGGCTCCAGGCCCCAGGCCTTGTCGAGCATGTCTTCTTCTTTTTCTTCCTGCTCGTTCAGCGACTCAAAGCCTTCGCGCACGATCACGTGGCAGGTGGTGCAGGCGCAGACGCGGTCGCAGGCGTGCTCGATGTCGATGTCGTTGTCGAGCAGGACGTCGCAGACCGACTTGCCGGCTGTCGCTTCAAGCACGGCGCCGTCGGGGCAGAACACCGGGTGTGGGAGGATGACGATTTGTGGCACTTGGGTTACCTCGGTTGGTATGTTGTGTGTGGTGCGCTACTGCTTATTCTATGCCGCGTCAGTCGCTACGTCGTTACCTCCACTGGAGGTAACGACTTCCCGCGCAGGCGGGACCCCAAGGTTGCTTGCTCAACCACCTACTTCAAACGTGGCTGGACCGCTGAGGACTTGGGTTCCCGCCTTCGCGGGAACGACGTTCATGGGGCGCGGGGCGAGCGTCAGGTCGGCGATTTTTCCGCCGATCAAACCTCGTCCAGCGACTTGCCTGCCAGCGCCTTGCGCACGCTCTTGTCCATGCGGCGGGCGGCGAATTCTTCGGTGCCCCTGGCCAGTGCCTGCACCGCATTGTGCAAGGCATCCTGGCGCTGGCCCGCTGCGGTCGACGCGTCGCTAGACGCCGTCACCGCATCGCGCACCGCCTGCAGCTGCTGGCCAATCGCGGCCTGCTCTTCCGGCGCCAGCAGGTCGACATCGGCATCCAGCGCCGACTGGGTCGCCAGCAGGATGCGCTCGGCTTCGACCTGCTCTTCGCGCAGCGCGCGCATCTGCATGTCTTCCGATGCCGAGCTGTACGACTCCTGCAGCATGCGCGCCACGTCGTCATCGGCCAGGCCGTAGGACGGCTTGACCGTGATCGACGCTTCCACGCCCGAACGCATTTCGCGCGCGGCCACCGACAGCAGGCCGTCGGCGTCGACTTGATACGTGACGCGAATGCGCGCCGCGCCGGCCGCCATCGGCGGAATGCCGCGCAGCTCGAAGCGCGCCAGCGAACGGCAGTCCGATACCAGTTCGCGCTCGCCCTGCACCACATGCACCGCCAGCGCGGTCTGGCCGTCCTTGAAGGTCGTGAATTCCTGGGCGCGCGCCACGGGGATCGTCGAATTGCGCGGGATGATCTTCTCGACCAGGCCGCCCATCGTCTCGATGCCCAGCGACAGCGGGGTCACGTCCAGCAGCAGCCAGTCGTCGCCCTCGGCGCGGTTGCCGGCCAATTGGTCGGCCTGGATCGCGGCGCCCAGCGCCACCACGCGGTCCGGGTCGATATTGGCGTGCGGGATGGTCTGGAAGAATTCCGAGACGGCGCGGCGCACGTGCGGCATGCGGGTCGCGCCGCCCACCATCACCACGCCATCGACGTCGTCCACATTGACGCTCGCATCGCGCATCGCCTTGCGGATCGCATTCATGGTCTTGCCGACCAGGTGCCTGGTGATCTCGGAGAACACTTCGGCGGTGACCGTCACCTGCACCAGTTCGCCCGACTTCAGGATCGCCTCGACCGTCGTTTCTTCATTGGTCGACAGCAGTTCCTTGGCCTGGCGCGCCTTGACCATCAGGGTTGCGGTGTCGTTCTCCGACAGCGGCGCCAGCTTGGCCTGCTCGGTGATCCAGCAGAACAGGCGATGATCGAAATCGTCGCCGCCCAGTGCCGAGTCGCCGCCGGTCGACAGCACCTCGAACACGCCTTTGGAGAGCTTGAGGATCGAGATGTCGAAGGTGCCGCCGCCCAGGTCGTAGACGGCGAAGACGCCCTCCTTACCATGGTCGAGGCCATAGGCGATGGCGGCGGCGGTCGGCTCGGACAGCAGGCGCAGCACGTTCAGGCCGGCCAGCTGGGCCGCGTCCTTGGTGGCCTGGCGCTGGGCGTCGTCGAAATAGGCCGGCACGGTGATCACGGCGCCGACCAGGTCGTCGCCCAGCGAATCCTCGGCGCGCTGGCGCAAGGTGGCCAGGATCTGGGCCGACACCTCGACCGGGCTTTTCACACCGGCGACGGTGTTCAGCTGGACCATGCCCGCGCCATCGACGAAGTCGTAGGGCAGGTTTTCGGCGTGGGCGATGTCGGCCAAAGCCCGGCCCATGAAGCGCTTGACCGAGACGATCGTGTTCTTCGGGTCGGTGGTCTGGTGCACGCGCGCCTTGTGGCCGATATTGGCGTGGCCGTTTGCCAGGTAGCGAACGATCGACGGCAGCAGCGAACGGCCCTCCTCGTCGCTCAGCACTTCGGGGCTGCCGCTACGGACGGTGGCGACGAGCGAGTTGGTGGTGCCCAGGTCGATGCCCACGGCCAGGCGGTGCTGGTGCGGGGCGGTGGACATGCCGGGTTCGGCGATTTGGAGGAGTGCCATAGTCGTGATACCAATATTGTTTTTCTGCGCCGGGAGTCAAACGGTGGACCGTTCGACAAGCGATCCGCAGCGGATCAGGCGTCGATCGCCTCGAAGGCGTACTGCACTTCGTCGCCGAATTTGTCGAGGAACATCAGGCCGCGCACGCCTTGCGCGGCGCCGCTGAAGTCGCCCGCGTCCAGCTGGCTCGCAACGGCGGCCAGCATGTTCTTGCGCTCGGCCCGCAGCTGCGCTTCCAGGCGGTCGAGCGCGATGGCGTCCTTGGCCGCGCGTGCGTCCTCGAGCTCTTCGCGCCATTCCATCTGCTGCATCAGGAAGGCCGGCGGCATGGCCGTATTCGACTCGGTCTGCAGGTCGACGCCGTTCAGCTCACACAGGTACTGCGCGCGCTTCTGCGGGTTGCGCAGCGTTTGATAGGCCTCGTTGGCGCGGGTCGCCCACTGCATCGCGACGCGCTTTTCGGCGTCGGTGGCATTGACGAAACGGTCCGGGTGGACGCGGCCCTGGACTTCGCGGTAGGCGGAATCGAGGGCATCCTGGTCGACCTCGAATTGGGCCGGCAGCTGGAACAGGTCGAAGTGATTCTGCATCGGCTTAGATACGGAAGCTCTCGCCGCAGCCGCAGTTGTCCTTGACGTTCGGGTTGTTGAAGCGGAAGCCTTCATTGAGCCCTTCGCGGGCGAAATCGAGTTCGGTGCCGTCGATGTACGCCAGGCTTTTCGGGTCGACGAAGACCTTGACGCCGTGCGACTCGAACACCGCGTCTTCGGCGGCGCTCTCGTCGACGTATTCGAGCTTGTAGGCCAGGCCGGAGCAGCCGGTGGTGCGCACACCGAAGCGCAAGCCGATGCCCTTGCCCCGGCGTTCGAGGTAACGGTTGACGTGCTTCGCGGCTTTTTCGGTCAGGGTGATTGCCATGTGCTTCTCCAGCTCTGTTCTACTAAAAAATTACGCTGCTGCCTTTTCGTGCTTCGCCTTGTAGTCGGCGACGGCGGCCTTGATCGCGTCTTCGGCCAGGATCGAGCAGTGAATCTTGACTGGCGGCAGGGCCAGTTCTTCGGCGATCTGCGTGTTCTTGATCGCCAGCGCCTCGTCCAGGCTCTTGCCCTTCACCCATTCGGTGATGAGCGAGCTCGATGCGATGGCCGAACCGCAGCCATAGGTCTTGAACTTCGCGTCTTCGATCAGGCCCTGGTCGTTGACCTTGATCTGCAGTTTCATGACGTCGCCGCAGGCCGGCGCGCCGACCATGCCGGTGCCGATTGCATCGTCGCCCTTGTCGAAGGCGCCAACGTTGCGCGGGTTTTCGTAATGGTCGAGTACTTTGTCCGAATATGCCATGGTGATGCTCCTTCAGTGATTT
The DNA here is from genome assembly GCF_034045115.1 of Massilia sp. CFBP9012. NCBI lineage: Bacteria > Pseudomonadati > Pseudomonadota > Betaproteobacteria > Burkholderiales > Oxalobacteraceae > Massilia > Massilia sp. CFBP9012. Next base: position 13,134 of record NZ_JAXCWM010000013.1, on the reverse strand, counting down.
AGTGGGCTGCCCATTGGATCGAATTGATATCGATCCCTTCCTTGAACATGTCCCACAGCGGCGACAGTTCGCGCAATTTGCCAACCTTCGATTTGAGCAGGTTGACGGCGAAGTCGATCTCTTCTTCGGTCGTGAAACGGCCGATGGTGAAGCGGATCGAGCTGTGCGCCAGTTCGTCGCTGCGGCCCAGGGCGCGCAGCACATACGATGGTTCCAGGCTGGCCGAAGTGCAGGCCGAACCGGACGACACGGCGATATCCTTGACCGCCATGATCAGCGACTCGCCTTCGACATAGTTGAACGAGATGTTCAGGTTATGCGGCACACGGTGGTCCATGTCGCCGTTGATATAGACTTCTTCAATCTCGAGCAGGCCCTTGGCCAGGCGATCGCGCAGCGCGCGGATGCGGACCAGTTCACTCTCCATCTCTTCTTTGGCCAGGCGGAAGGCTTCGCCCATGCCCACCAGCTGGTGGGTCGGCAAGGTGCCCGAACGCAGGCCGCGCTCGTGGCCGCCGCCGTGCATCTGCGCTTCGAGGCGCACGCGCGGCTTGCGGCGCACGTACAGGGCGCCGACGCCTTTCGGGCCATAGACCTTGTGCGCGGTGAAGGTCATCAGGTCGACCTTCGATTTTTCGAGGTCGATGACCACCTTGCCGACCGCTTGCGCGGCGTCGCAGTGGAAGATGATGCCTTTCGAGCGGCACAGTGCGGCCAGCTCTTCGATCGGCTGGACCACGCCGATCTCGTTATTGACCAGCATGACCGAGACCAGGATGGTATCCGGACGCAGCGCGGCTTCCAGCTGCTCGACGGTGATCAGGCCGTTGTCTTGCGGCTCGAGGTAGGTGGCGTCGAAGCCGACGCGCTCGAGTTCGCGCACGGTGTCGAGCACCGACTTGTGCTCGGTCTTGACCGTGATGATGTGCTTGCCGCGGGTCTTGTAGAACTGGGCCGCGCCCTTGAGCGCCAGGTTGTTGCTCTCGGTCGCGCCCGAGGTCCAGATGATCTCGCGCGGATCGGCGCCGACCATGTTCGCGACGTTCTGGCGCGCCTCTTCGACCGCCGCTTCAGCGCTCCAGCCATAGGCGTGGCTGCGCGAGGCCGGGTTGCCGAACTGCTCGCGCAGGAACGGGATCATGGCATCCGCAACGCGTGGATCGACCGGCGTGGTGGCCGAATAATCCAGGTAGATCGGGAAATGGGGCGCAGTCGCGAAGCTCTGCTCGGTTTTCTTGTCCAAAGGCGCGTTCATCAATTCACTCCAGTAAGCTTCAGTTTGTTCCGACGGCGGCCGGGGCGCCACGGTGCACGTGCACGACGTTCTGTTCTTTTTGACGTTGCTGGTCGACCAGGTCTTGCAGCGACACCGAATCGAGGTAGTCGACCATTTTCTCGTTCAGCGTGGTCCACAATTCGTGGGTCATGCAGCGGGCGCCATCGGTATGGGCGCCATGGCAATTCTCTTTGCCACCGCACTGGGTCGCATCCAGCGGCTCGTCGACGGCGATGATGATGTCGGCCACCGTCACCTTGAACGCCGGGCGTGCCAGGCTGTAGCCGCCGCCCGGGCCGCGGATCGATTCGACGATCTCGTGGCGGCGCAGCTTGCCGAACAGCTGCTCCAGATAGGACAGCGAAATGGCCTGGCGCTGGCTGATGCCCGACAGCGTGACCGGACCATTGCCTTGACGCATGGCAAGATCGATCATCGCGGTAACAGCAAAACGGCCTTTGGTGGTCAGACGCATTACAACCCCGGTTAATGTTAAAATATTCCTCTTGTCCAACTATCACGTCCTGCCGCCGACTTCTCTTGCGGGACCAGGCTAAAAACCCGATTAGTTGAACGATTTAGTCAAGTATAGCAAATCGCGGACATCTTGTCTTGGCGGCCCCCAAAATGGGCCTCCCACCCTCTCTCCCTTTCGCCTGACTCCTGCGACGCCGGCCGTTATCGCTTGCGCAACAGCGCCATCGGGCCAAACAGCTGTTGCATACCCGCGTGCCCGATGAAGCTCAGGTTGTAGGGATGCTCAGCCAGCGCCTGGGGGAAGGCGGACGTCTCGGGCAGCTTTTTCAGTTGTTCGGCGATCTTGCCCCACAGGACCAGGGTCGGCAGGGCAGGCTGCCCGGCCAGCGCCGCCAGCACCGTTTGCAGGAATGGCAACCAGGCGCGCGCATCGATAACCGGCGCGACGTGTTTACGGAACACCAGCGCTGCGTTCAGCAGCAGGAAGCCGTGGCCGTGCAGATTGTCCTGCAGTTCGGCCAGGGTCTGGATCGCGCCATCGTCCCTGGCCGCCTGGGCGATCGGCGCCAGCGCCGCGCCGCCGGTCGCGTCAGGCTGCAACTGGCCGCTCGCCACCAGCAGCATCTTCATGAAGTTGCGCAGCGAGGTCGCGCGGTTGACCGGCTTTGACAGGCCGCTCTCGGACCACAGCTCCCCTACCGCCCCATCCATGAAACAGACGCCGGTCGCGCTCGCGGCGCGCGGGTATGGGCCCTCGCCTACCAATACATAGCGGACCTTGTCGAGGGGCTGGGCGAAGGCGGCGAACAGGCGGTTCTCGGTGGGCAGGTAGTCGTCGACGGCCAGCGCGGGCAGGTAGCCGGGATTGGCGCGGGCGACGGCCTCGAGGCCGGCTACGAGGACGGGACGCCAGGAAGCGTCGGCCAGGTCGAGGGCTTGCAGGATCGGGGCGGGAATCTGGGAAGAAGGCTTGGAGGCGTCGGCGGAAGTCATGGCGTACCGGTAAGAAAAGACGAGGCCGGATTGTATCCCGCCCCGTCGATCCGGTTCGCCAGCCTTCGGCTGGCTGTCGGTCAGCCCCGCGGCGCAGGGCGCGAGCGGCGGCGCGCCATCCAGCCCAGCATGCCGAGACCGCCGAACATCAACGCGACGCTCGACGGCTCCGGCACCTCGGCCACGCCGGCGCTGACCGAGATATTGTCGATCGCGATGTCGAAGTCGGTGAAGCCGTAGAACCAGCCGGGAACGAGGGTGGAGAACACCAGTTCGTCCACGCTGGACAGCACGTCGGCGAAGGTACGGCCGGGCGGGAGACCCGGGCCCTGGGCGTCATCCGTCGTACCGTAACCGCCCCAGCCGGCCGGCAGGGCCGCCATGGCGGTATCTTCGATCGTCACCGACAGGTGCTGCCAGCCGAGCGTGGCGTCGATGACGCCCAGGTCGAACCAGACGCTGGAATAAGGCATGCCCTCCGGCGTATTGTCGTAGTCGCGCAACTCGACGATCAGGTTGCGCGAGACCTGTTGGCCGACATAACTGATCGAATTGGCGATGATGTCCAGGCCGATGGTCACGCTGCCGAGCTTTGAATAATCCCCCACATAATTCTGGTTGCGGTTGCTGAAACCAATACCGAAGTTTTCCATCACCGTGTGCAGGGCTGGAGCACCATTTCCCAGGGTGGTATCGATCCATGACCCGCCTACGCCATTGGCAGGCTGCGAGCCTTCCCATCCCTGGGCGCCGTTGGAAAAGTCGACGAATGACGAGGCCGGTGCGGCCTTGACGGTGGTCGCCGCCAGAGAAAGCGCCAACACAAACATTAATTTATGCAAGGTCATGATCTTCCCTTATGAATATTAAAAAAAAAACGCGAATATCCACCCCTTCCAGCAAAAACCGGAATCGATTTAAAATTCACTGAATACATACAGGGGAAATGGATAAGCGATTCTAGGGCTGCCGTATTTCTCGGTCTACGGCAGCTCGACACTAAATTGTCATAATTATGTAGCAAATTTACTATTGGAAATTTAATTATTCTCTATAGAAATCAATGCTGTAGACGGGAATCTATTAATAAAGTTCGGTCAGAATAATCGCCCTAGTTTAGTAAAATTATTCCGATGTTTAGCGTTTTTATTAAATAAATTGGCGATCCCGAATATAGACAATTCGGAATGTCATAAATATCTAGGTAGGGGATGCGAGGAAGTGATGCGCGGCGCCGATGCCGGGCAGCGTGGCTGCCCGGCAGGAATTACTCGGTATCCGGCTGGTGCGACGGATGCGCCGCCCTGAACGCCGGCAGCTCGACGCACAGCGAATTGATGCGGTCGATATTCGGATAGGCCGAGACATCGATATTGAAGCGCTGGGCATTGAAGACCTGCGGCACCAGATAGCAGTCGGCGATGGTCGGATGGTCGCCATGGCAGAACGGACCGGCGCCCGGATCGCGCGCCAGGTGCGCCTCGAGCGACTGGAAGCCCTCGATGATCCAGTGGCGGTACCACTCGGTCTTGGCCTGGTCCGACAGGCCCATGTGCTTGACCAGGTAGTTCAGCACGCGCAGATTATTGATCGGATGGATGTCGCAGCCGATGATCTGGGCCAGTTCGCGCACCCTGCCCCTGCCCGGCGCATCCTTCGGCAACAGCGGCGGCTCGGGATGGATCTCTTCGAGGTATTCGATGATCGCCATCGACTGGGTCAGCGTGATGCGGTCGTCCTGGAACGACGGCACCAGGCCGCTCGGGTTGATCTTGCGGTAGTCGTCCTGCAGGTGCTGGCCGCCGTCCTTGAGCAGGTGCACCGGCACCGCATCGTAGGACATGCCCTTCAGCTTGAGCGCAATGCGCACCCGGTATGCGGCCGAGCTGCGAAAATAGGTGTAGAGCTTCATCGCTGCCTCTCTTACTTCTCTTGATAACGCATCACTTCCTGGTCGATCGCGCCGAAGATGCTGGCGCCGTCGGCATCGAGCATTTCGATGCGCACCGTGTCGCCGAAGCGCAGAAATGGCGTCTTCGGCTTGCCTTCTTCGATGGTTTCATACATGCGCACCTCGGCCAGGCAGCAGTAGCCGACGCCACCGTTCTCGACGCTCGAACCGTGCAGGCTGCCCTGCTTGTTCGACACCGTGCCCGAACCGATGATGCTGCCCGCGCACAGCTCGCGGGTGGTGGCCGCGTGCGCGACCAGCTGGGCGAAGCTGAAGGTCATGTCTTCGCCGGCATTCGGACGGCCAAAGGCGGCGCCGTTGAGCGTGACCAGCAGCGGCAGGTGCAGCTTGCTGTCGTGCCAGGCGTCGCCCAGCTCGTCCGGCGTGACGGCCACCGGCGAGAAGGCGCTGGCCGGCTTGGACTGGTAGAAACCGAAGCCCTTGGCCAGTTCGTTCGGGATCAGGTTGCGCAGCGAGACATCGTTGACCAGCATGACCAGGCGGATTGCGCTCGCGGCGCGCTCCACGCTGGCGCCCATCGGCACGTCGCCCGTGACCACCGCCACTTCGGCCTCGAGGTCGATGCCCCAGTCCTCGGACAGGGCCGCGATCGGGTCGCAGGGCCCGACGAAGGAATCGCCGCCGCCCTGGTACATCAGCGGATCGGTATAGAACGAGGCCGGCACTTCGGCATTACGCGCCTTGCGCACCAGCTCCACGTGGTTGATATAGGCCGAGCCGTCGGCCCACTGGTAGGCACGCGGCAGCGGGGAGTGGCATTCCTGCTCGATGAAGGATTCGGCGCCATCGGCATTGCCGTCGTTGAGCTGCTCATAGACCTTTGCCAGGCGCGGCGCGACCGCATCCCAGTCGTCCAGCGCGGCTTGCATGGTGCGCGCGATCTCGGGCACGGCTTGATAGGTGACCAGGTCGCGGCTGACGACGACGAGCGCGCCGTCGCGGCCGCCGGATTTGAGGGTGGCGAGTTTCATGGGCGTTTCCTTATTGCTGAGTAGCCACCATTACAAATCAAAAGCCACTATCATACAAACAGTATTTTCAACCCGATTTATCAGGTTTTCTTATGAATCCAACCCTGCGCCAGATGCGCGCCTTCGTCGCCCTGACCAAGACCGGTAATTTCACGCTCGCGGCGCAGGCGATCCATGTAACGCAGTCGGCGCTGTCCGGCCTGATCAAGGAGCTCGAGCAGACCCTGGGGGCGCGCGTGGTGGACCGCAGCACGCGCCGCATCGTATTGACCGACATCGGCCGCGAACTGTTCCCCCTATTTAGCCAGATGATTGATGACCTGGACGGTGCGCTGGCTAACGTCGCCGATCACACGCAACTCAAGAAGGGGCTGGTGCGGATCGCGGCGCCGCAGCTGATGTCGTGCACCCTGCTGCCGCAGGCGATCGCCGCCTACCGGGCGGAACACCCGGCGATCGAGGTGCGCCTGGCCGATACCGAGGTGGAGGGCGTGATCGCGCGCGTCCTGTCGGGCGAGGCGGACGTGGGCATCGGCCCCGAGCGGGTGCCGGCGCCGCCGCTGGAGGCGCGCGAACTGTTCGAGATGCCGTTCGCGCTGGTGTTTCCGGAGCATCACCCGCTGGCCTCGCTGCCGCGCCTGACCTGGCAGGACGTGGCGTCCTACCCTTTTATTTCGCTGCAGGGCCAGTTCACGGAGCGGCTGCTGGACGATATAGACGCCTCACTGCGGCATGCCTCGGTGCGCGAGACACCGATCAAGCCGGCGCACGAGGTGACCTTCATGACCACGGCGCTGGCGATGGTCAGTGCCGGACTCGGGGTGACGGTCTGCCTGCCGTACGCCGAGCCGCTGGTCAAGTTGCACGGTCTGGTCTTGCGGCCGCTCGATGCGCCGGTGCTGACCCGGCGTTTCTTCATCTATACCCGCCCCGGCCGCTCGCTGTCGCCGGCGGCCGAGAGTTATATTAATTTCCTGTTTGGATATGTAAAACGGTCGCAACGCTGATGGCGCCTGGCGCGCTACAATGAACAGCATCTGTCTTAGCCCTGACCTCACGATGTCACACAATACGATCGCGATCAACCAGCGGATGAACAAGTTCAACGGCCACAAGCGTGTCTGGCTGTTCGGTTACGGTTCACTGATCTTCAAGGCCGATTTCCCCTTCATCGACCGGCGCCCCGCCTATATCGGCGGCTGGTCGCGGCGCTTCTGGCAAGGCTCGCACGACCACCGCGGCACCGAGACGGCGCCGGGACGCGTCGTCACCCTGGTGCCCGACGCCAGCGCGCTGTGCCACGGCATGGCCTATCTGGTGACGCCGGAGGAATTCGCGCACCTGGATCACCGCGAAAAGAATGGCTACCTGCGCCTGGCGACCGAGATGCATTTCGACGACGGCAGCAGCGACGAGGGGATCGTCTACATCGCCACGCACGAGAATGAAGCCTATCTCGGCCCGGCCGACGAAGTCGACATCGCGCGCCAGATCGCCACGGCCCGCGGCCCGAGTGGGCCGAACAGCGAATATCTGCTGGGCCTGGCGCAAGCCTTGCGCGAACTCGGCAAGCCCGACCCGCACGTGTTCGCGCTCGAGCGGCACCTGGCCGATCTCAAGCTTACGCAGCTGCGCGCTTGAGCGGCCGATCCTGCTCGATCGACGACAGGACTTCCATCACCTTCGCGGCGCGCTGTTCCAGCGTGCCCCTCAACACCGTGTAGTCGATGCCGCGCCGGTCGAGATCTTCCAGCACCAGACGCTGGATATGCGCTCGCCAGCCAGCGTTCTCGCGCACGCCGGGTTCTTCTTCATACGGAATATCGTCGGCGCAGACGAAATGATGCAGGTAGCGGGTGCGGCAATCGTCGGCATGGTGCAGCAACGCGGGCGGGACCGGCTCCGTGACCTGGCCGAAGCACAGGCCCAATAGCAGCGTGGTGAGCGCATTGGTGTCGACAAAGACCCAGGGGCTAGAAGTCTGGCTGACGGCCGCATCCTCGGCAGCGCGGTGGCGTTCCGAGATCTCGACGTAATCTTTTGCCGTGAGCCGGCCCTGCTTTTCTTCCCAGATGAAGCGGCCGATTTCAGGAACGAAGCCGGCGTCGAGACGCTGCGCCAGATGCTGCGCCAATGTGGATTTGCCGGTCGATTCCGCGCCGACGAAGACGATCATGCCGGCCTGCTGCTGTTGTACGCCCATCCGTTTCACCTCTGTATCCTCAATCCAGCGCCCGCTGGCGCGACTCGGTGTCGACGCACAGGATGGCAACCGCCCCGACCAGCAACAAGCTCGAGAGCATCACCAGCGCCAGCGTGAAGTGCGTCGCCATCACCGGCGCCACGATCGCCGGCGCGAACAGGCCACCGAAGCGCGCGACGGCGCCGGCCATGCCCATGCCGGTTGCACGCAGCCGGGTCGGATAGACCTCGGGCGTGAACGCATACAGGGCGCCCCAGGTGCCGAGCAGGGCGAAACTCATCAAGAGCGTCGATCCTACCACCAGCGCGGTGGAACTGCCGAGGCTATAGCCAAGGCAGCCGACGGCACTCAGCAGCAGGAAGCCGACCAGGGTCGGCTTGCGGCCCCAGCGCTCGACGCCATACGCCGCCAGCGCGAAGCCGGGCAACTGGACCAGCGCCAGCACGATCAAAAATTCCTGGCCGCGCATGAAGCCGAAGCCTTCGGCGCCCAGCTTGATCGGCAGGTAGACGAACACGCCGTAATAGGCGATCGAGATCAGGGCCCAAGCAATGAATAGTGCGATTGTGCGGCGGCGCAGGCCGTCCCTGAACAGCGAGAGCAGCGACGTCGCCTTCCTGCGTTCGGGCTGCAGCATCGGGATGTCGACATTGCGGCCATTGGTCCTGGCCACCCGCGCCAGCACCGCGCGCGCTTCCTCGGACTTTCCGCTGCGGTGCAGGTACATGGGTGACTCGGGAATATAAAAACGCAGGACCACGCCGACCAGGGCCGGCAGGCCGGTAACGAAGAAGATCACGCGCCAGGCGTCGTCGCCCCACTGCACCGCCCACAGCGCCAGCACCGCCAGGCAGATCGTCCCCAGCGCCCAGAACGACTCGAGCAGCACCAGCCAGCGGCCGCGCCGGTCGCTGGGCAGGAATTCGGCCATCATCGTGTAGTCAACCGGCAGGGTCGCGCCGACGCCGACGCCGGTCAGGAAGCGCAGCGCCAGCAGCCAGGTGAAGTCGGGGGCGAAGGCTGACGCCACGCCGAAACAGGCGTCGATCAGCACCGCGATCAGCAGCACCGGACGGCGGCCGATCCGGTCCGCCAGACGGCCGAAGACGAAGGCGCCGATCAGCATGCCGACGAAGAACAGCGTCCCTGTCTGCAGGGCTTGCGGCATGGTCAAGCCAAAGGTCCTGGCGATCGACGGCGCACTGAAACCGATCGACAGCACCTGCATGGCATCGGCCAGCCATACCAGGCCGAAGATCGTGAAGATGCGGTACTGGAAGCGGCCAACGCCGGCGGCCTGCAGGCCCTGCTCCACCGTCACGGACGTCGTCATGCGGACATGGGCTGCATCGCCACCAGCTTCATCGTTCACCCCTAGCCAAGATATTTAAATGAACGAGGCCGTCATCGCGCCGACCTCACATGCCGGATTATAGGGGGATTCGGCGCGCAGCCGCGGGAGCAAGCCGTTTCAGCGGCGCGCCGCGCAAGCGTCCCATGCGGCCAGCGCACAGCCGACGCCCGCCTCGATGGCCGCCAGCGGGACGCCATCGCGCACCTGGATCGACACGCCGAGCAAAAAGCCGTCGAACAGCGCCGTCAGTCCCTGCAGGTCGGCATCGCGGCGCAACTCGCCCGCCTCCACGCCGGCTTGCAGGCAGTCGCGCAGCGCGGCGCGCGTGACGGCGCGGCCATCGGCCGCCACGGCGCGCGCCTCGCCGCCGGCGTGGGCGTCGATCGGCGCCGACAGGGTCAGCATGCAGCCAAGCGGATGCGAGGCGTCGCCCTGCACCGCGACCGACGCGCGCAGCGCCCGTTCGAGCCGCGCACGCGGCGCCAGCGCGCGATCGCGCAGGATCTCGAGCATGCCGCCATGCAGCACGTGATAGCGCGCCAACGCCTCGCAGTAGAGCGCCTCCTTCGATCCGAAGGCCGCATAGAAGCTCGCCGACGACAGCCCCTTGGCGCCGCCCATCGTCCGCCGCAACTCGTCCAGCGACGTGCGCTCGTAGCCGCGTTCCCAGAACAGCAGCATGGCGCTGTCGACCGCTGCCTCGCGGTCGAAACCGCGCGGCCGTCCTGCTCTTGCCATCTTCACTCCCTTTATCGTCTCGCCCCACCAGGGCTGCGCCATGGCGATCTGTGTATAATTATGGATCAATTAATCCACAATTGCCACCGCATTCGCTGCGCTTGCGCGCCACCCTGGCGCCGCACACCACCACGAAGGAAAGACCATGATGAAAGCATTTGAAATCGGCGCCCAAACCGGTCTCGATTCCCTGCGCGCCGCCACCCGCCCCGTCCCGACGCCGGGCCCCGGCCAGGTGCTGGTGGCGCCGCAACTGGTCAGCCTGATCAGCCGCGATGCGCAAATCCTGCGCGGCACGTATGCAGCCGGCCAGTCGCCGCAGCGCATTCCCGTGTCGGAGGGCGTCGGCCGGGTGGTCGCCATCGGCGAGGGCGTCACCGAGGTCGCGATAGGCGAGCGGGTGGTGTGCGGCCATTTCGCCGACTGGATCGATGGGCCCTTCAATCCCGCCATCTTCGGCCATGACATCGGCGCCACCCACGATGGCTGGCTGGCCGAGCGGGTGCTGCTTCCCGCCGCGTCCGTGATCCCGGTGCCGCCGTCGCTGGCCGACGAAGACGTGGCCGGCCTGGCCTCGGCGGGCCTGACCGCCTGGCATGCGCTGGTCGAGATGTGCCATGTCAAACCCGGCGACCTGGTGCTGTGCCTGGGCACGGGCGGCGTCGCACTGGCCGCCATGAAGCTGGCCAAGGCCCATGGCGCCCGCGTGGCCATGACGTCGTCCAGCGACGCCAAGCTGGACGTGGTGCGCGAACTGGGCGCCGACATCACCATCAACTACCGCACCCATCCGGATTGGGCGGCCGAGCTGATGGCGCAAACGGGCGGCGTCGGCGCCGACATCGTCATCGAGACCGGCGGCCAGGACACGCTGGGCGAATCGATCGCGTCGATCGCCCCCAATGGCCGCATCGTCGTGATCGGCCTCACGCCCGGCACGCGGCACGCCATTCCGAATTACCTGGCCTTTGTCACCCACAACCTGACGATTCGCGGCATCGCCAACGGCAGCCGCGCCATGATGGTCGACCTGCTGCGCGCTATCGAAACCCACGGCATCAAGACCGTGGTCGGCAAGACCTTCGCCTTCGACGACGCGCCCGAGGCCTACCGGTATTTCGCCGAGGCGAATCACGTGGGCAAGGTCATGATCGCCTTCTGACCGTGTGCGGGCGCCCGCCCCGCACAGTCAGAACAAGTCGAGCTGCCCCTCCCGCTGCGCCGCCGAGGCCCGCGCGCCGGATGCGGGCACCACCAGCGGCCGCCTGAACTGCGACCGGTCGAGCCGCCCGAAGCGCCCGCGCAAATCCGAGAAGCCCAGCCGTTCGGACGCCTTTTCGAAACGTTGCCGGATCAGGTCGGCCCACACGCCCTCGCCCTTCATGCGGCTGGCGAAATCGCTGTCGTAATCCTTGCCGCCCCGCATCTCGCGGATGCGGTTCATCACCCGCTGCGCGCGGTCCGGGAAGTGCGCCCGCAGCCATTCTTGAAACAAGGGATTCACCTCGTGCGGCAGGCGCAGCACCGTGTAGTGCGCGCCCACCGCGCCGGCGTCGCGCGCCGCTTCCAGGATGCGTTCGATCTCGGGTTCCGTCACGAAAGGAATGATCGGCGCCACGCTGACGCTCACCGGGATGCCGGCATCGGTGAGCGTGCGGATGGTGCGCAGCCGCCGCATCGGCGCCGCCGCGCGCGGTTCCAGCGTGCGCGAAATCTCCGCGTCGAGCGTGGTGAGCGTGATGGCCGCGCACGCCAGGCCCTTCGCGGCCATCGGCGCCAGGATGTCGATGTCGCGCTCGATCAGCGAGGACTTGGTGATCAGCCCGGCCGGATGACGGCATTCGGCCAGCACTTCGAGCACCGAACGCGTCAGCTTGCGCTCGCGTTCGCACGGCTGATAGGCATCGGTGTTGACGCCGATGGCGATGTGCTCGGGCACGTAGCCGGGTTTCGCCAGCTCGCGCCGCAGCAGCTCGGGCGCGTTGACCTTGGCGAACAGGCGGGTCTCGAAATCGAGCCCGGGCGACAGGCCGAGGTAGCTGTGGGTCGGCCGCGCGAAGCAATAGATGCAGCCGTGCTCGCAGCCTCGATAGGGATTCAGGGAGACGCTGAACGGGATGTCCGGCGAGGTATTGCGCGACAGGATGCTCTTGGCGATCTCGTCGGTGACCACGGTCTTGAAGGCCGGCGCTTCATCATCGTCGACCGCCCAGCCGTCGTCGAAACGCTCGCGGCCGTTGACCTCGTAGCGGCCTTGCAGGTTCGACACCGCCCCGCGTCCCTTGCGCGCGAGCGGCGGCGGCGACGGTGCAAGGGCGACGTGCCCGTCGTCGAACGGTTCGCGCTGGAGTGGAAAATCGATGGTGCCCATGGTCGGCGCTCCGATACTGTATATTTGTACAGTATATTACGCCGTCCCTGCGGCGAATTCAAGCGCGCACGTACGATGCCTGTTGCGAAACAAACCCATCGAAGGCATCCAGCAGCGCCCCATACCGCGCGCCATCGCCTTCGAGCTGGCCCAGCGCCTGCGCCGCCGCTTCCAGGCTCGACAGCTGATGCGGGGCATGCGCCTTGCGGATGCGGTAGTTGGACGGCGCCACGTCGCTCAGCGCCAGCCGCGGCAAGCGTTGCAAGGCAGGATTCAGGTACAGCATCTTGCGGCTCTTGCGCCAGGTGGCGTCGAGCACGACCAGGCGCAGCATCGATGCCGGCAGCGAAGGCAGCGCCGGAGGCGGTGGCAGGTGTTGATCGTCCGGCGTCTGCGGATACAGCAGCACCGGCGTGCGTCCATCGGCATGCAGCAGGCCTTCCAGCAGATCCGCATCGAACGCTTCACCGACCGTCAGCGCGCTGCCCGCCACGCTCAGGTGCAGCAGCCGCCCGCTGTTCTTGGCATTCCCGGTTTCGAGCGGATGCAGCAAGACCAGCAGCGCGGCCTGCGGCGCGACCGGCGCGATCCAGCGGCAGATGCAGGTGGATTGCGCGCGCAGGCAGGTGGCGCATGTCGGGCGTTTCATGATAAGTCGGCGCTATCGGCGTATCGAGGGACTTGGGTACCCGCCTGCGCGCACTGGTGTCCGGAATAATTTCGGGCGCTTGAATAAGCCCGCTTCATAGGAAAAACCACGTCGTTCCCGCGGAGGCGGG
>NZ_JAXCWM010000012.1:0-209288 GCF_034045115.1 Massilia sp. CFBP9012 | reverse complement strand
GCTTTCATCGTGCGCTCCCGATCGATGACGACCAGGATTTGACCGCGGGTCAGCTCAGCAGTTCAATGCTCATCCATATCTAACGATGACAGCGCCTTTTTTTTCGCGTCGATGGAACCGTTTTGTGCACCGCGTGCACTCACCCTGCACGCGCCCCTGCGGTCGGGGCGCATCCACCTTGTCTCGAAAGGGAGTCCGACATGTCCGTCTCACATGCAGCCAGCATCGACCCATTGCGCCGCCTGGATCGTCGCATGGACGCCGCCAATGGCCAGATCGAAGATTTCATGCAGGCCCAGGCGGCCGGCGAAGAGCCCGATCCGGCCGCTTTCACCGCCATGCTGGAGCAGCGCATGACGGTCGAACAGGCGATGCAGGCCCAGCTCAAGCTGCACGAGAAGCCGCTCAAGACCGTCCTGACGGAAACGCGATGAGCCAGCCGCCAGCGCAGGACCAGGACGTCCAGCTGCGCCGTGTCGGCGACGGGGCGCAGCTCAGCGTCGTGCTGGGGCCGGCCCACGATCCGGATGCGCTGCGCGCGGCGCTGGGGCTCGGCCTGTCGAGCGCCCTCTGTTTCGATGCCGGCCTGGCCTGCAATGACGACGGGCGCTGGCTGGCGCTGACGCGCTGGCTGGACACCTTGCCCGATGCACCGGCGCTGGACGCGGCGCGCGCGGCCCTGCTCGAACAGCGCGCCGCCTGGCGCGCGCTGCTGCCGGCGCAGGGCGATGCCGGCAGCGCCTGCGCGCGTGCCAGCCAGGAATTGCGCCAGCAGCAGCGCCTGCGCGGCCTGTTCGCCCGCACCAACCCATGAGAGTCACGATGATCAAGCGATTACGCAACAGCCTGTTGAGCGCCGCCATGGCCGCGCTGTGCTGCATGCCGGCCGGCGCCGCCGTGCCGTCCAGCTGGAAGGCGACCGGTTTCTCGATCGATGCCAATAATATGAAGCTGTCGAAGGTGCTGCAGGAATTCGGCAAGACCTATGGCGTCAAGCTCGACATCCAGGTGCGCGCGAGCCAGGCCTTGCAAGGCCGCCTGCAGGCCGACGACGGCGCCGCCTTCCTCGACCGTCTGGCAGCCAGCCACCGCTTCAACTGGTTCGTCTACAACGGCGTGCTGTACGTGGTGCCGCTCGACGACACCCGCTCGGTGCGGATCGAGGTCGGCGAGGACGCCGTTCAGGACGCCAAGGCCGCGCTGCAGGGGCTGGGCCTGTTCGACACCCGCTTCGGCTGGGGCGAGTTGCCCGACGAGGGCGTGGTGCTGGTCAGCGGTCCGCGCGAATACGTGCGGCTGGCGGGCGAGATCCTGCTCCCCGGCGGCAAGAAGAAGGAGCCGTCGCAGGAACGCCAGATGATGCTGTTCCGGCTCAAGTACGCTAGCGCGACCGACCGCGTGATCCAGTTGCGCGGCACGCGCGAGACGCTGCCCGGCCTCAAGACCATCCTGTCGAACCTGCTCAATCCGGCGACGCCCGAGCGCCTGGCGGCGCCGGCCACCGATTTCGACGCCGCCAGCCGCAAGCGCTCGCGCACCGCGCCGATGGGCCCGGGCGAGGCGCAGGAGCTCGATTTCGCGGCCGGCGCCGAAGCCCTGCGCACGGCGCTGCCGCTGCCGTTCGCGGCCAGGGGCGCGAGCCCGGGCGCTGCCGAGACGGACGCCGCCGCCGCCGACACGGCATCCAGCCGCCGGCGCGACGCGCGCAACGCCGAGCGCGCCGAACGGCCGCGCATCGAGGCCGATCCGGCGCTGAACGCGATCCTGATCTACGACCACGTCAGCAAGCGCGACAGTTACCAGCGCCTGATCGACGATCTCGACGTCGAACCGGCCCAGGTCGAGATCGAAGCGCTGATCGTCGACATCGACCGCACCCGCCTGGCCGATATGGGCGTCGAATGGAGCTTGTCGGTCGGCACCAGCAACGTGACCGTCAATGGCGGCTCGGGCGACTCGGCCGGGGTGGCGCTGCCGCTGCCCGGTTCGACCCTCCTGATCCGTAATGCCGCCAACTTCTATGCGCGCCTGAAGGCGCTCGAGGGCACGGGCGAGGCGCGCGTGCTGGCCAAGCCGACCGTGCTGACGCTGGAAAACGTGGCCGCCGTGCTGGACCTGAGCCAGACCGCCTATGTCCCGCTGGTGGGCGAGCGCGTCAGCGACCTGGCCGACATCACCGCCGGCACCATGCTGCGGGTGTTGCCGCGCATCCTGCGCGACGGCCGCGCCACGCGGGTGCGGCTCGACGTCGACATCGAGGACGGCGGCTTGACCGAGGTCGGCGGCAAGACCAATGCCAACCGCGCGACCATCACCACCCAGGCGATGATCGAGCTGCAGCAGACGCTGATGATCGGCGGCTATCACTCGGAGCAGACCAAGCGCGAGCAGAACAAGGTGCCGCTGCTGGGCGACCTGGCCGGTATCGGGGGCCTGTTCCGCAACGAGTCCGAGACCCGGCGCGACCGCGAGCGCCTGTTCCTGATCACGCCGCGCCTGGCCCAGGGCGGCACCGCCGCGCCGCGCCGCTCGACCGTGGGGCGCTCGGCCCTGCTGATGGTCGATACGCCGTCGATGGAGGTGGCGCCGGCACCGGCGCCTGCGCCTGCGCCGGTTCGGGCGGCGCCGGCCGCCCCTGGCAGCTAGTGTCCGCATCGTCGCCAGCCGCGCACGGCATGCCGTGCGCGGCTTTTCTTTTATCGTTCGACAATGAAGAAGCGCCCCCGGGCCGCATGCGGCCGGCGGGGGCGCCGGGATCGAGGTAAAGACGCAATCAGGCCATGTCGTTGGCCGACTTGGCCAGCGTGTTGTAGCCGCGCAGCTTGGCCATCGCATTGTTCTGGGCGATGCGCCACAGCGCATCCTGGGTCGCCTGTTCACCCAGGGCCTGGGCCTCGGCCGCATGGGCTTCGGCGCTCTGGACACGGGCGTCGCCGCTGCGTTGCGACAGCATGGTGCTCTGGAGTGTCGTCATCGGAAATCCTCCCGAAAAAAGGATAAAGAAATCCGCCGGGCCCGCAGACGCCGGCGGCCATGGACTGCTTAGCCGATCGAGCCGGCGGCCTGGACGGTGTCGTTCGAACGGCGGATCTGGGCTTCGGCCATCTTGACCTTCATGCCGTTGATGCCGTTTTCCATGCTCTGGTCGGCGATCGAATCGGCCTCGTCCTGCTGCGAGTTACGGGTGTTGAGGGTGTTCAGGTTCTTGGTATCCTGGGTGTTGTTGTTGGCGTCCGTCGCAGCGCGGTCGCTGGCATTGCTGGCGGTGCTGCCGCCGAGGCTGGACAGGGCGCTGATGCCGCTGATACCTGCAGAAATGAGACCGAGCATGTGATTCTCCTTGATGATGGGGTTGGAAGCGAAGCGCTGCATCTGGCAGCTGAACATAAGTGGCTTGGTCACTTCAATGGTTCCTTCGCCGAGAAGCTGCCGACAAGCCCACGGGGATCACATCGATCTGTGGAACGGGGCCAGGTCGACCGCAACGGGCATGAGTTTTTTTCCACGACGGGCCGACGCCTTGGCCTCGGCTCGCTCGGCGCGGGAACGTCATGGGGGTAGTCGGATCTCGGGCGCTCGTCCAAGATATTATTCTGGGAGATCACATGACCGGCGGCGGCAAGCGGCTCGCCATTGGCATGGCGTTCGCCCTGCTGGGCGTCGCCAGCCTGGGCGTGGCCGACATGGTGAGCCAGTGGCTCTGCGCGCGAGTATTCGCCTGTGCCGCGTCCTCTTACGCCCCGATCGACGTGTGCGAGGGCGATGCGCGCCTGGACATGCTGCGGTTTGCGGTCTGGGTCGGCCCGGCTGCCGCGTTCGGGGCCGGCGCATTCCTGTTTGGTGGCCGGCGGCGGTCGTTGCCAGCCTGGCTGGGCTTTCTCATCGCGCTGGTGGCGGCGCATCCGTTGATCATGGCTGGGATTCGGCAGGCAGTCGTCTGGATGACAGGGCTTACCAGTCGGAATGCCATTTTCTGTAATCGGCGCTGGAAAAGATTTCAATCTTTCGGGAACTCTTCTCCGCAATGCGCCACAGACCGGCATCTGTTGAACTTTGTTGAGATTCCCCGGACCGCACAGGAGCTGCCATGAACCCGATTTCCCATCACGACGCCGTATCCGACATCCTGCCTGCCGGCGCCCGTGCGCCGTGTGGCGCCGAGGCCTATGCCGATGTCGAGCCGCTCGGCCCCGACTGCATCGACGGCAGCCAGGCCGGCCTGAACCGCTTTCTGCGCGAGATGGCGCAGCTGGCCGGCGACGACAGCGCGGCGCTGACGGTGCAGCTGGGAGAGATCGTGGTCATCGCGATGCCGGCCCTGGAGGGCGGCATGACGATCGCAGCGCAACTGCCGCGCGGCGGCACGCAGCGCGTACGCCAGCCGGCGCCGGCCGGCTGCGAGCTGGCCTGGCATGCGGACCTGGGATGCGAGGTGATGGTGCGCCACCTGGGACTGGCGGCGCTGCGCGCCGAGCCGGACGTGCTCGACGCCTTGATGGACAGTGCCGCCATGGCGCGCGCACTGGTGGCCTGAAGAGGGCACAGGGGAGGGAGGCGGCGTCGCGGCGTCGGCTTGACTATCCCAGGCGGGTACGAATGGCGGCCCGTACCCGCGACACGCGCGAACGCACGGTGCCGATCGGGATGCCCAGGCGCGTCGCCGCGTCCTCGTAGGTGCAGTCGCCCTCCAGCACCGCCTCGAAGGTGGCGCGCATGTCTTCCGACAGGTTTTCCATCATGTCCTGGGCCAGTCGGGCGATCTGGCGCAGCTCGATCAGGCGTGCCGGATTGGCGTATTCGTCGCCGATCTGTTCCAGCAGCGTGTCGTCCAGCTCGTCGGTCGGGTCGGCATAGCTGCGGCGCACATGGTTGCGCGCCAGGTTCAGGGCGATGCCGAACAGCCAGGTCGACGGCTTGGACAGGCCGGCGTAGCGCGGCGCGCAGCGCACCGCTTCGACGAAAGTCTGCTGCACAACGTCCTCGGCATCCTCGTTGTTGCGCACATAACGGCGTACGAAGCGGTACAGGTGCACCTGGTGGGTGCGGAACAGGGCGTCCAGATCGATGGCGACGACCGGTTGGGCCGCCGTATCGTCGGCCAGGGGGAGGAGGGTGGTCTCGGTGGTGGGCATGATGGCTCCGGGTTGGTGACGGGGCCGGCCGGACCGGGCTTGGCCGGGCTCCCCTGTGTCGATGAGTTGCAAGATAGCAAGAAGACTTTTCGCTGTGACGGTTTGCTGAGTAATCCTGAGACTTTGAGAAATCATGAGTTTCCGCAGGCAACCGCCAGCCCCGCCGGCTCCACTGAGCCTGCATGAGAACAATCCATCACCCCGTGCAGCACGTCGCCCCGGCGCTCGTGCAGCCCACCATGCATCCCGGCGTGGCCGGCCATCCCGGCCTGGCGCCGGCGAACGCCCAGACGCACTCCCAGTTCCACCAGCAGCGCGCCGGCGTGCTGCGCCAGATGCCGCGCCCGACGCCGGCCCAGTCCCAGAACGCCCAGCGCAACCGAACCGCCCAGCAGGCGCGGTCGGCGGCCGAGCCAGAGAACGCGCTGATGCTCGCGATCGCAAACGCCGAACGCAGCGGCACCGGCGACGACGAGGCCATGCCGGACGGCATGGAGCGCGCCCTGTCGGCGCGCCTGGACGACAAGGGCGGTCCGGCTGGGGTGGATGTATTGCAGTGCGACGAGGCCGCCGACGCGACGCCCGACGAGGGCGCGTTGAAACAGTTGCGGGAGCGCCTGGGCGGCGGCGCCGAGATCGGCGGCGCCAGCGCGCTGGACGATGCGCTGGCCCTGGCCGGACGGATGGCGGCGCCCGGGAAGGGCGCGCTGGCCGAGCGGTTGGCCGATCTGCGCCGCAGCGCGGCCCAGGATCCGTCCATGCGCCGTCACGACCTTGATGGCGTCCAGGTCTGGATGGCCCAGCGCCAGGCGGCCAGCATCAATCTGCTGGTGTCCTGCCTGGAGCAGGGCGCCGGCCTGCATGCCCAGCTGCGTGGCAACGGCTTGCTGGACAAGGGCGACGACGGCAAGGGGCCCTCAAGCGCAGAGCGCACCGGCCTCGGCCTGCTGGAAGCGGGCCGCGCCGCCGGCGGCGCCGCGCTGCTGACCCGCCTCGGCGCCGTCGGCGGCCAGGGCCGGGACGGGCGCAAGGCCAGCCAGATGGTGGCCGCGACGCTGCGCATCTTGCCGCACGAACTGTGGGCCACCAACGAGGCGCGCGGCAAGCTGCTGCAGGAACTCGATCAGGACGCCGGCGAGGGCGCCGCGCCGGCACAGGGCGCCGACCGCACCGAACGACAACTACGCGCAAGCCAGGAGCATCGACATGCATGACGACGCAGCAAGATGGGATGGCTGGGCGCAGCTGCTGGCCGCGCTGGTGACCAGGGCCCTCGAGGAGGATCAGGTGCTGGGCCAGGCGCTCGGCGAAGAGCGCGAGCTGCTGGCCTACCCGGTCGCCGGCCAGGACCTGGTGCTGGCCGGACTGGGCCTGAGTGCGGCGCGCGCCGAACGCCTGGACCTTGCGGCGCTGCTGCGCCGGCGCGGACGGGAGATGGAGCGCTCCGGCCACTGGCTGCCGGCCCGCTTCGAGGACGGCAGCCTGTTCCTGCTGCGGCGCTGGCCGGGCACGCCGGATCAGGCGTGGCCGGGTGGCGCCGCGCTGGCGCTGCGTCACGCGGAGGAGCTCCTCGATGAATAAGCTCGGTGTATCCGGCGCCGGCATCGGCGCCAATGGCAATGCGCGTGGCCGGCCGATGGCCGCCGGCGCGGCGCGCGCCGCCGCGGCCCCGGTCGATGTGCCGCCGAACCTCGATACCGGCGTGCTGTTCGTCGGCGATGGCGGCGCGCCGATGTCGCCCGGCGCGCGTCACGACGCGTTCGCGCCGCTGACCGACATGGTCGGTCAGCGCATGGGGCCGACCAATCCGGCCTGGGGCAACGACGCGCTGGCCTTGCTGCGCAGCCTGCAGAAGCGCCTGATCGCCCATGCACTGACGCTGGAAGCGGGCGAACGCCGCCGCTGCCTCGATGCGATCGCTGTGCTGGAACCGGCGGTCGGCATGCGCCTGCGCATCATGCAGATGCAGATGTCCGAACTGGAGAGTGACCATGGCAAGTGATATCGATCGCGACCTCGAGACCGCCATCGGGCTGGTCTGGGGCCACCTGAAGGCCCGTCAGTACCCGCAGGCCGCGACCCTGGCCGGCGGCTGCCTGTCGCTGTGGCCGGGCCAGCCGATGCTGGTGCTGCTGGCCGCCTATGCGGCCGGCGAACTGGGCGAGCCGCTCACGCCGCAGCTGCGCGGCCAGCTCGATCGTAGCCGGCACGCCGACCTCGCCGCGCTGGTGTTGCGCCGCGCCGCGCCTGCGCACGCAGGGGAGGCGCCATGATCCACGGCTGGGTATTGATCCTGAACCGCTTCGCCCAGCGCGCCGCCGAACGCGCCGAGCTGGCGGCGGCCGCGGTGGTGATCGCCATCGTGCTGATGCTGGTGCTGCCGCTGCCGATCTGGCTGCTCGACATCCTGATCGCGGTCAACCTGTGCGTCGCCGGCCTGATGGTGGTGGTGGCCATGTACCTGCCGGGGCCGACCGCGTTTTCCACCTTCCCGGCGGTGCTGCTGCTGACGACGCTGTTCCGGCTGGCGCTGGAAGTGTCGACCGCGCGCCAGATCCTGCTCGAGGCCGACGCCGGCCACATCGTCGAGACCTTCGGCAACTTCGTGGTGGGCGGTAACCTCGTGGTGGGTCTGGTCGTGTTCCTGATCTTGACCGTGGTGCAGTTCATCGTCATTACCAAGGGTTCGGAGCGCGTGTCCGAGGTGGCGGCGCGTTTCACGCTGGACGCGATGCCGGGCAAGCAGATGTCGATCGACAGCGATCTGCGCGCCAACCTGCTCAGCGCCGACGAAGCCCGCGCCAAGCGCGCCGAGCTGGCCAACGAGAGCCAGCTGCACGGCGCCATGGACGGCGCGATGAAGTTCGTCAAGGGCGACGCCATCGCCGGCATCTTCATCGTCTGCGTCAACCTGGTCGGCGGCATCGCGATCGGCGTCATCCAGCGCGGCATGACGGCCGGCGAGGCGGTGCAGCTGTACTCGGTGCTGAGCATCGGCGACGCGCTGATCGCCCAGATTCCCGCGCTGCTGATCTCGCTGACCGCCGGCATGATCACGACCCGCGTGGTCGGCGAGCAGGAAGAGGGCGAGACGACGAATATCGGCCAGGACATCGTGCGCGAGCTGTTCGGCGAGCCGAAGGCGCTGCTGACGGCCAGCGTCATCATGCTGGTCTTCGCCTGCATCCCCGGCATGCCGGTAGCGGTGTTCCTGACGCTGGCCGCGATGCTGGTGGTGGCAGGCCTGGTCGGGGTCTTGCGTCCGGCGGCCGAGGCGGCCCAGGCCACGACCCAGGCCGCCCATGACAGCGGCCGCGTATCGGACGTGCTCAGCTTCACGGCGACCCGGCCCTTCATGGTGCGCCTGCCGGCGGCGATCGAGGGCAGTCCGCGCGCCGAGGCGATCACGGACGCGATGCGCATCATGCGCAACGAGGTCCTGCTGCAGCAGGGCATTCCCGACCTGCCGATGATCGATTTCGTGTATGCGGTCGACCTCAGCCCGGACCGGATCGAATTCCTGATGGCCGAGGTGCCGCTGGTGGCGGCCAGCATCCGCAGCGGCTGGGGCGCCACCGCCGAATCGGTCGGGCGTCTCGAGGAGCTGGGCTTTACCGCCCTCGAGGACGGCGTGTCCGGCTCGCGCAAGCGCCGGGTATGGGTCGACCTGTCGGCGGGGGCCGAGCTGCAGGCAGCCGGCGTCGCGGCCGAGCCGTGGGAGCGGGTGTTCGCCGCCGACGTGCGCACCGAATTGATGCGCAACTGCCAGATGTTCCTGGGCGTGCAGGAGATGTCGCGCTTCACCTACTGGGCCGAGAAACGCATTCCGGTGTTCGCCCGCGAACTGGGCAAACTGGTGACGACGCCGCGCATGGCCGAGGTCCTGCAGCGCCTGGCGCGCGAAGGCGTCTCGCTGCGCAATGTGCGCCTGATCCTCGAGGCCCTGCTCGACTGGGTGCCGCGCGAGAAGGATTCGGACATCGTCGCCGACCAGGTGCGTCTGGCCCTGAAACGCCAGTTGTGCCACGAAGTGGCGCGCGACGGCCTGATCGAGGTGGTGCTGCTCTCGCCCGAGCTGGAAGACCAGGTGCGCGCAGCGATGCGCCAGACCAGCCAGGGACTGTACCTCGACCTCGATCCGGAACTCGAACAGCAGACCCTCGACCGCCTGGGCGAACTGGTGGGCACGGCCGGCATCCGTACGCCGGTGCTGGTCACCGCCGCCGACATCCGGCGCGCGGTGCGGCGCCTGATCGAGGAAGAGTTCTTCGCGGTGCCGGTGTACGCCTTCTCGGAACTGACCCAGCACGCGCATATCCAGCCGGTCGGCATGCTCGAGTGCTGAAGCAACACGATTTTCATTGACGCAAGGAAGACCCATGACGAATCTCGAACTACGCATCCTGAGCGGCCTGCATCGCGGCGCGGCACTGCCGTTGATCGGCGAGGCCCTGGAGCTGGGCGGCGCCGAACACTGCGACGTGGTGCTGGCCGACCGCGGCCTGGCCCGGCGCCATGCGCGCCTGTCTCCCGGCATGGAGGGCTGGCGTCTCGACGCGCTCGACGGCGAGGTCTGCGGCGAGTTCGACGTCGAGGCCCGGGAAAGCCTGGTGCTGGCGCCCGGCGCCCGCGCGCGCCTGGGCGAGGTCTGGGTGTGCCTGAGCGCCCCGGACATGCCCTGGCAGGCCGCGCCCGAGCCGGCGCCGGTGGCGCCGGAAGCGCCGCCGCTCGCGCCGCCGACCGTCGAGACGCCGCCGCCACCGCCGCGCCTGCGCAGGCGCTCGAGCGTCAAGCGCCTGGTGCTGCTGCCGTTCGGGATCGTGATCGTGCTGTGCGCGGCCACCGCCTACGCCTTCAATGCGCGTCCGGAGACGGCGCCGCCGCTCGGCATCGACATTCCCGTCAAGCCGGCCCAGGCGCTGCCAGTGGCAGCGGCGGCGCGGGAGAGCGCCGCCTTGAGCGGGGCCGCGTTGCGCGCCGCCTTCGAACGCGAACTGGCCGATGGCCAGATGCTCGAGCGCTTCGAGCTGCAACTGAACGACGCGCGCTGGGAGATGCGGGCCGACCTCGACGGCGAAGAGAAAGAACGCTTCGAACGCATGCTGAAACGCTTCATCGCGGCCCACGGCATCGGCTTCCCGGTCGATGCCCGCATCGTGCCATCGGGCGCGCTGCTGCCGTTCCGGATCCAGCAGGTGCTCAGCGGGGCCCAGGCCGGCGTCGTCACCGAGGATGGGCACCGCCTGTTCGTCGGCGACGAGTATCGCGGCACCAGGCTGGTGTCGATGAAGGATGGGCGCCTGGTCTTCGCCGGCAAGCGCAAGATCGAGGTGCAGTGGTGAGTGCGCGCGTGGACGAGGCACTGAGCGAGGCACTGAGCGAGGCCCTGGCCGCCTTGCGCGAACGCATGCCCGGCTGGCTGGCCGCCTTGCCGGCCCAGCCGGGGATGCGGGTGCGCGGCCGCGTGACCCAGGTGCTGGGCACGCTGGTCGAGGCGGCGATGCCGCCGGTGCGGATCGGCGAACTATGCCATCTGCACGACCCCGACGACGATCGCCCGCCGATGCTGGCCGAGGTGTGCGGTTTCACCGGCAGCGCGACCCTGTTGTCGGCCCTGAGCCCGCTGGAGGGCGTGTCGCCGCGCACGATGATCACGCCGCTGCGGCGCAGCCACGTGGTCGAGGCGGGCGAACACCTGTTCGGCTGCGTGCTGGACGGCTTCGGCCGCCTGCAGTACCGGGCCCCGGCCGCGCCGCCACCTGGCGACGACGACGGCGGCTGGCGCGACCTGGTGCCGGTGATCCGCGACGCGCCGCCGGCCAGCGAACGTCCGCGCATCGCCACCCCGATGCCGACCGGTGTGCGCGCGATCGACGGCCTCCTGACCCTGGGCCGCGGCCAGCGGGTCGGCGTGTTCGCCGGTCCCGGCTGCGGCAAGACCACCCTGCTGGCCTCGATCGCGCGCAACTGCGCGGCCGACGTGATCGTGTTCGGCCTGATCGGCGAACGGGGGCGCGAGCTGAACGAGTTCCTCGAGCACGAACTCGACGCCACGCTGGTGGCCAAGACCGTGATCGTGTGCGCCACCTCGGACCGCACCTCGATGGAGCGCTCGCGCGCGGCGTTTACCGCCACCGCGATCGCCGAAGCCTTCTGCGCGCGCGGCAAGCAGGTGCTGCTGCTGGTCGATTCGCTGACCCGTTTCGCCCGCGCCCAGCGCGAGATCGGCCTGGCGGCGGGCGAGCCGCCGGCGCGCGGCGGCTTCACGCCCTCGGTGTTCACGATGCTGCCGCGCCTGATCGAGCGCGCCGGCGGCACCCGCGGCGGTTCGATCACGGCCATGTACACGGTGCTGGCCGACGGCGACAATGCGAGCGACCCGATCAGCGAGGAAGCCCGCTCGCTGCTGGACGGCCACATCGTCCTGACCCGCAAGCTGGCCGAGCAGGGGCATTATCCGGCGATCGACATCCTGGCCAGCATCAGCCGGGTGATGAGCAATGTGGCCGCGCGCGAGCAATTGAAGGCGGCCTCGCGCTTTCGCCAGCTGCAGTCGCGCTATGCCGACATGGAGCTCCTGATCCGCCTCGGCGAATACCAGGCCGGCAACGATGCCGAGGCCGATGCGGCGGTCGACCGGCGCCCGGCCCAGCTCGACTTCCTGCGCCAGGACACGCGCGCCAGCGCGGGCTTCGACGACACCGTGGAGCGCCTGCAGGATCTGGCGGCATGAGGGGGCGCCAGCACCGGCGCGAACCGGTCGACGTGAAGGACCCGGCCCGGCCCGACCCGCGCATGGCCGAACTGGGCCGGCTGCGCCAGCTGCGCACCGCCAGCGCCGAGCGCGAGCAACTGGCGCGGCGCGCGGCCTGGCGCACGGCGCGCGCGGCGCTGCATGCGGCGGTCGCGGCCTGGCGCGCGGGCGAAGCGCAGACGATGCAGGACTGGCAGGACGCGCGCGCAGCCTTCTTCGCCATGCGCTGCAGCGGCGGCCAGTTCCGCGCCGCCAAGGCCGCCTATGAGCGCGGCCGGCGCGAAGGCGCCGTGGCGCGCGCCGCCGCCCAGGAACAGGTCGGCGCCTGCCGCGCCGACGGCCGCCGCTATTTCGCCGCCGGCGAGGAAGTCCGGCGCGCCCGCAAACGCCAGGAGAAGCTGCGCATCCTGGACGGGGAATTACGGCGCCTGCTGGCGCAGGTGGAGGACTGAATGCGCATCCTGGCGACACCGACTCACGAGACGAGAAACGAACGGGGCGAGCCCGATCCGCCGCGCGAGCGCGACCGGCGCGATGCGCCTGCCGGCACCTGGCAGGCGGCCCAGGCGGAGCGCCAGCGCCAGGCGGCGTCGCATCTGCCGGCGCCGAAGCGCCAGGAAGCAGCGCACGAACAGCGCCGTGCGCCGTCGGCGCCGGCCGGCGAGAGCGCGGCGGCGCGGCTCGATCCCGAGGCGGCGCCACATGCGCGGGTGGAGGCGCGCCGCGGCCATGAGGGCGGCGCCGGACGGGAAGGCGGCGGTGGCGGGCGCGAGCCGGCCGGCGCGGTCGCCACCCAGGCCGTGGCGGCCGCGCCACCGGACGCGCTGGAGGCCGGACTGATCGACGCCATCGCCGCCCAGGCCCCTGGTCAGGACCTGTTCGAGCTGCTGCTGCCGGGCGGCGATCGGCTGGGCGTGCTGCTGGCGCCGGGGGCCGACCAGGTGCTGCGCATCCTGCTCAGTTGCAGCAACGCCGGCCTGCGGCGCCGCCTGGACGAAAAATCGATGGAACTGGAACAGGGCCTGGCGCGACGTATGCAGCAAGCGACGCGCCTGACCGTGCTCTGACATCCGGCCGGTGCGCGTCTTTCCATCCACCGACGCCGAAGGATGCCGATGTTCGACACAGAATTCGCCCCCAGTCCGCTCGCCGTCCGCCCGCCGTTGCCGGGCGTGCGTGCGCTGTCGGGCGCACGCGCGGCCCTGTTTGCGCGCCTTGGCGCCGGCTGCAGCCTCGATCTGTGGCCCCAGCGCCCGGCGGACGAACGCATCAGGATGACCCTGTACGCCGATGACGGTCGGGCGACGCTCGACTGGACCGGATCGATGCAGTTGCACGGGCCCTGTGGCGCCCTGCAACTGTCCGACGGCGCGCGCTGGCTGCGCGCGCTCGGCGGCGTCGATCCTGGCGATGGCGCCGACGCATGGCTGTGCGGCGCCGTGCTGGGCGCGCTGGACGGCACCCCGCTGGAAGCCTGCGCCCGGCTCCAGCCCGGCGCCCTTGGACAGGTCGACGACGAAGTGGTGCTGCGCTGGGTGCTGCACAGCGGCCATCACAGCGTGGCCTGCCACGCGCGCGCCGGCGCCGCCACCTGGTGCGCGCTGCTGGCGCAGGCCGATTGGCGCACCAGGTCCGCGCCGCTGGCGCATTTTGCGGCATTGCCGATCACGACCTCGGTGGTGCTGGCCCGCCACACGCTGCCGCGCGCCGCGTTCGACGCCCTGTACCCGGGCGACATCGTGCTGGCCGACAGGCCGGCCTTCGACTGCGCGGGAAGGGGCCGCCTGACGCTGGCCGGCCACGCGCTGGACGTCGCCTGGCGCTCCCCGCATTACCTCGACATTCTTCACCTGGAGCCTTGCATGGAACAGCAGGACATGGATGACGGCGGCGCCGCATTGCCGCTGTCCGACTTCGGCATCGGCGGCGACGAGCGCGCGCCTGGCGCCGGCATGGACCCGGCGGCGCTGGCCGCGCTGCCGGTCACCCTCGACTTCGTGCTGGGCCGGGTGCAGCTGCCGCTGGGCCGCCTGCAGCAGCTGGCAGCGGGCAGCGTGCTGGAACTGAGCCACGGTTCACCGCTCGACGTCGCCATCGACTGCGGCGGCCGGGTCATCGGGCGCGCCGAGGTGCTCGATGTCGAGGGCCGCCTGGCCTTGCGCGTGACGCGCTGGGGAGGCGCTTCGTGAGCGGTCAGTTCGATGTGGTGTCATTTGCGGTCCTGGTCGGCGCGCTGTCGCTGATGCCGCTGATGGTCGTGTGCACCACCTCGTTCCTGAAGATCTCGCTGGTGCTGCTGGTGCTGCGCAATGCCGTGGGCGTGCAGCAGGTGCCGCCGACGCTGGCCATCTACGGCATCGCGCTGGCGCTGAGCGCCTTCGTGATGGCGCCGACGGTGCAGGAAATCGGCCAGCGCGTCATGGCGATGGAGTCCAGCAACGGACCCGGCGCGCGCACGGCGGCGCGGCCGCTGCTGCCGCAGGCGGCGGAGGCCTTCGAGCCTCTGCATCAGTTCATGCTCAAGTACAGCCGCCCCGAGCAGCGCGAGCTGTTCCTGGCGTCGGCCAAAAAACTGTGGCCGGCCGACGCGGCGCGCGAAGCGCGCGCCACCGATGCCATGATCGTGATTCCGGCCTTCGTCGTGTCCGAGCTGCAGACCGGCTACGAGGTCGGCTTCCTGATCTATATCCCCTTCGTCGTCATCGACCTCCTGATCTCGAACCTCCTGATGGCGCTCGGCATGCAGCAGGTCAGCCCGCAGACCATCTCGATCCCGCTCAAGCTGCTGCTGTTCGTGATGGTGGACGGCTGGGGCAAGCTGCTCAATGCGCTGGCGCTGTCCTATGTGTGAGCGCCACGCCTTCACCGGAGCCTGACGTGGCCGACACCATCCATTTCTTCCAGCAGGGCCTGTGGCTGGCCATCGTCATGTCGGCGCCGCCGCTGCTGGTGGCGACCATGCTCGGCGTCGCCGTCTCGCTTCTGCAGGCGGTGACCCAGATCCAGGACCAGACGCTGCCCTATATCGTCAAGCTGGTCGCGGTGGCGGTCACGCTGGCGCTGCTGGGGCGCTGGTTCGGCAGCGAGCTGATGACCCTGACCACGCTGGCGTTCGACCTGGTCGCACGCACCGGCCGCTGAAGGCGCACGTCCCATGCTGATCGACCTGCACCACCTGCTGCTGGCCGTGGCGCTGACGCTTCCGCGCACCGCCGTGGTGCTGGCCATCCTGCCGGGCTTCGGCGCCGGCACGCTCGGCGTCATGCTGCGCGCGGCGGTGGCTTTCGGGATGTCGCTGCCCGCCATGCTGCCGGCCTACCACTTCGTGCGCGACCACCACGCCGGCGTCATGCTGCTGACAGCGCTCGGGATCAAGGAAGCCCTGATCGGACTGGTGCTGGGCATCCTGCTGGCGGCGCCGATGTGGGCCCTGCAATCGGTCGGCTCGATCGTCGACATGCAGCGCTCGCCGATCCAGATCCAGAACGGCAACGCCTCGATCGACCGCGACGCCAGCGCCCTGGGCGGCCTGATCCTGCAGGCGATGGTGGTCATGATGATTCACGCCGGCCTGCTGGCGGCACTGGCGCGCGTGGTGCTCGACAGCTACGCGGCCTGGCCGGTCGGCAGCCTCGGGCCGCCGTTCGGCGATGTGCCGCAGGCGGTGCTGGTCAACCGCTTCGCGGAACTGATGTGGCATATCGTCGTGTATGGTGCGCCGATCATCCTGGTGCTGGTGCTGATCGACCTCGGCATGGCCGTTATCGGCGCCTTCGCGCCGAACCTGCAGGTCTCGTTCGCGGCCTCGCCGATCAAGAGCCTGGCCGGCATGTTCGTGCTGCTGGTGTACTGGTCGACGCTGTCCCACTACGCGAGCGGCGACTTCGCGCGCGCGCTCGACCTGATTCCGTCGCTGCTGGCCGGAAGCACCGGGCGATGAGCGAAAAGACCGAAAAGCCCACAGAAAAGTCGCTCCAGGATGCGCGCGCGAAGGGCACCGTCGCGGTCAGCCGCGACCTGGCGCGCGTGATGCCGCTGGCCCTGCTGGGCGAGCTGGCCTTCGCTTTCGAGGGGCAGGGCCGCGCGGCCGTCCAGGGCCTGATGGAACTGGCGCTGTCGCGCATCGGCACACCGTTCGCGCACGCCCAGGGCGAGCTGGCGACCGAGGCTTTCAGCCTGCTGCTGCCGGTGTTCGCGGTCTGCCTGGTGGCGATCGCGGTGGCTGCGGTGGCCGGATACTGGGGCCAGTTCGGCATCCTGATCGCGCCCGGCGTGCTCACGCCCAGCATCGACAAGCTCAACCCCGCCAACGGCATCAAGCAGCTGTTTTCGATGCGCAAGGTGGCCGAGGCCTGCATTTCGCTGATCAAGGTCTCCCTGGTGGGACTGGTCACCTGGGTGCTGATCCGCGACGCGCTGCCGACGCTGGTGAGCTTTGCCGGCGGCACGCCGGCCAGCATCCATGAGGGGCTGGTGACCCTGATGCGGGCCCAGTTCCGCACCCTGGTGGGCATCTGCCTGGTGCTGGCGCTGATCGACTACGCCGTGCAGCGTCATTTCACGATCAAGTCGCTCATGATGAGCATGGAAGACATCAAGCGCGAATACAAGAATTCCGAAGGCGACCCGCAGGTCAAGGGCCAGCGCCGCCAGCTGGCCCACGAGCTGGCCGGCACCCCGGCCGAGGACAGCACCGCGCAGGCCGATGCCGTGGTCGTCAATCCGACTCACTTCGCGGTCGCCATGCGCTACGACGCGGCGGCCACGCCGGTGCCGCTGGTGCTGGCCAAGGGCCGCGACGAAGTCGCCCAGGCCATGATCCGGCGCGCCCATGCGCTGGGCATTCCCGTGATCCGCCATGTGTGGCTGGCGCGCACGCTGTATGCCACCGGCCGCGCGGCCCGTCCGGTGCCGCGCGCCACCTATGCTGCGGTGGCGCACGTGTATGCGGTGATCGCGGAACTCGGGCAGGACGGCACGCCTTCCGGCCCGGTCGACCTGGAAACCACCGGACTGGCGCCGGACTGACAAGGACTTCGGAAGATGGACAAGACCCCGTTGGCGCCTGCGGCGCCGCTTTCCACGCACGTCGATACCGTTCATGAGGTACTGCCGGCGGCAGCCTTGCCGCCGTTGCTGCTGGCCTTGCCGCTGGCCTTGCCGTCGGCGATGCCGCTCGGCCTGGGAGGGGGCGGCCTGGCCGGGGCGTCGATGATCGGCGGCGAAGGGGAGGTGGAAGGGCCGATCGGCCTGGCGGATCGCACGCCCTGGCTGGGAATGGCGCCCGGATTGCCGCAGCCGGTGCTGCGCGTGGGGGAAGGCAAACCTGGCGTGGGGAAAAGAGATGCGGTGCTGCGGCGCGCCCGTTCGGGGCGGCCCGCACCGCATGCCGGCGCCGAGTGCAGCGCCGGCGTGTGCATCTGCGGCCGCTGTCCGCCGCACCGCATCGAATGAGCGCTGCGGCGGGGCGGGGAGCTCAGCGCTGGCTGTTGAGCAGGTCGTGCAGCTCCATGCGGTTATAGGCCGCGCGCATCGCGTCGCGCGCGCTGATCTGGCGTTTGCCGACCATCGTCGCCAGCACGTCGTTCAGGCTGCGCGACATGTTGTCGTCCTGGCGGCGCATGAATTCGGCGATCATGTGGTGCTTGGACGGATCGCCGATGAACTGGGCCAGCTGGCCATTGTGATTGAACAGCATTTCGCTGGCCAGCATGAAGGCGCGCCCGTCCTCGCTAGGCACCAGGCCCTGGCAGACCACGCCGACCAGGGCGCCGGCCAGCGCGCCGGCATGGCGCTCGCGCTGCTCGGCCGGGAAGAAAGCCAGCAGGCGGGTCAGCGCCGAGACCGCGCTGTTGGTGTGCATCGAGGCCAGCACCAGGTGACCCGATTCGCCCGCATGCAGCAGCGTCTCGGCCGTGTCCTGGTCGCGGATCTCGCCCACCATCAGCACGTCGGGCTTCTGGCGCAGGCCTTCGCGCAGGCCCGAGGCAAAGGTTTCGGTATCGACCGGCACTTCCTTCTGCGAGATGATGCCCTGCTTGCGCCCGAACTCGTATTCGACCGGCTGTTCGATGGTGACGATGTGCGACTTGCGGGTCGAGTTCAGGTAGTCGAGCATGGCCGCGATGGTCGTGGTCTTGCCCGAGCCGGTCGGCCCGGTCACCAGGATGATGCCGCGCGTCGCCTCGAGCATCGTGCGCACGTAGGAGGGCAGGCCGGTCTGGTCGAGCGGCAGCGGATTGACCGGCAGGCAGCGCATCGAGATGCAGACCTTGCGCCCGCGCCCGGCGCGGAACACATTGCAGCGCAGGCGGCAGTCGCCCAGCGTGATCAGGCGGTCGATGGCGCGCTCGACGATCTTGTCTTCCCAGTCCTCGTCGATCGTGTCGAGCAGGGCGCGCATCTCGCCCAGGCGTACCGGGACCGAGGTGGCAGCCTGCCAGCCGCGCGGCAGCTTGAGCATCATTGGTTCGTCCTGCTCGATATGGATATCGCTGCATTGCTGACCGAGATTCGCCAGCGCATGGATCTCGAGCATGAGATCACGCGCCTCGGAAAGTGGATTGATCATGTTCTCCCTTTTAAGAATGGAAAGCAGGGACAGTATCGGTTAACCGGTTCGGTGCGCCCGGGCCGCCCCTTGCTGCACGCCATGCGCCAAGGCGATCCATCCGGTCGACCTTGATAAATTATAGAAAGCCATGGCCTGCCTGTCCCTCAACATGTCTCAGCATGTCTGAAATGAGTTTCTAACATACAACATTTTGCACCACCCCGGTGTGCTCGATGTCGATCGCTGCCGCGCCCGATCCGACCAGCTCGAGCCGGTAGCCCTGCGTATATGCGGTGCGCAGCAGCACGCCCCGTTCCGGTCCCAGCGCCAGCTTCTTGCGCAGCTTGTAGACGTGCTGCTCGATGGTGCGGCTGGCGATCTCGCTGCCGACGCCCCAGATGGCGACGCTGATGGTGTCGCGCGAGATATACACGCCCGGTGTCGAGAAGAACAGCCAGGCCATGGTGAATTCGCGCGG
This sequence comes from Massilia sp. CFBP9012, assembly GCF_034045115.1. Taxonomy (NCBI): domain Bacteria; kingdom Pseudomonadati; phylum Pseudomonadota; class Betaproteobacteria; order Burkholderiales; family Oxalobacteraceae; genus Massilia; species Massilia sp. CFBP9012. The sequence goes on along the minus strand of NZ_JAXCWM010000012.1, from coordinate 190,371 downwards.
CGTCAGTTCGACCTGGCGCCCGTGGTCGCGCAGCACGCTGGCTTCACGGTCGAGCACGAAACCATGGTGCTCGATGGTGCGCTGGACCGGCAGGCGGTCGCGCCGGCGCAGCAGCGCGCGCATGCGCGCACCGACCTCGACCGGCTCGAGTGGCAGGGCGCAGTATTCGTCCGCGCCGCTGTCGAAGGCCTCGGCGATGCGCTCCGGTGCGGTGCCGGCGCCGAGCAGCAGCACCGGCGTGGTCTCGCCCGAGCGGCAACCGAGCCAGCTGAAGAAGCCATCGTCCTGCAGCGCGCTCCCGGTCATCTCGAAGACGATCAGATCGTAGCTGCGGCGCCGGATCGCGCGCATCAGTGCCAGCTCGCCTCCCAACCGCTCGCATGCCAGCCGGTGGCGGATCAGGATGGTTTCGAGCGCCTCGAAAGCGCCGTCGTTGCCGATACAGCAGGCGACATTCATCAGCGCCCTCCCTGGGTGCCGGGCGCCGACGCCGTTTCCGGCCGGGCAGGGTCTCCGGGGTGATCCCGGACAACAGAAACGCTCTCGCGCGTTTCACGTCGCAAATGGCACATCATGTCACTCCGATTCGTGGTTCGGCTGCGGTACCGGGCAGCAGCCGATTCGATCGGTGCTACCCGGCTCGCACGATGGCACGGGTGTTGCACAGGCGCGCATGGATGCCGCCGGCCTGGCACGACCGTGCAATGGTCATGACGTTCTATTATGAAAGATTATCGACAAGAAATTTCTCAAAATTTCTCGTTGCGGCGTGCCACATTTTGCGAGACCGATGTGTCAGGGCGATGGCAATCGGATGTCAGGCTTCTTCAGGCACCAGGAAATGGTCCTGCTGCCAGCGCTGGGCGACGGCCACGTGCTTGATCATCATGTCCATCGCGTTGCCCGGGTCCAGCCCGTCCAGCGGCAAGGCGAGCATCGATACCACGTGACCGGTGTCCGGATTCATCGTGAACACCGGGCTCCACAGCCCGTGCAGGTCGCGGTTGGCGGCCAGCAGCGCCGCGTAGATTTCGGCGCGGTCGCGCTCGGGCGCGGGGCCGAAGTCGCAGGCGAACATCACGTTTTCGTCGCCCCACTGTTCAGGATCGTGGGCAATCAGGAAGGGCGTGCCGTTCAGGTCGACCTGGAGCGCGCCCGGCGCCGGGTCGAGCGACGTTCCCAGCTGGGTGGACAGGGCCTGGACAAAACCTTCGAAAGTGGCTTGCTGGTTCATGCATTCTCCTCGGTGGGGTGATGGGGGGATGGCGCCGCCAGTCTGCTGGAGGGTGCCGGTCCGACCGGCTTGGGTGGCGCTGGGGGCGGCGCCGGTTCCGCGCTGCGACGCGGCGAACTCGGCGCGCCATCACGACACTCAAGGTGACCACACCTCAAAGGAGAAAGCGCATGTTCAGTTTCCGCACCACCCGCAACACGCCGCCGCCGTTGCCGACCCACGTGTCGCCGACCACCGCCGGGTCGCCGGGCGCGCCGCTTCAGGGCGTCGTCGCGACTTCGCCGCAGGGCGGCGAACTGGTGTCCGCGTCGGCGCATCCGGCGCGCGTGAGCAGCATGCAGACCGACTTTCAGATCAATCGCAACCGCGCGCTGAACGCGGCGATGAACGACATCGTGCGCTGCAGCAGCCACATGACGATCACGAGGACGGACATGGATAACCTGCGCAAGGCCAAGCGCGAGCTGATGAAGATCGACCACGCCATGCGCATGGAGGCGGCGGGCCGGCTCGTCGGGGACGTCTACAAGGCGCTCGGCAAGGACCAGCGCAAGGTATTCCATGACCTGTACCGGGAACTCGGGATGACCCAGCTTGCCGGCGCCCTCAACACCGGCCTGGGCATCCTGCCGACGGCGGTCGGATCGGCGCTCAAGAGCAAGGCGGGCGCCGGCGCCGTCCTCGCATGGTCCGGTCTGGCCCAGCTCTACCAGCCCTATCTTGGTGTGCTGATGTTCAACACACTGTATGCCGGAGCCGACTTCATGCGCAAGACCGGGATGCCCGGCCGTAGTCGCCCGATCGAGAGCGCGAAGACCTTGCAGCAAACGCTCACGGCACTGAACGACGCGAGCGACCGGATGGCCGAGGCGCTGACCGCGGCGCACGATGTCGCGCCTGGTTCGGCAGAGGCGATCGCAGCGCGTCACGCGCTCACCACGGCACGCGTCGCCGGCGCCCAGGCCATGGAAGAGCGGATGAAACGCGAGCAGTTCGACCAGAGCTTCGATGCCGGCCATTACATCAAGTCGCTGCTGTCGGGCACCAAGCAGATCGCCTTCTACCTGAGCCAATACGTGGCGTATGCCGACAACCAGGACTGCAAGGGCACGGAACGCGCGTTCAAGATGCAGATGGCGGTGACCGGCATCGTGCTCGGGTTGAATGTACTCGCGGCCGTCGCGGACCGCCGGCGCGAGGCGCAGCGCATCATGGCCAACAACCTGGCGTATGGCGACGTCGACAACAAGAACCATGTGCGCGATATGTTCCGCTCGCCCTACACCCAGAAGATGTGGGGTGTGAACGACGGCATCGAGAAGCGGACCGATGCCACTCTCGGCGAACTGGCCAGGCTGTTCGGCGTGCCGAAGCGCGCACTCAAGCGCTTCGACGAGGCCGGCGGCTTCAACCACCAGCGCTTCAGCCTGGCGCTCGACGCGCCGCGGCGGGAAAAACTGGCGCGGTTCGAGGCGATGACCGAGGGGCCGCTGCTGGCGGGCGCGCGCAGCAATATGGAAGAGCTCACGAAGCTCGTGCACCTCGAGGAAGTGGGCAAGCTCCACATGCTGGAGGACTTGTCCGCGCTGGGCGTGCTGGAGGCGCTGGACCGGCGCCATGCCGAGGTCGCGGGCGGGGGCGCGGCGCCGTATGCGGCGCCATCGGCGGACGAAATCAAGAGATTGCCGGGCATCGTGAGCGACGATCAGGTGCGGCGTCTGCTGGACGGTCCGCTGCCGGCCGCGCTGAAAGACAGGATGGGCGAGCTGCGCGCCCGTTTCGATGCCCTGGACAACCGCAGGACGCTGACCGCAGGCCATCCGAGGCTGATGCTGGGACTCGATTCCGAATACGCGCTGTCGGACCTGCTGGACCAGCAGCGCAGGGATCCGGCCGGGGCGCTGCCGGCGCCCCAGGCCGGCGCGCTGCTCGCGCTGCGCGGAAAATACGCCGACCAGGCAGCGCCCCAGGCACTGGCGGACGCGCTCGACATCGATCTGGCGCAGGCCACGAAGCTCTGCGCGGGCCCAATGTCCGACGCTCTTCGGCAGCAGTTGCACGATCTGCAGGACAAATACGAAACGCGCGCCGGTCTCAGGGGCGAGGACCTGGTCGAGGTCGATCGCACCGGCATGCTCGAGTGGGCGGACCTGGCCCGCGCTGATGCAAAGCCGCTGTCGGCGTCGGAGAGCGCGGTGCGCAGCCGGCTCGAGGCGAAGTCGCGTACCAGCACGCTCAATCTGGACGGCTGGCGCGGCAACGCCGGCATGGAGGACGTGGCCGAACTGGACGAACGCCGCGCCGCCTCGCTGACGCCGTTCGAGCATTGCCTGCTGCAGACGCTGCGGGTGCGCCCGGGCGCCCCTGGGGCGGTGCCGGGCGACGCCATCCTCGCCGCCGCCAGACTGACGCCCGTCATGGCGAATGAGACGGCGGCTGCGCGGATCCACACGCCGCTGTCCGAATTGCGCGGACACCGGCTCGACAAGGCCTTGAGCACCTGGGATTTCAGCAATCTGTCCGAGCCGGCCAAGTTGTCGGTCGAGAGGCTGCTGCAGGGTAAGCGCGGGGTACTGGGCAACATCAAGGACCTGGCGGGAATGCGCTGGAATATGCCGGGACATGTGGTGCCGGCGCTGGTCGTGCAGTACGCCCGCGCTACGTTCATGGCTGTCGGCGGCAGCGGCTTCTTTTTCCTGTTGCAGGCGGCGATTGGACTGGCGCGCAGGCTCAACGAGGACCGGTTCGCGTGCAAGCCAGGCGAGGGGCCGAACGATGCCTCCAGGACGTTCTCGCACGTGATGATGGGCGTCGGTGTACCCTTCCTGGCCGCTGCGCTGCTCGGCGCCTGGGCCGGCCCGCAAACCGTGAATGCATCGCGCGTACGGCGCGAGTTCTTCACCCGGCGCGAAGGCCGTCCGAATTTCACCGAGATGATGAAGGCCAACTACCTGTATTCCGCGCGCAAGGCGGTTACAGATTACGCCGGCCAGCGCTGGTTCAGTGGGCCGAAGGCCAAGGCCCGCAATACCAGACTGATGGGGCAGGTCGACGCGCGCCTGAAGATGCTGCTCGATGTCGCCGACGGACCGGACCGGGAGTCGTCCCCCGATACCCGCCCGGCGTCGCGCGCCGGCAGGTCGCCGGTCCGGCTGCATCCCACCCGCGCGCTGACCGACCAGTCGTACCGGACGCGCACGCCCGACGGCGGCGCGTCGCGCGGTATTGCGCGCCAGGCACGCCAGCAGGTGGCCTTCCAGCGCAAGCGACCGGTCACGGCCAACCGTACCTCGCTGTCCAAGGACAGCCAGCGCCTGGCCTGGGGGCTGCGGCCGGATGGGGTCGATTCGACGGTGCTGGCGACGTCGTACAGCCATCAAGCGGGAACGTCCGCGATGCGCCGGCTGGCCTCCAACCTGATGCTGGACATGAATATGTATCTGGAAGAAAAGCTGCAGCTCGCGCTGGAGCACATGATCGAGCTTCCCCGCATGAAGAAGATCGTGGAGCTCGTGCACCAGATGCTGGACGGTGCCGGCGCCGAGTCCGGATTGCCGTTGACACTCGATGACGAGACGCTGGCCGATCCGGTCAAGGGCGACCTGCGCAAGGCCCGCCTGCTGTACCTGAAAGAGCAGTTGCGCCCCAACTACGACAAGGACGTGCTCGAGACCTTCTTCAATAACGCCGAGGGCAGCGACAAGGCCATCAACGCCTTGCGCAATGCGGCGTCGAAGCCGCTCAGCCCCGAGCAGCAACTGCAGATCAAGCTGGTCAAGATGCTGTTCGGCCAGAAGCCGTATTTCGGCGGCTCGTCCGAGTACCATGACAAGGACGTGAATTCCTTCGAGTACTGGATCTATCACCTGAGCACCATCACGCGCGACCCGCGCCGTGCCCTGAAGGCCGGGCCAGGCGAGCTCGGCCATCAGATGCTCAAGCCCATGCGCGACTACCTGACGCCAGATGGCAGCCTGGTTGCGCTGAACAACCAGAGCAACCTCGGTGTCGGCGTGGCCGAGGCCGACTGGGAGGAGTTGTCGCCGACGATGCATGTGGCGATCAAGCGCCAGTTGCAGAAGCATCTGGACAAGTCGCAGGCCACGGACGCCAGCAAGCTCAAGCTGTACACGACGAGTTTTGCCTTGTGGGACAGGATTCGCAAGGACTACGGCGACTCCAGCAAGGATTACAGCGATGTCAGCAAGGACGGCTCGGATATCGACAAGCTGTGGGACCGTCTTTCGGAGGACGACAGGAAAGAGGTCTATGGCGACATCGCGGCGATTCCGTGGGAGGACGCGCACCTGCACGGCAAGGAGGGCATGATGAATGTCGCCGGCGTGCACGGCAATGTGCTGCAGACGCCCCAGGAGGCGGCAGACCGCTACATTCGTCACATGAAAAAGCAGATGCGCCACGAGCACGACACGGACGTCGTGCAGGTGCCGCGCCCGGACGGTTCGATGGTCAGCAAGAACTATGTCGAGCTGCGCGAGGACTTCCTGCGCAGTCACGAGAGCTGGTATCGCAGCGCGCATGCGAACCACCGGCCGATCGTCGGCGGGATGAGCGGCCATACGCTGGGCTATCTGAACCTGTACAAGGATGCGCTGATCCATGCCATGGACAAGTTGAAAGCCGACCCCGGGGAGCTGCCGTCACTGGAATTCATGCGTGTCGTGATGCTGGCCGCACTGGTGGGCCAGAAGCGTCACCACAGCTACGACGAGGTGATGGCCGCCAGCCAGGGCATCAGTGACGGCCGGGTCACGCTCGAATACAAGGATCGCACCGGCTTCAGGGATCTGCTGGAGTCGGGCGACCGGCAGATCGCGCAGATCGCAGGCAAGGTGCTGGGCGAGGCGGTCGACGGTTATGATGCCAACCAGAGCGCCTCGGTACTGGCGGTGCTGACCAGGGACTGCAACCTCAGCGCCGAGGAGTCGGCGGCCTTGAGCGAGCGCCTGCGTCCGGTCATTGCCGGTTACCTGCTTTCGGTCGCCGAGGGGACGTCGGGAGAGGCGCAGGACGGCAAGCCCCAGACCGGCTTCCTGGACCGGATGGAAGAGGCGCTGAACGAGACCTTCCCCGCCGATCGCGGCGACGCGGCGTCCGTGCGTTCGGTCTGACTGCCCGGGGCGCCAGCCGCCGCGCTCATGGGGCTGTCGGCATCAAGCGGTAGCCCCGGGTTCCGGCGCCGCGCAGCATCGCCCCGCGCTGCGGACCGAGCGCCAGTTTGGTGCGCAATTTCTGGACGGTCTGCTCGATGGTGCGGTCGGCAATCACGCCGGCCGCATCCTGCAGGACGGCACAGATCTCGGCGCGCGCCACGAACCTGCCGGGCGCCGAAAACAGCAGCCAGGCGATGGCGAACTCGCGCGTCGTCAGCTCGACCGCGCGGCTGCGGTCGAGCACGCCACCGGTCGTGCGGTCGAGCACGAATCCTTCGTGCTCGATGAGGTGGTGCACCGCCGGCAGGCGGTGCCTGCGCAGCAGGGCGCGTAACCTGGCGTCGAGCTCGGTCTGGTCGAGCGGACAATCCCAGAAGTCGTCGATGCCGCTGTCGAAAGCCCGCGCCACACGCACCGGCGCGATGGCGCTGCCGATCGCGAGCATCGGCGTGTCGGCGGCGAAGTAGCGCTTGCACCAGGTGAACAGGGAAACGTCGTCCGCGTGCCGCTGCAGCTCGACGATGACAAGCTCAGGTCCGGGGTAAGGCCATACCGGGGCCGCGGGTTCTCCGGCGATGCTCAGGACGTCGACATGGTGGCGACGCAGTGCGTCCTGAAACTGGCGGCGTATCGCATCCGTGCGGATGCAGCAGGCGACATTCATGGGGCCACCTGCATCGCGCGATATTGATGTGTCATGCGGTTCAAATCGTTATCATCAAGGGACGAGTGGCATGTCGCCATGATCCGGCGCGGCGACGTCGCTTTGAAGCGATGCGGTCCAGCATGCGTCGTGGGTGCCCGCCACTGGAAAGACGAAGGGCCCGCCGAAATCCGCCATCGCGCGTGGGGCCAAGGGTGGAGATGAACCGTGGCAATGCCTCCGATAATGCGTCATCCTCACTGGCGCCACAGGGCGCCGCTCACCCTTGCACCCGGTCGTCCGTGCCGTGCTTGCTGACCCCGCGAGGTTTGCAACATGAAAAAGAAGTCCCTGCCGGCGGCTCTGGCCTGCGCCATGCCCTTGCCTGCCCACGCCGCCGGGCGGGTCATCGCCACGGGAGAGGCCCGCGTCAGCGCCCAGCGCAACGACGGCGCACTGCGCTGGTCCACCGTCGTGACCTCGGCCGACACGCCCGGCTCCGACAAGATCGAGGAGAAAAAGGTCGGCATCAACGGCATCAAGGTATTGAGCGACGGCATCCCGAGCATGTCAACAGCGGCAACCAGCGCCTGGTCGACATGATCTTATCGCTCGAGGTCGACAACATCGATGTGGTCGGCGTCATGGGCACGCTGACCTGGCGCGCCAGGGAGCGTGTCACCGTCGACGGCGGCCTGACGACCGGGCGCCAGGACAACCGCTACCAGCGCTTACGCTGGTCTGTCTAGTTGCGTTGCCTACTTCTTCTCGGCAAGTCAATGCCTTGTTGGCAGGTATGTAATTTGGAGTCGCTCAGCCTGGAGGAGGATCGGCGGTCTGCCACGCGCCGATGCAGGGTCCACGCTCGTGTTCCTGTCGTCGTCGTCGTAGATGCCAGCAGCGTCAGATCCACCAAGCCGCATCCCGGTCCGAATAGGTGTTCGCGCTATCGAGCGTCGAAAGCCGCCGGTTGTCCCTCCACGGCCTGATTATCGTCGACGCGAAGCGCGCTGCCCGACAGGACGCGCTGGATGATGCTACTGCCGACCGCATTCGATTTCAGGAACCCGCTCGCACCGACCGTCCCGGCTGAATGCCGTATGAGCAGGCCTTGCCTGATCACGTGCGCCAGGTGCTGCGTACCGGCGACGACAGGTCCCTGATGGACGCGGCGTTCAACATGCTGAATGGACATGATACTTCCTTTAGTTGCGTAAATGCTGGAATGGTCAATCACGGTTGTTGCGGGCGCACCTCGTGACAAGTCTCCAAGAAAGATCATCGCGCTAACTCTTCGCGTTCACCGAAAGGCTGACATTCAAGGTTCACCCGACCGTGTCCTATATCAGTCTGATGACAATGTCGCGCGAGCGCGGGAACGCTTCGTGCCGCCGCATGCCATGCACCTCCCCAGCGCGTTTGTGAAGCGTGGGTCGTTCGTATCGGGCGTCGACCAAAAACGCACGCTGGTTTGCAGCGGCGACGGCAAAACATCCGTCAGCCGTAAGGCAGACGGATAACGCGAGTTTCGGTTGCAAGCCAGGAGAGACGCTCCGGCATCCTGGCTGCGCGATATTGTGCCTGCATGACTAGCGCCCTTATCCTTCGGCTTTTTTGTCAGACCACGAATTGCTCAGTCACCAGCTTGATCTTGTCGCCTTCGGCGCCATTGTCTGTCACCGCCACGTAGAAGCTTTCGCCATCTGGCGCCACGCGTACCACCACATGACCGTCGTGGCTGTGCAATTTGCGCGTCAGGCGACCGTTGGCCAGCAGGTTTTCGCGCATCACGGTGGTGGCGAATACTGCACGCGGCCCCGGGTACAGTCGCTCGCTGAACATGCGCTCAAGCTGCAGCATGTCGGGATGCGCGATGTGCCATGACGGGATCACCCAGGCCCGCGGCCTGAGTGTGCGCACGACCTCGGGGTTCAAGCCATCGAACATGCCGTGGTGGTCCGCCGTCGCCACCGATACCGGCCCCGCCGCGCGTGCGGCCGGGCCCAGCACGTCGTGCCAGGGTAGCGCGCCATCGTGCGTGTAGCTGGTCAGGTCGCCCGCCGTGAAATAGCGGAAGCGTCCGCTGGCGATGCGGATCGCCGCCGAGCACGCGTTCTCGCTCGGCCAGTCGGCGCGCGCCAGCGTTTCTAGCGGCGGGAACAACTGACGGGTGGCGCTGCCAGTCCCCGTCCATACCACGCCATTGGCGGCGATATTGCGCACCTCGAAGCAGCTCGCGGTAGCGCGGTGAGCGCGTCCGGCGAACTGGTCGTTACTGCCGACCCGGAAAGCTTCGACGCGCAGCCCCGCCTTACGCCTGGCCGCAATGAAGGCGCGGTAGTTGTCGGCGAACGGCGCGGCGATCCGGGCCGGGAAATCGTAGTCCGGATAGCCTCGGTCGACCACGGTGCCGATCGCGATCTGGGCCGCCACGTCGGTCACGCCGCTCAGCCGGAAGGCGCCGCCAGGCGCCAGCGGTGTCGCCGCGTCGGCGTCGCCGGTATGGTCCGGGTGCAGATGGGTAGCAAGCAGGTAGTCCAGGCCCTCCAGGCCGGCGCGCCCCAGATGACGTCGCACGTAGCGCCCCATCCACTCGCCGGGACGGCGGCTGGCGTTGGGGCGCGGCGCCACCGACACATCGGGTTCGTTGAACGAGGCGCCGGCGTCGATCAGCATGCTGGTACCGTCAGGCAGCATGACCAGGGTGGCGTTGCCACGGCCCGTAGCGATGTGGTGGATGTCGAGCCAGCCGGGCTGCCATGGCGCAAGCGCCGCTCCCGCGCGCTCGGGCGCAGGGACGGAAGCGGGCGCTGCGGGCGCGGCGCGCGCCGATGGGCCCAGCGCCAATGGCAGCAGCGCGCCCAGCAGCAGGCGACGTCGGTCGTTCGGCGCCGCCATCAGAAGCGGCCCGTCAGGCTCAGGCCGAAGGTGCGCGGCTCGCCGGCGTAGCGCGCGCGCACCACCTGCGTCGAGCGGGTCAGCAGGTATTCGGTATCGTTGGCATTCTTCACCCATGCCAGCACGCGCCAGCTGCCGTCCGGCGACTCGACGCCGGCCGACAGGTTGGCCAGTCCGAAGCCTGGAAGCTGCAGGTTCGGGTCGTTGGCCGCGCCGGTGTTGTAGCTGTCTTTCCAGGCATAGCTGGCGGCGCCGACCAGGTATCCGAACGACGTCGGGTAGCGCAGATCGGCCGCAACGCCGGCCTGGCGCCGCGGCGAGTTCGACATGGGGTTGCCACTATTGTTGATATTGCCGATCGCAAAATGGTCGTAGTGCGCGTCCAGGTAGGCGAGGTTGGCAGACAGATCCAGCCAGGGGGCCGGTTTCCAGGCCAGTTCGATCTCGCCGCCGTTGACGGTGGCCTTGCCCGCATTGAAGATGGAGAGGATGCCGGTGAGGGTATTATTGACCAGCTCCTGCTTGTCGCGGTACTTCATCCGGAACAGCGAAGTATTGATGCGCATCCGATTTTCCAGCCATTGCGACTTGATACCTGCTTCATAGTTGTCGACTGTCTCGGGATCGAACGGCGCGCGGAATGCTACCGCGCTCGCGGCGTCGGCGTTGAACCCGCCGCTGGTGAAGCCGCGGGTGGCGCTCAGGTAGGTCATCAGGCCGGCGCGCGGACGCCACGCCAGCACCGCGCGCGGGGTGACTTCGCTCCAGCTTCGGCTCAGGTCGTCCACGCTGAAACCGCTTGTCGGACGGACCAGGTCGCTGCGCGTCAGGCTGGCGCGCTTGCGGTCGCGCGTGTAGCGCGCGCCCATGGTCAGGTCGAGGGCCGGCGTCAGGTGCAGTACGCCGTCGGCGAACACGCCGACGCTGCGGCTGTCGACCTGCTGCTCGGCGACAGTGGCGCTGGCCAGTGCTCCGGTGCGTGCCGCCAGGCCACGCACGGCGAGGCGGCGCCAGCCGTCCTCCTCGGCGAAGTAGAGGCCGGCAACGATGTTGCCGCGCGCCCAATTTGGGCTGGCATAGCGCAGCTCCTGCGAGAAGGTGTCGATGTCGTCGGCGTCGCTGGTGACGCTCTGGCTGCCGCTGGCGAGCAGGGTGTAGCTGGCACCAACCCCGGAATAGTCTTCGCTGGAGACGGACTTGCGCCAGGCGCTGATCGAGGTCAGCTCGCCGGCGTCCAGACGCCACACCAGCCGCGCCGAGGCGCCCTTGATCGTACGGCGGAACTCCTGTGCGACGCCAAGTTCCGAGGTGCGCACGTCGCCGTCGTTGCCCAGGGTATCGGACGACAGCGTGCGCCCGCCGTTGTCGTCCTCGCCGTAGTCGGCGCCGAAGGTGGCGTTCAGGTCAGGGGCAAGGCGCACGAGCGCCTGGGCGCGCAGGTTCTGGCTGTCGATGTCGTCCTGTTCACGTCCGCTCAGGCGGTCGCGCCCCAGCCCGTCGCGCCGGCGGCTGGAAGCCGACAGCTTGAACGCCGCCTCGCCGCCAAGCGGCACGTTGACCAGGCCCTTGGCATGGCGCTCGCCATAGTTGCCGGCAATGAGTTCGCCCTCCAGCGCGAAACGCTCCGGATCCGGACGCCGGGTATTGATCACGATCGCTCCGCCGGTGACATTGCGGCCGAATAGTGTGCCCTGTGGCCCTTTCAGCACGGCGATCGACTCCAGGTCGAACAATTCGAAGCTGGCGGCGCTATTGCGGGGAATGAAGACGTCGTCGACGAACACGCCGACCGGCTTGTTGACGCCGATCTGGGAGAAGGTATTGCTGATGCCGCGGATGGCGATGGTCGGATTGGCCTGGCTGAAGGCCGACACCAGCAGCCCCGGCGTCAGGCGCGACAGTTCCTGCAGACCCTGGACCCGGTGCGCGTCGAGTGTACGGGCCGACAGGGCGGTCATGGCGATCGGCACGTCCTGCGCCGGCTGGGCGCGTTTTTGTGCGGTCACGGTGACGGTGTTCAGTTCCGTCCCGGTGCTTGCCGCTTTCTGGGCGGCGCCGGTCGCGGGGCGAAAGATCAGCACGGCGTCGCCGTCGCGCCGTACGCTCAGACCGGTACCGGCCAGCAGCGCCTCGAGCGCCTCGGCAGGGGGCATCTGCCCGCGCACGCCGCTGCTGCGCAGCGCCTGCACGTCGTTCGACCGGTACAACAGCTGAACGCCGGTCTGCTGCGCGTACTGGTCGAGCGCGCTCTTGAGCTCTCCCGCAGGAATGTCGAGCGCCAGCGTCTGGGCCTGGAGCGTGGAGCAGAAGGTGAGGGCGCACAGGGCGCCGAGCAGTTTTGGATTTGCCATCGTTTTTTTCCTAGCCATCTTTGCTTGCGTAAGGGGGGCCGTGCCGGCTGCGTGGTGTTGCTTCCCTGTAAGACGGATGGCGCGGAAAAAACCGGAATGCGTCGGTTGAAATTAATTTGTTGGGTCTGCCCGCGACAGTACGATCTGCCCGATGCCATATTGCGCATGCAGACCGAATCCCTGTTCCAGCAGACGCACGAATCCGTCCAGGTTCGACGGTGCGAAGCTCCCGCCGATCGGCATCGAGGCCGCCTCCTTGTCGGACAGCACCAGCTTGCGTTCGTTATAGCGGTTGAATTCGGCCACCGCCTCGCCCAGCGTTTCTCCGTCGAACACGATGCGTCCGCTGCGCCACGCCATGCGCTGCGCAGTCTGCGCCGGACTGCGGTCGGCGCGTGCGATCCGTCCGCGCTCGGCACTCGCTTCCTGGTTGGGGCTCAGTTCGACGGTTTCTTCGACTTGCAGCACCGTGGCGTTCGCGCTGACCCTGACCCTGCCCTGTTCAACCAGTACCGACGTGCGCTCGCCGTCGCGCCGTACCGTGAAGCGGGTGCCCAGCACAGTCACGCGGCTGGCGCCGGCATCGACCACGAACGGGCGCGCCGGATCGGGAGCGATATCGAAATATGCTTCGCCGTTGTCGAGCCACACCTTGCGCTGGCCATCAGGCGCGGCGCGCAGGCGGGTGGAGGTGTTGAGCGTGAGGCGCGAGCCATCGGCCAGGGCGACGGTGCGGTTCTCGCCGGTACGGGTGGCGTAGCGCTCGCCCTGGCGCGAGCTGAACTGGGGTGCAAGAACCACACCCAACCCGCAGGCGAGCAGAAGACCTGCCGCCAGGCGCCAGGTGTGCGCGAGCGCCGGCCCGGGACGCCGCGCGTGCGCCGGATCGGGACGGGCCGCGCCGTTCAGCGCATCGGCGCGGCGCCAGGCGGCGTGCAGTCGCAGGTAGGCCACACGGTGGCGCACGTCGGCTTCCAGCCATGCGTCCAGTTCGGCCTGCTGTCCGACGTCCCAGCGCGCGCCATCCTGGCGCGCCAGCCATTGGGCTGCCTCTTGCTCGAAGCTTGCTGCTGACTTGTTAGCCTGGTCCATCGCTATATTGAAGTGGTTCCGGTTGCCTGCTCATTCTGCGTATCCTTTTTCTCCGGCTTGCGCAGCTTGCGTTCCAGCTTGAGAATGCCAGCCCCGACGCCGCGTGCGAACAGCGCGTCGGCGATGGCGCGCATGCCTTTCGCGATCTGCTTTTCCACCGTGTCCTCGGTCACGCCCATTTCGGCCGCCACGGCGCGCTGCGACATGCCGTCCACCTTACGCAGCATCACCGCCTGGCGGCAACGTGCGGGGAGGGCGTCGAGCGCTTCCGCCAGCACGTTCAGTTCGGCGCGCCCGCTGGCATGCCGTTCCGGCGTCAGCTCGCAAGCCGACAGGTCGTCCAGCTCGGCGAACGCCTCGATCGAGACGACCTGCTGCCGCCGCGCGCGGTCAACCAGCAAATTACGCGCGGTCGCGAGCAGGAACGCAGCGGTGCGTTCGGGACGGCCGCGGCGCGCCGCTTCATACACGCGTGCGTAGACCTCCTGGCGCAGGTCCGGCCATTCCGCGCTATCGCGCCAGTTCTGCCGCAGGTAGCGCATGAGAACGCCCTCTAGCGGCAGCACTTCTCGGATGAACCAGTCGTCCAGATCGTTGAACATGTTTTGTGTGAAAGACGAATGGCGGTCAGAAATCCGGTACCGGCGCGGCGATGGGCATCATCGCGCGCCGCACTCGAGGCTAGCAGCACAGTGTGACATGGCGATGAACGACGCTCTGGACGAGCAACCGGCCCTGGGTCGATGGCCTGGCGGCCGTCATTATCCCAGGCTCCACTTCGACGCAGTAGGCGGCATGACGGCGTTCGGCAAGTGGTTGCTGCGTCTGCTGCTACCGCCACCGCTTCCAAGCAGTAAGAAGCTGCCCAATGTCGAGCTGCGCGCCAATGCCTTGCTCAGGGATCGGACACAGCGACGCGAAATCGATGGCATCTTGCTCGCTCCAATCGTTTGAGAGCGGAAAAACGCGCAGTTTTTCATCTTCACGTCACGATGCCTATCAAGAACCGGCCCACCTCAGCATCTCGATCATCCAGGGGGAGGCCTCAGTAAGCTCTGAGCAAACTCGACCGACTGAACGTCACTCGGATCGTGCCGGTAATTTCGCAAGGACAACCAGTAGCGAGACATCCCGCACTAAGCCTGTCCAGAGACTCGACCGTGCCATCGCTCGGACAAGCCGGTGCAGTTTCCTGCCTGAGCGTTTTACTTGAGACGCAGGAAAAGCACCGTGTTCGCGTCGAAGTAGTACGAATCGCTCTGGGGCTACACCAGCGCGTAGATATTCTCCTTCACGTATTCAATATACCTTGTTCGCAATTCATCGTCAAAGAAATGGACTTGCCATTTGGAAACCGTGAAGGAGCATGTGGTTTGATCCAGACAGGGCGGCCTGACTTGATGCGGCACGGCCTAGCGGACTGAAGTGGTTGAGCTTACACAATCGGAGACCGTTGATGTAAGGGCGCCGGAACGGGTACACGGTTATTTGCGCTTTACGATTCAATGAGTTCAGTTGCGGGCCACGATCGAATACTGATCCCACCGTCAAGCCTGGCGCTAGGCGCCAGCCTTCGCGCGGTGGCGCTCCTGGAGCCAGGCCACGATGCCCGGCACCAGGGACAGCACGATGATGCCCATGATGACTGCCGTCAGGTTGTCGTTGACCCAGGTGATATTGCCGAAAGCGAAGCCGGCTACCGTCAGCGACACGACCCACAGGGCGCCGCCGGCCACGTTATACGACAGGACTGACCTCGGTCGATGCGCTGGACGCCGACAAGATCAAGGGCAAGAACGTCAGCAACAGCAGGGAGCTGGCCGGCCAGCTGCCCGGCATCCAGCTCACCGAGACCCGGATGGGCGCCGAATCGGGCCAGGCGAGCTTCCGCGCCTTCAATGGCGAGGGCTATATCAACGGCATCAAGATGCTGATCGAAGGCATCTCGAGCAATGTCAACAGGGGCAACCAGCGCTTCATCGACATGATCTTCCCGCTCGAGGTCGACTATATCGAGGTGGTGCACGGCACCAACGATCCGCGCTACGGCCTGCACAATATCGGCGGCAACATCAAACTCGGCACCCGCCAGGGCGGCAATCACTTCGACAGCCGCTTCACGGTCGGCAGCGTCGATACGAGGGAAGTGCAGGCCGCCTACGGTCGCGAAGCCGACGGTTTCGCGCAGAATTATTTCGTGGACAGGCAGGATTCGAACAGCGACCGCCGCAAGCACGGCGATTCCGACAACTACTGGCTGGGCGGCAAGTGGTTCCTGACCTCGAAGGACAGGTCGCTCACCGGCGTCCTGATGCTGCGCACCTACGAGCACGACGCCGACGAACCGGGCTTCCTGACCGTGGCTACACCTATGCGATGCCGGGCGATTTCACGACGCCGGCGGCGATCCAGAACGACGACCGCTACAAACTCAACAACGTCGGCGCCTGTGTGCAAGCAGTGATCAAGGCCACCGATCAGTTGTGCATCGTGCCCGGCTACCGGCTCGACCGCTTCACCGGCGGCAATCCGCTGGCGAACGGCGGCAGCGCGGGCCTGCAGGACTATGGCTGGATCAAGCAGCCGACGTATCCTTGACACGCGTTTTGGTGGATTGACTGGTTGAATGGACGTTCTTTACTGCCCTTGTGGAAGGCAACCAGGCAATCAAAGCGCGGCAATCGGATTTCAGCCTTGTGACTGGACAAAGAGATACAGAAAGAAAGTGGATATCCGGACTGCTCAACAACACCCCGGACTACCCCAAACTCCACTTGTTGATCCGCGTTTTGTACCGATAACTCGGCACATACCGCATCTCGCAATACTCGATCGGCTGGCGCCGGTCCGACAGCGTGATCCTTTCGCAGGCCAGCAGCGGACTGCCCGGGGCCACGCCAAGCAGTTCGCTTTCCTCGGGCCGCGCGGCCACCGCGCTCAGGCTTTCCAGACTCTCCGAGGGACGCACGCCCAGGTCCTCCGCCAGCAGGCGGTAGAGCGAGCCCTTGGCCTCGAGCTGCTGGCGCCGGATGGTGGCGCCCTCGGGCAAGTGCAGGAAGGAGTCCTGCAGGCCAACCGCGCTGCCGTTGAGCAGGCGCAGGCGGCGCAGGCGCAGCAGCGGCGTGCCGGCCTCGATCTGCAGCAGGCTGGCCAGGGCCATGTCCGCTTCCACCGGCTCCAGGCCGAGGATGCGCTGGCCGGGCACACCGCCGCGCTTGATCGCGTCATCGGTAAAGCTGTCCAGGAAGCGCGACATCTGGCGCACCGATTCCGGTGCGGCGAAGGTGCCTCGGCCGTGGTCGCTGTAGACCACGCCTTGTTCCTCGAGCAGGCGGATCGCCTTGCGCACGGTGTCGCGGCTGACGCTGAATGAGGCAGCCAGCTCGCGTTCGGCAGGTAGCGGCGCATTGGGCGCATGGCGGCCGCTCTCCAGTTCCTGCTGCAGACGGGCGGCCAGCTGGCGGTACAGCGGCGCGTCCGGACCGCCGCGTTTGTCGTCGATTGTGTGTCCCATGGGTGTGCTCTCTACTTGTCCGGCATCGTAACACGCGCCGCCCGGCCCACGACGCTGCGGCATTTTTCCCGCGAATTGGTACGTACCATATGTGACCGCATGATGACGTAAGATGGCCGGAGCCAGACTATTTTTTACAGATGTAGCGCGAAGAAGACGATGTGAGGTTTTTGCAAAATCCTTGTTGAGTACTGGTACGTACCAGTGTATTCTCTCGCAAAACAGATAAAAGCGGGATCAGGAGAGCATTGCGCGGCAACGCCGCACCGATCATCCAAAACAAGGGGAACTATCGTGTACAAGCAATTAGGTTTATCGGCGGCGGTCTCGCTCGCGCTGCTGCATTGGCATGGCAATGCGCTGGCGCAGGAGGCGCCCGCCACGGCGGGCGCCCAGGCGGCGGCGACGGTGGTCGAAGTCACCGGCCAGCTGCTGGGTCGGGGCGAAACCCGCGCCAACAGCGTGATCGATGTCGAGACCATCCAGGCCCAGCCGGCCGGCCTCGATCCGCTCAAGCTGCTGACCCGCGTTCCCGGCCTGCAGGTCGGCTCGAGCGATGCGCTCACCGGCTCCTTCTCGATGCGCCTCGGCATGCGCGGCCTGAACAAGGAACAGATCGGCATCTCGGTCGACGGTGTGCCGAACGGTTCGACGCTGTCGAACGGCGGCACCATGCCGACCCGCCTGCTCGATTCCGCGAACCTGATCCGCATCGACGTCAGCCAGACCGCGGGCGACCTCGGCACCCCGTCCGACCAGGCGCTGGGCGGCTACATCAACTTCCAGACGCGCGATCCGAGCAAGGATGCCGGCGCCGAGATCGAACTCTCGGGTGGCAACTATGGCTACAAGCGCGGCTATGCACGCATCGAGACCGGCAAGTCGGCGGCCGGCACCAGCGCCTACGTCAGCATGTCGCAGTCGAGCGTGAACACCTGGCCGGGCGAAGAATCGGGTTCCAACCATCGCCGCAACGCCAGCGTGCGCGTGCTGCAGGACCTCGGTGGCGGCTCCAGCCTGCGCGGCACCGTCAGCTACAACGACTTCAGCGACAACGACTACGATGCGGTCGCGCTGCGCTCGATCGTCGGCACCGGCTACAAGGCGGTGTTCGAGATCGATCCCGATACCGACGGCCTGCTCGACCGCTGGACCGGCAACCCTGCCATCGATCAGAACAACCGACGCACGCGCGGCATCAACAGCAAGGACATCCTGGCGCACGTCGACTGGACCCAGCGTTTCGGCAGCACGGGCAAGTTCACGCTCAAGCCTTACATCCACACCCAGGAAGGCAACGGCTGGTTCTACGTTCCCTATCGCCAGTTGCCGGTCAACGGCAAGGTGTTCAGCACCGTTGCGCCGGGCGCTCGTCCGACCGGCACCGTCCAGGAATGCTACGCCAACCAGTACCGGCGCGACGCCAACGGCGCGTTGATCCCGGTGGCGGCCGGCACGCTGCCGGCCGGCGTCACCGCGGCCTCGCTGCGCGCGGCCGGTTGCCCGGCAGCCGCCAACTATGCGATGAATCCGCTCGATACCTGGGGCGACCGCGAAGCGACCACCCGCCGCAGCGACAACAGCATCAACCGCCGCGGCGCACTGAGCGAAGTGTCGTTCACCATCGCCGACGGCCACCGCCTGCGCCTCGGCGGCTGGTACGAACACACCCGCCGCAAGAAGATCCGCAACTGGTTCGGCACCACCGACCCGACCGTCAACAGTGCCTATGACGAGAGCGACCTGTATTCGGTGACCCAGGACCGCCATTACAGCCAGAATACGGCCATGGCCTATATCCAGGACAAGATGACGCTGCTGGACGGCCGCCTCGAGCTCGATGTCGGCGCCACTTACCAGCGCTTTCGCGCCTCGTACAACTCGGTCGTCGAATTCGCCGGCGAGCGCTCCTTGAAAGTGTCTTCGGGCGTGCTGCCGAAGCTGGCCGCCCTGTATCGCATCAGCGACGAGTTCGAAGTGTTCGCCAGCGGCTCGAAGAATTTCAGCTCGATCCCGGATTCGGTGTTCGAAGGCACGGCCGCCATCGACTCGAAGAACGGCATCGAACCCGAGACCTCGGTCAACAAGGACATCGGTCTGCGCTGGCAGCGCGATGGCGCCGGCGTCGCCATCACCGTGTACGATATCGATTTCCGCGACCGCATCTCGACCCAGAACGGCAATCCGAATGGCGATATCTTCAACCGTGACGCGACCACCAGCTTCATCAACCAGGGCGGCATCGAGTCGCGCGGCGTGGAACTGAGCGGCCGCCTGGTCGGCGCCAGCTACGAGCTGTACGCGAACTACGCGCACAACAAGGCGGAGTACGCCGACGACACGCCGTTCGAAGGCATCCGCTCGGGCGACCCGGTGCTGGGCGCGGCCAAGCACAGCGCCTTCGCCGAAGCCGTATGGAAGCCGGCGGCCAGCTGGCGTCTGGCGGTCAATGCCAAGTACACGGGAGAAGCGGCCGGCACCTACGGAGAGGTGCGCAACACGCTGAACAACGGCGGCCCGGCCTTCTACCCGCGCGAGTACATGCCTTCGTACACGCTGGTCGGCCTGTCGGCGCGCTACAAGCCGCAACTGGGCCTGGCCTGGCTGCGCAATGCCGAGCTGTCGTTGAACGTCGACAATCTGTTCGACAAGCGCTACCTGGGTGGCATCGGATCGGAGCTGACCACCTCCAATCCCCTGACCTCGGGTCGCTACTTCCTGGGCAGCCCGCGCGCCTTCTACCTGTCGCTGCGCGGCGGCTTCTGACCGGGCGATGACGGGACCACGCGCCTTTGTCCTGCGGCTGGCCGCCATGGTGGCCAGGGGCCTGCTGCTGCTCGCCTGCCTGGCCGCGCTGGCCGGACTGGCAAAACAGCTCGGCCAGCCGGCCGACGGCGACGCCCGCCTGCGCGTGGCCCTGTTCATCAACGGCACCCTGGGCGACAAATCGTTCTTCGATGCCGCCGCGCGCGGCATGCGCCAGGCCCATGCCAGCCTGCCGGTGCGCGCCCGCGTGGTCGAAGGCGGCGTCGATCCGACCCGCTGGCAGGCGGCGCTGGCCGACCTGGCCGATAGCGGAGAGTACGATGTGATCGTTGCCGGCACCTTCACCATGGCGCCCGCGATCGAAAGCCTGGCGCAGCGCTATCCCGCCCTGCGCTTCATCGTGTTCGACGCCAGCGTCGATTATGCGCGTTGCGCCTGTCCCAACGTCTACTCGATGCGATTCCGCCAGAACGAAGGCGCCTGGCTGGCCGGCTATCTGGCCACGCGCCTGGTGCAGGAGGGACTGCCCGGCGTGCCCGCCGGCGCTGGCCTGGGGGCGGTCGGCGGCATGCAGCTGCCCGTGATCGAAGACTTCCTTCTGGGTTACCAGGCCGGAGCGCGGGCGGCGGCGCCAGGCATCGCGCTCCAGGTGCAATATGCGAACGCATTCTCGGACCCCGCCGCCGGCAAGGAGATTGCGCGCCTGCAGTTCGCGCGCGGGGCCGGCATCGTGTTCCACGCGGCCGGCGCCACCGGCCAGGGCGTCAACGAGGCCGCCGAAGAGGCAGGGCGCTACGCGATCGGGGTCGACATGGACCAGGCCGCGCTCTACCGCGAACGGCAGCCACGGCGCGCCGCCGCCATCGTCACCTCGGTCATGAAGGAAGTCGACGTCGGTCTGGTGCGAGCGCTGCGCCTGGCCCTCGATGGCAGGCTCGCCTACGGCAGACTGGAATCGATCGGCCTGGCCGAAGGCGGCGTGCTCCTGGCGCCGCACTCCGATGTGGTGCAGGCGCTGCCGGATGCCTTGCGCCGGCGCCTGGAAGAGGAATTGGCGCGCCAGCGCGCCGCCATCGTGGCCGGTCGGGTGCGGGTGCCGACCGCCTTTGGAGATGCGCGATGAACTTCCCCCGTCTTGACATGCGCGGCGTCGCCAAGCGTTACGCGAACGGCCTGCTGGCCAACGACGGCATCGACCTGTGCCTGGCGCGCGGCGAGATCCACGCCCTGATCGGCGAGAACGGCGCCGGCAAATCGACCCTGATCAAGATGCTGTATGGTCTGGAGCAGCCCAGCGCGGGAGAGATCCTGCTCGACGGCCGGCAGGTGCGTTTCGATACGCCGGCCGCGGCGATCCGGGCCGGCATCGGCCTGGTGCCGCAGCATGTGCAGCTGGTGCCCTCGTTCTCGGTGGCGCGCAATGTAGTGCTGGGCGCCGAGCCGCGGCGCTGGGGCTGGCTGGATCATCGCGCCGCGGCGCGCGCGGTGGACGCGCTGGCGCGGCGCTATGGCCTGGAGGCCGATCCGGCCGCGCTGGCCGGAATGTTGCCGCTGGGCGCCCAGCAGCGGGTCGAGATCCTCAAGGCCCTGTACCGCGGCGCCGACCTGCTGCTGCTGGACGAACCCGGCGCCGTGCTTGCTCCCGACGAAACGGCGGCGCTGTTCGAGGCCTTGCGTGCGCTGGCCGACGACGGCATGAGCGTGCTCCTGATCACCCACAAGATCGCCGACGTGCTGGAGGTGGCGGATCGCTACACGGTGCTGCGCGCAGGCCGTGTCGTGGCCTCGGGTTCTTCCAGCGAGGCCGATGCGGCAGGCCTGGCTGCGCGCATCGTCGGCCGTCCGCTGGCGCCGCCGGTGCGTCCTGTCGCGCGCGCGCCAGGTGAGGTGAGGTTGCGTGCGCGTGGCCTGGTGCACGCCACCGGCGCCGCCGAATGCCTGGCCGGGGTCGACCTCGACGTGGCCGCCGGCGAGATCCTCGGCATTGCCGGCGTCGAGGGCAATGGCCAGGCCCTGCTGGCGCGCGCGCTGGCGCGCGAACCGGATGTCGTGCTGGTAACCGAAGACCGCCTGCACGATGGCGTCGCGCCGGCCCTGAGCATCGCCGAGAATGCGATCGCCACGCGCTACCGTGAAGCGCCGCTGTCGCGCCGCGGCTGGCTCGATCTCGCGGCGATCGATGCGGCGACGCGCGCGATGATCTCGGATTACGGCGTGGCGGCGGCCGGTCCGCAGCAGCCGATCGGCGCGCTCTCGGGCGGCAATATGCAGAAGATCGTGCTGGCCCGCGCGCTGGCCGCGCAGCCAGGCGTGCTGGTGGCCTGCCAGCCGACCCGCGGCGTCGACATCGGCGCCGCGCGCTTCCTGCGCCAGCGTCTGCTGGCGCTGCGCGACGCCGGCGCCGCCATCGTGCTCGTATCCGGCGACCTGGACGAGATCCTGGAGTTGTCCGACCGCGTCGCCGTGATGTTCCGCGGCGCCATCGCCGGTCACTTCCGCGGCGAAGGACTGCAGGCGCGCCTGCTGTCCGGCTACATGACCGGCGCGCGGCGCCAGCCACAGGCCAGCGCCCGTCTCGACGCGCCCTTCGTGGACGGGGAGGCGGCATGAAGCGCACATTCGATTTCCTGCTGCCGCCCGCATCGCGGCGCACCGTCGGCGCTGCCTGCGGCGCGTTGCTGGCCGGCCTGCTCTTGATCGCCTGCGTCAGCGACGAGCCGCTGCGCGCCTGGCTGATCCTGCTGACCGGACCCTTGCCGGAGCTGCGCCAGGCCGTCGATGGCAGCTGGCACTGGCACCGTCTGGTCCGCTTCGGCACCGTGCTGGAAGACACGGTCAACCTGACCCTGCTCGGCCTGGCGGTCCTGATCCCGTTCCGCGCGCGCCAGTTCTCGCTCGGCGCCGACGGCCAGCTGTTCCTGGGCGCGTTGGCCGGCGTCGCGGTGGCGCTGGCCTGGCCGGGGCCGGCCTGGATGGCGCTGCCGCTGGCCTGCGGGGCGGCGATGCTGGCCGGCGGCGCCTGGGGCGGCGTGACCGGCGTGCTGAAATGGCGTTGCGGCGCCAACGAGATGGTCGTCAGCCTGATGCTGAACCTGATCGCGATCGAGTTCTACCGCCTGGCGATCACACGCTGGCTGCGCGACCCCGATGCCGGCTTTCCGGCCACGTCCTTCCTGCCGCAGGAGGCGATGCTGACACCGTGGCTGGCGCATACCGGTGTCGGCGCCATGGTGCTGTGGACCCCGTTCGCCGTGCTGGCGGTGGCCTTGCTCCTGCAGCGCACGACGCTCGGTTACGAGATCCGGCTCACCGGCGCGGCGCCGGCCTTTGCGCAGCAGGCCGGGCTGCCGGTCGGACGCGCCACCGTGGCCTCGATGGCGCTGGGCGGGGTGCTGGCGGGGCTCGCGGGCTTCCATGTCGGCCACGCGCTGCTGGGCCGCCTGCCGGTCGACCTCGCGCCAGGCCTGGGCTTCGAGGGCCTGCTGGTGGCGCTGCTGGCGCGCCATCAGCCGCGAGCCATCCTCGGCGCCGCCTTCTTCTACGCCTGGCTGCGCGCCGGCGGACAGGCGATGGAGCGCGGCACCGATGTCTCGCGCGAGATCGCGCTGGTGCTGCAGGCCCTGGTGATCGTGCTGGTCATGGCCGAGCGCTGGCCGTGGCGCAGGAGGGAGGGCGCATGAGCCTGGAGCTGTCGATTCTGGCGCTGCTGGCCGTGCTGCGCGCCGCCACACCGATCCTGTACGCCGCGCTGGGCGGCCTGCTGTCCGAACTGGGCGGAAAGATCAATGTGGCGCTCGAGGGCCTGATGCTGGTGGCCGCCTTCACCGGCGTCATCGCCGCCATTCACCCTCCGCCAGGACTGCCGTTGGCCCTGCTGCCATGGTGGGGCCTGCTGGCCGGCCTGCTTGCCGCACTGTTGCTGGCGGCGCTGCTGGCCGTGCTGCATCTCGAATGCGGTGCCGACCTGATCGTGGCCGGCATCGCCCTGAACCTGCTGGCGGCAGGCCTGACTGTGTTCCTGCTGGCCGAACTGGCGGGCGACAAGGGTTCCACCGCGAGCTTCGCCACCCCGGCGCTGCCCTCGCTGCGCATTCCCGTCCCTGAAGGATGGCCGCTGCTCGACCTGCTGCTCAATGGGGAAAGTGGACATGGCCATCACGTGCTGGTGCTGGGCGCGCCCCTGCTGGCGCTGGCCGCCTGGGCCTTCCTGCGCCATACCCGTGCCGGCGCCTGGCTGCGCGCCACCGGCGAGAACCCGGCCGCGGCGCTCGCCGCCGGCATCCCGGTGCGCCGCATGCATTACCTGGCCCTGCTGGGCAGCGGGGTGCTGGCCGGCCTGGGCGGCATCTACCTGAGCATGGGCGTGCTGACCCTGTTCCAGGCCGAGATGACCGCCGGCAGGGGTTTCCTGGCGCTGGCTGCCGTGTTCGTCGGCGCGCGCCGCCTGGCCGGCGTGTGCGGGGCGGCGCTGCTGTTCGGCGCGGCGGCGGTGCTGGCGACCCGCCTGGGGACGCTGGATGTGCCGCCGCAGCTGCTGACGATGCTGCCGCCCCTGGTCACGATCGCGGTGCTGGCGCTGCCCGGCTGGCGGCGCCACCGCCATTCCAACCACCGTTGACATATAGAGGCATACAGAGCGTGACACCCGAACAACTGGAAGACCGGATTTTCGCATCGCTGGCGCTGGCCGGCATGGGCGACGCCCTCGGCGCGCCGACCGAGCAATGGACCATCGCCGAGATCTTCGCGGCCCATGGCGGCTTGCTCGCGCGCTTCATCGCGCCGCCGCCCGATACCTTCGCCGGCGCCAATAACGGCCTTCAGGCCGAGGTGACCGACGACGCCAGCCAGATGTACTACCTGGCGCAGGCCCTGGTCGACAGCAAAGGCACGCTCGACGAGGCCGGCTGGGTCGCCTGCCTGCTCGACTGGGCCGCGCACAGCCCGAAGGCCGGCTTCATGGGCCCGAGCACGGCCGGCATCGTGCAGGCCCTGCGCGAAGGGCGCGACACGGCCACGGTCGGGGTCATCGGCAGTTCGCACCGCAAGATGACCACCATCGGCACCACCAATGGCGCCGCCATGCGGGTGGCGCCGGTGGGCCTGCTGTATCCGGGGGACCCGGTCAAGGCCGCGGAGCAGGCGCTGGTCACCTGCCTGCCGTCGCATGACACCGACGTCGCGATCTCGGCTGCCTGCGCGATCGCCGGCGCCGCCGCGGCGGCGGTGGACGGGGCCGCGCTGGCCGACGTGATTGACGCCGGCCTGCAGGGCGGGGCGCATGGCGAAACGCTGGCGCGCCGTCATGCGCGCCTGGCCGCCGGACCGAACTTCCTGGCGCGCAGCCGCATGGCGCTCGAGATCGCCCGTCAGGCCCAGGGCAGCGGCGACGACCGGGGCTTCCTGGAGCGGCTCGAACGTGAAGTCGGCAACTCGGTGCTGGCGGCGGAATCGGTCCCGAGCGCGCTGGCGATCCTGGCGTATGCCGGCGCCGATCCGCTGCGCACGATCGCGCTGGCTGCATCGTGCGGCAACGACACCGACTCGATCGCGACCATGGCCGGCGCCATCGCCGGCGCCATGCACGGGCGTGCGGCCCTGCCGGAGGGTATGCTGTCGGAGTTCTGCGCGGTGAACGCGGAATATGGACTCGATGCGTTGGCGCGTTCGCTGGCCGGCCTGGCCCGGCGCCGCGCGGTGTGAAGCGAAAGGGAAAGCAGGTATGGTGATCGTATTCGGATCCGTCAATCTGGACCTGAGCGTGCCGGTACGGCAGGCGCCCGGTCCCGGCGAGACGGTGCTGGGCGGCGCGCTCCTGATGGGAGCGGGCGGGAAGGGCGCCAACCAGGCGCACGCGGCGCGCCGTTACGGCGCTGCGGTCGCTCTGGTGGGCGCGGTCGGCGACGACAGCCTGGCGGCCAGCGCGCTGGCCAGCCTGGAGGCCGCCGGCGTCGATCTGACGGCCTTGCGGAGGGTCACGGGCATGCGCACCGGCGCCGCCCTGATCACGCTCGAGTCGCAGGGCGAGAACCGCATCGCGGTGGCGCCAGGGGCCAACGACGCCGCCTGCGCCGACGATGTGAGCGACGCCGCGCTGGACGCGGCGAAGGTGCTGTTGCTGCAAATCGAGGTGCCGACGGCGCAATCGGGTGCGCTGGCGCGGCGTGCCCACGCGCGCGGCTGCCGCGTGATGCTCAATGCGGCGCCGATGCCGGCCGGTGACGCGCTCGACCTGGAGGCGATCGACGTCGTCATCGTCAATCGCATCGAACTGGATCAACTGGCCGACGCATCCGGCCTGGCGGCGGACGTGCCGCAGGCACGGGCGCTGGATCTGGCGCGGCGCCGCCGCTGCGATGTGCTGCTGACGCTCGGCCACGAAGGCGCGCTACTGGCAACGCAGGGCGGCGCGGTGCATGCGGTGCCCGGCCACCGGATCGACGTCGTCGACAGCACCGGCGCCGGCGACACCTTCGCGGGCGTGTACGCCGCAGCCTGTGCCGCAGGCCAGGACATCGCGGCGGCGCTGCTCGCTGCGAATGCCGCCGCCGCGCTGTGCTGCATGCGGCGCGGCGCCCAGGACGCGCAGCCGGCGCGGGTCGAGATCGACGCCTTCCTGAAGACCGGGGAGGCCGCATGAGCCGTCCGGTCATCATCGATTGCGATCCCGGTATCGACGACGCGCTGGCGCTGCTGCTGGCGGCCGGCCTGCCCGACATCACGCTGATGGCGGTGACGACGGTCGCAGGCAATCGTCCGGTCGACATCACTGCGCGCAATGCGCGCCGCATCCTCGACCTGGCCGGCCTGGCTGAGGTGCCGGTGTACGCGGGCGCCGCAAGGCCGTTCGGTTATCCGGAGGCGCGCTGCAATCTGGTGCACGGCGCAGACGGACTGGGCGGCGTCGCCATCGCCCAGCAGAGCAGCATCGCGGACGGCCACGCCGCGATCGCGCTGGCGCGCCTGCTGTCCGAGGCGCCGGCCGGCACGATCGATCTGGTGGCGATCGGGCCGCTGACCAATCTGGCGCTGTGCGAGATGCTGGCGCCGGGCAGCCTGGCGCGCGCGCGCCATGTGCTGGTGATGGGTGGCGCGCTGCGCGTGCCCGGCAACATCACGCCGGCCGCCGAGTTCAACTTCCACGCCGATCCGACCGCGGCGCGCATGGTCTGCGAAGCGGGCGCGCAACTGCTGCTGTTCCCGCTCGACGTCACCAGCCAGGCGGTCATGCATCCGGACTGGATCGCCGCTTTCGCGCGCGCGCAAACCGCCTGTGCGCGCGCGGCCGGCGCGATGCTGGACGCCTATGCGCTGCTCGACCCCTTGTTGCACGACGCCTGTCCGGTGGCCTGGCTGGAGCGCCCCGACCTGTTCGGGGCCGAAGACTGCCACCTGCAGGTCGACTGGCGCGACGGACCCAGCGCGGGCCATGTGCAGGCATGGTTCGGCGAGCGTGACGACATTCCGGGCGCCTTGAATGTGCGCGCATTGACGACGGTCGATAACGACGGCCTGCTGGCGCTGGTGGCGGACGCGATCGGGAGGCTGCCATGAGCCGGCGCCTGCTGCTGTGCGCCCTGGCGCTGCTGGTCGGTTGCGCGGCGGGCCCCACGCCGCCTGCCGCCGTCACGACCGATTCCGCTTCAAGCCTGCGCCTGATCGGCATGCAGCAATTGAGGCCCGATCTGCGCGTCCAGGACACCCTCGTCGGCGGCATTTCCGGCATGGATTACGACGCGGCGAGCGGCGATTGGCTGCTGGTGAGCGACGACCGGGGCCAGCATGGGCCGGCGCGCTTCTACCGCGCCCGCATCGCCTACGATGGCGAGACCGTGGGCGACGTCGCGATCGGCGCCATGGTGGCGCTGCGCCAGCCCGACGACAGCCTGTATCCGGCCTGGGGCCGCCCCGGCGTGTCCGCCGACCTGGAAGCGCTGCGCATCGATCCGGTCGATGGCGGCATCTGGGTCACCAGCGAAGGCGATCGCAAGGCACGGGTGCCGGCCTTCGTGCGCCGGGTGGATGCCGATGGCCGTCATGCAGGCGAGCTGCCTTACCCGGCGGCGCTGCAGATCCAGCCCGACTGCGAATGCGGCGGGCGCAGCAATCAGGGCATGGAAGGCATGAGCTTCTCGCAGGATGGCCGTCATCTGTGGCTGGCGCTGGAAGGCCCGCCCATCCAGGACGGGCCGCTGGCCGGACCGGGCCAGGGCGCGCTGACCCGGTTCACGCTGGCGCAGCGCGACGGGACCATCGTGGCCCAGTATGTCTATCCGCTGGACGCGGCGCCGGCGCCGGCGTTCCGGGGGGGCTTCGTCGATAATGGCATTTCGGAAGTGCTTGTGGTGGGCGCGCGGCGCCTGCTGGTGCTGGAGCGGGCAGGGCGTCAGATCGCCGGCCGCGAGTTCGTATTCGACACCCGCCTGTACGAGGTCGATTTCGCGCAGGCGAGCACATTCGATCCGGATGCGCCGCTCGAGCCGGCGCGCGTGACGCCGGGCGTCAAACGTCTGCTGTTCGCCACCGCGCAGCTGCCACAGGGCTGGGCCGACAATTACGAGGCGATGGCCTGGGGGCCACCGCTGGCCGACGGCCGGCGCTCGCTGGTGATTGCGTCGGACAATAATTTCAATGGCGGGCCGACCCGTTTCCTGGTGTTCGATGCCGGCTTGCCGCAAGACTGAAGAGGATGCCACCGTGCGGACCTGGCTCGATTGCGATCTCGACCGCCCCTGGCGCTTGCTGGCCTATGGCGATCCGAATGTCGACCTGATGTTCGCCGTCGACCGGGCGCCGGCGAGCAACGAGAAGGTGCTGGGACGGCGGCTGGGCAGCTTCGCCGGCGGCACCGTCGCGAATGCCGCCTGCGCGGCTGCCGCCCTGGGCTGCCGCACCCAGGCCATGGGCAGCGTCGGCGACGATGCCGACGGCGCCTTCCTGCTCGATGCCTATGCGCATCACGGCGTCGACAGCGCGCTGGTGCGCAGGATAGCCGGCGCGGCCTCGAGCTGTGCGATGGTGATGCTCGAGCCGGGCGGCGAGAAGGCGCTGGTGTATGCGCCGGTGGCGGGTGAGGCCAGCGCAGCGCCGGCCCTGGATGCGGCGCTGGCCGTCAGCACGCTGCTGTATTCCATGCCCTACGATATCCCGGCCTTCGTCAGGATGGTCGCCGCGGCGCGCGGCGCCGGCACGCGGATCGCGATCGATATCGAGGCCGCGATGGTGCGCCGGGAAGGCGACGCCGAGCGCCTGCTCGGCCTGGCCGACATCGTCTTCATGAACGATGCGACCTACGGTGCGCTGTTCGGCGGCGCGCCCGATGGGGAAGGCATGCGCCGCCTGCTCGAGCATGGTCCGCGCCTGCTGGTGGTGACTTGCGGCGCCGCCGGTGCGCTGGCGGCCACCCGCGACGAGACCGTGGGGCATCCGGCCTTCGTGGCCACGCTGGTCGACAGCACCGGCGCCGGCGACTGCTTCAATGGCGCCTTCCTGGCCGCGCTGTTCGAAGGTGGCGACCTGGCCACCTGTCTGCGTTTCGCCTGCGCCGCCGCCAGTTTCGCGGTTGCGCAACTGGGGGCGCGCAGCGGGATTCCCTCGCGCGCCCGGATCGAGGAATTACTGGCTGCCCAACCGGCCTGACTGCCCAGCGCCTCGTCGTAACGGCGCTCGACCTCGGCCCAGTTGATGATGTTGAAGAAGGCCGCGATGTCATCCGGGCGCTTGTTCTGGTACTGCAGGTAATACGCGTGTTCCCACAAGTCCAGGCCCAGGATCGGGGCGCCGCCCGACAGGCCGGCGAAGTCGCCCATCAGCGGGTTGTCCTGGTTGGCGCTGCTTTCGACCAGCCGCTTGCCGTCCTTGCCCACGGTCAGCCAGGCCCAGCCGCTGCCGAAGCGGGTTTGGGCCGCCTTGGTGAACTCGTCCTTGAAGGCGTCTTAGCCGCCCAGGTCGTTCTCGATGGCCTTGGCGATCTTGTCCGAGGGATTGCCGCCATCGGCTTTGAGCACGGTCCAGAACAGCGCGTGGTTGGCGTGACCGCCGCCGTTATTGCGCGCGACGGCGCGCACCGACTCTGGCACGGCCTGGATGTCGGCGATCAGTCCTTCCAGCGGCTGGTCGGCGGTATTCGCTTCGGCCATGGCGTTGTTCTGGTTGGTGACATAGGTCTGGTGGTGCTTGGTATGGTGGATCTCCATCGTGCGCGCATCGAAGTGCGGCTCGAGGGCGTGGTAGGCGTAAGGCAGCGGGGGCAGCGAGCAAGGGATGATCAGTCTGCGTTCAGGTGGTTGATGACACTGTCCAGGCGCAGGAGCGCGCGGCGCCAGTTCGGCCACGGAATGCCCGTGGCGGCGTGGTGCGCATGCGTGCAACTGCGATGATTGCTGCTCGTACAGCGGGCCCGGCCAGCGAAAGACAGAAGGGGATATGCGTGGCGCATCCCCCGGTCGCGTCAGCGCGCGTCCTGGCCGGTCCAGATTACCAGCATTGTCAAAGCGCTGGCGCGCCAGGTGAGCGTGAAGTCGATGGCGATGGTCGATCCGGCCGTGGCCATGAAGCACACCAGCGTCGCGATCGACAGCGAATCGACCGACAGGTACAGCAGGAAGGAGGACGCCAGGGCGGCGCTGCCAGCGACGCGCAGCGTCTTGACCAGGCCTGGGCCGCAAGGCGTGTTGCCGCGCACCTGCTTCCATTGCACGTCCATCGACAGGTTTAGCCAGCCCATGCCGGCCAGGCAGGACTGTCTTTACTGGCGCAGTGCCTGGGCCTTGCGCTGGCTGGCGAGCGGGCGAATCTCGGTGCTTTGCTGCATGGCGTTGCGCCAGCCATCCGGCCCCAGCACCCACAAGCGCACATACCGTCCGCGCAGCCGATCGGCGCCTTGCATCTCGGCCCGGAAGCGCCCGGTGACCAGCGCCGCGCGGCCATTGTCGAGCAGCCGGATTTCCATGTCGTCGATCTCGTAGGAACGGAACTCGAACTCGTCGCGGCTCAGGAGTTGCAGGAATTCGGTCTTGGTTCGGGCGCGACCGCCCGATTCGACGTGGTAGTAGTCGCCGCTGATCAGCTTGCGCAGCGAGGTCACGTCGCGATTGGCGACGGCCTGGGCGCGGCGCTGCTCGGCCGCGCGCAGCGCCGCCAGATCGCCTGCCGCCGTGCCGGCGTCGCTTGCCGTGCCGCTGTTTGCCATGCCTGCGGAGGCGGGCTTTGGTGCGCCGGGCTGGGGCAGTTGCGTCATGCCGACGGCTGGCTGGGAGGCGGCAAGGCAGAGCAGGGCGGACAGCAGGGCAGGCAGAAAGCGCATGGTCGGCGTGAAAGTGGTGGCACTGGCAAGTATATAAATTCCTGCAGCTGGATTTGTAACAAAGTTTTGCAGCATGTTGACTCGGCGCGTGCTGCGCGTGGTGTGCGGAGGAAAGCAACGCCTGCTCTGCTACAGTAACACGTACCACTATCGATTGACCGACCCGGAGCGTTCTTTTCATAAGGCCATTCCTGACGCAATGCCTGCAGCCGCCCTGCCTCCCGACCATACCGAGCGCCTCGCGCTGCTGCGCGAACTTGACCTGCTGGACACGCCGGCCGAGCCGGTATTCGACCGGGTGGTGCGCCTGGCCAGCTGCCTGCTGCAGGTGCCGATGGCGGCATTCTCGCTGATCGACGCCGAGCGCCAGTGGTGCAAGTCGCGGGTGGGCATCGAGGCCGCCGAGACGCCGCGCGCGGATGCCTTCTGCGGCCACACAATCCTGCAGGACGAGCCGCTGGTGGTGCCGGATGCGCGCAGCGACCCGCGCTTCGCCCGCAATCCGCTCGTCACCGGCGCCCCCGACATCCGCTTCCACGTCGGCGTTCCGGTGCGCTCGAGCGACGGCCTGGCGCTGGGCGCCTTGTGCGCGATCGACGTCGTGCCGCGCCAGCTCGACGCCGAGCAGAATGCGGTACTGGTCGAGCTGGCCGCCATCATCATGCGCGAAGTGCAGTACCGCGAACGGCTGGCGGCGGCGCGCTAGCGGCTGCGGCACAGCGATGCGGTGCTGGACGCGAGCCAGGCCCGCTTTCGCGCGGTGTTCGAGATCGCCAGCGTCGGCATCGCGCTGACGACGCCGGACGGGCGCTGGATCAGTGTCAACCGGGCGCTGTGCGAGCTGCTCGGCCATACGGCCGACGAACTGCAGGGGCGCGGTTTCGCCGACGTCACGCACGAGGACGACCGCGCCGGGGACGCGGCCCAGACGGACCGGCTGGCGCGGGGCGAGATCGACTTCCTGCGGCGCCAGAAGCGCTACCTGCGCCACGAATACGACGTGGCCGTGATTTAGGACATCCATGCGCAAAAGCTGGCGGAGGAAGAACTGGCGCGCCTGCACGCCGATCTCGAGCGGCGGGTCGAGGCGCGCACGCCGGAAGAATTGATCAAGCAAGCCGACCAATGGATGTATGAGGCCAAGAAATCCGGGCGCGGCTGCGTGCTGCCGCTTCCGTCTTCGTCGTAACACGATTAGGATGTGAACTTCGCATGCGGCCCGCGCCGCATGCCGGCCACTTATAATCCAGGAGACCACGATGCATACCGCAGACTCACGGGACGTCCTCGCGCACAAGGGCACGCTGCGCATCGATCTGTTGCGGGTCGGCCTGGCGACCGCGATGATCCTGCTGGCGCCCCTGGTCGCCATGCAGTTCACGCACCAGGTGGTGTGGAGCGGCGGCGATTTCGCCGCCGCCGCACTGCTGCTGGCCGGCGCCGGGCTGGCCTGCCTGCGCACCGCGCGCCGCGTGGCGCGTTGGCGGCCGTGGCAGCGGGTCGCCGCCGTCGGCGCGCTGGCTCTGTTTTTCGCCGCGCTGTGGGTGGAACTGGCGGTTGGCGTCTTTTTCGGTCTCGGCAGCTGATGTGCCGCTGGTCCGGTGCAGCCGCCGCGCGCGCTTCCTGAGACCTGGCGGGATGGCGCTGCTAGCGCAGCCGCAGCTCCTCGAACCGGAAGGGCTGGGCGATGAACACCGTATTGCAGACTGTACTCGGGTAGATATAGTCGAAGGCGACCCTGCCGGCGCTGTCGACCGCCACCAGCCGCGCCTGGGTGCGGTTCTCCAGCGACGAATAGGCCACCAGGTATTGCCCCGGCGCCCCTTCATACGCTGAGGAACAGATGTCTGACAGTAATTCGCGGTCGGCATCCCAGGTCCAGACTTCGCGCGCCGTGCGTGCGTTTTCATCGATCGCATAGCGTGACGGCGTGCTGTAGCTGCGGTTCTGGCCGGCCGGTGTGCCCGGAGGTTGTTCGGCGCTGCCCAGGCCATTGTTGAACAGCAGCAGTTCGCGATTGGGCGCGACCGACAACGAGTGCTGGCCGATCGGCACCTTGCCTTCGGTGACGCGCAGGGCCAGCGCGCGCAGCGTCGGATAGTTGACGTACCAGTGCTTGGTGGTGTCGCCGAGCAGCCAGCGGATGACGCCCGTGTCGTAGTCGAGCTTGACGACGAAGTTCTCGCGGCTCGAGATCAGCAGCGAATTGTCGTGGGCGTCGTAGATGGCCGAGTTCATGTGAAACCAGTCGACGCCGTCGCGCACGAAGTTGTCGGGATTGTCGCCGCCGGCGCGCATCGTCGCGCGGAAGATCTGGCCCAGGTCCCATTGCTTGAGCACCCGCCCCGAGATGTCGATCTCGGCCAGGATCGACTCCACCAGCCGCACGTTGCCGACCAGGGCGTCGAGTTCGGCCAGGAAGCCGGTCTTGCCGCGCGCCAGGTCGTGGTGGAAGTTGGTGAAGCGCGCGTCGTCGAGCCGGCTGCTGCGCACGCTGCCGTCGACGTCGACCTGGTGCAGCAGCGGGGCGTCCGGGTCGCCGACATAGAAGGCGTCATCGCCGAACAGCGAGGAGATGGAACTGCCGGGCGCGTTGCCGGCCCAGCGTATCTGGCCGTCGCTGTCGAGGATGACCGGCGTCGTGACGCCGTTCTTGATCAGCATGTATTCGACGCCGGGCGAGGCGCCTCCGCGCGCGGTGCGTACCTCGGGCGTGGCATAGACCGTGGCCGGGCCGGTATAGGGGCCGGTGGCCACTACAACCTGCGTCACGTGGGTCGACCCGTCGCGAAAGCGTGTCGTGAGCGTGAGCTCGTTGCGGTGGTTGGCGTACAGGCCGAAGACGGGGACGGCGATGCGCTTGCCGGAGGCATCCCAGGCCGCGCGCCGTCCAAGCCAGGCGTGGTCGTAAGTGACCGCAACCGGCCGCGAATGCGAGTCCGGACGGCCGGCGATCGTGTAGTGCACGCTGTCGAGGTGGGCGAAGTTGTCCAGCGTATAGCTCAGCTGCGCGACGAAGGGCGTGGCGCCGGAGGCCTGGGCGATGGCGCCGATGCCGGCGCGTTCGGCCTGGGTCTTGTCGTCACTGCCGCAGGCGGACAACAAGACAACTATCAGTATCCAGAGCAAGAGCGTGGCTGGCGACTTCATGCTTCCTCCCGCGGGTCGGTACCGAATCCTCGAAACGAGGCCCCAGCTCTCGTTGTAATCCCTTCGGCAGGCCCGTGCCTGCGACCGGCGCAAGTCGGTTGCGCGAACTAAATACGAAACGCTTGACCTTCCCACCGTGGGAAGGACTATCCTCTCGATATGGATTCGAGGAACAAGCAAATGAACAACACAGTCCTGATCATCGACGGCATGACCTGCGCCTCGTGCGTGGCGCGGGTCGAGAAGGCGCTGCGCGCGGTGCCGGGCGTGAGCGGCGCCAGCGTCAACCTGGCCACCGAGAAGGCCAGCGTGGAGGGCGCGGCCGCGCCGGATGCCCTGGCGGCGGCCGTGCGCGCGGCCGGCTACGAGGCGGACATCGAACTGCCCGACGCCACCGGCGCGGCCCCCGCGCGGCGCAAGGAAACGAGCGCGCTGCCTGCCTGGTGGCCGGTGGCCGCCGCCATGCTGCTGAGCCTGCCACTGGTGCTGCCGATGCTGGCCGCACCGTTCGGTCATGACGTGATGCTGCCCGGCTGGCTGCAGCTGGCCCTGGCCACGCCGGTCCAGTTCTGGCTTGGCGCGCGCTTCTACCGCGCCGGCTGGAAGGCGCTGCGCGCCGGCAGCGGCAATATGGACTTGCTGGTGGCGCTCGGCACCAGCGCCGCCTATGGCCTGTCGGTCTACCTGCTCCTGAGCCCGGTCGACCACGGTATACATGCCGAGCCACACCTGTATTTCGAAACCTCGGCGGTCGTGATCGCCCTGGTCCTGCTGGGTAAATGGCTGGAAGGCCGGGCCAAGCGCCAGACCCTGGCGGCGCTGGACGCGCTGGGCCGCCTGCGGCCCGACGAGGCGCTGGTGCGGCGCGAAGGCAAGGACGTGCGGGTGGCGCTGGCCGAGCTGCGCGTGGGCGAGCTGATGGTGGTCAAGCCGGGCGCGCGGGTGCCGGCCGACGGCGTCGTGGTCGACGGCCGCAGTCACCTGGACGAGTCGCTGCTGACCGGCGAGAGCCTGCCGGTGGCGAAAGAACCGGGCGAGCGGGTGGCCGGCGGCGCCGTCAATGCCGACGGCCTGCTGCTGATCGAGGCGACGGCGGTCGGCGCGGCGACGATGCTGTCGCAGATCATCCGCATGGTCGAGGATGCGCAGGCGGTCAAGGCGCCGATCCAGCGCCTGGTGGACCGGGTCAGTGCGGTGTTCGTGCCGGTCGTGCTCGCGATCGCGCTGGCGACCCTGCTGGGCTGGGGCCTGGCGGGCGGCGACTGGCAGGCGGCCCTGCTCAATGCGGTGGCGGTGCTGGTGATCGCCTGTCCCTGCGCGCTGGGGCTGGCCACGCCCACCGCCGTCATGGTCGGCACCGGCGCGGCCGCCCGCCACGGCATCCTGATCAAGGACGCCGAAGCGCTGGAGACCGCGCATGCGCTGGACGTCGTCGTGTTCGACAAGACCGGCACCCTCACAGAAGGCAAGCCGCAGCTGCTGGCCCATGAAGGCTTTGAACCGGCGCGGCTGCTGGCGCTGGCCGCCAGCGTGCAGCAGGGCAGTTCCCACCCGCTGGCGGGCGCCGTGCTCGAGGAGGCGGCGCGCCAGGGCCTGGCGCTGCCGACGGCCAGTGCCGCGCGCGCCTTGCCGGGACGCGGTGTCGAGGCCGAGGTCGACGGCGCCACCATCGTGCTCGGCAACCGGCGCCTGATGGATGAACTGGGCGTGCCGGCGGCCGGTGGCGAGCAGCATGAAGCGGCCGGCCGCACCGTGTCCTGGCTGGCCGAGCGCAGGGATGGCCGGGTGCAAGTGCTGGGCCTGCTCGCCTTCGGCGACCGCATCAAGCCGGGCGCACCAAGCGCCGTCGCGCGTCTGAAGACGGCCGGCATCGAGCCGGTCCTGCTCAGCGGCGACAGCCTGGGGGCCGCGCGCACGGTGGCGCAGGCACTCGGCATCGAACGCGTGCATGCCGAGGTGCTGCCGGCCGACAAAGCGCAGATCGTCACCGGCTTGCGCCAGGACGGGCGCAAGGTGGCGATGGTTGGCGACGGCATCAACGACGCGCCGGCGCTGGCGGCGGCCGACGTCGGCATGGCGATGGCGACCGGCACCGACGTCGCCATGCACAGCGCGGGCGTGACCCTGATGCGCGGCGACCCGCGGCTGGTGGCCGACGCCATCGCGGTATCGCGCCGCACTTACCGCAAGATCCGCCAGAACCTGGGCTGGGCCTTCATCTATAACGTGATCGGCCTGCCGCTGGCGGCCTTCGGGCTGCTCGATCCGGTGCTGGCCGGCGCCGCGATGGCGCTCAGTTCGGTCAGCGTGGTCGCCAACGCGCTGCTGTTGCGGCGCTGGACGCCGGCGCCCGCAGCGGCGAGCGCGCCCGCATTTATTCCCCCATCTGTATCCATTTCAACCACCGGGGCGGCAACGCCCCAAACCACAGGAGAAAACACCATGTATGAATTGACCGTGGAAGGCATGAGCTGCAATCACTGTGTGGGCCGCGTCACCAAATCGGTGCAGGCGGTCGACGCCGACGCCAGGGTCGCGATCGACCTCGACAAGGCCAGCGTACGCATCGACAGCCAGGCCGACCTGGATCGCATCGTGGCCGCCATCGACGGCGCCGGCTATCCGGTCACCGCGCGCGCCCCAGCCTAGGGTTTTTTCTTCACACGGTATCAATTGTGGACGATAAGACATTAAATTCCCTCCCTATGCCGTAGGAATTGCGCTATATTTTATTGAAACGACAATAAAACCAGGCACCGCCCGGACAGCCCCAAAATCATGCTGCCCCCGCCGGATCCTCCACGGGGAAAACCATGCGACACGGCGTTCTAGCGGAACCGACGGACCTGGTGAAACATCATCCGAGCGGTGCCCAGCTGCGCCACGTGGTGTGGGTACTGGGCGGTCTGGCGCTCGCCTTCGCGCTGCTGGCGCCGGCCGCCGGCTTGCCGCTGGCGCGGGCGCCGGAATTCATCCCGATGTACGGCTCGGTGCTGATCGGCGCCAACCTGCTGACCGGCATCCTGCTGCTCGGACACGTCCACACGGGACGTTCGCGCGCGCTCGGCCTGCTGGTGCTGGGCTACCTGCTCACGGCGCTGATCGCCAGCTCCCACCTGCTGACCTTTCCCGGCCTGTTCGCCGACCAGGGCGTGCTGGGCGGCAATCGCCAGACCACGCCCTGGCTGCACGTCGCCTGGCATGCGCTATTCCCGTTATTCGTCCTCGGCTATACCCGCAGCACCCATGCGCCGCCGCTGCCGCCGCACTTCATGCGTATCGGCGGCTTGCTGATCGTGCTGGTCGTGGCGCTGCTGGTGCTGGTGTCGACCTCGGGCGCACGCTGGCTGCCGCCGTTGATGGACGCAGACCGCACGCTGCCGCTCTATCACTGGATCGCGGGCGCCGTACTCGCGCTATCGGGCGGGGTGCTGTGGGCCATCGTGCGCAAGCGTCCGCGCACCGTGCTCGATGTCTGGCTGGCGGTGGCGATGGCGGCCTGGGTGTTCGAGGTCGCGTTGTCCTGCGTGCTCAATGGCGGCATGTTCGACCTCGGCTTCTATGCCGGCCGCCTGTACGGTCTGGCGGCGGCGCTGTTCGTGCTGGGCGCACTGGCGATCGACAATATCGCCTTGCATGCGCGCCTGCACGCGACCTTCCAGGAAATGATCGAAACCCGCGCCCGCGCCCAATGGCAAAGCTTGCTGGGGACGGTGCTGCAGCAGTTGCCGGACGGGGTGCTGATCGTCGACGCGGCGGGCCGCTGCGTGATGGCCAACGACCAGGCGGACCGGATGGCGGCCTGCTTCGCGCCGGGCGCCGCAGGCGCGCAAACCGGGGCTAAAACCGGCATCGCGGCGATGCTCGACTTGATCCGCGATCCGGTGGCGCGCGCGGTGGGCGGCGAGACGTTTCTCGACGCGGTGCTGGAAAGCGACCATGACGGCGTGCGGCGCACCTATACAGTAAGCGGTGCGCCGCTGCGCGACGGCGCCGCCGAGCTGGCGGCAGCGGTAATCGTGGTGGGCGATATCACCGAGCGCACCGAGGCCAGCGCGGCCCTGGCGCGCGCGCTGGACCAGACGCGCTACCTGGTCGAGAACACGCCGCTGGCCGTGATCGAATGGAACCGCGAGCTGGTCGTCACGCTGTGGAACGGGCGCGCCGAAGAGCTGTTCGGCTGGCGCCAGCATGAAGTGGTCGGCGCCCGCATCGATGCACTGCCGATGATCCACGAGAGCGACGCCGACCAGGTGGGCCAGATGATCCGGCGCCTGCTCGATTCGCCCACCCGTCACGCCAAGTCGCGCAACCGCAACCTCACCCGCGACGGCCGCGTGCTGTGCTGCGAGTGGTACAACTCGGTGCTGGTCGACGAGGCTGGCCAGATTCTGACCGTGTTTTCGCTGGTGCTGGACGTGACCGAGCGCGAACAGGCGATGGACGGCCTGCGCGAGGCCGACCAGCGCAAGGACGTGTACATCGCCACCCTGGCGCACGAGCTGCGCAACCCGCTGGCGCCGATCGCCAATGCGGCCTCGCTGCTGCGCGCCAAGTCGCTGCCGCCCGAGCGCATCGAATGGATCGCGGCCATGGTCGGGCGCCAGGTGGCCCAGATGGCGCGCCTGCTGGACGATCTGCTAGACGTCTCGCGCATCGGGCGCGGCAAGATCGAACTGCGGCGCGCGCGCGTCGACCTGGGACGCCTGATGCGCGACGCCCTGCAATCGAGCATGTCGCTGATCGAGAACGGGCGCCACCAGGTGGCGCTGCGGCTGGTCGACGAGCCCTTGTGGGTCGAGGCCGACGCGCTGCGCCTGACCCAGGTGTTCGCGAACCTGATCAACAATGCGGCCAAGTACACGCCGCCCGGCGGCGCGCTCGAGATCGGGCTGCGCTCGGAGAATGGCGAGGCGGTGGCATGGGTGGCCGACAATGGCGTCGGCCTGGACGACGGCATGATCGAGCGCGTGTTCGATCCCTTCGTGCAGGTCGCCAGCGCGCGCCACCTGGCCCAGGGCGGGCTGGGAATCGGGCTGTCGCTGGCAAAGGGCTTCGTCGAACTGCATGGCGGCAGCATCCGCGCCGACAGCGACGGGGCCGGGCGGGGCGCCACCTTCATCGTGCGCCTGCCGCTGTGCGAGGCGGCCGAGCCGGAGGTCCCGGCCGAGGGCCAGGCCACCGCGGGCGCCGTCATCGGCAGGCACATCCTGGTGGCCGATGACAATGTCGATGCCGCCGAGTCGCTGGCCTGGCTGCTGCGTTCCGAGGGGGCGACCGTGACGGTGGCGCACGACGGCGCCCAGGCACTGCGGCTATACCATGCGCGCTGCGCCGACATCGTGGTGCTCGATCTCGGCATGCCCGAGATGAGCGGACTGGAAGTGGCGGCCATCCTGGCCGACAAGTGCCCGCGTCCCTACCTGGTGGCGGTCACGGGACGCGGCCGGCAGGAAGACCGCACCGCCTCGCTGGCGGCCGGCTTCGATCATCACTTGACCAAGCCGGTGGCGCCGCAGCAGCTGATCGAACTGCTGCGCGGGGTGACGCAGGCTTAGTGCTGATGGCCGCCGTGGTCCTTGGCGCCAGGCTTTCGGGCGTTGAGGGCCGGGCCGGACGGCGCCGCTGGAATAGCATTTGGTGCGCTGGTGGGCGGCGGCACCTCGCCGGTCCATTCGTGAGCGACGCTGCCGGCGGGATGACGGTACCAGCCGGGATCGCGGTAGTCGCCGCGCTTCTGGCCTTCGCGCACCTTCAGCACGGTGAACATGCCGCCCATTTCGAGGTTGCCGAAGGGGCCGTCGCCGCTCATCATCGGCAGCGTGTTGTGCGGCAGCGCCATCTTCATGTCGCCCATCGAACCGCCCTTGTCGCCCATGACCATATAGCCCGGCACCAGCTTGTTGATCTTCTCGGCCACGCCGCGGTGGTCGACCCCGATCAGGGTCGGCACGTCGTGCCCCATCGCATTCATCGTGTGGTGCGATTTATGGCAGTGGAAGGCCCAGTCGCCGGGCGCGTCGGCGACGAACTCGATGGCCCGCATCTGGCCCACCGCGACGTCGGTGGTGACCTCGGGCCAGCGCGCCGACTTGGGCACCCAGCCGCCGTCGGTGCCGGCCACCTCGAAGCGGTGGCCGTGCAGGTGGATCGGGTGGTTGGTCATGGTCAGGTTGCCGACCCGGATGCGCACCTTGTCGTTCTGCCGTGCGACCATTGGATCCAGGCCCGGGAACACCCGGCTGTTGATGGTCCATAGATTGAAGTCGAGCATGGTGTTGGTGCGCGGGGTGTAGCTCCCTGGCTCGATGTCATAGGACGACAACAGCATCACGTAATCGCGGTCGACGGCGTGCTGGCGCGGATTCTTCGGGTGCGTGACCCAGAAGCCCATCATCCCCATCGCCATCTGCTGCATCTCGTCGGCATGCGGGTGGTACATGAAGGTGCCGGCATGGCGCGCCACGAATTCGTAGACGAAGGTTTTACCCGGCTGGATGCCGGGTTGCGTGAGGCCGGTGACGCCGTCCATCCCGCACGGCAGCAGCTGGCCGTGCCAGTGCACGCTGGTGTGCTCGGGCAGCTTGTTGGTCACGAAAATGCGCACCCGGTCGCCTTCCACCACCTCGATGGTGGGGCCGGGGCTCTGGCCGTTGTAGCCCCACAGATTGGCCTGCATCCCGGGCGCCAGTTCGCGCACCACGGGTTCGGCCACCAGGTGGAATTCCTTGACGCCGTCCTTCATGCGCCAGGGCAGGGTCCAGCCGTTGAGGGTCACCACCGGGTTGTAGGGGCGGCCGCTAGTCGGCGCCAGCGGGGCCGCGGTGGCGGCGGAGGTGTGGACGGGGGCTTCGGGCAGGCTGGCGGCGCCGGCCTTGCTCACCAGCGAGGCGCCCAGCATGGTCACGCCGGCGCCGGTCAGGAACGATCTGCGGTTGGTCATTGTGCTTCCTTGTGTTCGTGTGCCTGGCCGCGCGGCGGGGCCGCCGGCGGGGTGGTCTGCAGGCGGCCTCCCAGGGCGGCTTCGAGGTCGGCCTCGGCCAGCCAGAAATCCTTGAGGGCGTCGATGGTGGCGTGCACCGCCGCCGCCTGTTCGCGCGCATCGGCCAGCAGCTCGAAGGGGCTGGCCAGCATGCCGTTGTAGCGCAGCAGGGTCTCGGCTGCGATCTTCTGGCGCAGCGGGATCACCTGGTCGCGGTAGTGGCGCGCGACGTCGTGACTGGCGCGGTAGCCCAGGTAGCCGGCGCGCGCTTCGCTGCGCGCATTCACGGCCGTTTCGGCGACCCGCCCGAGGGCCTGCATGTATAAGCCTTCCGCGCGCGCGACGCGGGCGCCGCCCCAGTCGAACAGCGGCAGTTCGAGCGAGATTTCATAGCCTTCGCTGCGCGGCTCTCCCGTCTCGCTCTTGCTGGCATAGCCCAGGTCGAGCACATTGACCATGCGCGTGGTGCGCGTCAGGCCCAGGTCGGCGGCGGTGCCGGCGGCGGCGGCGCGCGCGGCGCGAACGTCCAGCCGTTGTTCGAGGGCCAGGCGCTCGATGCCGGCCAGTTCGACCGGCTGCGCCGGCAGCTCGGGCAGGCGT
The DNA here is from genome assembly GCF_034045115.1 of Massilia sp. CFBP9012. Taxonomy (NCBI): domain Bacteria; kingdom Pseudomonadati; phylum Pseudomonadota; class Betaproteobacteria; order Burkholderiales; family Oxalobacteraceae; genus Massilia; species Massilia sp. CFBP9012. The sequence goes on along the minus strand of NZ_JAXCWM010000012.1, from coordinate 148,662 downwards.
TCGGGCAGCGCGTAGCCGGCATGAAAGCCCCACAGGCCGAGCTGGCGCGTCAGGTGTTCGCGGGCGGCGTCGCGGGCGCGGCCGGCGCGCAGCACGGCGGCGCCGGCTTCGGCATGGAAGGCCGATTCGCGCGCCAGGTCGAGCGCACTGGCGTTGCCGGCCAGGGTCATGCGCTCCATCAGTTCGCTGGAGGCGTCGGCGGCCGCGGCAACCTGGCGCGCATAGTCGAGCGCCTGGCCGGCGGCCACGGCCTCGACCCAGGCCCGCCGGGTGGCGATCGCATGGCGTTCGATGGCGGCGGCGACCTGCAAAGTCGTCTCCTGGTAGCGTCGCTCGGCCATGCGCTGGCGCAGCGGCATGGTCAAGAGGCCCGCCAGGTCAAGCGACACGCCGCGCTCGATCTCGCGGCTGCCGCCGCCATCCATGCGCGAGAAACCGAACGAGGGATTGCGCAGACGTGCGGCCTGCGCCAGGTCGGCCTGGGCGATGCCGGCGTCCCAGTAGCTCGCCTGCAGGCCGGGGTGGTTCAGGACGGCGATGCGCACGGCGGCGTCCAGGCCGAGGGGTTCCTTGAGCAGGGCGTCGATCTCCGATGCCAGCGCGCGCCGGTCATCGTCGCTCTGCAGCAGGCGCGCTTCGACGCCGGTGCGGGTGCGCGCCTCGTCGGCGCTAATGCGCAATGCGGTATCGGGATTGGTGCTGGCGCAGCCGGCCAGCAGGAGCGCGGCAGCAGCGGCCAGCGCGCCGCGCGACATCATCGGGGCGGCCATCAGTGGTGTTCTCCATGCCCGTGGTGGCCATGGTGCTCATGGTTGTCCGCTTTCGGCTGCGCCTTCTGCGCAGGTTTGGCGTGGCCGGCATGCGCGGAGTGATCGGCATGATCGGCGTGTGCGCCATGATGGGCATGCGCCGGCTGGCTGGCCACGATGCGGTTGCTTTCCTGCCAGTTGCGGTCCGGCGTGGTCGCGGCGGCGACAGGCGGGCGCTGGACGTGGGCGCTCTGGTAGCGCGTCTCGGGAACGCCGGCGGCGGGGTCAATGGCGGTGGGCTGGGCGACGGCGGGCATGGCCGCGAGCAATGCGCCCAGCAGGGCGGCCGCGCGCCATGGCGCGGCGGTATGGGTAAACATGGTGTCCTCGTTCGGATGAAATACGGCGGGCCGCGCACGGGGCGCGGCGGGCGAAATCAGGCGAGCGGGAAGCGGGGCGGTCGTTCGGGCAGCGCGAGGTCGACCGCGGCGAGGCGGCCGGTGGCGGTCACCAGGAGGGCGGTGGCCAGGGATGGCGGAGGCGGCGCGACGCCGGCCGCGGGCGCCATCGCGGCGCCCATGCAGCATGCGGCGCAGGCACTGCAGCTGCCGTCGTGATCGTGCGCATCCTGGGCAAGGTCCGGCGCGGTATCCGGAGCCTGGTCCTGCATCTCGTGGCAAGGACTGCTCGCGGCGTCGTGGTGCGCCGTAGTAGCATGCGCGGTCTGCTGCGTCCCTTGCGGCGCATCATGGGCGCACGCAAGCATGGCGGCCGAAGCAATTCCCTGGAACGGGATCGCCAGCAGCATCAGCCATACGAACAGGAGACGGACGGAATATTTCACGCGGCGATTCTAGCACGACCGGCGCCCCTGGCCGCAAGCACCGGCTTGGACGCGCCGTCGGGCCGCGGCGTTTGATACGATACGTCACTACTTGCCGTTGAAAAGGTCCCCCATCAATGAGCGTCCGCAACCTGCAATACCTGTTCGCGCCGAAATCGGTGGCCTTGATCGGCGCCTCCGAGCGCCCCGGCAGCATGGGCACGACCCTGCTCGACAACCTGCTGGGCGGCGGCTTCAAGGGCAAGCTGTACGCGGTCAACCCCAAGTACGAGCAGGTCGGCGAGCTGCCCTGCTACGACAGCGTGGCCGACCTGCCCGAGGCGCCCGAGCTGGCCGTGATCTGTACGCCGCCGGCGACCGTGCCGCAGCTAGTGCGCCAGCTGGGCGAGCGCGGCACGCGCGCGGCGGTGGTGCTCAGCAGCGGCATGGCAAAGGCGCGCGATGGACGCGGCCGCAGCCTGCGCCAGGCCGCGCTCGATGCGGCCCATCCCTATCTGCTGCGCCTGCTCGGACCGAACAGCGCCGGCCTGCTGGCGCCCGGCCTCGGCCTGAACGCCAGCGTGGCCCACAGCGGCGCTCTGCCGGGGCGGATCGCCTTCGTCTCGCAATCCGGTTCCCTGATGACCGGCGTGCTGGACTGGGCGCGCACGCGCGGCATCGGCTTTTCGCACTTCATCTCGCTGGGCGACTCGAGCGACGTCGACCTGGGCGACGTGCTGGACTACCTGGCCAGCGACGGCCACGCGGGCGCCATCCTTCTCTACGTCGACCAGCTGCGCTATGCGCGCAAGTTCATGTCGGCGGCGCGCGCCGCGGCGCGCAGCAAGCCGGTGCTGGTGCTCAAGTCGCGCTCCAGCGAGGACGGCGTGCGCGCGGTGGCCAGCGAGAGCGGGGCCCTGGCCAGCGAGGACGATGTGTTCGACGCCGCGGTGCGGCGCGCCGGCATGCTGCGGGTATACACCACCGAGCAGCTGTTCGCGGCGGTCGAGACCCTGGCCTATGCGCGCCCGCTGCATGGCGAACGGTTGGCCATCGTCAGCAACGGCGCGGGTCCCGGTGTGCTGGCGCGCGACGCGCTGCGCTACGGCAAAGGCACGGCCGCCACGTTGTCGCCCGAGACCATCGCCCAGCTGGACGCGCTGCTGCCCGGCGGGGCGGGCGCGAAGTTGGCCGACCTGCCGGCCAATCTGCCGGTCAACCTGCTGGGCGGCGCGCCGCCCGAACGCTATGCCGCTGCGCTCGAGATCCTGCTCAAGGACCCGCAGGTCGACGCCGTGCTGGTGGTGCATTCGCCGACCGCCACCGTCGACAGCCGCGAAGTGGCGAACGCCATCGCGCCGCTGGCGCGCGAGGCCTCGCGTCCGATCCTGTCGTGCTGGCTGGGCGGCGCCTCGGTGCTCGAGGCGCGCACCATCGCCGCCAATGCGCGCATGCCCACTTTCCGCACGCCCGAAGACGGCGTGGCCGGCTTCCTGCAACTGGTGAACTACCGCCGCAACCAGAACCTCCTGATGGAAGTGCCGCCCTCGATGGTCGGCCACATGGCGCCCGACCGCAGCAGCGCGCGGGCGCTGGTGCGCGAGGCGATCGCCAATAAACGCCTGCTGCTGTCCGATCCCGAGACCAAGGCCATCCTGCGCGCCTACGGACTGGCCCTGGTCGAGACCCGGGCCGCGCCCGACGTCGAGGCCGCGGTGGCGGCGGCGCGCGCCATCGGGTATCCGGTCGCGGTCAAGATCCTGACCCCCGACGTGATGCACAAGTCGGACTTCGGCGGCGTGACCCTCGACCTCGATTCCGACGACGCGGTGCGCGCCAGCGCCCAGCGCATGAAGAAGCGCCTGGACGAGCTGTTCCCCCAGGCGCGCTTCGACGGCTTTTCGGTGCAGGCCATGTGCCGCCGCGCCAATGGCCATGAACTGATCGTCGGCGCCGCCACCGATCCGGTGTTCGGGCCGGTGCTGGTGTTCGGCCAGGGCGGAATAGCAGTGGAGGTCACCGACGACCATTCGGTGGCCCTGCCGCCGCTGAACCTGGTGCTGGCGCGCGACCTGGTCGACCGCACGCGGGTGGCGCGCCTGCTGGCCGGCTACCGCAACCGTCCGCCGGCCAACCTGGATGCGATCCTGGCGGTGCTGATCCAGGTCTCGCGCCTGGTCTCCGACATCCCCGAGATCGTCGAACTGGATATCAACCCGCTGCTGGCCGACAGCAAGGGGGCGACCGTGCTCGATGCGCGCGTGCGCCTGGCGCTGGCCGACCGCTCGGGCAGCACGCTCGACCGCCTGGCGATCCGTCCCTATCCGCGCGAGCTCGAAGAGACGATCGACTGGCACGGCGCGCCGCTGCTGCTGCGCCCGATCCGTCCAGAGGATGGCCCGGCCCACCTGGCGTTCTTCGATGCGCTGACCCCGGACGACATCCGCTACCGCATGTTCGTGCGCATCCGCGAACTGCAGCCCTCGCAGCTGGCGCGCTTTACCCAGATCGACTACGACCGCGAGATGGCCTTCATCGCCACCCGCAAGAATGCCGAAGGCGTGGACGAGACGCTGGCGGTGGGCAGGGTGGTGGCCGACCCCGACAACACCAGCGCCGAATTCGCCGTCACCGTGCGCTCCGACCTGAAGGGCATGGGGCTGGGGCGGATCATGATGACCAAGCTGATCGATTACTGCCGGGCGCGTGGCACTGGTGAGATCGTGGGCGAGGCGCTGCCGCAGAATTCTCGCATCGTCGCCATGGTCAAGAAGCTGGGTTTCGAGGTGACGATCGACGGCGAAGAGGGCATCCGGAAAATGCGCCTTGCATTACGTTAGCGATTTCGGACGTTTTGTGACAAAGGGTGCATTTTTCATGCTGTCGTGGTGGTATCGTAGCGCCCAATCCATGCCGTACTTGTCGCCCTGTCACGTCGTGACGATCCGCCTCAGCATTTGCAACTCGAACCACGTATCGATCACGATGTCCCGACTCGGTCTTTTCTTTTGCGCTCCCTACGCGCTGTTCATCGCGACCTGCCTCGGTTTCGTCTCGCTGGGCAATGTCGACTACCAGTCGCAGTTTACTTACCTGGAGCTGCCGATCGCGGCCCAGCTGGCGCTGGCGCACTGGCTGGGCCTGGACCGCGCGCTGGAAATCATCTCGTGGCCCGATGCCTATGGCCTGTTCATGACGCCGGCCTTCATCCTGCTGTACGCGGCCGGTGCGGCGCTCGAGCGCGGGCTGGAGCGGCGGTAGCAGCGTGATGAAGGAAGTACACGCGATCAGGTGGTTCAAGTACCGCGAAGCCGGCATGGCATCGTGGATCGTCAAGCGGGGACTTCTCGCCTACGGCATCCCGATGTACTTCTTCTTCGTGATCTCAGGATGGTTCAGCAAGCCCGAGCAGTTCCTGCCTTCCCTCGTCTACAGCATCCCGTCCTGGCTGATCGCGGGCACCGTGTTCGGCGTCCTGACCTGGTATGCATTCGAATGGCAGTACCGGCGCTATGTCGCCAAGAACGGGGAGCCTGCGGCATTCGTCAAATGACGCGGCGTGGTGCGGCGGTCAGCGGGTCGCCGCTGTTCGGCGTCCCGGTCGGTTCGATCAGCAGGATATGCGCCTCTTCGCTCGCCCGCGGCCGGTGACGAACGCCTGCGGGGACGATATATACCTGGCCGGCCGTCAGGCTGACGGTTTCCCCATCCTCGATGTCGATGTCCAGCCGGCCGTGCAGGACCAGGAAGAAGTCGTCGGTGTCGTCGTGGACATGCCAGTGGTAGTCGCCGCGCAGCTTGGCCACCATCACGTCATGGCCATTGAACAGCGCGACGGTGCGCGGTTGCCAGGCCTCGCTGAAGGTGGCCAGCCTGGCGGCCAGGTCGATCGGAGTGTGCATATGGCGCCTCTTGAATGAAAGCGCCATTCTTGCCGGTCCGCGTGCTGCGGTCTTGTACAATTGTCGCATGAGTAAACTGTCCCGCCGCCCAATCAACCAGGCCACATTCGGCGCGCTGGCCAATGGCGTGACGCTCATGCAGGCCGACTTTGCCGACCATGCTTTCGAGCGGCATAGCCACGAAGGCTACGTCATCGGCGCCACGACGCACGGCATCCAGCGCTTCCGGTGCAAGGGCCGCGAATACGACAGCCAGGTCGGCGATTTCGTGCTGTTCAATCCGGACGAAGACCACGATGGCCGACCGGGGACGCAGGACGGCTTTCGCTATACGCTCTGGTACGCTCCCGAGGACTTCGTCGCCAGCTGCGCTTGCGCGGACGGCGAGCCGGCGCGCAGGCGCTACTTTCCGCGCCCCCAGGTCACCGACCCGCATATGGTGGAGCAGTTCAGGGCCTTGTCGGCCAGCCTCGCCGAATCGCTGCCTGAAGCGCACGCCGAATCGCTGCGGGTGGAATCCCTGATGCGCGCATTCCTGGCGACGATGCTGCGCCGGCACGGCGAGCAGCCGCAGTCGGACGCCGTGCCTGGCCACGGTGCGAGCGCCGCCGCGCTGTCACGGGTCAGGGACTATATCCGGACGTATTACGCGCACGATATGACCGTGTCGGACCTGGCCGCCGTGGCAGGCCTGTCGCGCGCACACCTGACACGCGCGTTCAGCGCGGCGTATTACATGCCGCCGCACGTCTACCTGAACGCCGTGCGCATCACGCAGGCGCAAGCGCTGATCCGTCGCGGCATTCCGCTCACGGCGGTGGCGCTCGAATGCGGATTCGCCGACCAGAGTCACTTGACGCGCCGCTTCAAGGGTGGCGTCGGCATCACGCCGTCGGCATGGCGCGGCATGCATCGCGCTTCCCGACCGTTATCCTAGAATCGTTTTCTATTTGCACGCCAGCCATGCCAGACCATCCGATTGACCTCTCGATTGCGGTCGAACCGCAACCGGACTACCGCGACGCGAACGTCGTCATCCAGGGCCTGATCGACTTCAACGCGGCGCACGCCGGCGGCGCCGCGCCACAAGAGCTCCTGGTAACCTTGCGCGACCATGAAGGGAAGGTGGTTGGCGGCCTGTCCGGCGACACCTGGGTGGGCTGGCTGCAGGTGCATGCGCTATGGCTCGCCGACGATATGCGCGCGCGCGGCATGGGCCGCGCCCTGATGCTTGCGGCCGAAGACGAAGCCGTACGCCGCGGCTGCACGCAGGCTTTCCTCGAAACGCTCAGCTTCCAGGCGCTCGGTTTCTACGAGAAGCTCGGCTACACGGTATTCAGCCGCCTCGACGGTTTCCCGCCGGGCGGCGCGCGCTATGCCATGCGCAAGTCACTGGAACCGGGCCGGGCAGACTGAGCTAGCGCGCTCAGCGCCGGAACCGCACGTCCTCGCTCACCACCGCCGCATCGCCCTTCGGCTTCTTGGGCTTCTTCGGCTTCTTGACGATCTGTCCCTTCGCATCCGTCAGCGGCACCCGGTGATCGGGCGCGAAGCCCGGTTCTTCGACGCGCTCGAGCGTCTGGCGGGTCAGCACCTCGATCGCCGCCAGCTGCTCGACCTCGTCGGCGCAGACCAGCGACACCGCCTCGCCGGTGGCGCCGGCGCGCCCCGTGCGGCCGGTGCGGTGCACGTAGTCTTCGGCCACGATCGGCAGGTCGACGTTGATCACGGCCGGCAGGTCGTCGATGTCGATGCCGCGCGCGGCGACGTCGGTCGCGACCAGCACCCGCACCTCGCCCGCCTTGAAGCGTTCGAGCGCGCGCAGGCGCGCCGGCTGCGGCTTGTCGCCATGGATCGAGTCGGCCGTGATGCGCTTGGCTTCGAGCAGGGCCACCAGCTCGTCCACTCCCTTGCGGGTGCGGGCGAAGGCCAGCACCTGGGTCCAGTCATGGCGCTTGAGCAGATGCACGAACAGCTCGGGCTTGCGCTTCTTGTCGACCGTGATGATCCACTGCTTCACCGCGGCGACGGTGGTGTTGCGCGGCGTGGCCTCGATGCGCACCGGATCGCGCAGCATCTGGTTCGACAGCGCGCGGATCTGGTCCGAGAAGGTGGCCGAGAACAGCAAGGTCTGGCGCTTCTTGGGCAGCAGTTTCATGATGCCGTCGAGCTCGCGCGCGAAGCCCAGGTCGAGCATGCGGTCGGCTTCGTCGAGCACCAGGGTCTTGACTTCATTGAAGCGCACCGCGTTCTGGCGCTGCAGGTCGAGCAGGCGGCCGGGCGTGGCGACCATCACGTCGACGCCTTTGCGCAGCGCCATCATCTGCGGATTGATGCTCACTCCGCCGTAGGCAACCATGGTGCGCAGCGGCAGACCTTCGGCGTAAGTGCGCACGCTTTCGTGCACCTGCTCGGCCAGCTCGCGGGTCGGCACCAGGATCAGCGCGCGCACCGCATTGCTACCCACCTCGCCGCTCTTGGCCAGGCGCTGGAGGATCGGCAGGGTGAAGCCGGCGGTCTTGCCGGTGCCGGTCTGGGCCGCGGCCATCACGTCGCGGCCGGCCAGCACGGCGGGAATCGCCTGCTCCTGGACGGCGGTGGGGGTGTGGTAGGCGAGGGCGTCGAGGGTGCGGACGATCTGGTCGATCAGGCCGAGGGATGCGAACGACATGGGTGGGAGGACCTTGGGACGGAAATGAACAGCGCGTAGTTTACCCTGCCGCGGCCGGCATGGCGATAACGGCGGCTGGGCGGCGGCCGCACCGGGGTCTTGCAGGGCCGATCGGCGTGCGGGATTACGCTGCCGGCGCGCTCGTAGTGAGCACGCTGGCGGAGAGGTCGGCGATCGGCTTGACCGGCTCGTTGTGTTCGCGGCACGCGCCGAGGGACAGGCAGGCCAGGATGAGCGCGGCGGCGGGAAGGGCGCGTCGTTGCATGATGATCTCCTCCGGTTGGTGTGAATCCATCTTACGCCGACCGGGCACGGCGCGGCGCGCTTCATCGCCTGCCAGGTTCATCGCGCGCCTGGTGCTTGCGGTGACACACTGTTCGGCGGGCTTGGCGTGCATATTAATTCCAGTCAATAACATTCAATCTCTTGCAATGCTCTTGTATATTCAACTCATGCAGTTGGAATAATTGCGTGAAATAAGTCTGGTTAAGGCGCACTTCTGAAATGCCTTGTGCATAAACGCTTCTTTATATTTTAGGGAAAATCGCGAAAAACGCGAAAATCCCTGCGAGTGAGTTTTGGTGAATATTCGAGGAGTCAGGTTTATTAATTCTCACGAATATTATCGGATGCTGGCTATCGATGTGCAGATCGATTATGTAGTATCGGGAGAGGGCTAAGCAATGAGTCGGGATTTTATGTCGTTTGCATACCCGGTTCGAATAGCGTCGCGCGCAAATCCCGAAAATATCGAAAGAGTTCCTGAACGCGCAAACCGCGACTCACACGCTGCCTGACGGTTTGTCGCCGCCCCGTTCCTGTGACTGGGCACTCTGGCGACCCCTGCGCCCATCCCGCCAAAATCTGCCCTCGCTCCCTATGAGTAGTCGGCCCGAGATCCCCCTGAAATTGTACTTAGTAAATACAGTTATTATATCGATTGTCACTATATGGAAATAGCGGAGGTGAATATCTTTGCTATTAAAATAATTGCCATTAGGAATATATCATCTCTTGGTGCATTATTGCTTCGATACTCAGGCGATTGTATTTTGGAAATTATATTAACAAAAATAAATGAATGTTGACTCCATTATATTTGGTAGATAAAAATCAAAAACTTCTTGTTGTGCGCAAAAACTGATTATATTATTGGCCCGCATTCGAAGTGTTTGATCCGGATTAAGACGATGACCGATTATTTAATGGAGAAAATAATGAGTAAATTCAAGTTGAACCTGTATCGCCAGCGCGGCCAGGGAATGATGGAATACGTGATTATCGTGGCCCTGATCGCGGTCGCCGCAATCGGTGTGTATTCTGTATTCGGCCAGACGATGCGTAACCAGACCGCCGGACTGGCCAACGAGATGGCAGGTGTCGATTCCGGCACCCAGATTTCGGCTGCAGCAGCAACCGCCCGCACGGCGGGAACCCGCGCCGACAACACCAAAGGGATGGCCACCTACAACGCCGAGAATGACCAGGGCGGCGGTGGCGGAACCGGTGGTCAGGCCCCCGACTGACAACGACGGTCGACGGTCTGACGGGATGATGATGTTGGCAAGCAGAAAAACCGCAGGTGGACACGCGGCGATGCGGCAGGGCGGGCAGGCAATGGCATTCGTGCTGGTGTTCGGCGCCGTTGCCGCCCTGATCGCGCTGCTTCTGTTCAATAGCGGCATGCTGGCCAACGCCAAGACCCGTCTGCAGAATGCGGCGGATGCCGGCGCCTACAGCGCGGCGCTGCTGCAGGCGCGGGACCATAATTTTGCCGCCTACACCAACCGTTCGATCGTCGCCAACCAGGTGGCGGTGGTCCAGATGGTCAGCCTGAAATCCTATCTCGAAGACGCGGCCGACACCCGTGATCGGATGGACGAACTGGCGCTGGACCTGCAGTCGTCCATCTACCCGACCTCCAAGCCCACCTGGAATCTCGGCAAGTCGGTGCCGATCAGGCAAGTGGATGCGGCGTTCTCGGCCGTGGCACCGGTCGCGGTGTCGGGTCTCGGCCGCCTGATCAGGGCCCATGAGACGGCGCAGCACGCGCACCACGCCGCCACCATTCTCGATATGGCGCTCGTGGCCGACGAAGTTGTCGCACGCAACGACCCCGCGGCTGAACTGACCAATGGTGCTTTCCGGCTCGGCCGCACCAATGTCCAGATCGTGAAGTGGGGCAATGCAACCGTCCGCCATCGGGCCAACGATCCATCGCCCGAGGCGGACCGCTTCGCCGACGTGGTGGTCAGCGAACAGTCGACCGACCGCTTCAGCCGGGTGCGTCCATCCTCGCCGCTGCCACGCTGGTCCAGCACGAGCAAGCTGTGCCGGATTTTGCCAAACCATGTCAGGTCGTACACCCGCTTCGACTTCGTCCATGCCGGCGCCAGCCAGCTCAGCGAAGACAAGAAGCGCTGGCTGGCGCTCGACGCCACCACCGGTGGGGGTGTCGCGAGCTGCACCATCTGGTATCCCTGCTGGACCGGTGTCTGCTACAGCACCAGCACTGAACCGCATATCGACGGCAATTTCGGCCTCGGCGGCGCCGGCGGCGCGGTGGCCGGCAGGGGAGGCGACTACGACAGCCTGCGCGGCTACCGCGGCAACCCCACGGCAAGCTATGCCTTCGGCGGCGCCTCCGCCCTTGGCCAGGGCTTCATACGCTACCAGTCCGAGGGGCCGGGGGGCACGCTCGACGGCGCCGGCGGCCTGCAAGACTATTATCGCGACGTGGCCAATCCGGGCAGCGCCATCCCGGCCAACCAGGCGCCCGAGCTGAATGGCGGCGCCGCCCCGGTCACGATCGAAGTCCAGCGCATCGCCGACACGATGCGTACCTCGTCGCGAATCCTGCACGATTCGGACCAATTGCGGCTGGAGGATGGCATGCGGGGCGAGACGATGCGCGCGCTGTCGTCGGCCCATGCCTATTTCTACCGCCCTGGCAACGAGGCCGCCGGCAGTTTCACGCGTACCGGCTGGCGCCGCGGCGACGGCAAGACCGAAGTCGCGAACCAGTTCAACCCGTATTGGCAGAGCCGGCTGGTCGACCGCAGCATCGACGATCGCGCCGCATCGTGGGCAGCCCAATGAGCCGGCGCTCACAACCGCGCGGCCGGCAGGGCGGCCAGGCAATCGCCGAATTCCTGGTGGCCGCGGTGCTGCTCCTGGTGCCGCTGTTCCTGGCGGTCGCCGCGCTCGGAAAATTCGTCGACGTCCAGCACGTCGCCACGATGGCGGCGCGCTACGGCGCCTGGGAACGCACCGTCTGGTACGACGAGTCGGGCACGGATTTCAACGGCATCAATGGGCCCAACCAGAAGAGCGCCGCCGCCATCAAGGGCGAGATCGCGGCGCGCCTGTTCAGCGACCGCGCCGGCGCCGCCAGCATCATCCGCGGTACCGACGGCGCCAATGCGGCGCTGGCCAACGGCATCGACCCGATGTGGCGCGATGCGGCCGGCGTCGCCTACCTGGCCAGCTACGACAGCTTCGATGCGCAAGGCGCGCGCACGACGCCCCAGCGCGACGTCGCCGGCGCCTCGATGGCGGCGCTGTCCGCGATCGAGGTCAGGGGCGTGGCCGGTTTCGTGCCGCCGCTGCCGACCGACACGCTGGCGCTGTCGACCGTGTCGCTGGCGGACATCGCCCGCGACAGCGCCGTCTATGCGCGCCTTTGGGGAGGCACGCCCGGCGGCTGGCAAGGTCTCGACTTCAGCGCCACTGGTGCGATCCTCTCGAATACCTGGAGCGCCAACGGCAGCGGCGCCACCCGCGCGATGGTCGCGCGCACCGTGCCGACGGCCCAGGGCATGGGCGCCGTCGTGACGGCCGCCAGGGAGGGCATCCGGGCCTGGGATGCGGCCGCTGCCCCGGGCATCGAGGTCGGCAAGATCGCGGTCGACGTCGTGCCGGCCGACCGTTTGAGATAGCGCGCATGCGCACATTGTTTACTACGAGAGAAAGGTTCGAATCGATGCAATCGTTTTTCCACCGAGCTGTGTTCGTCCCGGTCGTCGCGCTGCTGCTGGCCGGCGCCAGCGTCATCGCGCATGCGGGCAGGTATGACACCGACTTGCCCGGCGCGGTCGACCATCCGCTCATCTCGCGCTATGCCGGCTCCATGCTCTACCTGCATGGCGGCGAGAACTATGGTCCGGCCAAGGCCCTGGTCGCCGGCAGCAAGGGTGTCGAGATCGAGCAGCTCGAAGGCAAGCTAACGAACCGCATCTATTGGGCCCCGGCAGGACGCGCGCCACTCGAGGTGTTCCGCAACTACGAAGAGGCGCTAAGGCAGGCAGGTTTCGAGATCCTCTACCGCTGCGAGGAAGCACAGTGCAAGCGCGGTCGCGTGCAGGACAAGATCGTGCGCTGGGTCGAAAACATGAGCTGGACCGGCAGGGGACGATCGGATGGGTACGTCCGGCGCATGTTCGAATACAAGCCCGGCTTTCATTACCTGCATGCACGCAAGCGTAGCGGAGCCGATTCGGTCAACGTCCAGGTCGCGCTGCGCGCGGGCGACAACGACCGCGACAACGCGGGCCGGGTGCAGCAACTGGTGCAGGTGATCGAGTCGGCCAGCATCGAGGGGGGCAAGGTCAGCGTCAACGCGGCGACGATCGGCGCGTCGCTCGAGCGCGAGGGCCGCATCGCGCTGTACGGCGTCCTGTTCGATACCAACCAGGCCGTGATCAAGCCGGAGTCCGGCGACACGCTGGGCGAGATGGCCGCGGCGCTCAAGGCCAACGCGGCGCTGTCGGTGTTCATCGTCGGCCATACCGACAACCAGGGTGCGGTGGCCGGCAACGTCGACCTGTCGCGGCGCCGCGCGCAGGCAGTGGTCGACGCGCTGGTCACGCGCCATGGTATCGAGGCGGCGCGCCTGCAGGCGCAGGGCGTGGCCAATTTCGCGCCAACCGCCCCGAACACCAGCGAAGATGGACGCGCCAAGAACCGGCGCGTGGAAATGGTGGTGCGCTGATGCTGCGCCGAACCACCGTACCGGTCCTGTTCGCGCTGGCGGCCCATGCCGGCGCCGCGCTCGCGCAAGAGCTGCCAACGCCCGGCCTGTACCGGGTCGACACCGTTGGCCAGGCCGAGCACCAGGTCGGGCCGCATCAGGCGATCATCACGACTGAGGAAGACGGCGCCAGCGGCGACCAGGCCACGCGCTCGGTGGTCGCGGGCGCGGACAGCGGCCGTAAGGTCTACAAGGGCGGCGCGCCGGTCACCCAGTGCGTGAAGGCGGGACCGCCCACGCTGCCGCCGGCGTTCGGCAAGGGCACGTGCACCAACCAGGAAACGCGGCGCAGCGCGCAGGGCGTGGTGCTGGTGGAAAGCTGCCCAACGGGCAAGCTGACGCTCACGATCCGGCGCCTGGACGCCAGGACCTGGGAATACGTGACAGAGATGGACATGTCGAGCGGCACCACGCCGAATCTCGACGGCACCCGCACCATGCTGCAACTGGCGGCCAAGAGCGCGGAGTCGCCCGCCGACCGCGCGCGCGCCGCCAAGGCCCTGGCCGATCTACCGCGCCGCGAGGCGCACATGGCGCGCGATCGCGTCGCAGCCGAAGCTGCCCTGCAACAGGCCCTGGCCAAGGCCCGCACACCCGAGGAAGCCGCGGCGGGCCGGCAGGCCATCGCGCGCCTTCACGGGAAAGTGCCGATCAAGATCACCGACCGCGCCACCTTGACCCGCATCGCAGATCGCTGCACCTCGCCCTGACCGCCATGAAGACGCTCCAACTTTCCAGCCTCGCCGGGCTGTGCTTCCTGATGCCCCCGGCCTTTGCGCAAGCTTGTCCCGGCCAGGTGCCGCCAGGCCTCACGGCGGTACCGGTGGCCAGCAAGGCCGTGGTCAACGGCTTGTCGATGGCGATCAACCAGGTGCAGGGGCCGGGCACGGCAAGCAGCGTGCTCGATCGGGTCGAGCAGCAGTGGAAGCAGGGTGGATTCGACGTCCGGCGCGGCAATGCGATGGGCTGGGACACTGTTTCCGCGCTGGGCAAGGGCTGCCTGGTGACCCTGCAGCTGGTGAACCGCAACGGCGTGTTCGGCTACCTCGCGCGCAGCACCCCGCACAGCGGCGCCGCCGCCAGCCCGGCGGCGATGGGCGTGCCGCTGCCGCCCGACGCGAGGGTGGCGTCGAGCGTGGCCAGCGACGACGACGGCCGCAAGGGCCTGGTGGTGACCATGAGCTCCCCGCTGACGCTCGACCAGCTGGGCGAGTTCTTCATGCGCCAGCTGGGCGACCAGGGCTGGAACGGCCTGCGTTCGCACCAGATCGTCAACCCGGCCAACGGCGTCGCCTCGCTGCTGGTGAATGCCCGCCGCGGGCGCGGCCAGGTCGAGCTGATGATGTGGCGCGAGGGCGGCACGCAGATCGTCATGACCATCTCGGAGGCGCTATGACCGCGCCCCGCCGCAACGAAGCTGGCCAGGCGATGACCGAGTACACGATCGTACTGGCGCTGACCGTGGTGGCGCTGGTGCTGGCCGCGCTCGATCCGTCGCCGCTCGACGCCTTGCTGGACGCGATCCGGCGCGCCTATCTGGCGTTCTCATACGCGATCTCCATGAGTGTCTGACCGACTCCTTCTTTTTTGAATGTAACGACATGGCCATCAACTCGAAACTCGCCGCGCGGCTCACCAGCCCACTCGCGCTCCTGCTCTTCGCCGCCCTGATCGCGGCCGGGGTGGCCGCGCTCGCCTACCACTACCTGCAGCAGCGTGAAGAGACCATGCGCGCCGAGCTGGCCGCGAGCAGCCGCGTCAAGACCACGCCCAAGGTCCAGGTGGTGGTGCCCAATGCCGACGTCGAAGCCGGCACGGTGCTCAATGGCGCGCGCTTCGTGTCGCGCCCGGTGGACGACGACCTGGTCTATCCGGACACCTTGCTGGCCAAGGACTTCCCGTCGGCCCAGGGCCTGCGCCTGGCGCGGCCGGTGCTGCGCGGTCGCCCGGTGCGCATGTCCGACCTGCAGCAGCCCGAGGTCGACGACGTCGCCGCCGTACTGCCACACGGAACCCGGGCGATGACGATCGATATCGACAACCTCAACTCGATCGCCCAGACCCTGCGGCCCAACCACCGGGTCGACATCTTCCTGATCTCGCGCTCGTCCGGCGGACAGCACGAGCGCCAGCAGGGACAGGACGACAAGGCGCTGGAGCAGGCATCGCTCTTCATGCAGGACATCGTGGTGCTGGCGACCGGCCGCGAATTCCAGGACGTGAGCAATCCGGCGCTCGACCCCAACCGGATGGCGCGGCCGGGCGAGGTCGAGGGCGGCGCCGAGACCGACCAAGAACGCAGCTTCGATTCGATCACGCTGCTGGTCAAGCCGCAGGAGGCGGCCAAGCTGATGGTAGGCCAGCGCATGGGCACTTTCCGGGTGGTGCTGCGCGGCCGCAACGACCGCGACGCGCTGGCGCTGCGCACGCTGCGTGCGCGCGACCTGATGCCGGCCGCGGCGCGCGGGCGCGATGCCGGGATCGAGTTCATCGTCGGCGGACGCGGCAACCTGGTGGCGCGCATGGACCTGCTGCCGTCGCAGATCCGGGCCATGCAGGCGGCCGGCGAGCAGGGACGCGGTGCAATGCCGGCGTCGGCTCCGGAGGCCCCGGCCGTGCAACTGCCACCCATGCCGGTGCCGGCGGGCGTCACCGAACCCGTTCCTTCGCTGCGCGGCGGCGGCTTCTAACCTGAACCAGAAAAACAATCATCATGCTCAAGCCGTCTTTCGTACTTGCCCTGCTTGTCATCGCCGTCGTGTTGCCCCATACCGCGCATGCCGAAGGCGCGCCGGCGCCCGCACGGACGCGCGACGCCGCTCCCGGCATCACCTACCACCAGAGTAAGCCAATCACGATCGTGGCCGGCGAGATCGCGATGCTGCCGATCCGCGGCAAGATCGTGCGCCTGGCGCTGGGCAGCGGCGACATCCTGTCGACCACCACGGTCGATGCCAACCTGCTCCTGATCGCCGAACAGGTCGGCACCACCAGCCTGCTGGTATGGACCAGGGACGAAGTGCATTCCTACCGGGTGCACGTGGTGCCGAAGGACCTGGCCGGGACGCGCGCCAAGATCGACCTGCTCACGCGCGACCTGAACGGCGTGAAGGTCGAGGCGCTGGGCAACGAGATCGTGCTGACCGGCGTGGCCCACCGCGACGCCCTGGCCAGGCTGGGCGCCGGACTGCGCGGCGTGCCGGGTGTGGTGCTCAACGTGAAGGAAGACCAGGGCAGCGCCTTCACCCGCTCGGTGCTGTTCCGGCTGCACTTCGTGGAGGTCAGGCGCTCGCTGCTCGAATCGATCGGCATCAACTGGGCCAAGAGCGCCAACGGCCCCACCGCTGGCTATATCGGCATCGCCACCGACAAGGGAGTGTACGACCCGCCGCGCGCCTACACGCCCGAGGACGACCTGCTGTCGCCGATACCGCCCTTCGTGACCCGCAATGGCAGCAAGGGCGGCCACTTCCTGGGGCTGGCGACCTCGCTGACGTCGCGCCTGAACCTGGGCGTGTCCAGCGGCGACGTGCAGGTGCTGGCCTCGCCCGAGCTGACCGCGAAAAGCGGCGGTAAGGCGCGCCTCCAGGTGGGTGGCGAAGTGCCGATTCCGCTCGCCGGGGCGTTCGGCTCCACCACCGTGGAATTCAAGCCCTACGGGATCATCCTGCAGATCGAGCCGCAGATCGACGCCGACGGCATCATCACCGCCAAGGTCTCGACCGAGCTGTCGCAGATCGATCCGGCGGTGACCGTGGCCGGCGTCCCCGGCTTCCTGACCCGCAATACCAACACCGAAATCAGCGTCAAGGAGGGCGAGATGGTGGCCCTGTCGGGCCTCGTCA
The DNA here is from genome assembly GCF_034045115.1 of Massilia sp. CFBP9012. Taxonomy (NCBI): domain Bacteria; kingdom Pseudomonadati; phylum Pseudomonadota; class Betaproteobacteria; order Burkholderiales; family Oxalobacteraceae; genus Massilia; species Massilia sp. CFBP9012. The sequence continues at coordinate 131,643 of NZ_JAXCWM010000012.1, read as the reverse complement.
ACAGCGAAATGGCGAACGCGGTCGATCGCGTGCCGGGCATCAGCCGCATCCCGATCCTGGGCCGGTTGTTCCGCTCGGACGACTTCCGCAACAGCAAATCCGAGCTGGTGGTGCTGCTCGAACCCGAGATCATCGCGCCTGGCGACGGACTGGCGCAGCAGTTGCGCGAGCGTGGTGAAGCGAACAAGAAGGGTTTCGAGGACCAGGTGCTGGAACTGCAGCGCAAGGAGTCCCAGACCCCGATTCCTGACCCGTCCCTTGACTTTTATCGGAACTGATATCGGAGTTTGCATGATTCGTATCCAGGTATTTCGGCGCGCCCAGTTGGTGGCGGAAGCGACCAGCAAGGGAGCCAGCTGCTTCCTCGGCAAGGAAGCCGGCAGCCTCATCGTGCTGCAGGGCTGGCGCGTGGGACGTCGCCAGCTCGAGTTCGCGTTGGGCGAGGAAGGGCTGTTCGTCAGGGACGGCGGCGGCATGGCGCCGCTCAAGGTCAACGGCAAGGAGGTCAATGAATACGGACCGCTGGCCAGCAACGACACCATCGAGCTGGCCGACTACCGGATCATGGCGCACGTGTCCGAAGAGGCGCGACCTCATCCGGCGCCGGCGCCGCTTCCGGTGGCGGCGCTGCCGCATGCAGCGGCGGCGGCGCGCCAGCCGCAGCCTGAGCCGAGCGCGAACCCGCTGGAGCGTCCCGAAGGCATCGCCATGCGCGGCCAGTTGCACCGCATGCTGATCGCCGCCATGGACCTGCGCCGTGTCAACGTGGCGCGCATGGCCGACGCCGAGCTGCGCTCCACCGTGCAGAAGCTGATCGAGGAACTGATCGACACCGACAGCGCCTTCGAGTCGATGCGCGAGCAGCGTGCGGCGCTGTGCGACGTCGTGCTCAATGAGGTGGTGGGCCTGGGCCCGCTGGAGTCGCTGCTGGCGGACGACGAGGTGAGCGAGGTGATGGTCAACCGCCACAACGACGTGTTCGTCGAACGGGCAGGGCGCCTGGAGCGATCGAACATCTCGTTCTCCAACGACGCGGCGGTGATTTCGGCAATCGAACGCATCGTCTCGCCGCTCGGACGCCGCATCGACGAGAGTTCGCCGATGGTCGACGCGCGCCTGAAGGACGGTTCGCGCGTGAATGCCATCATCCCGCCGCTGGCGATTCGCGGGCCGAGCATCACCATCCGCAAGTTCGCGCGCAACAAGCTGGTGGGCGAGGACCTGATCCGCTTCGGCGCCATCAGCGCCGAGATGATCGCCTTTCTGCAAGTGGCGGTGAAGCTGCGCGCCAACATCGTGGTGTCGGGCGGCACCGGCTCGGGCAAGACCACCTTGCTCAACGTGCTGTCCAACTTCATCCCGGACGACGAGCGCATCGTGACGGTGGAAGACGCCGCCGAGCTGCAGCTGAACCAGCCCAACCTGGTGTCGCTCGAAGCGCGGCCCGCCAATATCGAGGGCCGCGGCGCGGTCACCATCCGCGACCTGGTAAAGAACTGCCTGCGCATGCGCCCCGACCGCATCATCGTGGGCGAGTGCCGCGGCGGCGAAGCGCTCGACATGCTGCAGGCGATGAACACGGGCCACGATGGCTCGCTCACCACGGCCCACGCCAACAGCCCGCGCGACTGCCTGTCGCGGCTCGAGGTGATGACCCTGATGAGCGGCCTGGAGATCCCGATGCAGGCGATCCGCGAGCAGGTGGCGTCGGCGGTGGACCTGATCGTCCAGCAGACCCGCTTTTCCTGCGGCAGCCGCAAGGTGACGTATATCAGCGAGGTGACCGGCATCGAGGGCAACCTGATCCAGCTGCAGGACATTTTCCAGTTCGAGCAGGACGGATTCGACGCCAACGGCAAGGTGTGCGGACGCCTGGTACCCACCGGGCACATACCGGACTTCTACCAGGACCTGATGCGGCGCGGGATGCCGGTGGACGTTTCCATCTTCCGGCGCGACAGCGTGCCGATGAAGCGGGTGCATCCGGCATGAACGAGCGCACCTTCATCATCGCCGCGATCTTCTTCGCCATGCTGGCGCTGGCCTGGCTGGCGCTGCACTTCGGCAGCCGCTGGTTCCGCACGCGCCAGGCCGAGGTGGCGATCAGCGCCAGGGCCGACCTGGAGAACATGTTCATCTTTACCGACGAGCGCCGCATCATGGTGATCAACCTGTCGGTGCTGATCGTCCTGCCTTTGGCGGCCTGGGTCGTGAGCGGCAACCTGGTATTCGTGCTGATGTCCGTCGCGCTGGCCTTCGTCGCTCCGCGCCTGGTGGTGGCCCACATCGCCCGGCGCCGGCTGCGGCAGTTCGAGCAGCAACTGCCCGACGCCCTGATGATGATCACCGGCGCCCTGCGCGCGGGCGCCAGCCTGCCGCTCGCCCTCGACAGCGTGGCCAGCGAAGGCAAGCCGCCGATTTCGCAGGAGTTCGCGTTGCTGCTGCGCGAGATGCGCCTGGGCGTCGACTTTGCCGTGGCCCTGGAATCGATGGAAAAGCGGGTGCCGCTGGAAGACCTGGCGCTGGTCACGGCCGGCATGGCGCTGTCGCGCGAGGTCGGGGCCAACCTGGCGGCGACGCTCGAATCGATCGCCAGAACCATCCGCGCCAAGCTGCAAATGGAAGGCAAGATCAGGAGCCTGACCGCGCAGGGCAAGATGCAGGGCCTGGTCATGGCGGGCCTGCCGGTGATGCTGGTGGCGGTGTTGAACGTGATGGAGCCGGAAGCCATGGCGCCGCTGTTCAACGCCTGGTACGGCTGGGTGACGCTGGGCGTGATGGTGGTGACGATCCTGGTCGGCTACCACTTCATCCGCCGCATCACGACCATCGACGTCTGAACGGGAAGCCGCGACCATGAACCCATTCGTCATTGCTCTGCTGGTCGGCGCCGCCTTCGTGCTGCTGGCCGCCGCCCTGATCCACGGCGCGGTACGCCTGAAGGAAGACGTGCCCGAGGAAGACCGCGCCTACCTCGACCCCTTGCCGCGGCCATTGCGCCTGCTGTGGCCCGTGGTCCGCCTGGTCGATTACCACCTGTGCCGGAACATACCGAAGTCCCTGCTGGCCGGCCCGGGCGAGACGCTGCGGCTGTCCGGCATGCTCTACCTGATGAACCCGACGCAGTTCATCGCCCTGTGCCTGGTCAGCCTGACGCTGTTTTCCGGGTTCACTGCGCTGGTGCTGTCGATGGCGGGCCTGTTCAACCCGTTCTGGGTCATCGCCCTCGCGGGCCTGGGCTTCATCTATCCGCGCATCTGGCTCAAGGAGACGCTCAAGCGGCGCCAGAAGTTGATCGTCAAGGCGCTGCCGGCCTACCTCGACTTTCTGACGATGTCGGTGGAAGCAGGCCTGAACATGGCCGGGGCGATCGCCCAGGCGGTCGACAAGGGACCGGCCGGCCCGCTCAAGAACGAGTTCGCCTTCGTGCTGCGCGACCTGCGCGCCGGCCTGACCCGCGCCGACGCGCTGCGCCGCATGGACGCGCGCGTGCGCATCCCGCAGGTGTCGAGCTTCATCAGCGCCGTGATCCAGGCCGAGCGCATGGGCGCCAGCCTGGGCGCGACCTTCCGCGCGCAGTCCGAACAGCGGCGCGTCGAGCGCTTCCAGCTGGCCGAGAAGCTGGCGATGGAGGCGCCCGTCAAGCTGATCTTCCCGCTGGTCGTCTTCATCTTCCCCGTGACCTTCCTGGTGCTGATGTTCCCGATCGCGATGAAGTTCATGGCGTCGGGCATCAAGTTCTGAATTGCCATGCTCAAGACCATCCCGATCCAGTTCGAAACCGCCTCCACGCCGCGCCGGCTCGACGTGATGCTAGCCACGACCGTGCTGGCGCGGATGCGCGGCCTGCTGGCGCGTCCGCCGTTGCGGGCCCACGAAGCCCTGTACATCAGCCCATGCAATATGGTGCATACGATCGGCATGGGCTATGCCATCGACGTCGTCTTCCTGCGCCGCGACGGCCTGGTGCTGAAGGTCGCCGGCGGTGTGCAGCCGCGCCGCATGCGCGGCCACTGGCGCGCAGCCGCGGTGCTGGAGCTGGCCGCGGGCGAAGCCGCGCGCTGCGCCATCGCACCGGGCGTGCGCCTGCCGCTGGAGGCCCCGTGAACGCGCGCCAGCTTGGACAGGCCGGTGTCGAGCTGCTCGTGGTGCTGCCGGTGCTGGTGGTGATGCTGTTCGGGACAATACAGCTCGGCCTGATGTACCAGGCGCGCGCGACGCTCAACTACGCCACCATGCTGGCCGCGCGCGCCGGCGCGCTGCACAACGGCGACCACGGCGCCATGCGCAATGCGCTCGCGCGCGGCCTGACCCCGCTGTTCGCACACCAGGCCAGCGCCGCCGGCTACGCCGAAGCGCTGGCCAAGGCCAATCTGGAGACGGCGACCGCCAGCAATATCACCGACATCGAGGTGCTCAACCCCACCGGCGCCGCGCTCGCCGACTTCGGCCGCGCGCGGCTGGATGGCGAGGATGGGCGCGAGCTGCCCAACGACACGCTGCATTACCGCACCACGGCCGCGGGCAGCAGCTCGCAGCTGTCGGTGCAGGACGCGAACCTGCTGCACGTGCGCGTGACCTACTGCTTCCGCCTGGTCGTGCCGGTGATCGACCGCATGCTGCATTCGGCGGTGAATGCGGTGTCGGCGGCCACTGGCGGGACTGGCATGCAAAACCCGTTCGGCATCGGCCCGACGCCGGGGATGGATGCGCCCTGTTCGGCGCCGGGTGTGCGCGGACCGCGGGTGCAGATTCGGAGCGAGGCGATCCTGCGCATGCAGTCGGCTTTTCATGAAGAGAACCTGGGGGGCGGATCGGGGACGCCTCCCGATACGGGCGCGCCGGGTGATCCGGATGAGCCGGGCGGACCTTTTGAACCGATCGATCCTACCGACCCGACCGACCCGGAAGATCCGCCAGGAGGCCCTACATGTTAGGCAAGATGAGATTGGCGCTCGGCAGGTGCGTGCTGCTGTTCATTGTGGCGGTCATGCTGTGCGTGGCGCCTGTTGGCGCGGCATTGGGGCAGATACCGTTGCCCGGAAATGGTGGCGGAGGCGGAATGACGCCTGTTCCGCCAGGCTCTGGCGGCGGCATCAAGCTGATTTGCGATATGCCCGGGACTTGCCCGACAAAGCAGGCACGTGAAGAGTACGCTAAGAAGAACAACTGCCAGTTTCCCGAGGACGTGTGCGAGAAGCCGAGTGCCGACGATGACCACAAAGGTGCCAATGAACGTGACAAGGGATTCTGGGGCTCACTGTGGGATAGCGTTAAGGGTTCGGTCACTTACGGGTACGAGTTCGTTAAAGGCGTAGTTGCGGGGCTCAAGGGCCAGATCGCGGACCTGTGGAATATGGTGACCAATCCGGGCGAGGTCATTTCAGGTCTGGTTGAACTGGGCAAGTCCTTCTTTAACGATCCGAAGGGAACGATGCAAGCGCTTGGCCAGATGCTCGGTCAGGAGGCGGTCGATACCTTCACACGCGCAACTCAGTGCGGTGCCTACGACTTGGGGAAGGTAATCGGTAGTTATGTCAGTCCGGCGTTTGGACTCAAGCTGGCAACTAACTTGACCAAGTTCTCGGGCAAGCTCGGCGATGCTGCTAAGGCGTTGCGCAAGGAGTACGGTTGCGCCAGCTTTGTGGCGGGTACGCTGGTGCTTACTGCTGAGGGATTCAAGTCCATTGAGTCGATCGTTGTGGGGCAGCACGTTGGATCACGCAACGAGAATAGTTTCGCCGACCGGCCGCAAGTTGTTACCGATGTATTCGGCCGGGTGGCGCCCAGCTATCGGCGGCTCGCGACACAGTTAGAGACGTTTGAGATCACTGAAGAGCATCCTCTGTGGCAGCAGGGGAAAGGATGGGTCGAAGCTGGCAAGCTGGTACCTGGCGATGTCATCGCGAGCGCGCAAGGCGACACGGTCGTCGTCGCCAACGACATAGTTCAGCATCCCCGTAAGGTCTACAATTTCAGCGTTGCCCACACGCACAGCTATTTCGTGGGTGCTCAACAGATATGGGTTCACAATGCTGGGCCGTGCAGTATCGAACTTCATACGAAGGCTTGGGACAAGCTGTCGCCTAAAGAAAAGGGTTACCGGGGCGAGCGTGAGGTTTTCATTGACCTTTTGGCAAAAGGTTATGAGCCTGTTGGGAAATCGTTCGATCCGCGTGGTATGAGTCCTGACGACGCCTTCAAGGCTTGGGACGGCCAGACAGGGATTGATGGTATCTACAAAGACAAGAATGGAAATTATGTGATTATCGAATCAAAAGCGACCGGCGGAACGAAAAAAGCGGATCCCGAAGGTTGCGTTGACAGGTTATGCACGGTGAAAAGTGGTGCGCGGCAAATGAGTAACGAATGGTTGCAGGACCGTATCGATGGCCTGATTGACGATCCAGCAGAGGCTCAGAAAATAAAAAACCTCGTTGCCGCAAACAGGGTAAAAAAAGTTTACGCGTTAACTGACGAGAAGGGAACGTCTTATAATGAAATTACGAATAATGGCAATCGAGACGTAGAGATAGGCAAGAAATGGAACCCATGACTAATCAGAAGGAAATGCGTGACCCGCTTGGTAATTTGGGGCGCTATCGAAAAGAAATTGGTGAAATAATTCAGCAAGAAGAATTTATTTCTTCCCTTGTGCCAGAATCGTTGGAGGAGGAGGCCTGGTTTAAGTTGCAGGCCGTGGCTACCACATTAAGGCTTGTTGTACGTAAATATGGTGCCGGTGATACGGTAGAGTCGATCAAGGGTTTGATCCTTGATCGTGCCAATTTAATGGCCGAGAATAGCGAATTCATACGGATTAATGGTAGAGCTGAACAGAGAAATTATTCGACGATTGAGGCGATAAATCGGGCAGATGCAGCTTTTGTGGGCATCGCCCTGCTATTCGTCGAGTCATCGGAATATCTGTCAGTGTTTCAAAAATTCCTGCCTGTCGATTTCGAGAAGAGGAGCTATGTTATTGATCTGCTGGTGAAAGCGTTTATTCCGGATCACGCTCTCGCAAAAAAATATAAGACGGACAAGTACGCGGCGGCCTGGATGGATCCGTTTTTGCGTGCACTTGCTGCCGATGCGGACCATCGTAACGAGGCATTGGCAGCCTATATGAAAAACTGGTGTCGCATGATGCGCCCTTGGGGATGGAAGCCTGATCTTGATACTGCGCCAGGCAAGGATCGCTTGTTCTGCGACTTTGCATTTGAGGTTGCGCTGGCGGTGTGCGCGTATGATATCGACGACAGCATGTTCAATGACCATCCTTACTATCCTCGCGATCTGGTCGATTACTACCGAATGCATGTGCGCCACACTCGCGATGCGTGGCGACCCATAGCTGCCGGGCCCGGAGTACAGATCATTGCTCCGCCGCCACCGAAAAAAGCTGACCTCGCGAAAACCAAACGCAAAGGCATAGCACGCTGGATCGAACTGGTCTGCGACGGCAACGTGGATGCAACCGAGTCGGTTCTGGAAGTGATAGGAAAACCACGCAAACTCGATGATATCCATGAACTGATGGAAGCACTGAGCGAAGCTGGTCAAGCCGTTCACGGTGATATCAAGGACGACGAAACGGTCTTGATTCAAGCATCCAATGTGGCCGAAGATCGGGCGCTCGGCGGATTCGATGGTCCAGCGGGACCACCTTCTGGACCGGCCCGCTGCAGTGCGGGGTTGCTTGCCTTCTCGTCCTGGCTGGAAGCGCGCGGCTACCGCCTGGTCGACCTCGACAACGACGACGACGCCTGGCATGCCGTCGTCGTCAAGGCCGACTACCACGCCGAACTCATCGAACTGAGCAACACCCTGAAAATCCGCACCCGCACGCCCGCAGCCGTCTACAACGATTAACCAGCATAAGGACTCGCCATGTTTGGACTGTTCAAGAAGAAAGCACCCGCCCAAGCCGCACTGCCGGCCTTGCGCGCCGACCAGCTGCAGCCCCGCCTCAAGCACATCAATTTCTTGCGGGCGCTGCAGGCCGCGGGCGTGCCGCCCGAGCAGCAACCGAGTCACGCACCGCTGTGCGGCGAGCTGATCGTCACTTATGCTTTCGATTTGCCCGACAGTTTCATGATGGCCACCCCGAAGCTGGTCGAGAGCGTCGCTGTCTCTGCGACCGCGCTTCCCGGAATCGCACGGGCCAATCTCGAGCGTGCCTTGCCGCAGCCGAAGTTTTTTGCCAAGGACGGTTGCAAGGTCGCCGTGACCGGGGAAGACCTGGAAGCGACCTTGCTGCTCGTGGATGGCGTGTGGGACGCCATGGCGTCGCAGGTGCGTGGCGACATCCTGGTCAGCGCGCCGCGCCGCGACCGCATCCTGATGTGCGACAGCGCCGACCCGAATGCGGTAGTGACCCTGCGCGAGCAGGCGCAGCAGTTCTTTGACGAGCACAACGATGCGCACCGGCTGTCGACCCAGGTGATGGTGCGGCGCAGCGGCAGCTGGGCGCTGTTCGACGGTCAATAACGAGGAGTCGGGATGTCGTTGAGCTTTGTACTTGGAAATCTGCTTGGCCGGGCCTTGGTCAGTTATGTCCTGGTCTGGGTCGCATGCTTCCTGGCGAGCCGTTTCGACTGGCGGCTCGCTTTCACTCGCAGCCGGCGCTGGTACAGCATACTCGCCGTCGTCGTCCTGACCTTGCTGGGCATGGGCGGGGCGATCGTGCGATCGGGGGGAGGGCAATGAGGCCGCGCCGCCGTCTCGCGCTCGCGGGCAGTCATGCACTTCTGCTGGGCTGGCTGCTGCCATTTTCCGGTGCCCGTGCCCAGACTCGTGGTACGAATGGCAGGCCACCCGAGCTGCGGCACATGCAGATCTTTCATGTGCAGGAGCTCGGACTCGAGGTCTGGGTGGAGAACCAGCCGCCGTGGGAAACACGCTTGTCGAACGAGACCGGCCGCCCCACCTTCGTGGCCGAAAGCCCGCCGAATTATCACCCGCCAACCGTCATCACCTACGCAAGCTGGCCGGAAGAAAAGGTGCCTGCGGAGGGAATGCACCAGATGGCGGGCGCCGCGATCCGGCGCGCCAGCGAAAACTTCGGCGTGAGCCGCGAGCGCAGCCTCGCCATTCCGGTCAGACTAGCCCGGTATGGTGACATCCAGGGTTACGAGGGCTGGTTCACAGGCAAGGCCGACGGCGTGGCGATGGACGTCTCGGTGTTCGTCGGGCAGGCGCCCGGCAAGTTCCCGGTCGTGTTCAACGTTTACACCACCAGGGGCAAGCTGCCCAACCTGACTGAGGTGCTGCGCCGGGCCTGGACCAATGTCAAGTACCTACCGGCAGGCCGAATCAAATGATCAAGCGAGCTCCAGGCAGTTTTACCCGGGTGGCGATGTCGTGCGCAATGCTGCTGTGCATCTCGCCAGCCTTCGTGCAGGCACAGGCGATCGATGCGCCGCGCTATGTCAACGCCCAGGGCGTGGAAGTGATCCAGGGACGGCGCGCGGCGAGGCCGGCGCCGACGGCAGGCGTTGGCAGCGAGGATGGCAACGCGTCAGGGTCGGTAAGCAGAGCCCTGGCGATCCCGAAGAGCGCTGAGCCGGCTCGAGCCACGGCTGCAGGCTACCAGACCGCAGCTGGCGAGCAGCAACAGCGCGACCGCGACCGGCTAAGTATTCTTGAACAAGAGATGCACGCCGAAAATGTGGCGCTCGAGTCGAAGATCCGCGTTCTGCAAGATCCCGCTATGCGCGCCAAGCTCGACGCAGAGCAGTTCAAGCGTCTTCAAGAGACAACCCTGGCACACGAGAAGAATATTCGCGCTTTGCATTCTGAAATCGCGCGGGTGAAAAAGAACAGGTGATCGGCGCTAGCGCCATCCTTCCTTGGCCATCTCATTCAAGCTCGATAATTCGGTTGGAGTGTTCGTGCAAACGGTTAAAATGTTTCTCCGTGTCTATAACCGGCGTTTCAATTTTGGGCAGGCCGTGGAGGCGGTGCGCAGCTTTCTGCTGGCACTGAAAGAAGTGCATCCTGAGCTCGCGTACTGGGACGTATTTGGAAAGAAGCGGTTCGAGCCGCTGCGGCACGACCTCGGTAATTTGTCCGAAACGCTGCGCGCCGCTGATAAGCCCAAGAAAAAATATCGCCACGAAGTCAGTGCACTCGATGCGGACGGTAACCTGACCGATGCGTCGACCGCGCGGTTTGGCTTCACGTTCTCTCTGTTTTCTGCCGGCGCCAAATCCCGCGGTGGTATGGAATATTCGCGCCCCGAACCGGTCGAGCTGAGTTTCTACCTTGGTGAGGACAATGCTTCCTCGCGGGTGTCCATGAACTTCCCACCAGGGGAGCAGGCTTTCCTGAATGGGCAAGCCATGCGTGCAATCGTCGAGGTAGCGATCCAGTCCTGGGACCCGGACAATCTGGAAGTCTGGCCGGCTGATTTCTACAGGGCTGCTGTCAGTAATCACGAGATCCCGCGCATGGTGCGGGCAGGCTGGTTCAACTATCTGCGTCACCCGCTCATCGTGCCCTGTCTGCCGGAGACGCTTCCATACGCCGCCACGCGGCTGGACGACGACCGCATCCTCCTGTGCCTGGGCGACGCGGTGCCCGAGTCCCACAATCAGGTTCAGGTCGCGCAAGGGGCGGCCATGCAGGCTGTCTTCGACCAATTCCATCTCAACGAACGGCATGTGCTGGCCGGATTGCCGCTCGATGCGGAAGAGCAGGCCTACCTTGAGCAGGTGACGAGCGCACCGGCGGACCGCGGATATGCAGTTGCATTCACCGTGTTCGACGGCTACGATGCCGAGCGCGGAGTCCTGCTCTATGCGCGGCTGTTCAAGAGGATCTTGGGAGGCTATCCGTTCAATCTGCTTCCGCACATGCGCGACGACGCGCCGCTGATTGGTGGCCTGTTCTTCGTCGCCCAGGCGCGGCAGCAGCTCGCGGCGCTCGACCATGCAAGGGCATCTCAGCCTATCGAGTGGCACGTTGCTGACGCCGAGTTAGCGCGTACGCTTACCATGTTGCTGAACGACTGGCTGCAGATTCCGCCTGCCCGGCTGACGGTGCACTACACTCCGTTCCTCGGCGGACTTGCAGATGAATCCGAAAGCAAATCGATGTCCTGATTTTTTTTGCTCATCTGTTCGGCCGTGCTTAATTCTGAGATCGCTCGCGCGACAAGGATGCGCCGACCGAGTTATTGCATCATTTCGGTCTGGGTAATCGGAGGCAGCGAGCCGAGACTATTTGCCAATTTCAGGCAGTCCCCGGCTTCCGGTGACTTCCTGGGCAAGATCGCCAGATCCCCCGTCACCCAGGTCTGAAGTTTGCCGTTCTCTTCGTCCGCGAGCGAGAGCGTCAGCTTCGCATCCTCGTGGTTGCTGCGTGCCAGCATGACGATAGCGGCGCGGTCCAGGTCCTTTTCCTGCGATTGCACCCAGTCGCGGTGGGCCTTCCTTACCTTGCTGCGCACTTCGGGGAAGCGCTGCTCACAGATCGACAGGAATTCGGTCAGCAAATCCTTGCGCGCCATGATGCGCACGAGCCGCTCCTCGTGTGCCGACATCGGCTTCGCCGGCTCCTGCGCCGCGAGCATGTATGCCCGCTGGCGGTCCTTGGAGTTCATCGGATTGTCGCGGGCCTGCTGGACCTTCGCCAAAAAGACCCTCGCATCGCCGGGTTTGCCGTTGACACTGCCGATGACTTCACCCTTTGAATAGATCAGCTGCTCGGGCAGCCCGAAAGGTTTCTCGACCTTTCCGAAATCGGGGAATTGGTGCCAGACCGGCCACTGGACGCGGGCGAACTTCACACTCGGATCCTTGGCAGGCGCGACCGCACGCGCGTACGCGTCCGCAGCGCCAGGACAGTATCTGCATTTCCGATCGGCGGAAGTGAACTGGACCACCACGGTCTCATGCGCAGCCAGGTAGGCGGCCAGTTCCTGTGGTTTCAGATCCTTCACCGGGGCTGCCTGGACGGCATGGGATGTGAGCAGGACTGCCAGAAGTAGTGCAGAGTTAAAAGCGGTCATTGGAACTTCGCTGGCTTCATGGACAATCCGGATTGTCTGGCAATGCGAATGACTTCGCAAATCGTTGTGCATGAAAAGGCAAAGTCAGCCCTGATGATCGACGAGCGGTAGACGATCACGACCACGTCCGACTCAGCTGTTCTCGTCAATCATTCTTGTTCAATCATGGCTGTGGATAGGAAGGCAGCATGTCCAATTTGTTCGCCAGATTGAGGCAGTCGCTTGCCTTCGGCGGGGCGTCGCGCAGCATGCCCAGGTCGTTCCGTGCCCACCCCTGCAGCTTCTGATGCTCTTCGCCCAGCAGCCGGGTCGCTAGTTTCGCGTCCTCGCGGCTGGTGTGGGTCAGCATGACAATCGCCGCCTTGTCCAGATCCTGCTTCTGGGCCTGAACCCAGGCATCATGCGGCTTCTGCATCTCGTCCCGCGTCGCCGGATACATCTTGCCGCAAACCGAGATGAACTCGTCCACGATATCCTTGCGCGCCTGGATCCTGATCAGCCGCTCATCCTGCGCGGAAAGCTGGGCAGCTGGCGCTTGCGGCGCTGCCTCCTGCATTGGGGCGGCCTGAACAGCGTGGCAGCTCAGTGAAGCAGCCAGGAAAAATCCATATTTGAACGCGGTCATGGGAACTCGGCGGCTTAATGATCAACCTGCATTGTTCAGCATCGAACATGCTGATGCAAACCGCCCTGCATAAGCGCGCAAACTACCCCATCGGCCGCCGCTCAAAAGCTGTAAGAGACGCTGGCGCGCAGCACCGGGAAGAACTTGTAGTCCGACAGTTCTTCGCTCAGGCGCGCTTCTTCGTGCGCGACGTCGCTCGCCAGCACGGTGCAGGTCACGCGCGAGCTGGTGCAGCCGCGGCTGACCAGGTTCACGTGCGCCTTGCCCTGGTAGAAGGCGCCGAGGTCGGCGCTGAAGTTCCAGCGCTGGTTCGGGGTGAGGGCGTTGCCCCAACCGATGCCGATATACGGCGCGGCCTTCTGGAAATCGACGTTCGCGTCCAGGTTGCCGACGTCGGCCGCGGTATAGCCGCGGCCATTGATCAGGTACTGGCCGTTGGCATTCGGACGGCCGCGGCCCGTGATCTCGTTGCCGTTGTAGAGGATGCCGCCGGTCAGCCGGAACGGGCTGTTGGCGATCACATACCAGTCGAACAGCACGTCGAAGGTCTGCAGCTTGCCCTTGGCGTCGTAGTTGATGCCGCCGGTGCGCTTGTCGAAATCGTGCTTGAGGTAATTGATGCCGAAACGACCGTTGAGATTGCTCTCCATGGGCACGACCAGGTGCACGCCGGCGCCGGTAGTGCCCAGCGTGGCGGTGACGGCAGCGCCGATCTCGGCGTGGGCGGAAGCGGCGGCCAGCGTGGCGGCCAGCGCGACAACGATGCGTTTCAGTACCATCTGTAAAACCCTTTGATCGGAAAGGCGAGATTGTAGCGGGCAGGGGTGGGGTAGGGCATGTCGGAAAATTGTAATGAAAGGTAGAAAGCGACAGTCTTTTCGTCCAAGCGCGTAGCGGCTCCATGCCGCCCGGCCCCGATTTCGTCGGCCCAGGCCCGACTCCGTCGCATAATGCTGTCTTGCAAGGAATGGTTTGCCTATGCTGGCCCCATTCTCACCATCCGAAAGCACATCATGTTTGCAAGCCTGTTCCACGTGTTCCGCCTGTTGCTGGCCTGGCTGGCGGTTTATCTCGCCCTGGTCATCACCCTGAATGAGACCTGGCTCGATCGGGTCGACATCGACCTCGGACCCATCGGTCCGCTGTTCGGCTTCGCCCTGTGCGGCTGGGTGCTGCTGGAAGTGTTCTCGCATATGCGCCGGGTGCGCCTGGTGACTGGCCGCCTGGACGCCAGCACCCTGTCGAACCGCCAGCGGCGCCAGATCGAGATTCCGCTCGAAGCGGGCGAGGCCTTCGACATGATCGACGCCGCCATCCGCGAACTGCCCGGCGCCACCGTCGTCGACAGCGCGCGTGACAGCCTGCAGGTGCGGGCCAAGGTCGCGCGCATCGACCCCTATGGCAAGGAGGCATCCCAGCTGTGGGGCCTGGAAGCCTTTGGAAACCGGCGCAACCAGATCCTGGCGACGGTGTCGCCCAATGGCGACGTGGCCGGCAGCGTCACCCTGATCTGCGAGCCGGAGGCGCCGGCCTGGACCGACTGGTTCATGGTCGACCACGGCACCAACCTCGAGAACGCCGAGGCCGTGGTGCGGGCCATCGCGCGCCGCATCGCCGAGCGGCGCCGCGCCGAAGCGAATCAGGTGCGCGAGAGCGTGACCGAGAAGGAACTCACGGTGGCGCGCCTGAACCTGCTGCACGCCCAGGTCGAACCGCACTTTTTGTATAACACGCTGGCCAGCGCCCAGGTGCTCACCCGCAGCGACCCGGCGCGCGCCGACGCCATGCTGGGCAACCTGATCCAGTATCTGCGCCACTCGCTGCCGCGCACGGAGGATGCGCCGTCGACGCTGGGCGAAGAGCTCGAGCGGGCGCGCGCCTACCTCGACATCCTGGCCATCCGCATGGGACCGCGCCTGGCGCTGCAGGTCGACGTGCCGGACGAGCTGCGCCGGCTGGTGTTCCCGCCGATGATGTTGCAGACCCTGGTCGAGAACGCGATCAAGCACGGGCTGGAGCCCAAACCCGGCGGCGGCACGGTCTGGATCCTGGCGCGGGCGGTCGGCGGCGAGCATGCGCAGGCGGTGGCCGTGACCGTGGCCGACGACGGCCGCGGCTTCTCGAGCGAAGGCGCCGGCACCGGCATCGGCCTGCGCAATGTGCGCGAGCGCCTGCGCCTGGCCTATGGCACTGGCGCCAGCTTCGCCATCGTCGCCAACTTCCCGAGCGGCGTCGCGGCGACCATCACGGTGCCGCTGGCGCTGCAAGGAGCGGGAGGCCGCCATGCCGCCTGATACCGTCACCTGCGTGGTCGCCGAAGACGAAGCGCTGCTGCGCGACGAACTGGTCAAATTGCTGCTCGAAGCCTGGCCAGGGCTCGACATCGTCGCCGTGTGCGAGGACGGCGGCGGCGCACTGGAAGCCATCGAGACCCACCGGCCCGATGTCGCCTTCCTCGATATCCGCATGCCGGGGCTGTCGGGCCTGGAAGTGGCGTCGAACATGCTGGCGGCGGGCCTCGGCACCGAAATCGTGTTCGTCACCGCCTACGATCAATACGCGCTCGACGCCTTCGACCGTGGCGCCGTGGACTACCTGCAGAAGCCGGTGGCGCGCGAGCGCCTGAACGCCACCGTGGCGCGGGTGCGCGAGCGGCTGGCGCGCGGCGGCGTCGATGCCGCCAAGCTGGCCGAGCTGCTGGCCCGGCTGCAGGTGGTGGCGCCGCCGGCGCCGCGCGCGCAGCCGCTGGTCTGGCTGACGGCCAGCCGCGGCAACGAGACGCGCCTGATCCTGGTCGACGACGTGGCTTATTTTCAGGCCGATTCCAAGTACACGGTGGTGATGACGGCCGAGGGCGAGTCGTTGCTGCGCAAACCCATCCGCGACCTGCTCGAGGTGCTCGACCCGACCATGTTCAAGCAGGTGCACCGCTCGACCATTGTCAACCTGCGCGCGGTGGCCGGCGTGGCGCGCGACGAGAGCGGGCGCGGCACGATCAGGCTCAAGAGCCGGCCAGAGACGCTGACTGTCAGTCAATCGTTCATGGGTCTGTTCCGTAATATGTAGTCAAGATATTGACATGCGCAACGTTATTCACGCCGCCATAGTAAAATCGACATTGTCCAAGGACCCGGCGCCGTTGCCGGGTAGGGCATTGTGAAGGAGGCAACTTGCGTAGCGATATCGTGATCGTGGGTGGTGGCGCCGGCGGACTCGAGCTGGCCTGCAAACTGGGCCGCAAGCTGGGCCCATCCAAGGTGACGCTGGTCGACAGCCGCCTTTATCATATCTGGAAGCCGTCGCTGCACGAAGTCGCGGCCGGTACCCTGGACATCCACCAGGAAGGACTGTCGTACGCCATGCTGGCCCACGACAATGGATTCAATTTCGTGCTGGGCCCGATGACGGGGCTCGATGCCGCCGGCCAGGCGATCGAGATCGGCGCAGTGCGCGCCGCCAGCGACAATGAAGAAGTCCTGCCGCTGCGCCGGCTGGGCTATGGCTCGCTGGTGATGGCGATCGGCAGCACCTCGAATTATTTCGGCGTGCCGGGCGCCGAAGAGCACTCGATCTCGCTGAACGCGACCGAGGACGCCGAGCGCTTCCGCCTGCGCATGCTGCGCCTGATGCTGGCGGTCGAGCAGCAGCGCGAAGAAGGCAAGGAAACCGGCCTGGACGTGGTGATCATCGGCGGCGGCGCCACCGGCGTCGAGCTGGCCGCCGAGCTGCGCGAAGCCTCCGGGGCGTACGCGCGCTATGGCTTTGCCCGCATGGACGTCAAGCGCGACGTGCGCATCACCATCCTCGAAGGCGCGCCGCGCATCCTGGCGCCGCTGCCCGAACGGGTGTCGAAGGCGGCGCACGACCTGCTGGGCAAGCGCGGCATCAATGTGGTGGCCGACTGCCGCGTCACCGCGATCGAAGCCGACAAGGTCATCGACGGCAAGGGCAATGTGTACACGGCCGACCTGTGCGTGTGGGCCGCCGGCATCCGCGCGCCCGAACTGCTGGCCGGCCTGGGCCTGCCGACCGCGCGCGGCGGCGGGCTCGACGTCGACGCCAACCTGCGTGTCAAAGGCGTGCCGAATATCTGGGCGCTGGGCGACTGCGCCGTCTGCATCGACGGCAATGGCGCACCGGTGCCGCCGCGCGCCCAGGCCGCGCACCAGCAGGCCGATTACCTGGTGACGGCCTTCCTGCGCATGGACAAGGGCCAGGCGCCGCAGGACACGCCGTATGAATACCGCGACTATGGTTCGCTGGTCTCGGTCGGGCAGAGCACCAGCGTCGGCAGTCTGATGGGTTCGCTGCGCGGGGCCAGCTGGTTCGTGCAGGGCGCGGTGGCGCGCACGATGTACGCCAGCCTGCACCTGATGCACCACCGGGCGGTGATGGGCATTACCCGCACCGCGCTGCTGGCGGTAGCACGCTTCCTGATCCGGCGCAGCACGCCGCTGGTCAAGCTGCACTGAGGAGTAGGGCAGGCGGGCCGGACGTTGCCGCCGGCCGCCTTCCTTCGTCAGCCCCAACACGTCGTTCCCGCGCAGGCGGGAACCCAGGTCCTATATGTCCCCACTTAATTTTCTTTAAGTGGCGCATCGAGCAGATTGGGTTCCCGCCTCCGCGGGAACGACGTTTTTACGTTAGCGGTTCGTGTTTGCGCCGCAGGCCCCGACAAGATCTAGGCCGCCAGCTCGCGCGGCAAAGTCATCTGCAATATCGCGCCGCCGCTGTCGCTGCGCGCCAGGGTCAGGTTGCCGCCCAGGTAGCGCGCGCGTTCGCGCAGCAGGCGCAGGCCGTGGCAGCCCTTCGACGATTTTTCCAGCGCATCCTCGCGCGGCCCCACGCCATCGTCGCGCACGGTGAGCATGGCCATCTCGCCGTCGTCGTCGAGGATCACGTCCACCCGCGTGGCCTGGGCGTGGGCGGCGGCGTTGCGCAGGCCTTCCTCGGCGCAGCGCAGCAGCAGCACGCCGTGCTCGCGCGACCAGGTGCCGTCGTCGTCGGGCAGGCTGGCGCGCGCCTTCAGGCCGCGTTCGGCGCCGAAGGCGGGCACCAGCTCGGCCAGCGCGGCGCGCAGGCCGAGGAACTCGAGCTTGTCGTTCCACAGCTCGAGCTGCATCGTGCGGTTGGTTTCGATGATGCCGGCCAGTAGGGTCTTCATCTGGGCCGCGCGTTCGCGTCCCTTGCTGTCGGCCGGCAGGTTCTGGGTCAGCAGGGCCAGGTGCATGGTCAGGGCCGTCATCGACGAGCCAAGGCTGTCGTGCAGCTGGCGCGCCAGCTGGCGGCGTTCCTGGTCCCAGCAGTTGGCCAGCCAGGCCAGCATCTCGGTGAGTTCAGCGGTGCGCGCCGCGACCTGGCGTTCGAACTCCGGGTCGGGGGGCGATGGGGCCGGTTCGGTCATCGTAGGCTCTGTTAAATGTTTCCCAAATCATACAACAGTTGGCAATTCGGCGGCGCGCGCCCGGCGCCGCCAGCCATCCGGACGTTGCGCCCGCACAGCGTGCGCTCCCGCACAGTCTGCGTGGCAGCCACGGCGCATGCTGGAAACGTGGCCAACGAGCCATCCATACCATGCACAATACGGGGGTACTACCATGAGCAAGAATGACAAGCAACAGGACGCCATCGCGCTCCTGACCAGCCAGCACGACGAGGTCAAGGCGCTGTTCAAGCAATTCGACGAACTGGGCGAGCGCACCACCACCAGCAAGAAAAAACTGGCGAACGAGATCTGCGAACAGCTGATCATGCACACGCAGATCGAGGAAGAGATCTTCTATCCGGCGTTGCGCTCGGCATCGAAGGAGATGGAAGACATGCTCGACGAAGCCGTGGTCGAACACGCCTCGGCCAAGGACCTGATCTCGCAGATCCAGGAAATGGAGCCGGGCGACGACCTGTACGACGCCAAGGTCACGGTGCTGGGCGAGTACATCGAGCACCACGTCGAAGAAGAAGAGGAAGAGATGTTCCCGAAGGTGCGCAAGCTCAAGCTCGACCTGGATGCCCTGGGCGCCGAGATGGCGGCGCGCCGCGACGAGCTGCTCGCCACGGCTTGATCGTGTTTCGCTGCTGTAACTGCTGCGGCTTCACGCGGCGGCAGCGCCGGCTGAAGCCGGGGCTGGAGTACTGAGCGGCGCCAGCGCTTCCAGCAGGCGATCGATCTGCACCGGCTTGACCAGGTGCTGGTCGAAGCCGGCTTCCATCACGCGCCGCTGGTCCTCCGGCAGGCCGTAGCCGGTCACGGCGATCAGGCGGATCGCGTGCGTGGCCGGATCGGCGCGCAGGCGCCGCGCCACCTCGTAGCCGTCGATGCCAGGCAGGCCGATGTCGACCAGCGCGGCGTCCGGCCGGCAGGCATGCGCCTGGCTCACGCCCTGCAGGCCGTCAGCGGCCTGGTGCACCGGGTAGCCATAGGCGGCCAGCATGGTCGCCATCATTTCGCGCCCGTCGTCATTGTCTTCGATCAGCAGGACCGATGGCTTGCCGGTGTCGAGCGGCGGCGAGATTGCTGGCGCGCATGGATCGGCCGCGCCGGTCGATTGCGCCAGCTCGGCGCCTGGAAGACGGATCGTGAAGCTGGAGCCAAGTCCGGCGCCGGGACTGTCGGCAGCCACGCTACCACCATGCAGCTCGACCAGGCGCCGTACCAGCGACAGGCCGATTCCCAGGCCGCCCTGCGAGCGGTCAATCGAGATCGCACCCTGCACGAACACGTCGAACACCTGCGGCAGCAGCTCGGGCGGGATGCCGACGCCCGAGTCGCGCACGCAGAGCATGACGTCGTTGCCGGTGCGCGCCAGGGAGATGTCGATGGCGCCGCCGTTCGGCGTGTATTTCAGCGCATTGTCCAGCAGGTTCGACACGATCTGTTCCAGGCGGGTCGGGTCGCCATCGACCCAGCCTGGGGCCAGCTCGACCGCGATGCGGTAGCCGTCCGTGCGGCCGGTGGCGCGGAAGGTTTCCAGGCAGCTGGCCACCAGCCTTGACAGGTCGGTGGCCTGGCGCGCCAGCAGGATCTTGCCCGACATCGCGCGCGACAGGTCGAGCAGGTCGTCGACGATGCGCGACAGGTGCTGGCTCTGGCGCTGGATGATGGCGCGGGCGCGCGCCACCGTGTCGGGCGCGGCGCCGGCCAGGCCAATCAGGCTCGAGGCGCTGGTGATTGCCGACAGTGGATTGCGCAACTCATGGCCGAGCATGGCAAGGAATTCATCCTTGGCGTGGCTTTTCCTCTCGGCGGCGCGTCGCTCTTCCATCTCGCGCACCAGGCGCCGGTTGGTGGCGGTCAGCTCCGAGGCATGCTGCGAGAGCTTCTCGGCCTGGCGCTTGAGTTCCTCGTTCTTCATGGCCAGGGTGACGAATACCGACACCTTGGCGTGCAGGATCTGCGGAATGACAGGGGTAAACAGGAAGTCGGCGGCGCCGCGCTGGTAAGCCTTGAGGCGGTCGATCTCGTCGGCCAGGAAGGCGGTGACGAAGATGATCGGGATGTCGGCCGAGCGGGTGCGCTGGTGGATCGCCTCGGCGGTTTCGAAGCCGTCCATGCCGGGCATGTTCACGTCGAGCAGGATCACGGCGAAATCGTGCAGCAGCACCTGGCGCAAGGCTTCCTGGCCGGAGCGGGCCGACAGCACGCTGTAGTTGCCCTCGTCGGCACGACCGTCGAGCAGGCTGGTCAGCGCCAGCAGGCTGGCGGGGTCGTCGTTGACCACCAGGATCTTGGGTTTATCGCTGTTCGCCACGAGGGATTCCGTCAACATTGCTGTGCTCGCCCGACTAAGGATTCTAAACTTATAGTTATGTTCGAGTAAATACCATGCAAAACGCGCCATCATAGCATGTGACATAAGTGCCACTTGGCAAATAAATCAATCGTGCGGCCTGTAGCGATGTTCGGTGCCGCACATACGTCGGTACAGTGCTATGCCATAGTGGAATCGAACCGGTTCGCTGGCGGACGGGACGCCTACAAGAAAGGATATAACATGAATATCGACACCATCGTAAATGAACAATTCCACGGTAAAACTTTCCGCGAGCTGAGCGACGCGCCGCTATCGGCGCTGCGCGGCATCGGCGAGCAGCAGGCCACTGCGCTGGCCGACACGCTGGGCGTGAAGACGATCGGCGACCTGGCGAACCTGGAGGTTATCCGGTACGCCATCGCCATCAAGGCGCTGTCTGGCTGCGAAGGCCTGTCCAATAAGGAAAAGGCCGAGGAAACGCTGCTCGACGACGCGGTCGAAATGACCTTCCCGGCCAGCGATCCGATCTCGGTCGACGCCGGCATCACCCGCATCGAGGTGGCGCCGGACATGGTCGACGCGGGCCATGATCACCAGCACGCGCAGTCGATCGAAGAAAAGAGCAAGATTCGCGAATGTCCGGTGGACGAGAAGCGCTGAGATTTTCGTTAACTGGCATTAGCGGGCGGGCCACGCGGCGGAAGTTGCGTGGCCTGTTTGTTTATGCGGGCGCTGCGAGGAGATAATTGGAGTGGCGCCGGTGGGGGAACTGGGGTTCCCGCCTTCGCGGGAACGACGGGCTGAAGTACGTGTCCGAAGTCCGGACACTACTGAGCCCCAGGCCTCAAGTGACGTCGTCCCGCGCAGGCGGGAACCTAAGTATGCGTGCACAGCGAATGTGCACGCAAAGTGAGGAAAACGCACTGCTCAGCGATGCTGCGCCGCCAGCTCCGCCGGTGCTGCAGTAGAAGCCGCCTGGCTCGGCGCCGCTGAAGTCTTGGCCGCCGCCTGGCGATTGGCCGCCGGCGAGCAGAAGCGGTTCTTGCCGGCGCGCTTGGCTTCGTACAGCGCGTAGTCGGCGATATTGATCAGCGCATCGACCGACTCGGCGTCGTCCGGATAGATGCTGATGCCGATCGAAGTCGACAGCCGCAAGGTGAGGTCGTTGATGAAGAAGGGCTCGGACAGCGCCTCGACCAGTTTCGAGGCCGGTCCCTGGGCGTCGGCCAGGCTGTGGATATCGCCCAGCACCACCATGAATTCATCGCCGCCGAGGCGCGCCACGGTATCTTCCTTGCGCGAGCTCGACAGCAGGCGCTGGGACACCATCTTGAGGATGTCGTCGCCGTAGGCATGGCCGTAGGTGTCGTTGATCGCCTTGAAGCCATCCAGGTCGAGGTACATGACAGCCGCCTTGGCATGGCTGCGGTTGGCGTGCTGCAGGGCCGTTTCGATGCGGTCTTCCAGCAGGCGCCGGTTGGGCAGGCCGGTGAGGGCGTCGTGAAGGGCCAGTTCCTGCTGCGCCTTGGAGTACTGGGCCAGTTCCTTGTACAGCAGCCGCACCTCGAGCATATTATGGATGCGCTTGTGCACTTCGAGCAGGTCGAAGGGCTTGCTGATGAAGTCGCGGGCGCCGGCTTCGAGCGCGGCGATCTTGAAGCTCGGCTGGGCGGTCAGGGCCAGCACCGGCAGGTAGCCGCCTTGCTCGATCTCCTTGAGCCCCTTCATCACCTGGAAGCCGTTCAATCCCGGCATCTGCAGGTCGAGCAGGATCAGGTCGTAGTTGTGCTCGCGGTGAAGCGGGCAGACCTGTTCCGGCAGCATGGTCGAGCTGACACAGGTGTAGCCTTCCTCACGCAATATCTCTTCCATCAATTCGATATTGTCGGGCGAATCGTCCACTACCAGGATTTTCGCGTTCAAAATGTCTTGTCTGCTCGGCATGCTTTTTCTCGTCTATTCGTATGGAGCGGATCCCCTTCTGGGTGGAATCGGGCTTGAACCCATCACTACTTAGTCTAGCAAACAGCTCAAAATTTCTTGTAGGACAGCGCCGCGTGAGCGGGTAGGAACATGAACGACCGGTCGACAACGGCTATTTTGCACTGGTCATCCAGCATTGGCTACCACTCAACGGTTGACCAGACGTACCCCGCCGTTCACCAGCTGCGATGTGGCGGGCATGGCCACCATGCCGATCGCTTCCATCAGCTCGGTCTGTTCGACCGGCTTAGAGACATGGGCCGAAAAGCCCGCTTCCAGCGCCTTGAGCCGGTCTTCGGAACGGGCGAAGGCGGTCAGGGCGATGGCGGCGACTTGTCCGCCGGCCTCGCGCGGCAGCGCGCGCACCCAGGACAGCAGTTCCAGGCCGTCGACCTCGGGCATGCCGAGGTCGCTGATCAGGAGGTCGGGCGGCGCGGCCTGCAGCATCTCGAAGGCCTCGCGCGCGCTGGAGGCCAGGCGCACGCTGGCCTGGCAATCGGCCAGGATGCGGGCGATCAGCTCGCGCGCATCGCGGTCGTCGTCGACCACCAGCACCGAGGTGCCGCGCAGATCGCGAATCGCGCCCTCGGCCGCCTGGGCGGCAAGGCCGGCGTCGGCGGACGGCGCCGGCGACTCGCGGATCATCCGGGCGCGGGCCGTGTCGATCGAGCGCGGCGGCGTCTTGGCCACCGGCAGCTCGATCGTGAAGCTGGCGCCCTGGCCGACCCCGGCGCTCTCGGCGCGCACCGTGCCGCCGTGCTGCTCGACCAGGTGCTTGACGATCGACAGGCCCAGTCCCAGGCCGCCGTGGGTGCGCGTCATCGAGGCATCGGCCTGGCGGAAGCGCTCGAATACGTGGGTGATGAATTCGGGACCGATGCCGGCGCCGTTGTCGCGGATCGTGATCGCGACCTGCTCCTCGTGCTGGCTGACCTCGATCGTCACCAGCCCGTCGCGCGGGGTAAACTTGATCGCGTTCGACAGCAGGTTCCAGATCACCTGCTGCAAGCGGCCCGGGTCGCCCGCCACCGGCGGCACCTGGTCCCCGTATTGGCGCTCGATGCGGATGCCCTTGGCGTCGGCCGCCGGGCGCACGGTCTCGATGGCGGCGTCGATGAAGCTGGCCGGCGCGACCGTCTGCATGTCGAGCAGCACCTTGCCCGAGGTGATGCGGCTCATGTCGAGCAGGTCTTCGATCAACTGGGCCTGGGCGCGCGCATTGCGCTCGATGGTTGACAGGCCGCGCTGCAGGTCGGCGCCGTCGCGGCTGCCGCGGCGCAGCACCTGCGACCAGCCGAGGATGGCCGACAAGGGCGTCCTTAGCTCGTGCGACAGGGTGGCCAGGAATTCGTCCTTCATCTGGCTGGTGCGCTCGGCCTCGGCGCGCGCCTCGCGCTCGTTCTCGAGCAGCACCTTGCGCTCCTCGGCGGCGCGGCTGGCCGCCTCCACCAGGCGGATATTGTCGACCGCGATCGCGGCCTGGGCCGCGATGCCGCTGACGATGCGCTCGCTGCGTTCGGTGAACACGCCGGGTTCCGGGTGGCCGAAGAACATCGTGCCGAGCAGCTCGCCCGAGCGCGCCGTGACCGGCACCGACAGGTAGCTGCGCACCGGCGGATGGCCGGCCGGGAGGCCGAATTGCGGCGCCTTGGCGGCGTGTTGCGGATCGTGGCCGAGGTCGCCGATCCGCACCAGGCCGTCGGCGCGCAAGCCGGGGCCGAACAAGGCGCTGGCGCCGGGCGCCGCGAAATCCTGGAACTCGGCCGAGGTGGCGCCCGACAGCGTGTACAGCGAGAACAGCGTGCCCGCGCCCTGTTCGCCATAGTGGAAGAAGGCGCCGAAACGGGCGCCGCAGACGCCGGCGGCGGCGTCAGTGGCGGCCTGCATCAGCGAGCGCAGGTCGCGGGTCGAGGCCAGGATGCTGCCGGTGCTGTTGAGCAGTTCGAGCACATGCGATTCTTCGCGCAGCGCCTGCTCGGCGCGTTTGACCTGGTCGACGTCGGTATTGGTGCCGAACCAGCGCACCACGCGGCCGTCGCGGTCGTGCACCGCCTCGACCCGGGTGAGGAACCAGCGGAAGTTGCCGTCGGCGCCGCGGATCGGGAATTCCATCTCGAACGGCGAGCCGGTGCGCACCGATTCGTCCCAATGCTCGAGGACGGCCGGCAGCACTGCGGGGTCGTACACCGCTTTCCAGCCCCAGCCGGTGGACTCGCTCTGGGTGATGCCGGTGTATTCGTACCAGCGCTGGTTGAACCAGACGATGGCCCCGCTGGGGTCGGCCATCCAGGCCAGCTGCGGGATGGTGTTGGCCAGCGCGCGCAATTCTTCCTCGCTCTGGCGCAGGTGGTCGTCGGCTTCGCGCCGGGCGCTGATGTCCTGGGCCATGCCGGTCATGCCCAGCACGCTGCCGCCCTGGGCCGGGCTGGCATGGTCGGGGCGGCCGACCAGGGCCACGCAGCGCGCGGCGGGCTGGCCGCTCGGCGCGCCGCCGGCATGGCCGTCGCGCGGCAGCAGGCGGCATTCGAGGTCGAGGTCCTTGCCCTGGGAGAAGGCTTCGAGCACGGCGCGCCGCACCCGCGGCCGGTCGTCCTGTGCCAGGCGGGCGCGCAGCAGCGGCCACTCGAGCGCCACGCCTTCGGGCAGGCCGAGGATCTCGGCCGCGCGCGCGCCGAAGGTGACGCGGTCGCTGGCCGCGTCCCAGCGCCAATCGCCCAGGCGGCCCGCCGCAATGGCGAGCTGCAGCCGGTTGTTGTTGTCGATCAGGGCTTGCTGGTCGAGCTTGCGCGCCGTGATGTCCTGGAAGTACAGGGTCAGGCCGTCGGGCGAGGGATAGACCCGCATGTCGAGCCAGCATTGCAGGCGGCGGTAGAAGAACTCCTTGTTGACGGTGATCCGCTGCTCCATCGCGCGCCGGCAGTCGGCGGCGACCGAGGTGCCGTGCAGGTCTTCGAATTCATCCCACAGCCGGCGCCCGACCAGGCTGTCGCGGCTCTTGTTGAGCGGCGCCACCATCTGCAGCGCGCGGCCATTGATATAGGTGATGTTCCAGTCGCGATCGACCGCGCAAAAGCCGTCGGTGAGGCTTTCGAGCATGTTTTCCATGCGTTCGGTGGCGCGCTGCAGCTCTTGCCGGGCGGCCGCCAGGTCTTGCTCGGACACGTGGCACGGGGTGCTGCTGGAATGGTCGGAGGGATTGTTCATGCCGGGGTTGCGGAACGCCCGAGACCGGGCAGGATGTGTTTCATTGTAGACCAGACAAGCCGGTCTGACACACACGCTTGGAACCTGCCGGGGCGGCTTCTCGAGGCGCGCTCAAAGCCGCCGGCTTCAGCCGCCCGCTTCAGCCGCCCTTGCCGGGCCGGGGCGCCACCTTCGACAGCGCATCCTGCAACTGGTCGATCTCGTAGGGCTTCTGCAGCGACTGGTAAGGGAAGGACAGGTGGCGCAGCAGGGTGTCGCCATAGCCCGAGGCAAAGATCACGCGCAGCGACGGGTCGTCCGCGATGGCGCGGGTGGCCAGGTCGACACCCGACATGCCGGGCAGGCTGACGTCGGAGAACAGCACATCGTAGCGCTGGCGTGCGAGCAGGGCCAGGGCGTCGTCCGGATGGGCCACGCCGTCGGCTTCGTGGCCGAAGGCCTTGAGCATTTCGCACACCAGGTACTGGGAGTCGACATTGTCTTCGACCACCAGGATGCGCATGGCGCCGCCGCCGGTGTCTTCCTGCTGGGGCGCCGCCGTGGCCGGGGCCAGCGCCACCAGCACGCCGCGCACCGCGCCGGTCTCGTCGCGCACCGGGGTCAGGCGCAGGTCGAAGCGCGACTCCTGGCTGCCGTCGAGACGGCGGAAGGTGAGGGAGGTGTCCTGTACCACGCCGGCCTCGCCGCGCCATGCGGCCTCGAGCGTCTTGCCGGCCGCTGCCAGCGGAGGCGGCAGCACCGGCGGCACCGAACCGCCGGGAACCCGGCCGTAGCCGGGGCCGGCCAGCAGCGCATACGACTCGTTGAACACCGTGATCGTCTCGGTGCCCCAGACCAGCAGGGTAGGAAGCTGAGAATTGAGCAGCAGGTCGCTGGCGAGCCGCAGTGGCAGGGGCCAGCGGGCGGCATCGCCCAGCGCGGTCGCCGACCAGTCGTAGGATGCGGTGCTCCGGGCGGAGGTGTCGAGGTCGGGCATGGGCTGGCTTGTTGTAAAAACGAAAATATGGCGGGCATCCTACACCAAAAGGCCGCAGGCTGCTTTGATAAGCGTGCGCGGCCGTACAGATTAATTTTCGTAACTAACCAACATAAACGCAGCTGGCATGCGATCGTGGCCGTTGTCGCGGCCACTAGCAAGCAGGGAAAGCGGCCGAGAAAAAAAGGCGCTGTCACCACTAGATGTTGATGACTCCGAATGCGATGCGCAGCAATTGCTCGACGGATGTAACCCTCCCACCATCGAGCGCCCAGTGCCATCCCAGGTAGTTGGGGAGTCGGCGTGATGCCACACCATGGAACCGGGCCAGCCATTCCTTGAAGCGTCGGTGATAGGCGTTCACGTTTTGCACATGGATGGCGCCCTCGGCGCCGTTGAGGACCCGTTCACCAACACTGAGGTTGACCGCCTGGTGCGTGATGCCATGGGCATGGGCGAAGGCGGGATAGGCAGCGTTGGCGTCGGTGACCAGCAGCGCCTGGGGATCGAGTTTCGGCAGCAAGTGCTTGACCAGCTGGGCCACCTTCAAGGCGCCCCATCCGGTGACGGCGTCGATGGTTTGTCCACTGCGGTCGCGCGCCACCAGGATGCAGTCGAGGTGATGGGAAATGCCGCGCCAGCCGGCCCTGCCACCGCGCTTGCGCGGCTTGCGATCGAGCTTGCGTGAGCCCTTCTGCGATTCGAGCAGGAACGTCTCGTCGGCCTCGACGATGCCGACGAGGCGTTCGGGCCGGTCGTCCTTGACGCGGTCGAGAAAGCGATGGCGCCAGCGAAACGTGGTGTGGGGTGCACGCCGACACGCTTGGCCGCAGAGCGAACCGTGCGGGAGTCGAGCACCGTTTCCAGATAATCGAGACACTTGCCCTTGTGCCTGAGCCGCGCCAGCGGCGTGCCGGTCAGGTCATTGAAGGTGCGTCCGCATGCGCAACAGCGAAAACGTTGCAGGTCGTTAGCATGACCGTGCCGGTGGCAACGCTCGCAGCCGCAATCCGGGCAGCAGCGCCCTTTGAGCGGATCTTGCCGATGAGGGCGACCACCTGGTCGAGCCCGGCGCCCGGATGCAAAGCCGCCAGCACCTGCTGACGCTGCGGCTGGTTCACGAACGCCAGCTGGGCAAACAGCTCCTCAAACTTTGACGCAGTCATAGCGCGCTCACGAATGATGGCGACTTGGATTGGCCGCGGGTCAGCTCAGCAGTTCAGTGCTCATCCATATCTAACGGTGACACCGCCCAAAAAAAAAAGCCCGCATCGTAAGAAGCGGGCTGAATCTATTTCCTAGGAGGAGAATAGAGGAGACAGGTGAATGATGCTGCATTGCGTCAAATCAGTCCAATTTATATTTCCAATACCAGTCATAGCCTTTATAAATATCGCTCAGGGAATGTCAAGTGCGCACTGTAGCGTGTGCGCACTTGGTGCGTGCGCGAAAATGTTCTAGGATGGCAACTATGTCATCTTCTACGTTGCTCGCTCGCGCCGCTATCGCGCTGCTGTCCTGCGCCTGTGCGGTGCAGGCGCATGCGCGACCGCTCGATCCGCCGGCTGGGCAAACCATACCGCTCGCCGATTATTCCCTCGAACAGCTGTCCGACATCGTGGTGACCTCGGTCTCGCGCCAGGACGAGCTGCTCGCACGCGCACCGGCCTCGGTCTATGTCATCCAGGGCGCCGACATCGCCCGTTCCGGCGCCACCACCTTGCCCGAGGCGCTGCGCCTGGCGCCGAACCTGCAGGTGGCGCGCATCGGCGCCGGGTCGTATGCGATCAGCGCGCGCGGTTTCCTGTCGCCGCTGGCCAACAAGCTATTGGTGATGGTCGATGGCCGCAGTGTGTATTCGCCGCTGTTTTCCGGCGTGTTCTGGGAAATGCAGGACGTGGCGCTGGAAGACGTGGAGCGCATCGAGGTGATCAGCGGCCCGGGCGGCACGGCCTGGGGCACGAATGCCGTCAACGGCATCATCAACGTCATCACCCGCAGCGCCGCCCAGACCCATGGCGGCCTGGCGACGGCGCATGCCGGCGCCGGCGAAAAGGGGGCGAGCGTGCGCTACGGCGGGCAACTCGACGGCGGGCCGCACTGGCGCGCCTATGCGCGGGGCATGGACATCGACGGGTTCGCGCTCGACGCAGGCGGGCCGGATGCCGGCGGCATGCGGCGCCAGCAGGCGGGTTTCCGCCTCGACTGGGAGGCCGATGCCACCGACGTCACGTTCAGCGGCGACGTCCACGACGGCCGCCTGCGGGCCGGGGGCGACCAGTCGCACACCGAGACGTCGGGCGCCAACCTGCTGGGACGGGTCGAGCATCGAGTGGACGAGAACCAGAGCGTGCGCCTGCAGGCCTGGATCGACCATTCCCGGCGTGACCAGCAGGGCGTCGGCGCGCAGCGCCTGGACACCTTCGACGTCGAGGCCCAGCACCTGCTGCGCCTGGACGGCCACAACCTGGCCTGGGGCGGCGGCTATCGCTACAGCCGCGACCGGATCGACAACGGCCCCTTGCTGCGCTTTACGCCGGCGCGCCGCAGCCTGCGCTGGTCGCACCTGTTCGTCCAGGATGAAGTCAGCCTGGCGCCGGACGTGCGCGCCAGCGCCGGTGTGCGCATCGAACACAATGTCTATACCGGCAGCGAGGTGCTGCCCAGCCTGCGCCTGGCGTGGGACGTCGATGCGCGCTCGATGCTGTGGGCGGCGCTGTCGCGCACGGTGCGCGCGCCGTCGCGCATCGACCGCGATTTCTATGCCATCGACCCGTTCGACCCGGAGGCCTTCCTGGTCGGGGGCGGCGCCGACGTGGTGTCGGAGACGGCGCGCGTGGCCGAGCTGGGCTACCGCGCCCAGCCCCTGCCTTCGTTGTCGTGGTCGGCCACCGCCTTCTATACGGATTTCGAACGCCTGCGCACGCTGGAGCGGACCGCCGCGGGCGCCAATCCGCCAGCGGCCTATGTCCTGCAAAGCCTGGGCAAGGGCGCGCTGCGCGGCGTCGAGCTGTGGGCCAGCTGGCAGGCTGCGCGTGGCTGGCGCCTGCATGCGGGAGCGGTGCTGCAGGACGTGGACGTCGGGCGCGAACCGACCAGCCGCGACAGCACCGGCCTGAGTTTTCTTGCTGGCAACGATC
Organism: Massilia sp. CFBP9012; assembly: GCF_034045115.1. NCBI lineage: Bacteria > Pseudomonadati > Pseudomonadota > Betaproteobacteria > Burkholderiales > Oxalobacteraceae > Massilia > Massilia sp. CFBP9012. The sequence goes on along the minus strand of NZ_JAXCWM010000012.1, from coordinate 101,948 downwards.
CGCGCGTGACCTGGACCGTGCGCAGCGCGCACGAGCTGGGTGCGCGCCTGCGGGCCGACCTGGCGCTCCGTTACGTCGCGGATATGCCACAGGCAGCTCTGCCAAGCTATCATGAACTCGATGCGCGGTTGGCGTGGCAGGTGCGCCCCGATCTCGAGATCGCCCTCGTCGGGCGTAACCTGCTGCACCGACGCCACGCCGAATACGGCGCGGCCGGCAGCCGCCAGCTGATCGAGCGAACAGTGTTCGTCAGCGCGGCGCTGCGTTTTTGACTGGCCAATAAATTCCATGACAATCACTCAACCTGAACGCCCGCAGCGCCGCCTGGCATGCCGGGCCCTGGCGCTGCCCCTGCTGCTGGCCGGCGTCGGCGCGCCCCTGCTGCCGGTGGCCGCCCAGGCGGCGGCGCCGGCGCTCGAGCGGCGCGTGAAGGCGGCTTTCCTGTATAAATTCCTCGGTTATGCCGATTTTCCGCCGCAGGCCTTCGCCGACGCCGCCACGCCCTTCACCCTGGGCGTGTTCGGCGCCGACGACATGGCGGCCGAGCTGACGCGGATCGCCACCGGGCGCATGGTGGCGGGGCGCACGATCGTCGTGCGCGCGTTGCGCGAGCAGGACCTGGCCCAGCCGGTGCACCTGCTGTTCGTGGCCGGCCAGGACGAGGCGCGCACGGCGCGTCTGCTGCGCGGCTCGCCGGCCTGGCTGACCGTGACCGAATGCGAAGGCTGCCTGCAGCACGGCAGCGTGATCAATTTTACGATCGTCGATGAGCGCGTCCGTTTCGACGTCTCGCTCGATGCGGCGGAAAAGAAGAATGTGAAGCTCAGTTCGCGCCTGCTGACGGTCGCGAACCGCGTGCAGAAAGGAGCCTCATGATGCCAATGCACGATACCGGTTCCGTCCGGAGTAAATTGATTTTGATGGCGGTGGCGACCACTGTGGTGGCGCTGCTCACCGCGGGCGTGGCGATGCTGCTGCTCGACCTGCGCACCTTCCAGCGCTACTGGATCGACGACCTCACCACCCAGGCCGACATCGTCGCCAGCGTGACCGCGCCCGCGGTCTCGTTCAACGATACGGCCGACGTCACCCAGAGCCTGACCCTGCTGCGCGTGCGTCCGCAGATCGTGGCGGCGGCGGTCTACACCGCCAACGGCACCCGCTTCGCCACCTATGTGCGCCCCGACGTGCGCGCCCAGTTGCCCGAGCGCCCGGAGCCGGCCGGCTACCGCATCGAACGCGGCGAAGTCGTGCTGTACCGCGACATCGTCGAGAACGGCGAACGGATCGGCACCGTCTACCTGCGTTCGCGCTACGGCGTGCTGGACCGGGCCCTGAGCTATGGCGCCATCCTGGGCGGCGTGCTGCTGGGCGCCCTGGTGATCGCGGCCCTGGTGGCGTCGCGGCTGCAGGCCTCGATCACGCGGCCGCTGGAGGCGGTCACCGACGTCGCCCGTCAGGTGATGCTGCGCCGCGACTTCTCGCTGCGCGTGCCGGGCAAGCAGAAAGGCGAGATCGGCGTGCTGGTCGAAGCCTTCAACGACATGCTGGCCGAGATCGGCCGCCGCTCGGACGCGCTGCAGGCGGCCAACCGCACGCTCGAACACGAGATGGAGGTGCGCCAGCGCGCCGAAGGCGCCCTGATCGTGGCCGACCGCCGCAAGGACGAATTCCTGGCCACCCTGGCGCACGAGCTGCGCAACCCGCTGGCGCCGATCCGCACCGGCCTGGACATCCTGCGCATCCGCAGCGGTGACGCCCAGGCCACCCAGCGCGCCACCGACATCATGGAACGCCAGCTGCGCCAGATGGTGCGCCTGGTGGACGACCTGCTGGATGTCTCGCGCATCAATACCGGCAAGTTCACCATCAAGATGGGTCGCGTTGAGCTGAAGGCCGTCGTCAACGACGCGCTGGAAGTGGTGCGTTCGTATATCGAGCTGCACGGGCACGAGCTGGTGCTGGAGCTGCCCGACCGTCCCGTGTTCCTGCATGGCGACGCCACGCGCCTCGCGCAAATCCTGTCGAACCTGCTGAACAACGCCGCCAAGTACACCAACCGCGGCGGCAAGGTAATGCTCAGGGGCGCGGTGGAGGACAAGACCCTGGTGCTCGAAGTGGCCGACACCGGCATCGGCCTGGCGCCGGACATGCTCGATTCGGTGTTCGAGATGTTCGTGCAAGTCGACTCGACCCTGGAGCGCAGCAATGCCGGCCTGGGTGTGGGCCTGTCGCTGGCGCGCAAGCTGGTCGAGCTGCACGGCGGCACCATTACCGCCCTCAGTGAAGGCCTGGGCCTGGGCAGCCGCTTCCTGGTGCGCCTGCCGATCGTGGTCGAGCCCGAGCCGCCGACCAAGCCGACCCCGGCCGCCTTCATCAGCACCGAGAGCTACCGCATCCTGCTGGCCGACGACAACGTCGACTTCGTCAACAGCATCGGCGCGCTACTCACCGCGATGGGCCATAGCGTGGTGATCACCCACAACGGCCCGGACGCGCTGGCCGCGGCGGCGCGCTTCTCCCCTGACTATGCCTTCCTCGACATCGGCCTGCCGCACATGTCGGGCTACGACCTGGCGCGCGGCATCCGCAAGCTGCCGAGCGGCGCCCTGACGGTGCTGATCGCGGTAACCGGCTGGGGCCAGGAAAAAGACCGCCAGCTGGCCTTCGAGGCCGGCTTCGACCACCATATGGTCAAGCCGGTGCGCTTCGAGCAGATCGAGGAAATCCTGGGCACGCGCAGCGTCGTCAAGAAGCTGCGGACATAGCCGGGCAGCGCATCGCATGGCAGAGTAGGGCACGTAAAAAAACGGAAGCGCAGAACGCGCTTCCGTTTTTTTGCGTGCGGCAGGCTGGCGGGGGCGTCAGTCCGGCTTCGCGCGGCGGCGGTGGGCCAGGAAACCCAGCACGCCCAGGCCGCCCAGCATCATCCCGTAGGTGCCGGGCTCGGGCACCGGCGCCAGCGCCACCGCCCCGCCAAAGCTGGCGCCGTCGGCCGACAGCAGTTCGCCGCTCACCTGCAGGTAATAGTCGCCGGCCTCCAGGTCATCGCTGGCGAGTGACCACAGATCGATGGCGCCGGCTTGCACTTCCTCGCCCGCGGTGATGAGTACGTCGTCGGCGCCGTACAGGGCCAGGCCGGTGATGTCCAGGCCGACGTCGCCGCTGCGGCTGCTTGAAGCGACCACGGCGTCCAGATTGTGGCCGATCGGGCTCGCGATCGTGAAGGTGAACTGGTCGGCGAAGGTGTTGCCCGCGTTCTCGGCGGCGAAGGTGTCGCCGAAATAAGCGGTCAGATCGACCAGGTCCAGCGCCTGCGGCGATTCACCGATGACGTCCTGCGCCATCACGGCGGAAGAACCGAACGATGACGCGCCAGCCAGCACCATTGCAGCAATGTGAGATCGTTTCATGTCTGTCCTCGCTAATAGTCAGCCGCGACCTGCAGCCTTGGTTGAGAGACCGGAACTTCATGCTAACAAAAGGGCAAATAAATACATCCCCCCGGCGATAGCGTGCTTATGGAACAAGAAATTTGTTCGCGGAGTTAATTATTTGCTGGTGCGATAGCTATCGAATGCGCCTTCATAGGAGAGCGCATCTATCTTATGTTGTAGAGCAGAAAACAGCGGCCGATTGCGCGACAGATGTGAGCAAAGTCCTACGCAAACTATTGGTGCTCTCCGGCGTAGAGGCCGTTGTCAGGGTGCGCGCGCGACTGAACAGCGCGAAAGGGATGAGCGCCAATAGCTCTGGCGCATTGCTGCGAGCGGAAAAGAAAAATGGCTCAGAATTTCTTCTGAGCCATTCTCTTTGAAACAGTTGGTGCGGCTGGCAGGAATCGAACCCACGACCCCTTGGTTCGTAGCCAAGTACTCTATCCAGCTGAGCTACAGCCGCCCGAGGCACGCATTATAGCGATGCTTGTTCGTCTTGGCAAAGGGTTATCGGGAAATTTATTTTGTCATTGATCGCATCAGTGCATCGATGACCGCGCAATCGTTAGGGTTGCACAGTACTGCAGGCAAGTCTGCTTGGGGGATCAGGTGGGCTGCCTGGCTTTCCCACCCCATCAGCGCTGGATTGCCGCCGATCCGGCGCGCCAGGTAGTAGCGGGTATAGGTCAGCGTGCGTGCGCTGTCGACCAGGTGGGCAAGGATCTCGACCCGCAGGCCGGATTCCTCGAACGCTTCTCGGATCGCCGTGGCTTGCAGGCTGACACCCGGATCGACCCGGCCCTTGGGAAAGGTCGCGTCATAGCCGCCGAAGCGATTCGATGGCGACACCGCCCACACGCGGCCATCGTCTTCCACGATCACGACGCCGGCGGCCGGGGATTTCGATGGCGGTAGGTCGAAGGCCGGTTCTACGATATCGGCTTGGCCCGCGACTTCGCTCCATGCCGCATTGGTGGCGGGCGCGTCGATCCACGGCCCGAACGGTACGCCGTTCAGCATCGGGGGCAGAGCGCCGAGCGGGATGACGGTCGCGACCCGCGCCGGGTCGAGCCAGGTGTCGAGTGCGGTCGGTAGCGACGGCCGGGCAATCAGCACGGGCTTGCCGTGCTCGTCGGGCTGGGGATGATGGACGGCGGCGTCGTTCATGAGGAGGATGGCTGAAGCAAAAATGCAGGCCTAAAGCAATAAGGGCACTTCTTGCGAAGTGCCCTTATCTGAAGAAGGTTGGTGCGGCTGGCAGGAATCGAACCCACGACCCCTTGGTTCGTAGCCAAGTACTCTATCCAGCTGAGCTACAGCCGCCCAATGCAGGCATTATAGCGGGAGGCGGGCATCTTGGCAAAGGTTCATTGCCGATCAGGGCATCGTGACCGGATCGCCTACCGCAGCGCCAAAGGAAAAGGGCCAGATCCTGCGATCTGGCCCTTCGTATTTTCTGGTGCGGCTGGCAGGAATCGAACCCACGACCCCTTGGTTCGTAGCCAAGTACTCTATCCAGCTGAGCTACAGCCGCCCGAAGCACGCATTATAGCAGCGGGCTGTCGTTTCTGGAAGACTCAAAATATTTCACCTAAGCAAACTCCTCTGGTAGATTTGATGGCAGGATGACTAATTGGATTGCCATGCCGGGTTTCGCCACTGTCCGCACCACGTCGTGTCGCTGCGTGTTCCTGTTGTTGCTGGGCGTGTTGGGCATGCTCGCTGCGGTCCTTTCCAAGGACGCGGACGCCGCCCAGCGCAGCCTGCGCTTCGAACGGCTGTCGGTCGACGACGGCCTGTCCCAGCATTCGGTGATCAATATCTTGCAGGACCGCCAGGGCTTCATCTGGTTCGGCACCCAGGCCGGGCTGCACCGTTTCGACGGCTATCGGATGACCGTGTACCGCAACGACACCAACGATCCGGGCAGCATCCCCGACAACTACGTGTCCGCGTCGTTCGAGGATTCCCAGGGCTACCTGTGGTTCGGCACCAAGGGCGGGCTCGCGCGCCACGACCCGGCCACCGGCCGCTTCCAGCGCCATGCGCTGACCGATGAAGGGCGCAGCGTGCTGCGTTCGGTGGTGGCCATCGTGCCGGGGCCGGATGGCGCGCTGTGGCTGGCGACCACCGATGGCGTGGTGCGCTTCGACCCGGCCACCGGCCGGCACCGGAGCTATGTGCATGACCCCGAGGATCGCGCCAGCCTGCGCGACGATCGCGTCAATGCGCTTGCCTTCGACAATGCGGGTGCGCTGTGGGTGGGCACGGCGGGCGGCCTGGACCGGATGGAGCCGGCCGGCGGCCGCTTCACGCATTTTGCGCTTGCCCCGCCGGGCGACATCAAGGGCAACACGGTGCTGGCGCTGTCGATGGGGCCGCGCGATACGCTGTGGGTCGGCAGCGCGTCCGGGCTCGAGGCCTGGCGTCTGGACGAAGGAGCGCCGCAGCGCCAGCGCATGGGCGCGGCCGATGGCATGGGAGAGGTGCAGGTCAAGACCTTGTACCACGACAGCGGCGCACAGCTGTGGGTCGGCACCGAGACTGACGGCCTCAAATGGCGCGATCCCTCCAGCGGCCGCTTCATCAGCTACCGCAACGCGGCCCAGGACCCGCACAGCCTGTCCGACAACCAGGTGCCGGCGGTGCTGGTCGACCGCACCGGCACGCTGTGGGTCGGCACTTATTTTGGCGGCATCAACCGCACCGACCTGGCCAGCGGCGGCTTCGCGCGCTATGGCGACACCGAGGGCATCGGCCGCGCGCGGGTGAGGGGGATCGCCGGCGACTCCGCCGGCCGCCTGTGGGTCGGCACCGTCAGCGATGGCCTGATGCTGCTCGACCCCGTCACCCGCCAAGCCAGCCGGGTGCGCGGCGCGCTGCTGGGCGACAGGGTGACCGCGCTCGCCAGCGCCCGCGGCCGGCTGTGGATCGGCACCCCGACCGGCCTGCTGTGGCGCGCCCCGGACGGGGGCATGGGCCGGGTGGCGCTGGGCCCCGGACCGAACGCCAGCCATGTGCAGGCGATCCGCGCCGGCCGTGACGGCACCTTGTGGGTGACGACGCGCGACGGCCTGTCGGCGCTGGCGCCCGGGGCCGAGACCACGCGCAGCTGGCGCAACGATCCGCTCGACCCCACCAGCCTGGGCGACAACTATGGCCGCGCGCTGCTGGAAGACCGGCAGGGCATCGTGTGGATCGGCACCGAGTCGGGCCTGGAGCGGTTCGATCGTGCCACCGACACCTTCACCCGCTTTCGCAGCGACCCGGCCGATCCGGGCACCTTGCGCCACAGCCGCGTCAATTTCCTGCACGAGTCGCGCGCGGGCGGGCTGTGGGTCGGCACCGCGGGCGGGCTGCACCGCATGATGCGCGACCGCGAGCGCACCTGGTTCCGCTTCTATCCCTTCACCGATGCCGGCGAGGCGCCCTCGGTCGGCGCCATCCTCGAGGACGACGACGGCACCCTGTGGGTCAGCTCCACGGCCGGGATCACGCGGGTCGATCCGGTCAATGGCCAGACCAAGAGCTACACGTCCAAGGACGGCCTGATCGACGGTTCCTATTTCGTCGGCTCCGCCTGGCGCGGCGCCAACGGGCAGATGCATTTCGGCGGCATCAACGGGATGACCTCGTTCCAGCCCGCCGAAGTGCGCGACAACCCGTTTCCGCCGACGGTCGCGATCACCGACCTGCTGGTCTTGAACAAGACCCGGTCCATCCCCGACCTCTCGACCCGGAGCGAGATCACGCTGTCGCACCGCGATACCGTCTTCACCCTCGAATTCGCGGCGCTGCACTACGCCGACCCGCAGGGCAACCGCTACGCTTACCAGCTCGCGGGCTTCGATCAGGGCTGGGTCGACACCAATGCCAGCCGGCGTTTCGCCACGTATACCAACCTCGATCCGGGACGCTATGTGTTCCGGGTCCGGGCCAGCAACAAGGACGGCCTGTGGAGCCCGGACGCCGCCACGCTGGAGATCACGATCACGCCGCCGTACTGGAAGACCTGGTGGTTCCGCACGCTGGTGGCAGCCGCAGTGCTGGCCTTATCGTACCTGGCCTACTGGCTGCGGGTGCGCGCGCTGGTCGAGCAGAAAGGGCTGCTGGCGCGCGAAGTCCACGCCCGCACCGCCGAACTGCTGCTGCAGAAGGAAGCGGCCGAACGCGACAAGCGCGAAGTCGAGCGCCAGAAGGAATCGGTCGAGCGCGCGCACCGCAATATCGCGCTGCTGTCCGACATGGGCCGGGTGCTGACCGCGAACCTCGACAACGAGGCCATCATGCGCACCCTGTACCAGCACGTGGTGGCGCTGATGGACGCGCCGGTGTTCGCGGTCGCGCTGTGGCGCCCGGAGCGTGGGATGCTCGAGCTGCCGTTTGCGATGATGGTGGGCCGGCGCATGGCGCCGCGCGAGCTGCGCTTCGACCCGGCGCGCCACCTGCTGTCGTGCTGCGTGGCCGAGGGCCGCGAATTCCTGCTGATCGACGTCGAGGCGGAACTGCCAGCGGTGCTGGCGCAGCCCTTCGATGTGGTCGATGCGGTGGCGGTGTCGGGCACGGCGGCGCTGGCGCCGCGTTCGCTGCTGTGCGTGCCGGTGACGGTGGGCGAGCGGGTGCTGGGCGCGGTGACCGTCCAGAGCCGCCAGCCCGGCGCCTACGGCCAGGTCCACCTCGACATGCTGGGCACCCTGGCCGCCTACGTCGGGGTGGCGATGGACAATGCCGAAGCCTATCTGCGCCTGAAGGAAACCCAGGCCCAGCTGGCGGCGCAAGAGAAGCTGGCTTCGCTCGGCTCGCTGGTGGCGGGCGTGGCGCACGAGCTCAACACCCCGATCGGCAACAGCCTGCTGATGGCCAGCACCCTGCAGGAGCGCACCAACGCGGTGGCGGCGCGCTTCTCGCACGCCACGCTCAAGCGCTCCGACCTGGAAGACTATATGGACGCGTCGCGAGAGGCGTCGGAGCTGATCGTGCGCAGCCTGCACAATGCGGCCGAACTGGTGAGCAGCTTCCGCCAGGTCTCGGTCGACCAGGCCAGCGCCCAGCGCCGCCGCTTCGACCTGGCCCAGGCCTGCCACGAGATCGTGGCGACGCTGATGAACACGGTGCGCCTGGCCGAACACCGCCTGCTGCTCGACGTGCCGGCCGGGATCGTGATGGATGGATTCCCCGGCCCGCTGGGCCAAGTCCTGATCAACTTCGTCAACAACGCCATGTTGCACGCCTTCGAGGGGCCGGGCGGCACCATGACGATCGGCGCCGCGCTGCACGACGGCCGGGTGACCATCAGCTTCCGCGACGATGGCCGCGGCATCGAGGCGGCCCATCTCGGCCGCATCTTCGATCCCTTCTTCACCACCCGCATGGGGCAGGGCGGCACGGGGCTGGGCCTGAACATCGTCTACAACATCGTCACCAGCCTGCTGGGCGGGACGATCCGGGTCGAGAGCACGCCCGGCGCCGGCACGCTGTTCGTGCTTGATTTGCCGCTGCGGGCGCCGGATGCGCCGGCATAGAGGAAGAAAGCCTAATTGCGCTTGATATTTTTCCGAGTACAGTATCCGAGTACACTGAGCCGTGCCGACCTTCAGCTAGCGGCCAATAGCAGACGCTCACAATGGGGCTCAGTACTCTCGTGAGATCATATGCAGCTTCTAGGTGTGATTTTTCTCGTCGGACAGATGCCGGAACAATCCGTGTTCTAAACGCTCGAACCGTTCCAGTTGAGCAATGAAGCGTAGATTGTCCAGTTTGGAAAGGACGACACCTTCGGGCGGAACGACAAGGAAGCAGGGTATGTCTATTTTCTCGAAGCTGAGCTTGTAACGGAGCTGCTGGAAATGTTGCTCTGGGTATGCAATCGATGTCGCCGGTAAACGGCACACATAGGAACGGTACCGCTTCGATGGCAAAAAGTTCTCACGGGTTAGGACTCAGTAGCATCACGCCGAAACGTCTGCTGTGGGTCGAATCCCGCCGGTCGTAAGTGTCCGTGAATTTCCAGGCTCTGCAATCTGAGGTACGCTGACTTTTTCGGACACTCCTGTTTGGTAAACTTCGCCAACTGGAGAATTTATGAAACGCGCAAAAACATACACGCCGGAGCTTCGTGAGGAAGCTGTAAAGCTGGTCCTGACGCAGGGACTAACGCTGGACGATGCAGCCCATCGACTGACGATTCCCAAGGGGACGCTGGCTAATTGGCTAGCCGCTGCGAAGCGTGGCACATCGCCCAAGGTGGCGCCTGGTAGCCGCTCCGTTCCCGAGCTGGAGGCGGAAGTAACGAAGCTGCGCAAAGAGCTGGCAGAAGCCCGCATGGAACGGGACATCATAAAAAAGCGGCAGCGTACTTTGCGCAGGAGTCGCTGCCAAGTACGCGGTCATAAAAACGATGCGACTCGAATTTCCGCTCACGGCGTTGTGTCGCACCTTCGATGTCTCGCGCAGTGGTTTCTACGCGTGGGCCAAAGCCGCGCCGTCTCAGCGCCTGCAGGACGACGAGCGCCTCAAGGTTGCCATTCAGGCCGTGCACGTGCAAACACGGGAAACCTATGGGCCACTGCGGATGCAGCCAGAGTTGGCTTCGCAGGGCTTTGAGGCAGGCCGCGACCGCAGTGCGCAACAAGCGCCCGGCGCCAGGACTGATTCATCACTCTGACCGCGGCAGCCAGTATAGCGCTCATGATTACCAGGAACTGGCTAAACAATTTGGCATGCAGGCATCCATGTCTCGCCGGGGAAACTGCTATGACAACGCCCCGATGGAAAGCTTCTGGGGAAGCCTCAAGAACGAGCTGATACATCATCAGCGTTACGCCACCCGGGCCGATGCAAAGGCTGCTATACAGGAATACAGCGAGAGCTTTTACAACCGCCAACGGCGCCACTCGCGCCTCGGCAATATTCCGCCCGCTGCATTTGCTGAAGAATTCAGCAGGCAACAGCGGGCAACAGCGGGCAGCTTAATACAAGAGTGTCCACTATTGACAGTACACCTCAAACGGAGGCGTAGGCGTGCCGCCGCTGGCATAGGTCGGCGGTCAACTGTCGGCCAAAAGCAGCCAGTCAGAACGAATGCAATCGGCTTAATAGCGGGTACATACTAAAGTTTCTAAATCTCACTGATGACCATCAACACTGCGACCTTGCAAATCCGCGCGGCACTCACTACAGACGTAGGAGCCATGTTCAAAGTCAGAACATCGGTTCGTGAGAACGTGCTCACGGCTGAAGAGCTCGTCGAGCTTGGGATAACGCCCGAATTTATCTCAGCAGAAATCGAGCGCTCGCCGTGCGCATGGGTGGCGACCGTTGACAGCGTGATCGTTGGTTTTTCCATGGTGGATTTAGATACTGCCTGCCTATTCGCGGCTTTTGTGCTGCCCAAATACGAGGGGCTCGGCATTGGCACGAGACTGATCAAAGCGTGTGAATCCGAAATTTTCAAGTCTCACTCCGTCGCCTGGCTGGAAACAGCTCAGTCAAGTCGGGCCGCAGAGTTGTATCGCCATCTTGGCTGGACCAACGAGACCGAGATTGGCGAGGGGGACGTGAGGATGGAGAAACATCGGGAGTGACCGCTTCGGGTCCAGGCTGTGTAAAAACTTAAAAGCAGGCCTTGGCAGTGGAACTATATCCGCCGATACATGTGGTGCGGCCCTTTAAGGTACTTGAGAAGCACGGTGCGATAGCAAGCCGGCCGGCCCGTCTTTGATGGTTGCACCCGCGTGAAGCCCAGACGGGTAAGGTCAAGTTCATCCACGAATACATCGACTACCCGCACCGGATTATCCTCGGTCACGTAGTCGCCCAAGAGTTCGGGCAACAGCGTGCCCTGGCTACGGTCTTCGCCTTCGATAAAGCGCTTCATTCAGCATCCCTCTTGATGAGATACTGGCTTAACGTTTACCGAGCCACGTCCGTTTACCCGAAGCTACGTTTTTACACAGCCTGGGCCACAAGCTGCCCTTCCAAATTTCAATTGGGAGAGAGATCAGGCGCGAAATGAATCCTCTAGGGAAGCACTGATTTATTCTGGCGGGAGAGAATCGGTCACGAAAAATGTGCCCGGCAAGGCCTCGCCGGCCGCGCACAAACCGCAGCGATACCCGGTGCTATCGCGAGGATTTGCAACGCTGCAGGGTGCATTCTCGTGGCCGATTCCTCGCCATGCATAAATCAGTGCTTCGCTAGGGCGCTCGAGCCCCAATTGCTGGCTCAGCTCACGCGTCAACCGCTTTCACGCGCCCGTCTGCGCGCGATACCGCAACGCGTCGATCACCAGTGCCAATGCCGGTGAACGCTGCCGCCGGCTGGCGTAATACAGGTGGTAGCCCGGGAATTGCGGCCACCAATTTTCAAGTAGGGGCACCAATCGCCCGGCGTCGAAGTGAGGCTGCAACAAATCGAGCGGAGCATACGTCAATCCCATGCCGTCCAGCGCCGCCTGGAGCATAAGGTACACGTTGTTGAAGATCGCCTGGCCCTGTACGCGCACATTAAGGGGCGTCCCGTCCTTCTCGAATTCCCAGATATACAAGTCGCCCCGGGTTGGCAAGCGCAAGTTGATGCAGCGATGCTCGGTCAGGTCGCGTGGCGTGATCAGGGCCCGCTTTCCCAGCAAGTAGTCGGGATGTCCAGCCACCGCCATGCGGATATCTGGAGCGATACGTACAGCAATCATGTCTTTGTCCACACTGCTGCCAATACGCACCCCCGCGTCAAAGCGCCCGGCGGCGAGGTCGGTGAATCCATAATCGACGATGAGCTCGACCTGGATGTCGGGGTATTCCCGCAACAATGGCAGTAGCTTGGGCCACAGCATGGTCTGGATGGAATGATCTCCAGCAGTGATGCGTACGGTGCCGGCCGGCTTGTCGCGCATTGCAGTGAGAGACACCAGCTCTAGTTCAATCTCATCGATCCGGGGAGCGATGACACCCAAGAGGCGGGCGCCGGCTTCAGTCGTGGAAACACTGCGGGTCGTACGCGTGAGCAGCTGAATGCCCAGTCGCGCCTCCAGGGCACGCATGCTATGGCTCAGTGCCGAACGGGATATGCCGATCTGGGCAGCCGCACGGGTGAAACTGCGCTCTCGGGCGACGGCCACGAAGGCCATCAGGTCGTTCAAGTTCTCTTTCGCCATTGGTGAATTCCTTGCACAAGCGCATGCTGTTTTTACTATCTTCTCACCTAATCGTGGCGGTCGTACAGTGGAGGCCTGTTAAACGACCTGAAAGGCAAGCGGCATGCGTGTTTCTGTATCGAGGACTATTTTGTGCGTCGCTGCGCTCCACGCAATGATGGCTGGTGCTGCCGAGGCGCGTGTAGCCGCTGGCCAGGCTGATCCGAAACCCGCCCAGCAGATTACACAGTCCGGTACCCAGCCCTCGGCCTTCGGCCCGGCTGCCAATTTTACGGGGAGGGTTCGGGTGGACATGCTCTGGCCGGCAGACGCCGGTATCAGCGCGTCCGGCGCGCTGGTCACCTTCGAGCCGGGCGCGCGCTCGGCCTGGCACACTCATCCCGCAGGACAGCGTCTGGTCGTTGTCTCGGGTGTGGGGCGCACGCAGGAATGGGGCAAATCAGTACAGGAACTTCGGCCTGGCGACGTTGTGTATTGCCCACCGGCGTGAAGCACTGGCACGGTGCATCGGCAACGACCGCGATGACCCACCTAGCTGTCAGCGGCACTGCGGACAGCAAGAATGTCGAGTGGATGGAGAAAGTTAGTGATGAACAATACAACGCGCGTTAAGCGCCGTACCGTCGGTACATTCGCTGTCCTGCTCTTGGGGCTCACGGCGGCCATGTCCCATGCCGCGCCAGGCGCCCCGAAGGGCACATCCGAGACAACGCAACCTTCCGCTGAGCGGCTCTCGGCACGGCACCGGGCGATTGTCCCGATCGCGGCATTCGCTGCGACTGGCGACCTCGACAAATTGCGCAAGGCACTGGATCAGGGGCTCGATGCAAGTCTGACGGTAAGCGAGACCAAGGAGGTTCTGGTGCAGGTATACGCCTACGCAGGCTTCCCCCGCAGCCTGAATGCGCTTGGCGAGATGATGAAGGTGCTGGAATGGCGCAAGGGGCGTGGCATCAGCGATCACCCCGGCCGAGCCCCAAGCCGGCCAATCCCCAAGGGCGAGGCGCTGCTAACCGCCGGTACAGCCAACCAGACCAAATTGGTCGGTGCGCCGGTGAGTGGCGCCTTGTTTGAGTTCGCGCCCGCCATCGACGAGTACCTGAAAACGCACCTGTTCGGCGATATCTTCGAGCGCGACAACCTCGACTGGCAGAGCAGGGAACTGGCCACGTTGGCGATCCTTTCCGCACTGCCTGGGGCGGAGGCGCAACTGGAATCGCATATGCGCATCAGCATAAATGTGGGGTTGAAGGCCGGGCAGTTGCGCGAACTTTGCCATGTGCTGGCCGAGAATGTACATGCCGACAATTCGCGGCGTGCACGCGTAGCGCTGGCGCGAACGCTTGAATCCGGGTCCAAAGGGTGAAGAGCCGGACCGACACTACACCGACGACATTGAAGCGACAGGTCCGATTGCCGGACCGTCGTTCTGTGAGACCACGAGAATGATGAAGAAACACACGATTTTTCCGCGCGGCATACTGGCGGCGTGCACTGTTGCAATTGGACTGGTAGCAGCGCTCCCCAGCCATGCGCAGGAGCCTGTCCCGGTCGCTACCGCCTCCGGGCCCGTCATAGGCGCGACACTGCGTGGCATCGAGTCCTGGCTCGGCATCCCCTATGCTGCGCCGCCAGTTGGTCCGCTGCGCTGGCAGCCGCCGCAGCCGGTCAAACCCTGGACGACGCCCATCAAGGCCAATACGCTCCCCAGCAGCTGCGCACAGAATGCCGATCTTGGTGTCTTTGCACGAGCCGGTGGGAGCGAGGACTGCCTCTACCTGAACGTCCACCGCAGCGCGAACGCTGCGCGCAGTGGCCAGAAGCTGCCTGTCTTCGTCTGGATACACGGCGGCGCGCTACAGGTCGGCCAAGGTGGCGACTACGATCCCGGCAAGCTGGCAACCCGGGGAAAGGCCGTTGTCGTTACTCTGAACTACCGCCTGGGTGTCTTCGGCTTCCTCGCGCATCCCGCGCTCGATGGCGAGGGTCACGATTTTGCCAATTATGGATTGCTGGATCAGCAGACGGCGCTGCGCTGGGTACAGCGCAACATTAGCGCCTTTGGCGGCGATCCAGCAAACGTCACCATTGCCGGCGAGTCCTCCGGAGGCAACAGCGTCATGGCCCATATCGCCGCGCCAAAGTCGGCCGGTCTGTTCCACCACGTCGTCGCCATGAGCGGTGGAGGCATCATGGCCAGGCATCCGACCTTCGGCGCGCCGCGTCCCCTGGATGTTGCGCGGGAAATCGGCATCGGATTTGCCAAGGCGGTGGGATGCGAGCGGGGCGGCGCTGCGTGCATGCGCGCCCTGCCGACCAAGCGCATTCTTGACGCCCAGCAGCCCTATGCACTCAACGAGTTCGTCATCGACGGCAAGGTGCTGCCAGTTCATCCTTCTGACGCCTATCGTACTGGGAGGGTCAACCGCGTCACGCTGGTGAATGGCAGCACCCGCGACGAAGGCACCTTTTTCGTCGCGCTGCCGGAGCTGCTCACTGGAAAAGCACTGACGGATGGAGAATATCCCGTGTGGCTCGAACGCCAGTATGGGGCGGCGCTCGCACTGAAGGTGATGCGCGAATATCCGCTGGCGAACTACAACAGCCCAAGCGAGGCGTTTGCCGCTTCTGCAACCGACAGCATGTTCGCTTGCGCGGGGCGGGCGATGAGCCGGGCACTGGCAGACAAGATGCCCGTCTACGCCTACGAGTTCAGCGACCGAACTGCGCCTTCTTATGTCGGTGCAACGACTTTTCCGCTGATGGCAGCGCATACCTATGAACTTGCCTACGTCTTTCCGGGATTTCGGGGCGGCGGCGATGCACAGGTGCTGTTGAACCCGTTGCAGGAGAAGCTTTCTGACGAAATGGTCGACTACTTTGCGAACCTCGCGAGCTTGCCTGGCAGCGCTGGCAACTGGCCGCGATTCGATCCGGCGAAAGACAACGTCATGACCTTTGTGCTGCCACATGCACGGGTAATCTCTGGCCAATTCGCCGATACCCACCACTGCGCGTTCTGGGATCGGAGCGGCAGTTATTGATCAACCGGCGCAAGCCGGGCCCAGGTTTCAGGGTGACGCCCGTATCGGCAACCAGCGGCTGGTCCCCGCCGTCGGTGCGATTGCGCATCGGCGGGGCGCAACACCCGCCCAGGTCGCGCTGGCGTGGCTTCTGGCACAGGGGCCCTGGATTGTTCCTATTCCCGGGACCACCAATTGAGGAAAATGCGGGCGCCGTCCACATGCAAATGACGGCAGACGATTTGAACGAGATCGGCGCGATCCTCGCCAGCCTGCCAGTGTATGGGGCCCGATATGGTGAAGGAGGAATGAAGCTAGTGGGGCGTTAAGCCCGTATCGACATCCGTGGCAGTTGAACGGCTGCTTTGGGTCGATAGCGGGCATTCGCGACGATGTTTTGGCACTACAGTAATAGCCGTATTGATGTATAGATTGATGCCAACGCCAAACACCTATTCGCTACGGCCATCTTTCGCTGCCTGAACATTCATCTGTGGAAGGGACGCCGAGAGGTTGTGATTAGCACGCTTAGGTTGCGTTCATACCACGTTGCGCGGGGCTCCCGCGCGCCAGGCCTCGATATTATCGACCAGCATGTCGGCCAGCGTCTGCATGGCGCCAAAACTGGCCCAGGCCACGTGCGGGGTCAGGATGAAGTTTGGCAGGCGCAGGCCGAGCAGGGGGTTGCCGGACGACGGCGGTTCCTTGGAGAGGACGTCGAAGCCGGCGCCGATGCGGCCTTCCATCAGCACCTCGGCCAGCGCCGCTTCGTCGACCAGGCCGCCGCGCGCGGTGTTGATCAGCAGCGCGCCCGGCTTCATCAGGCCCAGCTCGCGCCGGCCGATCAGGTCGCGGGTCTGTTCGGTGAGCGGCAGGTGCAGGCTGACGATGTCCGAGGTGGACAGCAGTTCGTCCAGCCCCAGTTCGGTGACGTCCGGGTCCTGGATCGCCGAACGCGAGGTGGCGGCCACCCGCATGCCGAAGGCGCGCGCGATGCCGGCGACCCGCTTACCGAGCGCGCCGTAGCCGACGATGCCCAGGCGGCTGCCGGCCAGGTCGCCGATCGGGTGGTCGAGCAGGCAGAAGCGGCTGGACGTTTCCCATTTGCCCGCCTCGACATCGAGGGTGTAGGCGCGCAGGTTGCGGCGCAGCGCCAGCATCAGGGTGAAGCAGTGTTCCGGCACCGAGACCAGCGAATAGTCGCGGATGTTCGAGACCACGATGCCGCGCTCGCGGCAGGCGGCCAGGTCGACATTATCAAGGCCGGTAGCCGCGATGGCGACCATCTTCAGGTCGGGCAGTTGCGCGATCGCGCCCGCGCGCAGCGGCACCTTGTTGGTGATGGCGACGGTGGCCCCGGCCAGGCGTTCCACGACCTCGTCCGGGCTGGTGCCCGCGTGATCCTGCCAGGTATGCGCAAAGCCGGGCACGCGCACATTGGCTTGCAGGCTGTCGCGGTCGAGAAAGACGATACGGTCCATGATGTCCTTTACGCTGCAGGAAATAGAAGGCTAAAGAGAGAGCGAAAGCTTATTGTAGAGCAGGCATGGCAAAAGACAGGAAGACCTGTCTTTTGCATGGGAGCGGCGTGGGGACGCCGCGATATGGTGGGGCTCGAGCCGGCTTCTGGTGAGGGTTCTGAGCCGTGGGGATTACTGCGAGCGGGCGACGCCGTCGGCCTTCGCTTCGACCTGGTCGGCCTTGGCTTCAGCTTTTTTCTCGGATGCTTTCGCTTCGGCCTTGGCCACGTCGGCCTTCGCTTCTGCGTTGGCCTTCTCTACCTTCTCGTCGGCCTTGGCGACTTCTTTCGCATGCTTGGCGTCGGCCTTGGCTGCATCTTTGTGGGCCTGCGCTTCGGCATGGGTAGCGGTGGTGGCGGCAGGCGTCTGGGCGAACACGGAAGTAGCGAACAGACCAGCGATCAGGGTAGCGGCGATTTTGCTCATGGTGTCATTCCTTTAAAGTGGTTTGAAACTCGGTTGCTCTCGTGTGGGGCTCCGTGGAGTTGTATTCCCCGTGTCACTGAGCAGATAACGGGGCCCGTTACGGTCCAGTTGACCGGATTTACATCCACTTACATTTATCGTAACGGTTCGGTCAGCGTTCGCTGCCGTACAGTCCTCGACGGTATGCCGGAATAGGCTGTGATCAATAGGTCCTGGAGCAGCACCATGCCCGACGCACTGAAAGTCTATAAAGCCAAGCGCAATTTCACGATCACGTCCGAACCAGCCGAGGGCGGCACTCCCGGCTTGGACGAATTGACCTTCGTCATCCAGAAGCACTGGGCCAGCCGCCTGCATTACGATTTTCGGCTCGAGCTGGATGGCACGATGAAGAGCTGGGCGGTGCCCAAAGGCCCCAGCTACGACACCCACGACAAGCGCATGGCGGTGCACGTCGAGGACCACCCGATCTCGTACTCCGATTTCGAAGGAACGATTCCGGCCAAGCAATATGGCGCCGGCAAAGTCATCATCTGGGACAAGGGCACCTGGGAACCGCTGGAAGACCCGCACAAGGGCTTCGCCAAGGGCAGCATCAAGTTCGAGATGCATGGCCACAAGATGCGCGGCCGCTGGACGCTGGTGCGCATGAAGGGCCGCGGCAACGAGAAGCAGGAACCGTGGCTTCTGATCAAGGAGAAGGACGAATACGCGCGCTCGTCCGAGGAGTTCTCGCTGGTGGACGAGATGCCGGACAGCGTCAAGAGCTTGCCGATGCCCGAACGGGTGCAGCGCAAGGTGGAAGCGCTGCGCGAAGACGAGAAAAAGGCGCCGGCGCCGAAAAAACGGGCGGCGGCGAAAAAGGCGGCGCCGGCAGCCGGCAAGGTCGCCTTGCCCGAGAAATTTTCTCCCGAGCTGGCCACGCTGGTGGACGCGCCGCCGCCCGATCCGGAGAACTGGGTGTTCGAGGTCAAGTTCGACGGCTACCGCATGCTGGCGCGCATCGAGGACGGCGCGGTACGCCTGATCACGCGCAATGCCAACGACTGGACCGACAAGCTGTTGCCGCTCAAGGCCGAGCTGGAGCGCATGAAGCTGCCCGATGGCTGGTATGACGGCGAGATCGTGGTCCACGACGAAAGCGGCAAGCCCGATTTCGGCAAGCTGCAGCAGGCTTTCGACGGCAAGCAAGCCGAACACATCGAATTCTTCCTGTTCGACGTTCCGTACTTCGACGGCCACGACTTGCGCGAGCTGCCGCTGGTCGACCGGCGCGGCTTGCTCGAAAAACTGCTCGCGAAAAAGAAGTCGGACAAGGTGCGCTTCTCTGCGGAATTCGGCGACAAGCCCGACGAACTCGTGATTGCCGCCTGCAAGATCGGCCTGGAAGGCGTGATCGGCAAGCGCCGCGACGCGCGCTATGTGTCGCGGCGCTCGCCCGACTGGATCAAGCTCAAGTGCGGGCTGCGCCAGGAATTCGTGATCGGCGGCTTCACCGATCCCAAGGGTTCGCGCACCGGCATCGGCGCGCTGCTGCTCGGGACGTATGATGAGGAGGGCGTGCTGCGCTACGCGGGCAACGTCGGCTCGGGCTTCAACCATTCCTCGCTGGCCTCGATCGCCAGGCGGCTGGAAAAGCTGCGCAGCGACGAGAGTCCGTTCCCGCCGCGCGCCGTCCCCGGCCGCAAGCACCATTGGGTCAAGCCGGTGCTGGTGGCCGAGGTCAGCTTCTCGGAATGGACGAGCGCCGGCGCCGTACGTCATCCTGTGTTCCAGGGCCTGCGCGAAGACAAGCCAGCCAAGGGCATCACACGTGAAAAGGCACAGCACATGACCGAAGCGACGCCAAAGGACAATGAGGATCCTGTTGCGGCGCCGGCCAAGCTGCCGGCATTGATGAAGATCACGAACGGCGACCGCGTGATCGACAAGGAGAGCGGCGCGACCAAGCTCGACCTGATCCGCTATTACGCGCTGGTCGGCGAACTGATGATGGAACACCTGAAGGGCCGTCCGGTGTCGCTGGTGCGCGCACCCGAGGGCGTGGGCGGGGAGCTGTTCTTCCAGAAGCATGCCGATGTGCGCAAGATGCCGGGCCTGCGCCAGCTGGATGCGGCGCTCGACCCCGACCATCCGCCGATGCTGGAAGTGGCGAAAGTAGAGGGCATCCTGTCGTCGGCGCAGTGGAACGTGGTCGAGATCCACACGCAAAACGCGCTCAAGGGCACTTACCGGAAGCCGAACCGCATGGTGTTCGACCTCGACCCGGGCGAGGGCGTGGAGTGGCCGGCGATGCAGGAAGCGGCCCAGCTGATGCATGCCTTCCTCGATGAACTGGGCTTGCCTGCTTTTCTGAAGACCAGCGGCGGCAAGGGCCTGCACGTGGTGGTGCCGATCAAGGGTAATCATGACTGGGATACGGTGAAGGCGTTCTCGCAGGCGATCGTGCGGCATATGGCCGATACCTTGCCCGACCGCTTCGCCTTCAAGAGCGGCCCGAAGAACCGGGTCGGCAAGATCTTCATCGACTACCTGCGCAACGGACAGGGCGCGACCACCGTCGCCGCCTGGTCGGCGCGGGTGCGGCCCGGACTCGGGATTTCGGTGCCGTTGCGCTGGGACGAACTGGCTGGCCTGAAGTCGAGCACGCAGTGGACGGTGGCCAATGTGCACACGCGGCTGGACGAGGGCAATGCGCCGTGGGACGGCTATGCCGGGGCGGCCAGGACGCTCACGAAAGCGATGAAGGCGCTCGGGTTTGTGCCTTGACCGCTGGCCCGAAGGCGTCCCAGGCGAGTGCGGCCAGGAAGCCGAGGGCGAGGAATTCAAACAGGAACTGGCTGTAGCTGAGCATCCCCTCGAGCGGCGGCTGCTTCATGAAAAAGCTGAACACGAAAGTGACACCCACGATCCCCTTGAGCAGTGCGACCAGCAGCGCGGCCGTCAGCAGACGGGCGATCTTCGTTCCGGGCAAGCGCTGCCATACCAGGGCGAGCACCAGCGTCGCGCCGATCACCGGCTCGAGCATGGTGAGATAGGCCGCCAGCGTGACGTGGAAGGGATAGGGGAAAACGTATTGGGCAGGACGGGCGAACGACGCGAACTGTTCCATGAGCGGCGCCAGCGCCATGCCGGCCAGCGCCTGGCCTCCCATGCATAGCGCCGCCGTCGCCAGTGCGACGACGACCAGCGACACGCCGCCGCGTACCCAGCGCACGGCGGCAACGCACAGCACGGACTGGATCAGGACCTTTGCCACCGGCTCGATCAGCCCGATCGCCGAGTAGGCCCAGCCGGTCGTCACCACGCCGCTCATGATGCCGGCGCGCGCCGTTTCGCGGATGGTGAGCAGCAGGGCGAAGACGATGAGTGTGCGCGCCTGGAAGCCGCGCCGCGCGAAGTCCGGCCCGGCCAGCCGCAGGACGACGAACACCGCGCCGATCGCGAGCGACAGGTTGAGCCAGCGCGCCCAGGCCGGCGGCTGGGACAGCGGGAAGGGGATGCCCGCGGCGAGCATCGCCACGTGGATCGTCAGGGCGATGGCGCCGGCCAGTACCAGGCTGGCGGCGAGCAGCAGGGGTTGTCGTGGGGCGGTTATTGCGAGCATGCGGGGATCCGGTTGGGTTGGCCGCATTGACGGCGTTGCTCCGGAGTATCGCCGAGCCGGGCCCGGACGGGAATGCGCATGTCGCGCGACACAGCAAGCCGCCACGCGGAACGGCTGTCCCGGGTGGCGGCAAGAGGCAGGGGAGCTACTGGATCAGTCGACGTTGCGGCCCAATGCCTTGAGCGAAGCCCGCACGCCACCGCCGTAGGCTGGATCGGCCTGGTCGAAGTGGCGCAGCTGGCGCTGCAGGATGTCTTCATCCACCTGGCTCAGCGGGCCGGCCAGGTTGTCGCACAGGTTCTGGCGCGCCTGGGCGTCCATCAGGCGGAACAGGTTGCCGGCCTGTGTGTAATCGTCTTCCTGGCCGCGGAAGTCGAAGCGGCCGGCATCGCCTTCCAGGGCGAGCTCGCGCTCGCCGTGGCCCATGCCGGTGGCGCCGGCGCCCACGCTATTGAGCGTGTGGTAGTTGCGCGCCGAACCGCCGTTGGCGATGGCCATCGATCCATCACGCTGGTGGTTGTGGACCTGGCAGCGCGGTGCGTTCACCGGCAGGTGCTGGTGGTTGGTGCCGACGCGGTACAGCTGGGCGTCGTGGTAGCCGAACAGGCGGCCCTGCAGCATCTTGTCGGGCGAGTAGCCCAGGCCCGGCACCACATTGGCCGGTGAGAACGCGGCCTGCTCGACTTCGGCGTGGTAGTTCTGCGGGTTGCGGTTCAGTTCCAGCACGCCGACCGGTTGCACGGGGAAGTCGCCATGCGGCCAGACCTTGGTCAGGTCGAACGGATTCCAGCCGGTGCGTGCGCTCCAGGCTTCCAGTTCCTGGACGGTGGCGACCTGCACCTGCACGTCCCACTGCGGGAAGTCATTGGCGGCGATCGCATTGAACAGGTCGCGCTGGGCGTGATCCGGGTCGCTGCCGGCGATGCGGGTAGCGTCGGCCGAGCTCAGGTTCTTGATGCCCTGGCGGGTCTTGAAGTGCCATTTCACGTAGACGCGCTGGCCCTGTTCGTCGATCAGGCTATAGGTGTGGCTGCCGAAACCGTCCATGTGGCGGTAGCCGTCCGGGGTGCCGCGGTCCGAGAACAGGATCGTTACCTGGTGCAGGCTTTCCGGCGCATTGCTCCAGAAGTCGAACATCATATTGGCCGACTTGAGGTTGGTCTGCGGATCGCGCTTCTGGGTGTGGATGAAATCCGGGAAGTTGATCGGGTCCTTGATGAAGAACACCGGCGTGTTGTTGCCGACCAGGTCCCAGTTGCCTTCTTCGGTATAGAAACGCAGGGCGAAGCCGCGCGGATCGCGTTCGGTATCGGCGCTGCCCTTTTCACCGCCAACGGTCGAGAAGCGCAGGAACACCGGGGTCTCTTTGCCGACGTGGGCGAACAGCCTGGCTTTGGTCAGCTTGCTGATGTCATGGGTGACGGTGAAGGTTCCATAGGCGCCCGAGCCCTTGGCGTGGACGACGCGTTCAGGAATGCGCTCGCGGTTGAAGTGCTGCAGCTTTTCGATCAGCTGGAAATCCTGCAGCAGCAGCGGGCCGCGCGGGCCGGCGCTCAGCGAATTCTGGTTGTCGGCGAGCGGGATGCCGGAGGCGGTGGTCAGGCGGGGTTGGCTCATTCGTGATCTCCTCATTGCATTGAATTTCAATGAGATAGATTCTAATGAGCAATTCGATTTAGGGAAAGATAATTGCTTTAATTATTAAGATAGTTTTTTACAATACCTCGAAAGAAAGAGATGCAAGAAGGCGGTGCGGCCGCCTCCTTGCACTCAGTGACCGTTCTTGAAGATGCCCCGGATATTCATCGCCATCAGCGCAAACTGCAGGGTGATCAGGGCCCAGGCTTCGTCGTGCCAGCCCCAGACGATCCACATCAGGTTACTGAGAATGAACATCCAGAATCCGAAGACACGGCGTTCGGCGCGCTTGGAGCCGATCAGGAAGGCGGCGTAGAGGCTGACCACCATGGCCGGCCATTGGAGGAGGTCGATCAGTTCCCCCATCCTCACGCCGCCTTCTTGCGTGCCGGCGCCTTGGCCGGGGCCTTTGCGGCTGCCTTTTTGGACACGGCTTTCTTTGCGGCCGGCTTGGCGGCGGTGGCTCCGGAGCGGCTGCCCGCGCCGGACGTCTTGCGCGCGCGCGGCGCGGGGGTGTCGTCGTCGTCGTCGTCGGCCGGCTTGTTCGACTTGCGTGGTGGCGGATCGTCGTCATCGTCGTCGTCATCTTCCAGCGCCGCCAGCGCGGCCTTGGCCGGCTTCTTGCCCAGGCTGGCCTGGAGCAGGGCGACCAGGTCGATGACCTTGCCGCTGGTACGTTTTTCCTTCTCGGGCTCGGGCTGGGTGATGGTCTTGGTCTGCTTGGCCTTGATCTTTTTCTTGACCAGGGCCAGCACGTCCTCGCGATAGGTGTCGTGATACTGCTTCGGTTCCCAGTCCTCGCTCATGCCCTCGACCAGCGCCATCGCCATCTTGAGTTCCTTGACGGTGACGGCGGCCGTCTTTGAATCGGGCGACGGGATCTTGAGTTCGCCCGCGTCGCGCATCTCGTCCGGATAGCGCAGGGTATTGAGCACGATGGTGTCGCCCACGCATACCAGCGCCGCCAGGTGCTGCTTGACGCGGATGACGACGCGCGCGATGCCGATCTTGCCGGCCTCGCGCAGGGTCTCGCGCAGCAGGGCGTACACCTTGGCGCCGCCCTTGCCGGGCGCGAGGTAGTAGGGCTGGTCGTAGTAGATCAGCGGGACGTCCTCGGCGTCGACAAAGGCCTGGATGTCGATGGTCTGTGTCGCCTCCGGGTTGGCGCGGCGCAGGTCTTCGTCGGACAGCACCACGTACTCGCCATCTTCATACTCGTAGCCCTTGACGATGTCGTCCCACGCCACCTCCTTGCCATTGCCCTTGTTGTAGCGCTTGAAACCGACCGGCGAAAAGTCGCGGCGGTCGAGCATGGTCAGGTCCAGCCCCTTGCTCTCGACCGCGGTGTACATATCGACCGGGATGTGGACCAGCCCGAAACTGATCGCCCCCTTCCACATGCTGCGCATGGATGCTCTCCTCGTTATTCGCAGACCGGCCTGTCAGCCGACCGAACCGGTAATCGGCAGCACGATGCCGGTGATGTAGCCCGAGCACACGGGCGAGGCCAGGAACACATAGGCCGGCGACAGTTCTTCTGGCTGGGCCGGGCGCTTGTAGTCAGTGGCGGCGCCGAATTCCTTCAGCTGCTCGGGCGGCTGGTCGGCCGGATTCAGCGGGGTCCAGACCGGGCCCGGGGCCACCGCATTGACGCGGATGCCCTGTTCGATCAGGCTCGAGGCGAGCGACATCGTGAAGGCGTGGATCGCACCCTTGGTGGCCGAGTAGTCGAGCAGCTTTTTCGAGCCCTGCAGGCCGGTCACTGAGCCCGTGTTGATGATCGCGGCGCCGCGCTTCAGATGGGGCAGGGCGGCGCGCGCCATGTGGAAGTAACCGTAGATATTGGTGCGGAAGGTTTCGTCCAGGCGCTCGTCGGTGATGTCGAGCAGCGAGTTCGCATGTTCCTGGAAGGCGGCGTTATTCACCAGCACGTCCAGGCGGCCGAATTCGGCGACGACTTTTTCCACCGCCTGGTTGCAGAAGGCGGCGTCCTTGACGTCGCCCGGGATGGTGATGCAGCGGCGACCTTCGGCCTCGATGCAGCGTCTGGTTTCCTCGGCGTCCTCGTGTTCGTTCAGGTACATCACGGCCACGTCCGCGCCTTCGCGCGCGAACAGCACCGCGACCGCGCGGCCGATGCCGGAGTCGCCGCCGGTCACGATGGCGCTCATGCCTTCCAGCTTGCCGCTGCCCTTGTAGCCCTCGGCCATGAATTTCGGCTTGAGCTCCATCTGCGCCTCGATGCCGGGCTTGGCCAGGTGCTGGCCGGGCATCGGCGTTTCCGGCTGCCGGACGCCGGTCTGCACGGCGGCCTTGTCGTCACCCTTCGCCTTCTGCATGCTGCCATCGATCTGGTCCTGGCGGTTCTGGATGGCCTTCTGCTTGTTCGCCACATCGTCCTGCTGTCCCATCGTGCTTCTCCCGTGAATATGCATTCGATCTGGAGAGTATTGGACGCACGGTCCGGCGCGACGGTGCGGTTCCACACACAGTGCCGAGGTTATGGCACACTCGCGAGGCAAACATGGCGAATCGGTAATGCCTGGAAACGTTTTGGAGAATGAGGATGGCAGAAGAGGGCGCGCACGCGGACGAAGTGAACATCGACTACAGCTGCCTGTTCGTGAACCCGGTGGGCCAGCGCCGCGCCGATTTCCAGAGCGCCTGCGCCGGCGTGTTCGCGCAGTTGCGGGTTGCCTCCGGCGCCGATCAGGCGCGCAGCCTGCTGGCGCGCGAGCCGGCCGACCTCGTGGTGCTGGACCTCGAACGCTGCGAGCTGGGGATCGACCTGGCGGCCCTGGGCGCCCTGGTGGCCGAACGGGCCGGCAAGCCGACCCTGGTGCTGTGTCCCTTCACCAATGCGCGCTGGTTGCCGGCGCTGATGGCCTTCGGCCCGATCGACTATGCCATCGGCCCGCTGCGCGCGCAGCAGACCCGCGCGCTGCTCGACGCGCGCCTGCGCGCCGGCTTCGCGCGGCCGTGGGCCCCGGGCGCCGCCGAGCAGGAGCTGCAAGTGCTGCTGGCGCTGCGCGGCGCCAGCCAGCAGGCGCTGGGTGACGCCGACGACAGCGTGCGCTTTGCCGAGCGCCTGTGCGCGGCCGTCATGGATTGGCCGGGTCTGGCGCATGCCGCGCTGTTCCAGCACCGCGACGGCGACCTGCACCTGGAAGCCGAGCAGGGCGTGGCCGGCCTGCACCTGATGGCGCTGCTCGAGGTCGAGGGCCGCCTGCTGCAGTCGCCGCTGCGCCACGCCTTCCCCGGCCTGCTGGCCGCCGCCAGCGGCGAATTCACCCTGCTCGACGCGCCGGAGAAGGCGGGCGAGCCCGAACTGGCGGCCAGCCTGGAGCGCTTCGGCGTGCGCATGGTGGTCGGCGTGCCGATCCCGGGCCAGGGACCGGGCGGCCCGCGCGGCTCGCTATGCCTGATGTTCGACCATGCGCGCGCCTTCTCGCGCGCGCAGTTGCAGGCGCTGGACGACCTGGCCCAGCTGGCCTCGCACGGCCAGCGCATGGCCGAGGTCACGCGCGAAAACGAGGTCTTGCTGGCGCGCGTGACCCACCTGGCCACCACCGACGCCCTGACCGAGGTCGCCAACCGCCGCCACGGCGAACACCTGCTCGAGCAGGAGATCAAGCGCGCCCGCCGCTACCGCCTGCCGCTGGCGCTGGTGAGCTTCGACATCGACCGCTTCAGCCAGGTCAACGACAGCTTCGGCCACCCGGTTGGCGACATCGTGCTGCGCACCGTGGCCAGTACCGTGCGCGCGCTGCTGCGCGCGAGCGATGTGCTGGTGCGCTCGGGCGGCGAGGAATTCCTGGTGATCGCCCCGCATACCAGCGCGATCGACGGCCTCAGGATGGCCGAGAAGCTGCGCGCCGCGATCGAGCAGGTCGAGATCCCGGGCTGCGACCACGTGACCATCAGCCTGGGCGTGGCCCAGTTGGGTGAGAGCGAGAGCGGCGACTCGCTTGCGGTGCGGGCCAATGCCGCACTGGCGCGCGCCAAGCGGGCCGGACGCAACTGTGTCGAGCTGGCGATGTCCTGAGCGGCTGTTGGCGGCCCTGGCTAAGGCGCCGCAATCGCGCGATCGAAAACCGAATATCGATATGCGGTATTTATGCTACGCTAGCGGCCTTTCAAACAGGCAAGACCTCCCAGGGTAATCCATGCTTCAGTGGCTGCGCGAATACCGCCGCGCCGCGCTGCCGGGCGACATCAGCGCCGGCATCGTGGTGGCGATGATGATGATCCCGCAGGGCATGGCCTATGCGCTGGTGGCCGGTCTGCCACCGGTGGTCGGGATCTATGCCAGTATCTTCCCGCCGCTGCTGTACGCGCTGTTCGGCACCAGCAGCACCCAGTCGGTGGGGCCGATGGCCATCGTGTCGCTGATGACGGCGTCCACGCTGGCGCCGCTGGCCACGCCCGGCACCGGCCTGTATGGCGTGCTGGCGGCCCAGCTGGCGCTGATGTCGGGCCTGGTCCTGCTGGCCTGCGGCCTGCTGCGCATCGGCTTTCTCGCCAATTTCTTCTCGCGCCCGGTGATGAGCGGCTTTACCATCGGCTCGGCGGTCGTCATCGCCTGGGGCCAGCTGCGCACTCTGGTCGGCGGCCCGATCTCGCTGGACGCAACACCGCACTGGCCAAGCATCGCGCTGGGCGTCGGCTCCCTGGCCTTGCTGGTCATGGCGCGCGAATGGCTGTCGCCGCTGTTGCGCTGCTTGCGCGTCAAACCCGTCGTGGCCGACATCGCGGCCAAGCTGGCGCCGATGTTCGTCGTGCTGGGCGCGACCGCGCTGGTGCCCTTGCTTGCCCTGGACCGCCTGGGCGTGGCCACCACCGGTGCGGTGCCGGCCGGCTTGCCGGGCCTGAACCTGGCCACCTCGAGCGGCCACTGGCAGGCCTTGCTGCAGCCGGCGCTGCTGATCGGTTTCATGGTGTTCTTGATCAGTATGTCAGGCTCCCAGGCGCTGGCGCTCAAGCGCGGCGGCGAGAAGCTGGTCAGCAACCGCGAGCTGGTCGGCCTGGGCGCGGCCAATGTCGGCAGCGCCCTCTCCGGCGGCTTTCCGGTCACCGGCAGCATTTCGCGCTCGGCGGTCAATTTCGCGGCCGGCGCCAACACCCAGCTGGCGAGCATGATCACGGCGGGCCTCTTGGCCCTGGCGCTGGTGGCGCCCACCGGCTGGCTGGCCCTGCTGCCGCTGCCGACGCTGGCCGCGACCATCATCGTGGCGGTGCTGGGCATGCTCGACTGGTCGACCCTGCGCACCGCCTGGCGCTACGACCGCGCCGACGCGCTGGCGCTGCTGGCGACCGCCGGCGGCGTGCTGGTGCTGGGGGTGGAGGCGGGCGTGCTGGTGGGCGTGGCGCTGTCGATGGGCGCGCTGATCTGGCGCGCCAGCCGGCCGCACATCGCGGTGCTGGGCCGCATCCACGGCACCGAACACTTCCGCAACGTCGACCGCTATTCGGCCGAGACCACGCCGGGACTGTTGATGTTGCGGGTCGACGCCGGGCTATTCTTCGGGAACGTCGATGCGGTGAACGAGCGCATCGACGAGGAATTGGCGGAACATGCCTCGACCTCCCACCTGGTGCTGGTGCTGTCGGCGGTGAATGCGATCGACACCTCGGCCCTGTTCGGCCTGGGGGAATTGAATGCGTCGCTGAGCCAGCGCGGCGTGACCCTGCACCTGGCCGAAGTGAAGGGGCCGGTGATGGACCGGCTGCGCGACAGCGATCTGCTTGGCCAGCTCAGCGGGGAGGTATTCCTGAGCGCGGCGAATGCCTGGGACCGGCTGGCGGGGTCGAGTGCGGCGGGCCGGCCGCAGCCGGCCGTCTAGAAAGAGAAAAACGTCAGGCGCGCTTGCGCTCGGCGTCCTTGTCGTCCTTCGAGGCAAGCACGATCGGCGCCGCGTTTTCGGGGTAGAGGGCGGTGACGTCCCGGTAGACGGCGCGGATGGTGTCCATGTCGCGCTCGATGTCACCGGATGGCAGCAGCGTTTCGGTCATGCGCAGCTCTTTCTTCTTGTAGTCGAAGCTGACCAGCAGCATCGGCACGTTGGCGGTTTGCGCCAGGTGATAAAAGCCGCTCTTCCAGTGGGGCCGATAGCCGCGCGTGCCTTCCGGCGTGATGCCGACCCAGCACCAGTCTTGCTTCAGTATCTGCTGCGCCAGCTGGCGCGTGGCGCCCATCGGCGCGCGGCGATCGACGGCGATCCCACCCCAGTAGCGCATCAGGCGGCCCATCGTGCCGCGGAACAGCGTATCCTTGGCCAGCCAGCGGAACGGGGTATCCAGCGCCCATTTGGCGACCATGCCAATGGGGAAGTCCCAGTTCGAGGTATGCGGGTAGATGACCGCGATCCCGTGGGGACCAGGCAGCGGTTTGAAGTAGACCTTCCAGCCGAATAGCTGCAGCACGCGCAGCGCGGTGCGCTGGCGCAGGGTAGGCAATGCTTCGGGGCGCTGCAGGTAATCGTCCATCCGGTCTCCGTTGCGGCGTAATGACATGTGGCTATGCAAATTCCATTACGCTCTAGAAAATCAAGCGTGGGATTCTAGCCGGAGCGGGGAGGGGGGACAAGCAAAAATGCTGGTGCCGGGTATGCACTGTGGTTATCATGCCGCTGTCTGAACGACAAGCCAATAACAATCCGATACGACGCGTAATGACAATGGATATCACGATTTACCACAACCCGCGCTGCGGGACCTCGCGCAATACCCTGGCCGCCATCCGCGAGGCCGGCCATGAACCGCGGGTGATCGAGTACCTGGCCACGCCGCCAAGCCGCGAGCAACTGGCGCGCCTGATCGCGGGCGCCGGCCTGCAGCCGCGCGACGCCGTGCGCCGCAAGGAAGCCCTGTACGCCGAGCTTGGCCTCGACCGGCCCGACGTAGACGATGCGACCCTGCTCGATGCGATGGCCGCGCATCCGATCCTGATCGAGCGGCCTTTCGTGGTCACGCCGAAAGGCGTGCGCCTGTGCCGGCCGTTCGAGCGGGTGCGCGAAATCCTGTAAGCGCCATGACGACGCAGCGGCGCCGCCGCAACGTCACTATGACGGCGGCGCCGACGGCAGGGCCCCGATGTCGGCCTTGCGCATCGGCCGGGCCCCGGTATTGCCGCTGCCGGGCGGCGCCGAGTCGGACTGCAAGCCTTGCCCGATCGCCGGCGAGCCGCGGCGCAGGCGGAAGTCCGGCGTGCCGCTGGCGCTGTACTCGACGAACTGGGGCGGCGCGCTGATGCTGCCCGTATGCTCGCGGCCGGGCGACAGCTTCCAGTCGTCGCCGGCATTCTGGTACACGAGGTTGTTGCGGAAGCTGTTGTGGCGGCCGATCGCCCCTTGTTCGAGGATGCCGTTGCCGTTGTCGTACACGATATTGTTGCTGACGTGGGTGTGGTCGTTCGGCCCCTTGCTGTGATAAAAGTCGCCGCCGCCGACCACGATGCCGGTGCCGGATGCCGCCACGGTATTGCCACGCACGGTCACGCGGTTGGCGTCGTGCCACAAATGGATGCCCGCGCCCGACACGCGGTAGACGACGTTGCCCCGCACGCTGGCGGTGGTGCTGATGTAGATGCCGTGCATGTAGCGGCAGCCCGGTGGGCCGATGTCGTGCACGTGGTTGCCCGTCACGACCACGTCCACGCCCTTGAAGTAGCTGTCGATGCCGATGCCGGAGCCGCCCTTGGGCTCGCACGGCACATCGTTGCCGATGTGGTGGATGCGGTTACCGTGCACGCCGTTGTGCGAGCCGCCGTTATAGATGCCGCTCAGCCATTTCATGCCGCTCTGGTACTGGGTGCCGTCGACCTCGAAGCCGATGATGTCGACGTAGTTGCCGCGGTTGTCCCAGGCTGCGCTCTGGCGCGCGTCGAGCGGCGGCACGATCCTGGCGCCCCAGCGCTCGGTGCTCTGGAAGATGATGCGCGCTTCGAGCGTGCCGCTGGTGACGGTGCGCACGCCGCCCGAATAGATGCCGGGCGCCACGTGCACGGTGGTGCCCGGCGTGACCACCTGGGCCGCGCGCGCGAGGGTGCGGAAGGGCTCGGCGCGGGTGCCGGGATTGCTGTCCGACCCGTTGGGCGCGAGATAGAGATGGGTGCGCACCAGTTCGGGCACCACCAGTTCTTCGTGCCCGCCGTCGCGCAGCCGGCAGCCAGCCAGCAATTGCCCCGCCAGCAGCGGGCAGGCCAGCAGCCAGAACAGGATCAGGCGCATATCGATCGGGATCTTGGGCAGAATCCGGAGCATCGCATCCTCTTCGTCGGATCGGGTGACGGAACCAGTCTGATCGCGCCCAAGCGGGTGGTACGCCGGATCGATCAAACTCGTCCTTGAGCATGCGCAATGCAACCATGCGCGCGGGGGCGAAGTTCAGTCTGGTGCGACCACGACGGGCATATAAATGTCCAGGAATTCGGCCGGCATGCGGCGCGGCCGGCCGCTACCGATCTCGATGCAGACCAATTCCCAGCGCCCGCGCAGCACGGTGGCGCCATCGCTGTCGCGCACCAGCTGGAAGCGGCGCTCCATCGTCAGCTTGCCGTCGCCGCCGACCAGCCAGGTGGCCAGGCTCAGCGCCTGGCCTTGCACGGTGGGCAGCAGGTATTCGTAGTCGCCGCGCCGGATCGCCATCGCGCGGTCCAGGCGCCGGTAGTCGTCCAGCGACAGGCCTAGCCCTTCCGAGTGGGCCCAGCCGGCCTGTTCGCACCAGCGCACGTAGACGGCGTTATTGGTGTGGTTCAGGCCATCGATGTCGCCGGCCTGCGGCACGACGGGCAGGATGAACGGATGCGGATAATCCCAGTCCAATGTGTTTCCTCTGCAAGCGCGGCCGGGGCCGCGAACCTGGTCATTCTATATGTTCACGATGATCCTGCTGCTGTACCTGCAACAGAACCTCGATGTCACGCTGGAGAGCAGCAGCCTGCGCGGCGAGTTCGCCAGCGGCGCCGCATGCGAAGAGGCCGCCGTCCGCTTGCGCGGCGCACTGCCCACGCCCGAAGGCCATGCGGCGGCGTGGCATGACGCGCTATGCGTGCCGATCGCGCGCGGGGTCAAGGTGCGCGAGGGCGCGCCGCTGGACCTGGGGGCGCTGCTGCGCGAACATCCACCGGCCGAGTGCGGAGCCGACGGCGCATGGCGCAGGGTAGCGGAGCTGTGCATTCCGTCCGGGGGCGCGACGGGCAACGCTCAGTCGCGTTTGAACTCGGCGCCGGAGGGGCAGGGCACGAGACCGGCGATGCCGCCGCCGCCGGGCTTGTCGAACAGGACGGCGCCGCCGCCCTCGGCGCCGAACATGCTCGGCCGCACGCCGCCGCCGGTGCGGCAGTAATATTTGCCGTTCTTGCGGAAGCGGTAGACGATGGTGCCGTCGGGCGAGGTATAGCTTTCCGAGGTCAGCGTGCGCGAAGTATCCTTGCGGGCGCCTTCGACGGCGCTGGCAAAGCGCTTCCATGGCGTGTCGGTCGGCTCGAGCGGGGCCAGCTTGCCCTTGCGTAGGTCTTGATCGACGCTACCGGCGGCACGCCTGGCGCGGCCGGCCAGCGTGGCTTCTTCGTATGCGGCATCGTCTTGTGGCGAAGGCTGCGCCAGCGGATCGGGATAGGTTTCAGCGACAGACTCCGCAATCGGGGCAACGGCGGGGGGCGTGATGGGCCGCGCTTCGACAGGAGCGCGTGCCGGCGAGCGAGGGGTGGAACGGGGAATTGGAACGGGTGGCGAGGATGCAGGGGCCGGCGGCGGCACCAGCACCGGCACCACGAGGAATTCACGCAGCGCCGGCACGATGGATGGCAACGACCGCACGCCGGTGGCATCGAGCCACCACGATGCGAGCAGCAGGTGCGCGCCGAGCGTGGCCAAGAGCGGCCAGCCCGGCGCGCGGCGCGGCATCACGCCGGCGTCCGCGCGCATCTACCGCTTACTTCGGCGCCGTCATCGCACCCTTGATCGCCACGCAGCGCTGCTCATTCTGCAGGGTGTCGAGCAGCGAGCGGCGGGTAAATGCCGACAGGTCTTTCATCTGATCGGCGGCGCGGCTCAAACGCTGCACGCTTTGCGGCGTGCAGGCGGTCGGGATCATGGTGATGGCGTAGGCGCGCATATAGACCGGGCCGGCCGCCTTGTCGATCGCCGGCAGGCGCGCCAGGCGCGCATCGGCCTCGAGCTCGTTCAACTGGCCCTGCTCGGCCGGGAACACGCTGCCCATCGCTGTGCGGATGCGCGAGAATGGCAGCGGCGTCTTGAGGTCTTCGATCTTGCCGACCCACTCGGCCTTGACCTTCGGATCCGGACGCGACGCAGTGGCTGCCACCGCCGCCACCTGGCCGGCGTCGGATTTGTCGCTCGCGCTCTCCGCCGCGATCAGCCTGTCGGCGCCGGCGTAGTTGTAGCGGTTGAGATGGGCGATGAGCGCCCAGCGCTGGTCCTGGGTGAGCTCCATGCCGGCGGCATCCATCTTGCCGTCGAGGATGCCGGCCAGGCGCGCCAGCGCCTCCGGGCTGGAGGCTACGCTCACGTAGAGACTGAACCAGCGGCGCTGGACGTCGGCGTTGCCCTTGTGCGCCAGCACGCCGTCCCAGGCCATCTTTTCGAGTGCGGCATAGGTCTGCTTCGCATACGCATTGTCGAGGCGCATGGCGTCGAGGTAGGCTTTCGACTGGACGACCTTGCCCAGCACGTCGCCGAGCAGGGTGTAGTCCTTCTCTTGCGGCGCATTGTTCAGCGCCACGGTAATGAAGTCGTTCAGCGGCAGCTGGGCGTCGCGCACGCTGTCCCACAGGCTTTGCCACAGCATGGCGCGCAGCAGCGGATCGTCGACCTGCGACAATTTGGTGCGCGCGGTATCGAAGGAGCGGGCGTCCAGCTGGACTTTCGCATAGCCCCAGTCCTGGTAGTTCGGGTAGACGAGGTCCGGGCAGGCCGCGCCGTCGAGGTCCTTGACCGCGGTCTTGGCGCCCTTGTAGGTCACCGGCACGTTCTTGATGAGGGACAGCTTGCCGCCGTCGATCTTGAACGCCGCCACCTGCACGCGCTGTTCGCGCAGCGTCGGCAGGTCCTTGCCCGGCGCGGTTTGCGTGAGGCTGAAGTCCTTGATCTTGCCGTTGCTGCAGCTGTAGTTGGCGGCGATCGTGTTCACGCCGGCGTGGTACAGCCACTCTTTCGTCCAGCCCGACAGGTCGCGGCCGGCGGTCTTGGCCAGGGTATTGATGAAGTCATCGAGGGTGGCGTTCTGCCACGAATACTTGACCAGGTAGTTGTGCACGCCCTTGCGGAACACTTCCTCGCCCAGCAGGTGGCGCAGCTGCTTGAGCGCGGCGCCGCCTTTCGAATACGTGATGGCGTCGATATTGTCGAAGGCATTGGCCGAGGACGGCACCGGCACCTCGATCGGGTGGGTGCTCGCGGTCTGGTCCTGGATATAGGCGCGCTGCTTGCCGGTCTGGTAGAACTTCTGCCACGAGTCCTTGAACTCGGTCGATTCGGCGGTGGCCAGGATGCCCATGAAGGAAGCGAAGCTTTCGTTCAACCACAGGCCGTTCCACCACTTCATGGTCACCAGGTTGCCGAACCACTGGTGGGCCATCTCGTGCATGATCACTTCGGTCATCGACTGCTTCTGGTCGGCCGTCATATTGGCCACGCCGTAGCGCGCTTCGGCGAAGGTGATGGCGCCGGCGTTTTCCATGGCGCCGTACAGGAAGTCGGGCACGATCAGCTGGTCGTATTTCTCGAACTGGTAGGGGATGCCGAAGTACTCTTCGAAGAAGGTCATGCCGGCCTTGGTCTGGCGGAACCAGTCGGCGGGAACCACCTGTTTGGCCAGCGACTGGCGCGCGAACAGGCGCATCGGGTACTTGCCGCTATTGTCTTCCCAGACCTGGTAGGGGCCGGCGTGCAGCGAGAAGTTGTAGGGGCTCAGGCGGCGGGTTTGCTTGAAGGTCCAGCGGCGGTTGGCGCCGGCATCAATGATCTTCGTTTCGCGGGTGGTGGTGACCACATGCCAGTCCTTCGGCGCGGTGACGGTGACGGTGTAGCTGGCCTTCAGGTCGGGCTGGTCGAACAGCGGGAACATCTGCTGGGCGGCCACCGGCTCGAAGTGCGAGTAGGTATACACGCGGCCATCGGCCGGGTCGACCATGCGGTGCAGGCCTTCGCCATTGGTGCTGTGCAGGCGCTCGTAGGCGACGGTGACGGTGTTGCGGCCCTTGGCCAGGTGCGCCGGGTCGATGGTGATGAACCAGTCGTTGTAACGCGCCTGGACCGGCTTGCCGTTGACGCTCACCGACTTGACGCTGGCCTTGTTCAGGTCGAGGGTGACGGCGGAATTCGTGTCCTTGAGGTCGAAGGTGACGGTCGTAGTGCCGGCGAAGGTTTCCTTGCCGGTCAGCGTAAAGTCCAGCACATAGTCCACGTTCGCGATGCGCGCGGAACGGGCAAACGCGTCGTCCTGCGACAGGAAGGCGGTTTCGGCGCGGACCGGGGCGGCTTGCTGGGCCGGCGCGGCGTGGACGGCGCCGCCGAAGACGAAGGCGGAAGCGATGGCGATGGCCATCGTGCGGTGTGCAGGAAAGTTCACTGAATATCCTCTCTCTCGGTGGGCGCATCTGGGTGCGCGAAATGTCAATCGCGCAAGAATAGCACTAACGTTCCACGCTGGACACCCGCAGGAGAGAATGTGTACTTCGCGCATGCAGATTCGATAGCATCGTCAATACGCATGAAAAACGGGACCGCCAGGGTCCCGTCGAAAGAGGCGCCGCCGCTTCGCCGGCGACAGGGCAGCGAAGCGGGGGCGAAAACGAAAAATCAGGCAGCCTGGTCCAGTGCCGGATAGTCGGTGTAGCCGACCGGCCCCGGATGGTAGAAGGTATCGGTGTTCGGCTCGTTGAGCGGCGCGCCCAGCTGCAGGCGCTTCGGCAGGTCGGGGTTGGCGATGAACAGCTGGCCCCACGACACCGCGTCGGCGGTGCCGCTGGCGATCAGCTCAGCGGCCTTTTCGCGGGTGAGCTGCTGGTTGGCGATCCAGACGCCGCCGAATTCCTTCTTGATCATCGGGCCCAGCACGTCCGGACCTTGCCCTTCGCGGGTGAAGATGAAGGCGATCTTGCGCTTGCCCAGCTCGCGCGCCACGTAGCCGAAGGTCTCGGCCGGGGTCGAATCGCCCATATCGTGCGAATCGCGGGCCGGCGCCAGGTGCACGCCGACGCGGTCGGCGCCCCAGACGTCGATGCAGGCGTCGGTCACTTCGAGCATCAGGCGCGCGCGGTTCTCGATCGGGCCGCCATAGGCGTCGGTGCGCTTGTTGGTGGAATCCTGCAGGAACTGGTCGAGCAGGTAGCCGTTGGCGCCATGGACTTCGACGCCGTCGAAGCCGGCCTTCTTGGCGTTCTCGGCGCCCTTGCGGTAGGCGGCGACGATGCCGGGAATTTCATCGAGTTCGAGCGCGCGCGGGGTGACGAAGGGGCGCTTCGGACGCAGCAGGCTCACATGGCCATCGGGCTGGATCGCCGATGGCGCGACCGGCAGCTCGCCGTCGAGGAAGGACGGATCCGAGATGCGGCCCACGTGCCACAGCTGCAGGAAGATACGGCCACCGGCCTTGTGCACGGCTTCGGTGACGATCTTCCAGCCTTCGACCTGTTCGTCGGACCAGATGCCCGGGGTATCGGCATAGCCCACGCCCATTGGGGTCACCGAGGTCGCTTCAGACAGGATCAGCCCGGCCGAAGCACGCTGCACATAGTATTCGGCCATCAGCGCATTCGGCACGCGTGCGCCGCCATCGGCGCGCGAGCGGGTCAGCGGCGCCATGACGATGCGGTTCGGCCATTCGAGAGCGCCCACCTTGATCGGGTCAAACATTGTAGTCATCGGGTATTCCTAAAGTCCGTCGTTCAGTTGTGCGAGGAAGGCATGGATGGCTTCCTCGTTCCGTTGGAAGAAAATCCATTGGCCGACGCGGCGCGTGCTCACGAGCCCGGCGCGCTGCAGGGTGGCCAGGTGCGCCGACACCGTCGATTGCGACAGGCCGGTTTTCTGGTCGATCAGCTTGCAGCACACACCCATCTCGAGCGGGTGATCCTGCTCGATGAAGTGCAGCTGCGGCTCCTTGAGCCACTGCAGGATCTGGCGCCGTACCGGGTTGGCCAGGGCCTTGTGGATCGCGTCGATGTCCATGGATTTCCTTATATCGGGTTCTTTCGATCCGAATATCGTCATCTTACGATATTCAAGAAATGTTTGCTGGCGACGGCCCGAAATGCGCGGTTCAAGGTGG
Organism: Massilia sp. CFBP9012; assembly: GCF_034045115.1. Classification (NCBI taxonomy): domain Bacteria; kingdom Pseudomonadati; phylum Pseudomonadota; class Betaproteobacteria; order Burkholderiales; family Oxalobacteraceae; genus Massilia; species Massilia sp. CFBP9012. Next base: position 64,854 of record NZ_JAXCWM010000012.1, on the reverse strand, counting down.
TGAGCTTACTCGCGGCCGAAAGTCGCGTTGGGGCGGGTCAGGTAATACCATTCGGTATTGGCGGCGGCGTTCGCGGCCGGGAACAGGATGCGGCCACCGAATTCGGCCACCACCGGCGTGCCGTCGGCACGGTGACCGAGCAGTTCGCCTTCGCTCACCGGGTCGAAGCTCTTCCACGGACGCACGAAGGCGTCGTCCGCATGCAGCTTGTCGTGCACCACGAACATCGACAGTGCTTCCATCTCGTCGAAGGCGACCGGTTCCGGATCCGCGGCAGCGATCAGGCCCAGGTGGGCCAGCGTGTTCATGATCGCGCGGTAGGCAACGTCCGGCGCGGCCGGATCGTCGTGCTGGCCGCATTCAAGCGTCAGAGCAAAACCGCCAGTGCTGCGCATGTATTCGGTGGTGCCGACGCCGTAGCGCAGCACGGTTTCCAGTTCGTCGGCGCTGCGGCTGCGGCGCTGCACGCCGTCGCCATAGGTGGCCAGCCAGCCGTCGACGAAGCGGCGCACACCCAGGCGGCGCGCCCAGGCGCGTTCCTTCGCGGCGTGGCGGAATGGCTGCAGCGTGCCGTCGTTGTCGAGCGGCCCGACCATCACGAACGGCTCGCCGGTGGCGGCGAAGGAGTGCAGGTCGAGCAGCACGTCGTGCTGGCCGAGCAGGGGGCACAGCCAGTTGGCGACCTGGTCCTCGAAGTCCAGCGGCTTCTCTTTGGGGAACAGGTCGCGGTTCAGGTTGCGGTCGCCGTTGCGGGTGTTCTGGGCGTAGGCCAGCGGATTGACGATCGGGACGAAGGTGACGCTGCCGGCCGCGATGTGCAATGCGCCGCTATCGATTTCCTCCATGATCCGCCGGATCGCCTTGGTGCCGCACACCTCGTTGCCATGGGTCGCGCCCATGATGATGACGCGCGGGCCGGCCGCTAGGGCCGTGTAGTTGATGGATTTGAATTGGAACTGGCGGGCGGAGGTCATGGCGGTATGGGCTGGTTGGGCTGTGGAACGAAGATGGGTATTTTATCGGACAAGGTGCGCGGGTTCGACGGCGGGACTCAGCCCTGCGCCTCGATCACCCCGAACCCCGCCGGCGCGTCGCCCAGGTAGGCCAGCACCGCATGCGCCTGGATATTGGCGTCGTATTGGGCGTTGGCCGCGATGGCGGCGCGCAACCCCGGCACGATGTCCGGCGTATGCGGCTGGCGGTAAGCCTTGATCAAGAGATGCACCAGGTCGGCCGGCGCATCGGCGCGGCGCAGGCGCGACTCGACGATGGACAGCAGCGCGCGCTGCATGCGTGGGGTCGGGTTGCGGATCTCGCCAAACACATAGGGCGTGTTGGCGATCGCGGTGCAGACAATGGTCTCCATCCGGTCGGCCTTGTAGTCGGACGGGATGTCGAAATACGCCTTGTTCCAGCGCGTATGGGGATAGGCGTGGCCATGCGGGAAGCGGTCGGCGTTTTCCAGGCCCATGGCCCGGCTCGCGCGCATCCAGAGGTCGCCCAGGGTGTCCAGCAGTGCCATGTCAATGTTGTTGCGCTTGTGTCATCCCGAGAGTGTAGCGCATGGCAGGCCCCTTCGCACAGGGAGCTGCAGGGCGGCTGGTGGGCGCCCTGCAGCGATACCAGTTACACGAAACGACCAGCCCGGAAATCCTCCACCGCCTGCTGCAGTTCGGCCTGGGTATTCATCACGAACGGACCATACTGCGCGATCGGTTCATTCAGCGGACGCCCGGCCAGCACCAGCACGCGGGTGTTGGCCGCTGCCTTGACACGCACGCCATCGGCGCCGGGCGCATTGTCGAGGATCGCCATGCGCCCCGAGCCGACACCCTTGCCGTCGATGATCGCCTCGCCACGGAACACGTAGACGAAGGCATTGTGGCCCGCCGGGATCGGCTGCTCGAACGTCACGCCGGTCGGGATCTCGAGGTCGAGATACAGCGGCTCGGTATGCGCGCGCTGCACGGCCCCGTCCACGCCGTGGGTGCTGCCGGCGATCACCTGCACCGTCACGCCATCGTCCAGCGTGAAACGTGGCACGTCCTCGAGCGGGATGTCGCGGTACCAGGGTTTGACCATCTTGTCGCTGGCGGGCAGGTTCAGCCACAGCTGGAAGCCTTCCATCAGGCCCTCGTTCTGCTCCGGCATCTCGGAGTGGATCACGCCGCGGCCGGCCGTCATCCACTGCACGCCGCCATCGGTGATCATGCCTTCATTGCCGGCGCTGTCGCGGTGGCGCATGCGGCCGGCCAGCATATAGGTGATGGTCTCGAAGCCGCGGTGCGGATGCTCAGGGAAGCCGGCGATGTAGTCGCCTGGCTTGTCGCTGCCGAAGGCGTCGAGCATCAGGAACGGATCCAGGCGGCGCTGCAGGGGACCGGTCAGCACGCGGTTGATCTTCACGCCCGCGCCGTCCATCACGAACTGGCCGTTGATGATGCGCTCGACGCTGCGCGTTTTCTGGATGGGGGTAGTGGCAACTGCGGTATTCATGCTGTTCTCCTGTTGGTTGCGCCGCCTAGCGGGCGGCAAGTTACGCCAGTGCTGCCTCGATGGCGGCGTTGGCCGCGGCCTGGCCCTTGGCCACCGCGTCCGGACCCATCGCCATGCCCGACGAATAGATGAAGGTGTGGTCGTTCAAGCCCAGGAAGTTCAGCAGGGCGCGCATCTGCGGCACTTGCGGGTCGGCCGCTTCGTCGTACACGCCGCCACGGGCCGCGGCCACGTACACCTTCTTGTTCTTCAGCAGGCCTTCCGGACCGGTCTCGGTATAGCGGAAGGTCACGCCGGCGCGGGCGATGGCGTCGAACCAGCTTTTCAGTTGCACCGGCATCGCGAAGTTGTACATCGGGGCGCCCAGCACGATCACGTCGGCCGCCTGCGCCTCGGCAATCAGCGCGTCATCCAGGGCGACGCGCGCTGCCTGCTCCGCGCTGCGCTGGTCGGCCGGGGTGAACAGGGCGCCGACGGTGGCGCCGTCCAGCAGCGGGTGCGGCTGTGCGCCGAAGTCGCGGCGCACGACGGTCGCGCCCGGGTTGGCGGCGGCCAGCTTGTCGACGATCTGCTGGGTGACGCGGGTGGATTCGGATGCGTCGCCGCGGACGCTGGTGGTGATGTGCAGGATGTTCATGGTCAGGCCCCTTCGTTTGGTAGAGAGTTTCGATGGGGCTACTTTAGCAATTCCAAAATCAGTCCGGAAGCCGGTAGAATGGATAACATTATTCTGCTGGTGGGACAATCATGGACGTGGAACCGAATGACTTGCTGCTGTTTGCCCGGATCGTCGAGTCGGGCAGCTTTACCCGCGCCGCCGAACGCGTCCACCTGCCCAAGTCGACCGTCTCGCGCCGCCTGGCGCTGCTCGAGACGACCCTGGGCGAGCGCCTGCTGCAGCGCACGACCCGCAAGCTGGTGGTCACCGAGTTCGGCGCCAGCCTGTACGAGCACGCGCGCCGCCTGGCCGACGAGGTCGACGCCGCCAGCGCGCTGGCCCAGCACCGCCAGGGCGAACCGAGCGGCAAGCTGCGCATCTCGGCGCCGGGCGACTTCGCCAACAGCGGCCTGAACGAAGTCATCGCGCGCTTCCTGGAGCGCTACCCGGCGGTCAGGCTCGAGATGGACCTGACCCCGCGCCGGGTCGACCTGGTGGCGGAGAACTTCGACATCGCGATCCGCATGGGCGACCTGCCGAACGACGCGACCCTGAGCGCGCGTCCGATCACGCTCGAGCAGCCCGGCCTGTACGCGGCGCCAAGCTACCTGGCGCGGCGCGGCATTCCCGAGCATCCCGACGATCTCGACGCGCACGACGTGCTGTGCATCCTGAGTCGCACCGGTGGGGCCATGCCGTGGGTCTTGATGCGCGGGAAGCTGAAGTGGGAGCGCGCGCTCAACGCGCGGCTGACGGCGAACTCGCCCGACCTGCTGGCGCGCATCGCCTCGCGCGGCGCCGGCATCGCGCTCAGCTCGACGCTGTTCGCCCAGCCCTATATGCAGACCGGAGAACTGGTGCGGGTGCTGCCGGAATGGGATATGCCGACCGCCAGCGGCTGGGCGGTGTTCCCAAGCCGTAAGCTGATGCCGGCCAAGACCCGGGCCTTCCTGGAAATGATCGAATCGGCGTGCACCGAAAAGGGCCACAGCCCGCATGCCGCGGTGGCCGCGTTCAGGGCGCGCGCGGCGCTGGAGGATGACGTCAAGACTTGAGCGGCCGCTCGCCCATCGGTTCGCCCAGGCGCACCTTGCCTTCCGGCGCCCAGGCCGGGTTGAAGGCAATGGCGCCGCGCTGGAACAGCATCACGACGGTGGAGCCGAGCAGGAAGCGGCCCATCTCTTCGCCTTTTTTCAGCGTGACCTGACCCGGCTCGTAGTGCCATTCGCAGATGCGCGGCATGCGCGGCGGGTTGACCACGCCATGCCAGACGGTGGCCATGCTGCCGACGATGGTCGCGCCGACCAGGGTCATCACGAAGGGCCCGAATTCATCGCTCTCGAACACGCATACCACGCGCTCGTTGCGCGCGAACAGGCCCGGCACGCCGCGCGCCGTGGTCGGATTCACCGAAAACAGCTTGCCCGGCACATAGATCATGCGCGTCAGGCGGCCATCGCACGGCATGTGGATGCGGTGGTAGTCCTTCGGGCTCAGGTAGACGTTGGCGAAGTGGCCGTGCTGGAAGTGGGCGGCCAGCGCCTGGTCGCCGCCGACCAGTTCGGCCGTGGTGAACTTGTGGCCCTTGGCCTGGAAGATCTGGTGGTCGTCAATGTCGCCGAACTGGCTGATGGCGCCATCGACCGGGCACACATAGTCGCTGGCCGCCAGCGGACGCACGCCGTCGCGCAGCGGACGGGTGAAGAATTCGTTGAAGCTGGGGTAGCTGGCGATGTCCGGATTGGCCGCCTCATCCATGTTAACCCCGTACTTGCCCACGAACCAACGGATCAGGCTGGTCGTCATCGAACCGCCCTTGTGGCCGGCGACACGGCCGGCGAAGTTGGTGATCGCCTGCTTCGGCATGACGTATTGCGGCAAGACTTTTATACGGGACACGGACGATCGCCTTTCTTCGAAAAGTGCGCATTATAGCGGGCGTGCTACAGCGAAAGTGCCGAATGGAAATGATATTTCCATGTTAAGGCATGCCCGAGTGTACTCCAGGTGGTGGCGCAGTGGCGAACGCTGGTGGAAATACCTTTGTATGGAAGTTTATGGTGCTAGGGAATGGAATTACATATTTCCTCATGTAGGAAGAATAAACTTCCAGGAAGACGTTTACATTGTACCAATAATGGGCATATATTTCCTCCATACACACCCAATAACGAGGAGATTTCCCTGTGAAGACGCCGAATCGAAGCCGCTGTCCCCTTTCCCTGATCATCCTGGCGACCTTCGCCGGCCCCACGTGCGCACAGCAGGAAGAAGCGGGAGTTCCTGTCTCGCAGGTGGAAATCAAGGGCAGCAGCGCCAGCTATGACCCGCGCCGCGACGACACCGCCACCCGCACCGTGATCGGGCGCGAAGAGCTGGGCCGCTATGGCGACCGCTCGGTGCTCGATGCCTTGAAGCGTGTGCCGGGCGTGACCGTGAACACCAACCAGGCGCGGGGCGGTGAAATCCAGATGCGCGGACTCGGCGCCGGCTATACCCAGATCCTGATCAACGGCGAGCGGCCGCCTGGCGGCTTCGACTTCGATTCGCTGTCGCCCGAGGTGGTTGAACGCATCGAGGTGCTGCGCGCCGCCACCGCCGACCTGTCGACCCAGTCGGTGGCCGGCACCGTCAACATCATCCTGCGTCGCGTTGCCAAGGAACGCGAGCGCCAGCTCAAGCTGGGGATGCTGCAATCGTCGCAGTTTCGGGGCCCCAGTGCGGCGCTGCAGCTGAGCGAACGCGGGGAGGGTTTCGCCTGGTCGCTCGCCGGCGATGCGACCGCGGAGCGCTATGACCGTGCCTGGAGCATCTTCGAAGAGACCATCGCGCCAGGCGGCGCAGTTGCCCTGGCGCGCATGACGAGCGCGCCGGAAGAGGGCCGCATGCGGCGGATGAACCTGACCCCGCGTTTCGAATGGACGCTGGCGGATGGCGACACGATCAGTGTCGAGACCTTCGTCAACGTCAATCGCTTTCGCAACCGCACCCATTTGTCGATCGCGACCGACATTGGCCCGCCGCCACCGGTCCCCGACCAGCACAACCGGATGCGGGCCGACGCCGAAGACCTGCGCACCGACCTGAAATGGACCACCGAACTCGATTCCGGCGCGACCCTGGAGACCAAGCTGGGACTCAGCGGCGAGAATGCCGACAACACGATCTTCCGCCGGGGCGCCGATCCCCTTGGCGTTCCGGTCACCGATGGCTGGGTCGATTCCGGCTGGCGCGATCGCGGTGCGAATTCGACCGGCAAATATATGCGCAAGCTGGAAAACGGCCACGCCATCGCGGCCGGCTGGGACGGCGGCGTCGGCTGGCGCGACGAGATGCGTCACGAACGCGACGCGATCCGGTTTTTTCCGCCCGGCCTGCCGCTCGACGAAACGTTCGAGGCGCGCGTGGTCCGCATGGCGGTGTATGCCCAGGATGAATGGAACATCACGCCGCAGTGGTCGATGTACCTGGGCCTGCGCTGGGAGGGCATCCGCATCCGCGCCTCGGGCGACTCGTTCGACGCCACCCGCAGCAGCTCCAACGTCTGGAGCCCCATCCTGCAGACCTTGTGGAAGATCCCGGATCGCAAGGGCGACCAGCTGCGCTTCGCGGTGACCCGTACCTACAAGGCTCCGGATCTGTGGAATCTGCTGCCGCGCCGCCAGGTTTGGGAAAACAACAGCGCTACCGAGGCCGATTTCCAGGGCAATCCGGAGCTCAAGCCCGAATTGGCCTGGGGCGTGGATGCCGGTTACGAACATTACTGGGCCGAGAACGCGATGGTCGCGCTGCGGGCGTCGCTGCGCCGCATCGAGGACTACACCAGCAACCGCATCTACTTCGACGGCTACCGCTGGATCGTCACGCCGGTGAACGACGGTCGCGCCGAGGTCCGCACGCTTGAACTGGAAACCAAATTCCCCCTCGCGTCGCTGTTCGCGCAAGCGCCGGCGATCGATGTGCGCGCCGGCGTGAGCCGTCACTGGGCGCGCGTGAAATCGGTCCCCGGTCCCGACAACCGGCTGGAACGACAGACGCCGTTGTCGGCCAACGTCGGTCTCGACTACAAGGCGGGAGCGCTGGCGCTGGGAGGCAGCGTCGCCTTCACGCGCAACGGGCAGGTGAGGGTGACTGCCAATCGCGGTTACTACTCGGAAGCGCGCACCGACCTCGAAGCCTATGCGGCGTGGCGCTTCGATCCGAAGCGGCTGGTCCGGCTGTCGCTATCGAACCTGGCGCACGAGGATTCGGGCTTCGAGGTGAGCTACGCCGATCCGGTCGCCGGCGTCGAGAAGCGCCGCTTCGATTATCCGGGCGCGGTGCGCATCCAGGCGAACTATGAGCTGAAGTTCTGACTGTCGATCCAGGTTATGCCAGGCGTACCGCCGCCGCGCCTAGCGCCACCAGCCCGGCGCCGCAGATCCGGGCGCGGGTGGCGCGCTCGCGCAGCACGAATACCGCGATCGCGGTGGCGAACACGATCGAGGTTTCACGCAGGGCGGCGACCACCGCGACCGGCGCCTGGGTCATCGCCCACAAGGCGATGCCGTAAGAGCCGGTGGTTGCTGCGCCGCCGATCAGCGCCAGTTTGGGATGGCGGATCAGGTAGACCGGCAGCTGGCCGGCGCTGCGGCGCCATGACAGGGCCGCGATGCCGATCCCGGTAAGCAGGAAGATCCAGGCGGTGTAGGCGGCTGGAGCGCCCGAGCGCCGCACTCCCAGGCCGTCGACCAGGGTGTACGCCGCAATCACCGTCGCGGTCAGCAGCACCAGGGCGGTTGGACGCAGCCCGCCCGAGGCGTGGCCGCGCGCACCCAGCGTCAGTGCGGCGCCGCCGGCGCAGATCAGGCCGATGGCGATCCATTGGACGCCGTGCAGCGACTCGCCGGCCAGCAGGCCGCCGCCCAGCGCCACCAGGACCGGTGCGACGCCACGCATCAGCGGGTAGGCATGGCCGATGTCGGCCACCCGATAGGCCGCCGCCAGGAGCAGGTAGTAGGCGATCTGCAGCATGCTGGAGGCAGCAATGAAGGGAAAGCTGGACGCATCCGGTGCCGGCAGGAAGGCAAGCGCAAGGGCAGCCAGCACGGCGGCGCCGCTGGTCACGGCCAGCGCGGCCATGAACGTGTCAGGCTGCGATTTGAGGGCGGCATTCCAGGCCGCATGCAGCAAGGCCGCGAACAGGATCGCGGCAAGCACGTGGGTTGGCATGGCCTAGGCCTTCACACCGGCATATTGATGGCTGCGAAAGTAATGCCACGCCACGATCAATGCCACCGCCTGCATGGCCGCGCACAAGAAGAAGCTGCTGCCGACCCGCCAGTCGCCAGGGGGCAGGTGGCTGACCGCGCTCAGGATGCCGGTGCCGAGCAGCGGTGTGACGATCACGCCCAGGCTGCCGATCGACTGCAGTGAGCCCATCACCTCGCCCTGCTGCTCGGGCGGCGAGGATTTCGAGACGATGCCCTGCAGGGCGGGCCCGGTGGCATAGGCCAGCACATTGGCCAGGATGAAGACGTACATCATCCAGCCCTGGGTCGCCAGGCCGTAGGCCAGAAAGGTGAGCATGCCGGACGTCAGCGCCATCAGCGACAGCCGCACCTCGCCGAAACGGTGGATCAGCTTGCCCAGCAGCCAGGCCTGGACCACCACCGAGCCGAGGCCGACGCAAAAGAGGGCGATACCGTTGTCGCGCGGCGTCCAGTCGAAGCGGAAGGTGGTGTACAGGACCCAGGTCGATTGCAGCATCATCTGGGCGAAGGTGGTCAGGGTGATCACGATCACCAGGCCGCGGATGTCTTCGCGTTTGACCAATCGGAGCAAGGCCGAAAAGGGATTCAGGCGCGCCAGCTTGAACGGTTCGCGGCCGTCTTTGGCAAGCGACTCCGGCACGAAGAAAAAGCCATACACCAGGTTCGCCGCCGACAGCGCGGCCGCGACGTAGAAGGGCAGGTGCAGGTTGGCGTCGCCGAGTATGCCGCCCAGCATCGGGCCGCAAATGAAGCCCAGGCCGAAGGCGGCGCCGATCTTGCCGAAGGCCTTGGCGCGGTTTTCGCGGGTCGAGATGTCCGAGGCGTAGGCCGAGGCGACCGACATGCTGGCCGAGGACATGCCGCCGATGATGCGGCCCACGAACAGCCAGGCCAGGCTGGGCGCCCAGGCCGTGACGAGGAAGTTCAGGCACATGCCGGCCATCGAATACAACAGCACCGGACGGCGGCCGATGCGGTCGCTCAGCGCGCCGAGTGCCGGCATGAACAAAAATTGCAGGATCCCGAAGGTCGCCGCCAGCACCCCGTACCACAAGGCCCGCTTGTCCGGCCCGTCCACGAACTGGTCGAGCAGCAGCGGCAGGACCGGGACGATCAGGCCGATGCCGAGCATGTCGATGAAGATGCAGACGAGGACGAAATTGAGCTTGCCGGAGACGGGTTGCGGTAAGGCGGTCGAACTGGCCATGGACACCTCGGTCAATACAGTTCGTCTATCTTAGCATTGCTGCAAATGGTCCAGCTTGTGGTCTAGGTTCCACTCCATTCGGCCGCGAATTCCTCGCGGAAGGCCAGCAGCTTGGCCAGCCGTTCGCGGCCCAGTGCACGCGCGGCGTCGGTCTGCATCATGTCCGGGAGCTTGTGCAGCTTGACCATGATGTGGTCGAGCGAATAGCGGCGGTCGTCGAAGTCGCGCTCCTTTCCCAGCGGGTCGCTCGGATGGGCCAGGCTGCTTTCCATGCGGCCGGCGATATAGAACATGCGCGCCAGGCCCACCAGGCCCAGGCCGTCCATACGGTCGGCGTCCTGCACGATCTTCGCCTCAATCGTCTCGGCGGGGATCGCCGCCGAAAAGCTGTGTGCTTCGATCGCATGCGCCACGGCGTCCAGTTTTTCGGGAGGGAAGCCGAGATGGGCCAGCTGGTGACGCGCCAGCCGCGCCGAGCGGCGCGAGGCCTGGTCGCGTTCGGGGTCGTTCTTCGGCAGGTTCACCAGGTCGTGCAGGTAGCAGGCGGCCAGCACCACCAGGCGGTCGGCCTCGGGATGGTGTTCCAGCAGTGCCTGCGCAGTGCGCCAGACCCGGTCGAGGTGGGCGCTGTCGTGGGCGCCGTCGGTATCGGCGCTGCCGGCGGCCATGGCGGCCAGCCTGGTTCGCCAGCCGGCGAGATCGGTATTGCTCATTTCGGTCATGATTCTTGTTCCAGGGTGAGAGGCGGCACGGCGTGCTGCGACAGCGCGTCGGCCCGTGCATTCTTGTGGCGCGGGATCCAGCGCAGCCTCGCCTGCGGCAGGCGGGCCAGCAAGGCCAGCGCTTCGCTGCGCAGCAGGCCCAGGGCCGGCGCATTGGCGCCGTCGGGGGCGTTGACGTCGTCGATCACGACCTGGCTGTCGCCCAGCACCAGCAAGTCGGTCGCGCCATGCTCGACGGCCGCGCGCAGCACGGCGTTCAGGGCGCGGTATTCGGCTTCGCTGCTGTTGCCATGGCCGCCGTCGACGGACAATTCATGGCGCTCGCCGGCCGGCCCTTCGAGCACGGCGCCCAGCCCGCAGCGGCCCGGGTTCGGCCGCGCCGAGCCGTCGAACCAGGCGCGCCAGGCGCTGGTTTCCGGTCCCGCGCCGCGGGTGCGCGCGGCGGCGACGCTGGCCTGGCGCCGCGCGGCCTGCAGTTCGGCGTGGCGGCGCTGGGCCTGGCGCTCGGCCAGCAGGCTGGCCAGTCCGGCGCTGCCGGCGCTGAGCATCAGGGTCTGTTCCAGGGCCTCGGCCTCGGGCACGCCGGTGCGCGCGGTCATGCGCCGGGCGGCGGACAGCTCGGCCTTGAAGGCGGCGGCTTGCAGGGTGGCGAGGTCGTTCATGGCGAGAGCATAACCGATTCGCGTTTGTTGACAGGTGTTAAGACTTTTGAAACACTCATCCTGTTGGACTCAACCACAGGAGAACGTATGCATCAGAATCGCCGTGCTGTAAGTCTGTCCTTGTTCGCCATGCTCGCCGGCGCCGGTCTGGCGCCGGTGCAGGCCCTTGCCCAAGCCGCCAAAGTCGACAAGGCCGCGCCGGTCAAGACGACCGGCAAGGCGCGCACTCAGCCTGTCAAGCGCTACACAATCGAGCAGTTCATGGCGACGACCTCGCTCACCGGGGCCTCGTTCAGCAAGGACGAGAAGCAGATCCTGTTCAGCAGTAACGAGTCCGGCATCTTCAATGCCTATACGGTGCCCGTCGTCGGCGGCAAGCCGCGCGCGCTGACCGCGTCGAAGACCGACACCACCTATGCGGTCGCTTACTTCTACAACGACGACCGCATCCTGTTCACGCGCGACGGCGGCGGCGACGAACAGAACCACCTGTATGTGCGTGAACTCGACGGCAAGGAACGTGACCTGACGCCAGGCGACAAGCTGAAAGCCTCGTTCGCAGGCTGGAAGCCGGACGGCAGCGGCTTCTACGTCGTCACCAACGAGCGCAATCCGAAGTTCTTCGATCTGTACCTGTATGACGCCGCCACCTATGCGCGCACGATGGTGTACAAGAACGACAGCGGCATGAACGTCTCGGCCATCAGCCGCGACGGCAACTGGCTCGCCTTCAACAAGCCCGCCACCACCTCGGACAGCGACGTCTATGTCTATAACGTGCAGGCGCGCGAAATGAAACACATCACGCCGCACAAGGAGCCGGCCAGCCATGCGGCGGCGGACTTCGACCCGGCCTCGAAGCGCCTGCTGTTTACGAGCAATGCACAGGGCGAGTTCGCGCGCATCAAGTCCTATGACCTGGCCAGCGGCGACGTGACGGAAGTCGAGAAGGCCGACTGGGACCTGCTGGGCACCGACTATTCGCGCAACGGCCGCCACCGTGTCAGCCTGGTCAACCGCGACGGCAGCATCGAGGTACGGCTGTATGACGAGGCAGGCAACCCGGTGGCTTTGCCCAGGCTGCCGGGCGGCGAGATGCGCCAGGTGACCTTCTCCGAGAGCGGCAAACTGATGGCGTTCTACCTCAACGGCGACCGCTCGCCCAGCAACCTGTACGTGCACGACTTCAGGAGCGGCAAGACGTCGCAGCTGACACGCAGCCTGAACCCGGAGATCGACCCGAACGACCTGGTCGAGGCCGAGGTGGTGCGCTTCAAGTCCTTCGACGGCATGGTGATCCCGTCGATCTACTATCGGCCGAAGGGCGCGTCGCCGAGCGCGAAAGTGCCGGCGGTGGTGCTGGTGCACGGCGGGCCGGGCGGCCAGACCATGCGCGGCTACAGCGCCCGGATCCAGTATCTGGTCAATCACGGCTATGCGGTCCTGGGCATCAACAACCGCGGCAGCTCGGGCTATGGCAAGACCTTCTTCCGCGCCGACGACCGTAAGCACGGCATGGAGCCGCTGTGGGACTGCGTCGAAGCCAAGACCTGGCTGGCCAGCCAGGGCTATATCGATCCGGAGCGCATCGGCATCATGGGCGGGAGCTACGGCGGCTACATGACCCTGGCGGCGCTGGCCTTCCGGCCCGAGGCGTTCAAGGTCGGCATCGACATCTTCGGCGTCAGCAATTGGGTGCGCACGCTGGAAAGCATCCCCCCGTACTGGGAAGCGCAGCGCAAGGCGCTGTACGACGAGATCGGCGACCCGGTCAAGGACAAGGAGTTCCTGGTCGCGACCTCGCCACTATTCCACGCCCATCACATCCGCAAGCCGCTGATGGTGATCCAGGGCGCCAACGACCCGCGCGTGATCAAGGCCGAGAGCGACGAGATCGTCGAGGCGGTGCGCAAGAACAAGGTGGAAGTCGAGTACGTCGTGTTCGGCGACGAGGGCCACGGCTTCTCCAAGAAAAAGAACGCGGCCGTGGCGGATGCGAAGATCCTCGCTTTCCTGGACAAGCACCTGAAGCGCTGATCCGCATCCTGGCTGCGCCGTCGTTCAGTAGCGGTGGGGATTGTCCGGGCGGCGGTCGTGGCGGTTGCGCACGCCGTCGCCATCGCGATCGCGGTCATGGCGGTCGCGGATGCCGTCGCGGTCCCGGTCGCGGCCATGATCGCGGCCATGGTGGCGGTCGTGCTTGCGGTGATGGCGGTCACGATCGTCGCGATAATGGCCAGGTGGTGGGCCGTAATGGTGGGCCGGGCCGCGGTTCCAGCGCGACGGCTCCATTACCCAGCGTCCGCCGCGATGGTGCCAGCTCGGCGGCGCGTAGACATAGCCGGGGCGCGCGGCGACATAGTGGCCCGGCACCCAATGATGGCGATGCTTGCGCCATTCCCAGAAGCCAGGCGCCCAGACGTAGCCGCGGCGCGTGGCGGGAATGACTTCATAGACGGGCGCTGGCGGCGCGGTGTTGATCACGACCGAGATATGGGGCTGGGCGTGCGAGGCCAGTGGGGTGAAGGCAGCGGCGCCGATGGCGATCAGGGCTGCAATCAAAAAAGGGGATTTCATGTTCGTCTCCAGATCCTTGAGCGGATGCGATGGAATATAGCAATCCGGGAATCGGGACGTGGCGTTTGAAGCAAGTTCTTACAACTGATACAGCTCAGTGGACGGTGCGGGTTGCGGCCGCCGCGCGCCGCATCCTGGCGGCGCGAAGGCGACGGGCGGCGTTCACATGCGGCTCCCGACGGTGACGGTGTCCGCCGCCAGCAGTTGCGACTTCTCGGCGGCGTCGAGACGCTTGGCGCTGACGGTGACCACCGCCATCTTGTCGCCGCTGGCGATGGCGGCATCGCTGGCGCTGTAGCTGTTGGCATGGGCATCGGGAATCTTGGCCAGGTAGCCCGCCGGGACGGCGACCAGGGCGGCGGCGATGAAGATGGCTTCCATGTGTTTGAGGACGTTCATTTTGCAGTTCCTTTTAGTGAGTGGTGAGGGGTGGTTGGTGTGTCGATGTATCCACTGTAGGCCAAGCGCCGCATGGTCTCCAGCGGGATGCGACGAGCCGCAGGAAACAGGGGGTGAGCTGCGTTCCGGCGCACATGAACGTGGCCAGGGCCCGGCGTTTTCATCCTCCCCCAGCTAGCTGAGCGCGAGGGGCGCACGGGCGCCACACCACCAGATTCATGCATGACAGGCATGCTCACACTATGCTCACCTCGCTGATCGGCCAGCTGGCCACCTCGCGTACCGCGCGCCGCCGCTCCCGCAACCTGCGCGCCGGCGCCCGCTCCTCCACGACGAGCAGCGGCTGGACCCTCTCGCTCGGTCCGGCCTGGCTGTGGGCGGCGCTGCTGGCGATTGGCGCCGGCGCCGTGGCGCTGGCGATGCATGCGCGCGCGCTGCCGGACGGCGCGGCCGAGACGCCCGACGCGGTCGCACTGGGCGCCCTGCAGCCGATCGCGCCGGGGCTCGACTTCGTGGTCCCGCGCGACAGCGGCATCTCGCTCACCCAGCACGGCGGCCTGGCCCTGCTGGTGGCGAGCGGCATGCACGCCGGCCCGGCGCTGCGGATCGATCTGTGCACCCAGATGCTCGACCCGACGCGGCCGCGCATGCTGCCGTTGCGGATCGGTTACCCGTTCGACGAGGCAGCGCGGATCGCGCGTGCCGCCAGTGCACCGCCGCGCAGCGTGCTGCTGGCCCGGCCGGGTTCCGGCATGCCGCGTATCGACATCACCGGCAATGCCGGCGCCGGCACGACCGGCCTGGCGCTCGCCTGGAATGCCGGCGCCGCCACGGCAGGCTGGATCGGCGACGCCAGCGGCGGCAACGTGACGCGCGCGCGCCAGGGCCAGGCCGTGCTGGGCAACAGCGGCTGGCTGATGTGGGGCACTGGGGTGACAAGTGAAGCGTTGCGCTTCACGCGCCGGCCCAGTGCCGCCTGCCCGCAGGCGGGCGAGCTCGTGCTGCATCACTATCAGCAAGGCGCCGCTGGTGGAGCGGCCCTCGTGCAGGCCTTCCCGGCCCAGGGTGAGCAGGTAGAGCTGCGCCTGGCGCCTGGCGCGTGGCAGGTGCCGCTGCTGCCCGGTCCCGGCATGGAAGACCAGGCGCTGTTCGAGGCGGTGCGCGCACGCGGCCTGCTGCGCCTGGGCCGCGACGGCCTGGTCGAGCTGGCGCCGCGCGACCTGCTGGCTTGGCATCGGGCCGGCCAGGAGGCGCGCGCGCCGCTGCCGGGCTGGGAAGATCACGTGCTGGACGCAGGCGACCGCCGCCTGCTGGAGCGCCTGCATCACCGCGCCGACGGCGCCTATGTGCGCGAGCAGGTGCGTATATTTAACAGCGAGCGCCGGCTGGTGGCCTGGCGCACCCGGCCGGGCGCCGACACGGTCTGGCATGCGCTGGCCGGCGGCGCGCCGGCGCCGCGCGAGACCGGATTGCCGGTGGCCGCGATGCGGCTGTTCGCGCGCCTGCCCGAAGGCTGGGAACCGTGGCAGCGGGTCGGCGGCTGGGAGGGCGGCCGCCAGGGATCGTTCGTAACCTTGAATACGCCGGCCAGCGGCCGGCCGATCGAGCTGCTGGTGGCGGGCCGGGTGCGCGGCGTGTCGGGCGCGCGCGTGCTGGCCCAGGGCGCCTGCGATGGCCGCGCCTGCCCCGACCGCGAGGCGGTGCAGCGGCTCGTGCTGGCGCCACTGGCAGGGGCGGCCGCGATCGCGGTCCAGGTCGAGCCGCTTGACCTGGCGGCGATGTCGGGCGGCGCCGACGCCGCCTACCGCCACCTGGCCATGGTCGACGGACGCCTGGCCTGGCAGGCATTGCCGGCCGGCGGTAGCGGCGGAACACGGCCTGCTGCGGTGCCGGTGCATCTGCGCGACCGCCATGGCGAAGCCTTGTGGGCCGACGGCGCCCCGGCCGAAGCGGCGCTGCGCGCCGGCCTGGCGCCGCTGCTGGGGGTGCACCGCCAGCACGACGGCAGCGTGGCCGGCATGCTGGCGCGGGTGAAAGGTACCGGCCACGATGCGCAGCTGAGCCTCGACCTGGGCCTGCAGGCCAGGGCCCAGCAGCTCCTCGACTGCATCGGCCTGCGCGGCGGCCGTTGGGACGGCCAGGCCTGCGCCGGCGGCCTAGATGCCCAGCCGGAGCGGCGCGCCGGCCTGGTGCTGCTTGACGCCGGCAGCGGCGACATCCTGGTCGCGGCCTCCAGCGGCGGCGGTCAGGCCGATCCGGGCCGCTGGGGCGAATTGCGCGACTTCGACCGCGCCGATCCGGCGCGCAGCCCGCTGCGCATCGCCGCCTTCCAGCACGACGGCGGCGCGCACCGCGCCCCTGGCTCGACCTTCAAGGTGATCACCGCCCTCGGCCTGGAAGGGGCGGCGCGCGGCGACGCCCGCCTGGACGGCCTGCTGCAGGGCTTGCCCCTGCACGAGGTGGACCGGCTGGCACAGGCGGGTGGTTACGATTTCCGCACCGGCGCGCCCAGCTATCCCGTCGATGGCAACCGTGCCCGCATCACCAATTTCCGTGACCAGATCACCAGCACCCGGGCCCAGGACGGCCGCCTGGGCCTGGCGCAGGCGATGGCGCACAGCGTCAATACCTGGTTCGCCTGGAGCGCGGAACTGAGCGACCGCACGCTGATGGACCAGCCGGACGGCGGCATGCCGGGCGCGCGCGAACTGGAACCGGGCGCATTGGACACGGTGCGGCCGGTGGCGGCGATGGCTGGTCGGCTCGGCTTCGGCCAGCCGCTGCGGCTCGACGGCGGCCTGCTGCCGCCTGACTATCGCTGGGGCGAGTGGGACGCGCTGCAGGCCAGCGCCTCGCGCCTCGACCCGGTCCACAGCCGCCACGAACTGCGCCAGATGGCGATCGGCCTGCGCATGCAGACCACGCCGCTGCAGATGGCGCTGGTGGCGGCGGCGGTCGGGGAGGGGCGCACCGTGGCGCCGCGCCTGCTGCTGTCGCTCGACGGCCGCACGGCGCAGGCTGGGGCAGGGGAGTCGCTGGGCGTGCGCCTGGACCGCGTGCGCGCCGGGATGAAGGGCGTGATCGACGGCGGCACCGCGGCCGGGGCGTTTCGCGCCGCCGGCTTCGACGCGCTGCGGCCCGGCCTGTACGGCAAGACCGGCACGGCGCCGGTCGGCCAGGACGACCTGGCGACGGTCTGGTTCATGGGCTGGCTGGAGCCGGGCACCCTGCCGGGCCAGACCGGGCGGCTGGCATTCGCCGCTTTTGTCAGCCATTCGGCGGCCACCGGCGGCGGCCACGCAGCCCCGGTCGTGGCTGCCTTGTTGCAATCCATGCAAACCCAGTCGTTGGAAAAGAGGGACAAATAGCGCTCTTTTGCGCGCCTCAAGGCCGTGTTTGTATGGCATCATCTATTTCAATCCGCTAAAACCGCGGAGCGAAACAGAGGATGGGGTAGGTATGCGTTTGCCGGGAACCCGGTATCAGGAACACGGTTGGGAGCAGGTCCGCAAGCTGCTGGGACACTGTTCCCTGCAGGCGTGCGCCCGGCTCGGGCCGGACACCTTGCTCGATCCGGATCCTGAACAGTCGCTCGGCGCCTATGTCGATGCGGTCGCCCAGGCTTTGCATGCGGCCGGCGCGCGCTCCGAGGCGCATGGCAACAGCTATGGCGACACCTGCGGCGAGCTTGCGCTGACCCTCGTCTTCGAGCTGCAGGCGCGCCCCGCGGACTGGGTCGCCCTGTGCACGGCGGTGGCCGCCGAATATGCCCGCATCGGCGCCTTCTGGAGTCAGCCCGGCGGCGAGGCGCTGCTGCGCAAGAAATTCAACGACCTGTACGCCGTCCTGCGCGACAAGGTCGACAGCGACAACTACCAGGCCGCCTGCGGCCGCCCGTGCAGTCCCAACCGCATGTACGCCTACCGCATGCTCGATACCGCCTGGCACGAGGTCGCGCGCCTGTTCGCCGGCTGGCGCGAGCATGCGCCGCAAGTCGGCGCCATCCTGGGCCGCGACGTGGTGGCGATGCCGATCGAGGCGCGCCAGCTGCGCACCAGTGGCGACTGCAAGCCCGAATGGATCATGCGCTGGAGCGAAAGCCTGGAATTGCATAGCGGCGCGGCGGGCCCGCTGCACACCCGGTCCAAGCGCTTCGCCAGCCTCAAGAACAGTCCTGAAAAAATCGGCGCCATGCTGCGCGAGATCGGAGAATACGAGCTGCTGTCGGCCAACCGCGACCAGGATTGGCTGCACGACGCGAGCGAGGCCAGCGCCTGGCTGGACGACTACTGGCGTGTGCTGGATGAATCGGAACAGGGCAGCACGCCCGGCCCCGACCTGATCCTTCAAGCGCGCCAGGACGAGCTGGATTCCGGCGATGGCCTTGAGCCCGAGCCGACGATCGATGCCGGCCCGGTGGAGGCGCAGGAAGCCGCGCGCCTGGCCCTCGTCGCGCAAGAACTTTCACTCCCCCCCAACTACGCTCTGTTGGCGGCGCTGGGCGAAGACCGCGCCAGTTGGGCGGCGCGCCGGATGGCGCAGGATTCCCTGCCGGTGCGGCTGGCGGTATATCTCAAGCTGCTCGGGCCATTCGACGACAGCTATCCGTCCGAATGGCTGGATCCGCAAACCGGCGAGCTGCCGACGATGCAGCAGCTGGCCGGGCTGGACGGGATCTCGCTGCCGACCCTGCGCAAGCGACGCGACGCCGCAATAGCGCGTCTGAACGAGATGGCGGGAATGGAGGAGGAAAGACGATGGGCATGACGGAACTGGATCGCAAGCTGCAGGCCGGCGCCTTGCTGGGACGCCGGATCGAGGCCGACCGCCTGGTGCTGGCCGACGAGGTGCTGGCGCAGGCACTGGACGGCCGCCGGCCCCTGACCGCGGGCGAACGCGCGGCGCTGCAAGGCTCGCCACTGACCTTGCGCCGCCTGCGCCACCTGGCGGACAGCCGGCGCGCGCAGGCGCAGCCCGGTAACTGGCGCGGCAGCCGCGGCCTGCTGCGCGCCGCCGACAGTGGCAATGCCCTGGACCTGCTGCGCACCGATGATGGCATGTGGCGCCTTCACTTCGTCGACGCAGCAGGCAGCCTGGCCGTGGTGGTCCAGCTCGACCCGGAAGCGGCCGGGGCGGCCGGCGTCATGGCGGCGCGGCCGGCGATCCAGGTGCGGGATGGCCGCGGCGCGCTGGTACTGGAAGGACAACTCGATGCCGACGGCGAGTGCGAAGGGCCGTGGCCTTTCGCGGCGCTGCCCGCGGCGCATTTTCAGCAGCATGGCGCACGCTTCGAGGTGATCCCTCGGGCGACCCCGCTCACATAATGGTGTTCCGATAGACCCGGAAGGACGATGATGCTAGGTTCGCTGTTCAAGAATACGTTGCAGAACACGCTGCGGCCGCTGCGGCAACCGGAGTTCGACGCGACGCGCCTCGGCAGCGTGGCGATCGCGCTGCCGGCGCCGAATGGCCTCACCGTCCCGCCTGGCTGCGCCGCCGTGCTGGTCGACCGGGGCGGACGCAGCCGGCGCCAGGCGGCCGGCAGCCGCATCGCCGCGATCGAGGGCGAAACCGCATGGTGCGTCCATCCGGGCCCTTATACCTGCGAGCTGGCGCCGTTCGCGGGCGCGCCCGAGATCGGCCTGCGGGTGCATTTCGCGATCGACGCGAGCGACCCGCGCGCTACGCACCAGCGCTTCGACCTGTTCCTGGCCAGCGAGGCTGGCTGCATGGTCGAACTAGGCGGATTCATCGAGCTGGCGCAGACCGCGCTGCAGCGCGAGCTGGCCCAGGGCAACCTCGAGCTGCCTCCTTGCACGACGCTGGAAGAGTGGAACGCCTTCCGTACCGGTTTCAACCAATTGATGTATACGCGGTTCGGCGTGACGGTCGACGATTGCGTGCCGGTCGACCTGGGCGCCGCGCGTGATTACGCGGCCACGCTCGATGCGCGCCTGGCCGCGCGGCTCGACGCCGTCCATCCGTCCGCCGCCGCCCGCGAGGGTGCGCTGGCCCCGGTGGCGCCGCAGCAAGCCTTCGTTCCCGCCTGCGAGGATGCGCGCGCGCTGCGCCGCCTGTTCCTCGAGCTGCCCTGCCTGATGTGCGCGGTGCGCATGGCGGTGCTGCCGGCCGACCAGGGCCGCTTCCGCCAGCACCAGGAGTTGCTGCGCCGGCTCGACCTGGTCAGCCTGTCGGTGGGCACCATGCCGGCCCTGGAACTGGCGGCTCCCGGCCAGCCGCTGGCGCAGGAAGAACAGCTGCGGCGCGCGCGCCACAGCCGCCGCGCCGCGGCCGCGCTCGACGAGGCCTGGGCCCTGCTGGCGCGCCTGAAGGTGGCCGGCGAAGGCCCGCTCGACAACCTGTTCGATGAGGCCGACCGCATCGTGGCCAATCTCGAGACCGAGGCTGGGGCGCGGCGCGCCGTCACGGCACGCGAAGTGGAGCTGGAGGAGGCATGAACGCAGGCGCAAGTGCGGTCCAGTGCCGCAGCATCGCCGTCGATGGCGGCATGCTGACGATCACCGCGACGCGCCGCCCGCGCGCCGGACGCGCCGACGTCAAGTGCAGCGTGCCGGGCGCGCCCGGCGTGGCCGAGCGCATGCAGCAGGTGGTGCGCCTGGCGCGCCACACCGAACCGCGTTTCGACAGCCGCGACCAGGTGGTGCTGAGCCTGGACCGGGCGCCGCTTGATGCCGATCGCGACTGGGAACTGGCGGCGGTGCTGGCCGACCGCATCGTGCGCGACGTCTTTGCGCCGCGGCGCGAGGTCGTGGCCAATGGTTGGTCCGACGCCTGGCACCTGGGCCGGATCGATGGCCGCAGGCTGGCCGGCTCGCCCGACGGCGTGCTGCTGGGCGGCGCCGACGCCCTTGCTCATCTGGGCGCCCTGAACGGCCAGCCCGATCCCGCCGCCGGGATCTCCAGCGCGCGCGCCTGGTTCCCGATGCATAGCGGCGGCGAACACGATGGCCTGGCCTGGGTCGAGGTCAGCGTGCGGCCGCTGGCCAGGGCCGGGAGTGGAGAAGATGATCCTGTGAGCGTGCCGGACGTGGATGCGGTGCGCCAGGCGCAGGTGGCGGCGGTGCTGGCCGGGTCGCGCCACTTCGACGGCCGTGGCCAGGGCCAGTGGCGCACCACGGTGCGTTTCGGCGAGCCGCGCTTCTCGGGCGACTCTTACCAGCTGGCGCTGGTGATGGCCGACCGCATGGCGCGCGGCCGCGAATTTTTGGCGCGCGGCCGGGTGATCGCCACTGGCAGCTCGAGCGCCTGGCATGCGGGACGGGTCGAGGCGGTCGAGGCGCTGGCGCCCAAATGCGCGCTGATCGCGCGCGAAGCCGGCCCGGGCGACCGCATCCTGCTGCCGAAAGAGTGGGAAGCCGCTCTGCCTCATGGACTGCGTGAAGCCTTGCGCGCGCGCGGCGCCAGCCTGGCCTGCGTCGAGCGGATCGGCATCATCTAGCCGGAATGCCGGTTTGTTTGACCGGATCGCACCCGCGCACGGGAGCGATCCGTGCCGAAGGCATGGCCCTGCTAAAATCCAGTGCTTGGACGGCAGGTTTGCAGTTGAAAGTGACGAGAAGTACAGGATAGAACGGAGTCGGATATGTTGCAGATGTTCGGAGTAAAAGGCGCCAGTTGCCCGCGCTGCGAGTGCAAGAACGCGCCCGAGGCGCGCTATTGCGCCGGCTGCGGCGTGATCCTGGGCGCGCCGCGCAACAAGCCGGTGCTGGTCGAGAACCGCTGGGTGCCGGGCCCCGACGAACTGGCCGTGTTCTTCGGCGTGCGCGAGCTGTCTGGCCTGTTCGTCAAGACGCTGCGCGTGCCGGCCACGGCGCGCGGCTTCATCCTGCAAGGAGAAAAGGCCACCGAGGTGCCGCAGGGAGAGTACGAGATCGAAGGGTTCTTCACCCGCCTGAACCACCTGCTGCGCGACCAGCACGCCGAGATCCTTGTCACCCGCACCGGTGCGCTGGCGGTGCCGTTCGAATTCGACGATATCCCCACCTGCGAACATCTCGATATCGCCCTGCGCTTTTCGGTCAGCGTCAGGATCGAGAACGTGCCGGCCTTCGCCCGCCACTTCATGACCACGCCGGGCACGATCGGCGCCGCCGAGTTGCGTGAGCTGCTGTCGCACCCGGTGCGTCAGCTCGCGCTCGAGTTCATCGGCGCGCGCTCGATCCGCGAACTGGCGGCCAATGGCGAGTTGCGCGAACAGCTCGACCAGCGCCTGCAGGGCGGCCTCAAGTCGCTCCTGGCCGGTTACGGCCTGGCGGTGACGGCTGTCGAGACCTTCGAGCTGCGCCACGACAAATACGACGCCAACCGCGCCCGCATTGGCAGCCTGTGGCTGGCGACCGACGAAAAGCACGTGCAGCTGGCGCACAGCCGCCACCTGGACGAGTTGTACACGGCCGAGGAATGGCAGCGCATCAAGCGCAGCGAAGAAGAAGGGCGGCTGCGGCTGCGCCGCGCCGAGCTGCGCCAGGACGACGCCATCGCGCGCGCAGAACTGTCCCTGCAAGGCGCCGACCGCGCGCATGGCGTGCGGGCGCGCCATATCGAGCTGTATGGCCGCATCCTCGAGGCAGAGTCTCGCAAGCAGGCGCTGGCCAATGGCGCGGCCGGGGTGCTGGCCGAACTCGAGCACGAGATGGCGCAGAAGAACGCGCAGCGCGCCGACGAAGCGGCCGAGTGGCAGCACTTGCGCGCGCTGGCCGGCGTGCGCATGCGCGCCGAGATCGCGAGCGCCCAGCAAGAGACCACCCAGGCGCGCCAGCTGGCGCAGCAGCGCTTTTCCCAGCAACTGCTGCAACAGCAGATCCGCAACAAGATCGAACAGGCGCGCCAGATCGAGGATGCCACCCGCCAGCGCGCCGAGCTGGCAAGACTGCGCGAGAGCGAAGCAGAAGCGGCGCGCCGTCTGCGCGACATCGAGGGCGCCGAGCACGAGGCGACATTCCAGTCCCTGAAGCTGTCCAATGAGGCGCGCCGGCGCGAGGCCGAACGGGCGCAGGAGTGGGAAGACGAACAGGCGCGCCAGCGCATCGGGAGCGTGCGCCGCGGCGCCGGCCGGGCCGACGCCCAGGCGCAGCACGAAAAACTGCTGCGCACGATCGAGGCCGACGCCACGCACGCGCGCCGGATGCAGGACGTCACCCTGGAAGCCGACGAACGCCGCGCCGGCATTGCGGAAGGCGCGCGCGCTGCTGACCGCGCCCACGAACTCGAACTGGCGCGGCTGGCAATGGCCCGCGCCGAAGCGCTGGGCGCGATGGACGATACCGCCAAGCTGGCGCTGGCCGAAGCGCCGAATGCGGCGGTGCTGGCCGACTACCTGAAGACGCGCGTGCATGCCTCGATGGATGGCGACCAGCTGACGGCGCTGGCCGGCGTGGCCGGCGTCGGCAAGATCGACGCGGCGCTGGCCGATGCGCGGGTCGCTGCGGAACAGGCGCGCCGCGAGCTCGAGGTCGACAAGGACCGGCGCCACCAGCTCGACCTGCTGGCCATGCAGAACGATGTGAACAAGGCGGCGCTGACTTCGCAGGCGGCGCTGGCCTCCGGCATGGTGGCCAATGCCGTGCGCCAGTGCGTCCACGGCCATCCGGCCGGACGTGACGACCGTTTCTGCGCCGCTTGCGGAGCGACGCTGCCGGCGTGATTCAATAGCAATGCAGACTGCCATCGACAAGATCCGCGAACTCCGCGCGCTGCACGAAGACGGGCTGTTGAGCCGTCAGGAGTTCGACCTGCGCAAGAACGCGATCCTGGACGCGGCCTACACGCCGGCCGAGCGCGCCGGTGCCAGGGCCGAGCATCAGGCGCCCGGCACCGACCTCGGTCCCGCAGCGGACGTGCCCATGGCGCGTCCCGGCACCGAGATCGGCCTGATGGCAGGCCAGGAAATCGGCCCGCAAACCCGACGCTACCGGCTCGAGCGCCTGATCGCCCACGGCGGCATGGGCCAGGTGTGGCAGGCGACCGACCTTGCCACGCACGCCGAACTGGGGCATAGCGCCCAGGTCGCGCTCAAGATCCTGCCGCCGCACCTGACCCAGGCCGCGAGCCACGCCAAGCTCCTGATCCAGGAAGCCACCCGTGCGCGGCGCCTGGCGCACGAGCACATCGTGCGCGTCTACGAGTGGGCCCAGGATCCGGCCACGTCCAGCTACTTCATCATCATGGAGTACCTGGAAGGCGAGGACCTCGATGCCGTGCTGGGCCGAGAGTCGCGCCTGCCCCTGGACCGCGTGCTGGCGCTGCTCGACCCGGTGGCCGACGCCCTCGACTATGCCTGGACCAAGCACCGCCTGGTCCACCGCGACATCAAGCCGGGCAATGTGTTCGTCAACCGCAAGGGCGAAGTGAAGCTGCTCGACTTCGGCATCGCCGCGCGCGCCCGCGCCAGCGGCGCCATGTCGCCGCTCGATGCGCCAGCGACGTCCGGCACCGCCGGCTACCGCGCGCCCGAGGCGGCGCTCGAAGGCCGGGTGCCGGAGCCCACGCTCGACGTATACGCGGTGGCGGTGATGATCCACCAGCTCCTGACCGGCGTGCTGCCCGGCGCAGCGGGCGGACAGGTGCCCGAGACGCTCGGCGCGCGCCAGTGGGAGGTGCTGCGCGCCGGCTTCGCATCCGATCCGGCGCGGCGTCCTGCCACGGTGCATGCGCTGCTGGACGCGATCCGCGCCGCGGCCGGCCCGTCGGCCGAGGAGCTGGCCGCGCAGGAGGCGGTGCGCCGGGTCGAAGCGGAGAAGGAAGCACGCGAACTGGCGGCGCGCCGCAAGGTAGAGGCCGAAGCGGCCGCGGTGGCCCAGGCCCGGCTGGACGAGCAGCGCCGCGTGCAGCTGCGCGAACAGCAGCGGCGCGAACGGGCGGCGGCCGAAGAGGCGCGCCTGGCGCGCAAGGAGACGCTGCGCCAGCAGTTGCTGGCCAGACGCGACGAAGAGGTGGCGAAGGCGCAGGCGGCCAAGGAAGAAGCCGCGAAATTGGCACAGGCGAAGGCTGCCCAGGCCAAGGCCGCCGCCGCATATATCGCGCAGCAGAAAAAGGCGCGCGAAGAAGAATCGGCGCGCGCGGCCGAGCCGGCGCCAAGCGCGCCGACGCCAGCGATGCCGGCCGTCGACGCGGGCGCCATCCTGCACGACCCGTTCACCGACGGCAGCGGCAACAGCCCGGCCCTGGTCCTGATCCAGGCTGGCCGTTTCGAAATGGGCTCGCCGGAGCACGAACGCCGAATCGCAATGGCGGCCGGCTCGCAAAAGAACTGGATTGCGCGTGAAACGCCGCAGCACTGGGTCGGCATCGAACGGCCCTTCGCCATGGGACGCTATCCGGTGACGGTCGGCGAGTGGCGCGCCTTCGTGCAGGCCAGCGGCTGGGAGCAGCACGGCGAGGTCAATTGGGAGTCCCCCGGCTTCCCGCAAACCGAGATGCATCCGGTGGTCGGCGTGACCTGGTTCGACGCGCTGCAATACGTGGCCTGGCTGGGCGAGGCCACGGGCAAGCGCTACCGCCTGCCGAGCGAGGCCGAATGGGAATATGCCTGCCGCGCCGGCAGCAGGACCGCGTTCAATGTGGGCGACACCATCTCGACCCTGCAAGCCAATTTCGACGGCAGCTTCACCTATAACGGCGGCCCGCGCGGCGAGTTCCGGCACGGCACCACGCCAGCGGATATGTTCGCGCCGAATGCCTGGGGCCTGCACGATATGCACGGCAATGTCTGGGAATGGGTGCAGGACGTGGTGCATGACAATTACGAGGGCGCCCCGCAGGATGGCAGCGCCTGGGAACTGGGCGGCGACCAGGTGCGGCGCATCCTGCGCGGCGGTTCCTGGCTGTACAACCCGCGCTACCTGCGCGCGGCGCTGCGCAACGGCTTCTCGGCCGTGCTGTCGAACGATATTGTCGGCTTTCGGGTGGTGCGCGAATTGTAACTCCGGTGTACAGTCGAGCATTGCCTTTCCGACCAGGAGCTCGCCATGACCATTGCACACCTCTTCAAATCGCACGACAAGGACCTGGGCGGCGGCTTCACCGTGCGCCGCATCCTGCCGGCGGCGGCGAAACAATCGGTCGGCCCCTTCCTGTTCTTCGACCACATGGGACCGGTGGAGGCCGAGCCGGGCACGCGCCATGACGTGCGCCCGCATCCGCACATCGGCCTGGCCACCGTGACTTATCTGTTCGAGGGCGCGATCATGCACCGCGACAGCCTGGGCACCGAGCAGCGCATCGAGCCGGGCGCGATCAACTGGATGACGGCCGGCAGCGGCATCGTGCACTCCGAGCGCACCCCCGAAGACCTGCTCGAGCGCACGCGCCGCACCCACGGCCTGCAATTGTGGGCCGCGCTGCCGCGCGAACACGAAGAAGCGCCGGCCGCCTTCAGCCACACGCCGGCCGATCAAATTCCCGAGGTGCAGCTCGACGGCGCCAAGGTGAGGGTGCTGGTCGGCACGGCGCTGGGCCAGACCTCGCCAGTGCCAACCTTCGCCGAAACGCTCTACCTCGACGTCCACCTCGAGGCCGGCGCCGCCATCGAGCTCGACCGTCTGCCGGAAGAAGCCGCACTGTACGCGCCGTTCGGCGCTATCGAGGTCGACGGCGAGTCGATTGCCGCCAACATGATGGCCATGCTCGAGCCGGGCGCCGCGGTGCGGGTGAGTTCGCGCGATGGGGCGCGCTTCGTTGTGATCGGCGGCGCGCCGCTGGACGGCAAGCGCTTCATCTTCTGGAATTTCGTCTCGACCAGCCGCGAGCGCATCGAGCAGGCGGCGCACGACTGGGAAAAGGACCGCTTCGTGGCGGTGCCCGGAGAAACGGAACGCATTCCGCTGCCACCTTTGCCGGCGGCCTGGCGCCACGACTGAGTTGCCGCGCGGCTAACTGGCGCACACACGATGCGGGCCGGCGTAAGCTGGTGTCACTACCGTGGTCTTAATGCGGTGGTCTTGATGTGGAGGTAAGCCATGAAGATTCCTGAGCACCTGCGGGCGCCGGCGATCGTGTTCGCCTTGCAGGCGGCATTATTGGCCGGTGCCGCGCTGGTCTTCCTGATTCTGATTCCGCCCCACGGTTGAGCGCCCGCCCACCAGGGCGGCCGCTCAGGCGTTGAGTGCGGCGATAAGGGCGTGGTTGCGACGTTCGTCACCGCCACGATGGCCGCCGTGCGCCTCGGGATAAGCCTGCGCCACGAAGCGCGCCGCGATGCCCAGGCCAGCCTGCTGCAGGCGACCCAGCTGGGCTTGCGGCGCCAGCGGGGTTTCACGGCCGCTGTCGCGGTCGCGCTGCCAGAAGCCGCCGTCGCGATGGAACAGCATCGGCAGCGCGGCGGCGCGCGGCATGCTCGACGCTTGCTGGTGCCGGTTCGACGCGGGCAGGCAGTCCGGCGCCATCAGGTAGAAACATTCGGCGCGGGCGCCGGCGTCCAGCCGATGCAGCACCACCGCGTGCGCCATCAGGGCCGTCACCTCGAGCGTGACGATGCCCTTGATGCTGGCCGTCAGTTCGATCCGCATGCCGAGCCGCAGCTGCACCGGCATGTGCTTGCCGGGCCAGACGCCGTCCAGCAGCAGGCCGTAGCGCGACACATCCTCGATCTCGAAGCCATGCCGGCTGCGGCGGATGACGGCATGCCGTCCCGACAGGCGGCGCGTCAGGCCGCCAATCTCGGCGCCGGTTTCGCCGTGGTGGGCCAGCAGCAGGTCGGCCTCGGCGGCGATGCTCTCGAAGCGGCCCAGCACGCACTCGTCGAGCGCGAACAGGCGCACGTGGCGCTGGGTGGCCGAGTCGGCCTCGGCGTGCACCAGGCAGGCGCCGGTCGCAGGGCAGGGATGCAGCGCCGCCTCGACCGGGATGTCGATCTCGATCAGGTCTTCATCCCAGGCGATGGTCGACATGCCGAGGTCGATCTTGCCGCTGCCGCTGTCCAGGTTGAGCTGGGCGATCGAGGCATTGCGGGCGGTGACGTCGATGTCGATCCGTCCGCCGCCGGGTGCATTCACGCGGGCGATGCCGGCGTCGTCGGCCGTCACACGCACGTTCTTGTGGGTCGCGAGGAAGGTCTGGTGGATCTCGCCCAGGCTGGCGTCCTGGCGCGGTACCAGGATGACGGGCGAGCAGGTCCAGGTGCGATTCGATTCCGGGGCCTGGCGATGATGGCTGTGCAGCTCGATCTCGATGCGGTACTGGCCGTGTTCCAGGCCGCGCGAGGAAAATTCGAGGAACAGGGGGCGCCAGTCGCCGCGTGAGGTGCGCTGGAAGGCATAGCTTTCGCCGCCGTGCAGGCGCAGCGCCGAACGCACCAGCATGCGCACCTCGGGCGCGCAATCCATCGGCATGCCGCGCAGCTCGAGCCGGATCGCCTGGCGGCCGCCGGCGGCGCGCGGGTCGAAACCGCTGATGTGCAGCTGGGGGCGTTGCAGATTGGTCCGGAGCGCCGTCGGCGCCGGCCCGATGTCGGTCGGGCGCCGGCTGCGCAGGGCGGTGATGGCGTCGAAACTCGATGGCAGGCCGGCCGCCGGCGTAGTGGCCACCGGCGTGGCTGCCGGCGCGGGGGCTGGCTGCATGTCGACCGCGGGCTGGGCATGCCCGTGCGCGCACATGGCGTCGTCGGGCATGACCCAGACGGTGCAGTGTGGATGCTCGGGATTGCGGCAGCGGTTCATGTCAGGGCGACAAGTTCAATAATGGTCGAAATCAATATTGCAAGCTTACGCTGTTTTTGAACCGCACGGCGCACCAAGTTCGTTGATTAACAACATTATTTTCTAAAAGCATGAGATCTGTTGGTGGCTTTCGGGATACGCCGGGCTCAGGCGCGATCTGCTTCCACCGGCAGCACGGTTTCGTCCGCATGGCGGGCCAGTGGCCGCACAACCAGGGCGGTCAGATTGTCTGGCTGCAGTCCGGCCGGCGGATCGTTTTCCAGCTGGCCGAACAGGCGCTCGACCAGGGTTGCCGCCCCCGGATCGCCGTTCATCAACGCCGGCCAGCCGGCGACGAAACCGTCCGGCTGGGCGCAGGACCAGAACCCGTCGGTGGCCAGCAGGTAGGCGGCGCCGGGCCGCAGGGGAAGCGCGCGGCGGTCGGCCAGGTGGGCGAGCCAGCAGGGCAGCTTGTCCGGAGTGAGGGCGAACAGCGGATCGGACAGGCGCGTCGGGTCGGTGAAGGCATTGCCAAGGATGAAAGCCTGGGCGATCTGCGGCGCATGGCGCCCGTGCACCTGGCGCCACCAATCCGCTTCGTCGAGGCGGCCGGCGAGGGCGGCCACGGTGGCCGGCACGTGGTCGACTGTCAGGGGCGAGGTGTGCGTGGCGTCGAGTTCGTACAGGCGCGAGTCGCCCACGTGGTACAGCAGCGGCGCGCCGCTTGCAGGCAGTTCGAGCAGGGTCAGCGTGGTGCCGGGCCGCGCGGCTCCGCTGGCGCCCTGAGCAAAGCGCGCCTGCAGGCCGGCGTGGATGGCGTCCAGCCGCTCGCCCAGTTCTTCCAACGTGGCGCAGGCCGGCATCGTCAGCAGGGCCGCCGCCAGCGCTTCAGCCGCCTCGCGGCCATGGCCGTGGCCGCCCATGCCGTCCAGCACCGCCAACCGGCCATGGCCGGCCGGCCAGCCGTCCACGGTGGCGAATAAGGGTTGCTGGTCCTGCAGGCGGCAGGCGCGGCCGTCGAAATCGATGACGACGAAATTGTCCTGGTTCTCGGCGCGGGTGGCCGGGCCGCAACCGATGCGGCTCGCGACCGCGACGTCGAAGCAGGGAGCGAAACGGAAATCGGCGAGCGTGGCTGGCATTGGCAAAATGATCAGGATAATACCGCCACTTTACACGCTGGCGTGACGGATCAAAGACACGATTAGATAGGGTGTTTCCGGCTGCCTGTCAGCAAGACCAGGGCGTTGAGCACCACGCAGGCGCCGGCGGCGGCGAACGCGGCGCGCACGCCCCAGGCGTCGGCGACCAGTCCCCACACCACGCTGCCGGCCGCGTAGCCGCCGGACATGATGAACAGGTAGATCGACAGGGTGCGCGCGCGCACTTCGGCCGGGAACGACAGCTGGGCCGCCGCGTTGAGGGTCGAAACGGTGGTGGACCAGGCCATGCCGCCGCACACGATCATGGGTGCGAGCAAGGCGAGGGAGCTGGTATGCGGCATGGCCAGCAGCATCGCACCATATACCAGCAGCGCGCCCGCCAGCAGCCCGGTGCGGTCGACCCGGGCCCGCACCTGCGGCAGGAAAAAGGCCGCGGCCACCGCGCCGCCGCCCAGGCAGCCCATCAGGGTGCCATACACGCCGGCGCGCAGGTGCAGCACGTCGCGCACGAACACCGGCAGCAGGCTGGCAAAGGCGATGGTGGCGAAAAAGACCGAACACACATTGCGCAGGATGCGGCGGTAGCGCGGGCAGCCGAAGGCGGTGGCCAAGCCCAGGCGCAGGCGCACGCCGAACTTTTCGCGCGCGCCGGGCTGCGGTTCGCCCTCGCGCCACCAGTGCCAGTAAACCCCCAGCAGGCCGATGAAGGACACGGCGTTGGCCAGGAACAGGGCGCCTGGCCCGATCCAGCCGAACAGCAGTCCCCCCAGCGCCGGGCCAAGGATGGCGGACAGGTTGTACGACAGGTTGTTGAGCGTGGCGGCGGCCTCGACTTCGTCGGGTTCGACCAGGCTGGCCAGCGCCGCCTGCCAGGCCGGCCAGACGAAGGCGGTGCCGATGCCCAGGCAAAAGGTAATCGCCAGTACCGGGCCGCTTGATACCTTGCCGCTCCAGACCAGCACGGCCATCGCGGCGGCGCATACGGCATTGAACAGATTGCAGAAGAACAGGAACTTGGGCCGGTGCACGGCGTCGGCCAGCACGCCGGCGAGCAGCGCGAACAGGAAGATCGGCAGATAGGTGGCGGTCTGCACCAGCGAGGTAATCGAGGCCGATTGCGACAGCGAGGCTACCAGCCAGGCCGCGGCGAAGGTCTGGACCCAGGTACCGAGGTTCGATACCAGGTTGGCGAGCCAGATGCGGCGGTAGCGGGCATGGCGCAGCGGCTGCGTCAGGGGTACCTTGCGGCGCCTGGGAACCGTGCCGGCGGCAGGGGAGAATAAGGCGAGGAAGCTGGCTTTCGGCATGGTCGAACCATGGTAGGTCGGGGCCTGCTCGCTCGTCAATAAAATTGCATTATGGAAAGTCAACGCTGTGGTATGTTTACGTTCTGCGCAACACTGTCAATACATGCCATGGACATCAGGCCGCTGGTCGACACCGATATTCCAGTCCTAGTTCCGGCCATTGCCGCCCAGTTGCGGGAGCTGGCGCTGGAATTCATCGTGCACGAATCGACGCGCGAGGGCGCGGCGACCTTCCTGGCCGAGAATGACCAGATCGGCGTGCGCAAATACCTGGCGCTGGGGCATGTGTATCACGTGGCGCTGGACGAGGGACAGCTCGCGGGCTTCATCGCGATCCGCGACAACAGCCATTTATTCCACCTGTTCGTCGGCAAGCGCTGGCAGGGACGGGGGCTGGCGCGGCGCTTGTGGAATGTGGCGCGGGCCGCGGCCATCGCACGCGGCGGCGACGGCAATTTCACGGTCAATGCGTCGAACCATGCGGTGGCGGCGTATGAGGCGTTCGGTTTCGCGCGGGTGGCGCCGACGCAGTGCGTGAAGGGCTTGTATTTCAATCCGATGCGGCTGGGGTGGGCGGACGACGTCCACGATTGATCCCGGGTCAGCGGTGTGCCCGCGCCGCCAGGGCATGATGTAAAGTGGCGATCCGGGCCTGGGGCCTGGCCCGTCAGCGGCACTCGTCGACCGCTGGCCGGGCTTCGACACGCTATTTCATGACCCTCGAGTTGATACTGGCCGTGGCCAGGAGTTTTTTGTTCGTCCTGGTGACGATGCTGCCGATCCTGAATCCGGCCGCCACCGCGCCGATCTTCCTCAGCATGACCGAGGGCGCGACGCCCGCGACCCGTGAGCTGCTGGCGCGCCGCATCGCGCGCAATATGTTCTGGCTGATGACGGGCTCGATGCTGATCGGCTCGTATGTGCTCGACTTCTTCGGCATCTCGCTGCCCATCGTGCGGGTTGGCGGGGGCCTGATTCTCGCCTCGGTGGCCTGGCGCCTGCTGGGCGCGACGCCTTCCACGCTCGACAGCCGGACCGCGCTGGCCGAGGCCTACACGCCGGACCATGCCCACCGTCAGGCCTTTTATCCCTTGACCTTTCCGATCAGCTGCGGCCCGGCCTCGATCGCGGTGGCGATCACGGTGGGCGTCGCGCTGCACGACGTGCAGCTCGTGTTCTCGCTGGCGCGCATGGGTGGCGCCTTGATGGCACTGGCGGTCATCGGCGTGCTGATTTATCTCGCGTTCCGCTATGGCGAACACTTGCTGCGGCTGATCGGCGAGGCCGGCACCGCGGTCTTCCTGCGGCTCACCGCATTCATCCTGCTGTGCCTTGGCGTGCAGATCGTCTGGGATGGCCTGCGCGAACTGCTGCTCGAGGTGATGGCGGTTCCGGTGCACCTGGCGGCGATCCGGGCGATCGTGGGCGCCGGATAGCATTGGTGAGCGCACGCGCTGGCCGGCTCGCTATACTGCTGGTCGATGACCAGCCTCTCTACTCCATTCCCGCCGACTGTCGGCACACGCAATGATCGCCTTGCCGGCGTTGGCGTCGCGCTGGCGGTCCACCTGGCACTGATCCTGGCCTGGCAGATGGCCGGCAAGTTGCCGTCAATGCCGCAGGAAGGGAGCGACGAGGCGATGCAGTGGATATCGCTACCCTTGCTGCCAACGCTGGAACCGCGCGTCGAGCCGGCTGCACCTGAGCCGGTGAAGGAGGTCAGACCGGCATCGGTAGCCGCTCCGATGCCGACAGCGCGCATCGCGCCAGCACAGGTGTCGCCGGTGGCGCAGGCGCCATCGGCCGCGCCAGCGCCCACGGCAGTCGACGAGCAGCCCGCTGCGCTGCCGAGCGCCGCGGACATCCTCGCCAATGCGCGGCGCAGCGTCGGCGAGATCGACCGCGCCCTGCGCAAGGAAAACAAGCCCGTGATCGTCCTGCCACCGGATAGCCCGCAGATCCGCATGCGCGAGGGCATGGAACACGCGCGCGCCATGGCGGCGCCGCGCCTTTGGGAGGCGCCCAAGGTCGAGGAACTGGTGAACAACACGGGCGACGGCGCGCGCCGCACGCGGGTGATCACCGGAAGGGGTACCTACTGTGTTACCGACAGGGCGCCGACGACCAACGTCGAGATGATCGAGATGCACGGCAGGCGGCGCTTCACCAATTGTCCGACACACGAAACGCCGCCCAAGCAGCAGGTGTGGCGTACCGCGCGCGATTAGATATCTTATTCACGACCGATACGGTGCAGCCAGATCTACAGGGAGAGATACCGAGGCCCCTCAGATCGACTTTGCTATCGTCTCCCGCAACCACTGATGAGCGGGATCCCGATGAGAACGCTCATGCCATAGCATGACCATTTCATACCCGGGAACGTCCACGGGTGGCTCGACGATCTGCAGCACGTTGGTACTGCGTACCAGACGCGAAGGCACCATGGCGACAAGATCCGTACTAGCCAGGACGGACATCATGAACAAGAACTGTGGAACGGAAAGCACCACCTTGCGCTTCAATCCTGCCTTCGCAAGCGCATCATCAGTCACTCCATGGAAACCGCCTCGATCTGGCGACACAATCACATGCTCCAGTTCGCAGAATTCCGCCAGCGTGAGTTGCGGATGCAAACGCGGATGATCCACTCTTCCAGCAAGTACATAGCGCTCGGCGAAAAGCGTACGTCGGCGCAGTCCGGGAGGTGAGCCTTCGCCAGTATGAAAGGCGAGATCGATGTCACCTTGTTCGGCTTGCTTCGCAATCTGTGACGGTACCAGGTCCAGCACGGCAAGCCGAGCCGCCGGCGCCGCCGCCCGGATTGCGGCCATCGCAGGTAAAAGAATAGTCGAGCCACTGGAGTCGGAAGCAGCGACGCGCCAGGTATGTTGGGACTCTGCCGGGTTGAATGGGCGGGCTGGCGTCACTGCGCGCTCCAACGATTCAAGCGCGTCGCGCAATGGCTGAATCAATTCCTCAGCTCTTGCGGTGGGCTGCATTCCACGCGGACCAGGCAGCAACAGGGGATCGCCAAAAATATCCCTGAGCTTGGCGAGGTGAACGCTGACGGACGGCTGGGAATAGTTAAGACGACGCGCTGCCCGGGTCACATTCCGTTCAGCCAACAGCACGTCAAGGGTGACCAGCAGATTCAGGTCGAGTGTTCGCAAATTAAGCATCTTAATAGCTCGTATGTCGATAATTCATTTCCAATATACCTGACGCGAGCCTATTCTGTCCTCCTTTGCTTACGTTGAAAGATCAGTGATGAATATTCTTCTCGTCCACGCGCATCCGGAGTCCAGGTCCTTGAACGGGGCGCTGAAAGATTTCACCGTGCAGCGGCTGCAAAGCGCGGGACACTCGGTGCAGGTATCAGACCTGTACGCAATGCAGTGGAAAGCCGCTGTCGACGCCGAAGATACGACCCAACGGTTGTCCACGACCCGGTTCGATGTTGCTTCCGAATCCAGACATGCTTTCGAGAACGGCTTTCAAAGTGAGGACATTGCTCGGGAGCAGGAGAAGCTGCTGTGGTCCGATGCGGTAATTCTTCAGTTCCCGCTGTGGTGGTACTCCATGCCAGCAATCCTGAAAGGCTGGATCGAGCGGGTCTATGCTTTCGGCTTCGCCTATGGCGTTGGCGAGCATTCCGACACACATTGGGGAGATCGTTTTGGCGAGGGCACGTTGGCAGGGAAGCGAGCCATGCTCATAGTGACAGCAGGTGGCTGGGAATCGCATTATGGTCCGCGTGGCATCAACGGTCCAATCGACGACATACTTTACCCAATCCAGCACGGTATTCTCTTCTATCCGGGCTTCGACGTGATACCGCCGTTTGTCGTGTATCGAGCTGGCAGTACAGATGAGAGCAGGTTCACTCATATCCGTGACGAACTCGGACAACGACTCGATACCCTTTTCAGCGCAGATCGCATTGCTTTCCGTCCTCAGAACAGGGGCGATTACAAGATCCCGGCGCTGACCTTGCGAGACGACATACTCCCTGGGCAAACCGGGCTGTCGATACACGTCGCAGATCGCGAGCACGAATGAATACAACAGCAAATAAACGTCTCGTGGGAAGTTTTCTCAGCCAGTTCGAAAAGGGCGGCGTCAATGAGCTTCTTGACATGATGAGCAACGAAGCGACATGGTGGGTCAATGGCAAACCTCACTTGTTTGCTTTTGCTGGATTAAAAACCAGAGCTGAAATGCGGCCCGCCCTTGAAGAGCTTTTCGCCTTCTTCAACGGTGGATTAAGAATGGAGTTGAAAAGTTTGATTGGCGAAGGCGACATGGTGGCCGCTGAAGCACGCTCTTATGGCGTGACGACGAGTGGAAAGCACTATGAGAACGAGTACCACATATTGTTTCGACTTCGTGATGGCGAAATCGTTGAAATACGGGAATACACCGATCCCATGCATGCGGTCGAGGTGCTGCGTTAATCAGGTAAGCGACCCTGTGACGATACACTCACAAGTCCTTCATCGGCTCGCCGCAGCCACAAGCTGCTGGCCCATCCCTCGATTTCTTTGCCATTGACCGTCGCACGCACCTGCCACCAGTCGCCGTCGCGCAAGCCGGTCGCTTCCACCCGCGCGCCTGCCGGCACCACCAGCAGCCGTTCGGCGCCGACCCCGCCCGCTATGCGCAGGTTGAGCGCATCGTGCACGCGATAGCGGGCGCCAGCCACCGGCACGTCGGTGCCTGTCACTTCCTGTGCCTGTGCCGACTGCACCAGTTGCGGGGCTGATGCGGGAGCCCCGAACATGGCCAGCAACAGCGTCCCACCGGCCGCGGTGCCGACTCCCAGCACACCAAGCGCCCGCGCATTCGGCCGCCGCCACCAGGCGCGCGGCGTGAGCCATGCGCAGGCGCACAAGGTGAGCACCAAAGCCACCGCGTAGGCGGCCGCTTGAGTCCAGGTGACCATCGTCGTCCTCAGGCGTCGAAGCGCAGCACGTAGTGTCCGGCCACCAGGTGATGCCCCGGCGGGATCACATAAGGCTGATCCTGGGTCGCGGTGTCGATCTGGGCGACCAGGGCCAGTTGCTCGTCCAGGTGGTACAGCGCCTGGGTGGGCGACAGGCGCGCGATGCGCAGGCCGTCGCCGGAGGCTTCCCAGCTGAAGGCGTTGCGCGACAGGCCGAGGCGGTCGGCGCTGGCGGCCGGGGCGCCGTCGCCCTGGCGCACGAATTGCGGCGTGTCGAGCACGCGCAGCGCGCCCAGCGACGGCATGCCACGCCCGAAGGTCAGGCGCGTGCCCGATGCGGCCGGTTGCGACGGGCCATCGGGCAGCACCAGCAGCGCGCTATAGCGCTCGGCCAGCTGCTGCTGCACCGCCAGCAGGCGGATGCTGGCGTGGTCGAGCGGCGCGAATTGCGACGGCACGGCGATGCGCTGGCGGCCGGCCGGGGTGATCGCGTGCAGCTCGTCGGCGTCGTCGACCGCGAAGCGGATGACGCTGTCCTTGCCCGGCGCACTGGGCAGCAACTGGGCGTTCAGGCCGACCTCGAGCGCCTGGGCGCCGGTCTCGCGGTAGCGGCTCAGGCGCGGCAGGGCCAGCGCGGCCAGCGTGATGCGGTGGCGCGCCACCGGGGCGTAGGTGGCATCGAGCTCCGTCGCGGGTGCCGGGCGGGTCGCCGGGCTTGAAGCGGCCAGTGGCATCGCGGTCATGTCGGCTGCCGGCGGCGTGGCGGTGCGCGACTTCCACACGGCCGGGCTGCGCTGCGGCTGCGCGCTCGGCATGGCGGGCGTGGCGCTGGCGGTCGGCGCAGGCTGCGGACGGGCGGCGACGCTTGAGCCGGTGCGGCTGATCTTCAGCAGCAGGCGATGGGCGCTGGCGCCCTTGCCACGCAGGACGTAGTAGCCGTTGGCGGCGTCAAAGCGGCATTCGAAACTGTCCTTGGGACGCACCTGCAGTTCGAGCGGGACGCCGGGGCCGTCGTTCACCAGCAGCAGGCCGCCTTCCGAACCGAACGGCCAGCCGGGCACGGCGAAGGTGGCGTTGGCGCCGTCCAGGCCCACCAGGGTCAGGCGCTGGTTTGGATAGATGGCGCAGACCGGCTGCCAGATGGCGCTGTCGCGTGAGGCGGTCACCGTGTACTGGACTTGCTCGCCCGGCGCCGGCAGGTAGACGGCGTGGCCGAACTTGACCTGCACTTCGCCCGGATCGAGGTCGTCGCTGCCCAGCACGTGGTAGCGCACTTCGTCGCCGCCGAGCAGGTCGCCGAAATCCTTCTGGTGCAGCGCGGCCAGCGATTGCGCCAGGTCGCGCACGCGCGCGCCGCGGGTCAGGTGGCGGTCGTCGTCGACCTCGTCCTGCGGCAGCACCAGGGTCACGTGCGAGAAGCAGCGGGTGGCCGCACGGCCGCGCTGCTCGCGCGGCGAGCGCTCGAGCAGGTCGCGCAGCAGCGGACGGCGCGAGAACAGCGCGAGGCCAGGCGCCTGCCACAGGGCGTCGGCGTTGAACACATCCTGGACCTTGCCTAGGACTTCGTGTTGGACATAGACCGGCATGATTGACTCTCCTCGTTGAATTGGGTGCTCGCCATGCCGAACGCTAGCAGGGGGCAGATGAAAAACAGCAGGTGCGAACCGCCCGCGGACAGGAAGCTCATGGGCTGGCCCATGATCGGGAACATGGCGAGGTTGGTGCCCCAGGACAGCAGCAGGTGGCCGGCGATGAAGGCCGCGCCGCCGCACAGGGCGAAGCACTGGAAGCGGCCGATCCAGGCGCGCCGGAAGTCGTTGGCCGCATTCGAGCGATGCCAAGCGCCGGCGGCGGCGCGCAGCAGCGCCGCCAGGAACAGCGCCTGCAAGGTCCACAAGGCCAGGCCCGCCGCCAGGCCGTGGCGGTGCAACAGGAAGGAGGGCGCGAAGTCGTCCTGGATGGCGGGAATGGCCAGCGCTTCGCCGGCCGCGCCGCCCAATGCCGCCAGACCGAGCAACTGATCTGCGCCCAGCCAGCCGCCCTGGACGATGGCGCGGCTGCCTTGCAGCATCTGCTGGCCAGTGTGCGGGTGGATGGTCGGTTCGCTCCAGACCTGGAAGCGTTCGGGATAGAAGCCGAAGGCGCCCAGCAGGTCGCCGCCGGCGCGCATCGTCACGCCGCCCGCCACCAGCAGACCGGCCGCCACGAGGACCGAGGCCAGCGCCGCGCGCTTTCCATGGCTGGCGCACCAGGCCAGCAGCATGGCGCCGCTCCATACCAGCAGCAGCAGCAGCGGAGAATAATCGTCGACCCGCACCAGGGCCGCCGCGAGCAGGAAGATGAACAGCAGCACTGGCGCCGCCATGCGCAGCCAGAAGCGCCAGTCATGGCGGCCATGGGCCGCGCCGCCGGTGGCCAGCGCCAGGCAGTGCGCGCTCAGCGCGGCAAGGGCGAACTTGGCGAACTCGAAGGGCTGGATGTCGAACACGCCGGTCTCGCCGCCGAAGCACACTTGCAGCAGCAGGCCGCCCAGCGCGAGCGCGGCGAACGCCAGCAGCACGCGCTCGGTGACCGGACGTGACACGGCGCCGCGGGCAAAGCAAGACAGCAGCAGCAGGGCGCCCGGCAGGCCGAGGCCCAGCAGCGCGGTCGTGTTCTGGAAGTGGCGCAGCCAGGCCGTGTCGCCGGCTCCCAGGCCCATCTCGAGCTGCACCAGCAGCCCGGCGCCGAGCAGCAGCACGGCGCTGGCGGCCAGCAGCGAGGCGCGGCGCGGGTACAGCAAGGTCAGCCAGAGCGTGGCCCAGGCCAACAGCAGGGAGATGACGGCGCCGGGAGCGCCGACGGTGCGCTGGGTAACCAGGAGCAGCATGGCGCCGGAGGCCAGCAGGGCTGCTGCGAACGGCAGGACAAGATCGGAACGCCCCCCACGCCCGCGCAGCAAGGGCGCGATGCAGGCAAGCCCCATCAACATCACGAGGCAGGCGGCGGCCCAGGCCAGCGGCGGCGGCGCGGGCAGGGCGAGATGGTCGCGTTGCTCCCAGCGCCAGCTTACGGAGGCCGGCAACTGGTTCGCAGGCGCCGCCGACAGCGCAACCTGGCGCGACGGCGACAGGCGCAGGGTGGCGCCATCCCGCGTGAGGGTGAACAGGGTGCGGCCGACGGCGAAGGCATCCACGTCCGCCAGCGGCAGCTCGCGCTGGGCGGCGTCGATCCAGCCGGCGCCGTTCGAGACCAGCACCGGCTGGGCGCCGCGCGCCGACAGGGCGATGCGGCCGTCGTCCTGGCGCAGCAGCAGGGCGTCGCCGGGTTCGATCGCGGCGGCGGCGATTCGGTTGCCGCAATAGAGCAGGCCGCCGAGACTCAGGGGGCGGGCCAGGCTCGCGCCTTGCGGCAGCCAGCGGTTCCAGGCCGCCA
This sequence comes from Massilia sp. CFBP9012, assembly GCF_034045115.1. Lineage (NCBI taxonomy): Bacteria > Pseudomonadati > Pseudomonadota > Betaproteobacteria > Burkholderiales > Oxalobacteraceae > Massilia > Massilia sp. CFBP9012. Next base: position 25,398 of record NZ_JAXCWM010000012.1, on the reverse strand, counting down.
CCGCGCGCGCAGACAGGCCGTTGTCGGGACATGCGGGCTGCGGCTGGCCGTCGCGCAGCACGGTGGCGCCATCGTAATGCCAGGTCTGTTCGCCGTCGTGCAGGGAGACGCGTCCGGCTTCGGCCGCGACCACTGCCAATTGCAGCGCGCCGGCCTGGATGCGCTGGCCGGCCGCGAGCGGCAGGTCGCTGCTGCGCTGGCGCGCATCGCCACGGCGCAGCACGACGGGTAGCAGCGGTTCGGCATTGCGCAGCAGCCAGTCGCCGTCACGGTCGCGGCGCAGTACCAACTGGCGCGGGGCGGCGCGTGGCGCCCCCAGTTCCTGGCGGCCCAGCATGACCGATTCGCCGGGGGCGAGGGTCACGGCGATCTCGGATGGCGTCCAGGCGGCCGGCGTCTTCATCAAGGCCAGCAGCTGCACGGCGCACAGCAGCGCCAGCAGCATACCGGCCAGGGCCGCGCCGAAGGATAGGCGCTTGATTCCGGACTTCATGCCGCGCTCCGCAGCGGCTCGGAATTGAATGCGGAGACGGTGTCCGCCAGGCCGCGGCTGATGTCCAGCGCATGGCGCGGGCGGTCGGCGGGCCGCTCGGCCACCAGCACGCGCAACAGCGCGAGGCCGGGCGCGGCGGCCGCGCCCAGGCGGCTGGCGAACAGCGCCGCTTCGTCCGATTGCAGGACGGCTGGCCGGGCCTGGCGCTCGGCCAGCAGGCTGGCCGCCGCGTCGCGCCCGTGCGCCTGCCACGCCTGGCCGCAGGCGCTGCTGTAGCGCAGCAGGCGCCCGCAGACCAGGAAGTAGAACAGGGCGCCGAGGGCGAAATAATCGGTGCGCGCCTCGGTGGCGTAACCATCGGCGTCCGGGAAGAACTGTTCCGGGGCTTGCCAGTTGGCGGTGCCGGCGTAGGTGTGGGCGCGCAGGTCGTCCAGGCGCCGGTTGGTGCCGAAATCGGCCAGCTTGACGGCGTCGCTCGCTCCGTCCAGCAGCAGGTTGCCCGGTTTGAGGTCGAGATAGCGCCAGCCGCTGGCGTGCACCTTGGCCAGCGCCTGGTTGACCTGGCCGATCCAGGCCAGGGCGCGGGCAGGGGCGACCGTGCGGCCCAGCGCCATTTCGCGGGTCAGGTGGCCGGCCAGGTCGCCGTCGAGCAGCTCGAGCGCCATCGCCGGCATGCCTGCGTGTTCTCCGCTGTCGAGCAGGCGCACGATGTGGCGGCCATCCCATGGCGCCAGGCCGCGCAGGAAGGCGATCTCGGTGCTGGCGCTGGCCAGCCAGCGCGCGCGCAGGCCGATTGGTGCGCGTTCCATCTGTTCCAGGTTGACGAGCTTGAGGGCCACGCAGCCGTTGGCGTGCAGGCTGTCGGCGCGCCACACGACGCCATAGGCCGAACCGGCCAGCGCTTCGCGCAAGCGGTACTGGCCGCCGGCCAGCGAGATGACGGTGCCTGCTTCGTACATGGTGTCCCCCAAACCTGGCGCATGGCGCCGATGCGGGGAACTAGCGGAGGGGAGACGAAAAAAAGCCGCGCGGTGCGCGGCTCATCGGATCGGCGTGGATCAGCGGCCGTGGCCGTGGTGGTGACCGCGGCGGTCGTCGCGATCCCAGCGGTCACGCCGGTCGTGCCGGTCATGACGATCCCAGCCGCGTCCGCGGTGCTCGACGTAGACCGGGCGCGGTTGCACGTACACCGGGCGGGGCTGGACATAGACCGGACGCGATTCCACGTAGACCGGGCGTGGCTGCACATAGACCGGACGCGGTTGCACATACACGGGGCGCTGCTGCACGTACACCGGTTGCGACTGGTAGTAGCCGTTGTTGTACCCGTTGTTATAGCCATTGTGGTGGCCGTAATGACGACGGTCGTCGCGGGTGTTGATGGAGTTGCCCACCGCCGCGCCGATCACGCCGCCGGCAACGGCGCCGCCGGTGCCGCCGACCGTGTGGCCGACGACGGCGCCAAGCACCGCGCCAACGGCCGTGTTCGTACCACGATCACCGGCCATTGCCGCCGGCGATACCGCGACAGCGGCCAGCAGCACAGCACCAAGGGTTGTCGATTTCAACATGGTCTTTCCTTTTACCCTGGCGGAGATCGGAATGATGACTGCGACACCGGGTATGGACGTACTATATTCCCGGGCCCGAATCGTGCCATTCGTTAATACAGTTTTTTACAACTGCATCTCGGTTGGTAACATTCTGTCTTGCAAGCAGCAGCGGGCGCCCCATCTAGGCACGACCAACTTCATCCGATCACTGCCATGCGCCCGAGCCGTAGTTTCGTCGTCGTCCTCTCCCTGCTGGTCTTGCTGCTGGTCTATATCGGCATGCGCCTGCTGCCCGACCTCGGGCTTGGCCTGGCCGGCACTGCCGCCGGCGTCCTCCTACTGGGCCTGCTCGGCGCGCTGGTGCCCGTTGGGCTGATGTCGTCCTCGCTGCGCCGGCGGCGCTGGTCGGACCTGCTCGCCTGGCTCGGCCTGCTGTCGATGGGCCTGTTCTCGTCGCTGCTGGTCACCACCTTGCTGCGCGATGTGGTCCTGTTGGTGCTGCTGCCCTTCGGCGCGCTGACGCCGGCGGTCGGCTATGCCAGCGCACTGGCCGTGCCGCTGGTGGCGCTGGCCGTGACCGTGGTCGGCTACGTCAATGCGCGCCGGGTAGCGCGGGTGGTGAAGGTCGACGTGCCGATCCGGGACTTGCCGGCCGACCTGCACGGTTACGCCATCGCCCAGATCTCGGACATCCACGTCGGCCCCACCATCAAGCGCGCCTACCTGAACGCCATCGTCAACAAGGTCAACCAGCTCGGCGCCGACGCCATCGCCGTCACCGGCGACCTGGTCGATGGCAGCGTACAGCGGCTTGCCATGCATACCGAACCGCTGGCGCGACTGAAGGCAACCGACGGCGTGTTCTTTGTCACCGGCAACCACGAATACTATTCCGGCGCGCTGGAGTGGATCGCCGAGGTGCGGCGCCTGGGCCTGACGGTGCTGATGAACGAGCACGTGGTGCGCCGGCGCGGCGCCGCCTCCCTCGTGATCGCCGGCGTGGCCGACTATACGGCCCACCATTTCCACCCCGAGCACAAGAGCGACCCGCGGCGCGCCGTCCGTGGCGCGCCGTCCGGGGCCGGGGTGAAGGTGCTGCTGGCGCACCAGCCACGCAGCGCGCCGGAGGCGGCCAGGGCCGGCTTCGACCTGCAGTTGTCCGGCCATACCCACGGCGGCCAGTTTTTCCCGTGGAATCTGTTCGTGCCGCTGCAGCAGCCTTTTGTGGCAGGCCTGAACCGCGTGCGCGATATGTGGGTGTATACCAGCCGCGGCACCGGCTACTGGGGACCGCCGAAGCGCTTCGGGGCGCCATCCGAGATCACCCTGGTGCGGCTGGTGCCGGCCTGAACAAGGCGCCGTCCACGCCGTTTTCTATCTGTACGTACGGCAAGAAAGTAGCAGCGAAAAGTTGCCGAATGCGCTATCGTTTGAATCTTTTCGAACTAGCAAGGGTTTCCCGCATGAAACGCAGCTTCCGTCTTCACCACCTTCCTGTCATGGGCGTCATCGCCGCCGCGCTGTTGAGCGTCCCGGCGCTGGCTGCCGGCCCTGGCAATGACCCCGCCGCCCTCGCCAGGATCCGCGACACGGCGATGAGCAGCGATTACGCCTGGCAACGTACCGAAGACATGACCGACCTGATCGGTCCGCGCCTGTCCGGCTCGCCCGGCGCGGCGGCGGCGGTGACCCAGGTTGCGGAAGCGATGCGCAAGCTCGGCGCCAAGGTGACCTTGCAACCAGTCAAAGTGCCGCACTGGGTGCGTGGCATCGAGACCGGCGAGCTAGTCGAGTACACGGGCCGTCCGCAGGGCGTGAGCCAGCGCGTCGTGCTGACCGCACTGGGCGGTTCGGGCGCGACTCCGGCCGAGGGCCTGGTAGCGCCGGTGCTGGTGCTCAAGAGTTTCGAAGAACTCAAAACGCGCGCGGCAGAAGTGAAGGGCAAGATCGTCCTGTTCGACGTGGCGTTCGACCAGCACATGGCCGACCGCGGCCTGGCCGGCCACGCCTATGGACAGGGTTCGGCTTACCGCCGCAATGGCCCGCGCATGGCGGCCGAGCTCGGTGCTGTCGGCGCGCTGGTGCGTTCGGTCGGCGGCGCGGCCTACCGCCTGCCGCATACCGGCTCATCGGGCCTGCTCGAGAATGCACGTATCCCGGCCGCCGCCGTGACGGCGGAAGACTCGATGCTGATGGCGCGCCTGGCCAAGCGCGGCCCGCTGAGCATGAAGCTGGTGCTGACCCCGCAGAACCTGCCGGACGCCGACAGCTTCAACGTGATCGCCGACTTGCCTGGTACCGAGAAACCGGACGAGATCGTGATCGTCTCTGGCCACCTCGATTCCTGGGACCTGTCGCCGGGCGCGCACGACGATGCCGCGGCCGTCGCCAGCGCGATGGCCGTGTTCGAGGTGCTCAAAAAGCTCGACTACCGCCCACGCCGCACCATCCGCTTCGTCGCCTGGATGAACGAAGAGAACGGCCAGCGCGGGGCGGCCGCCTACCTGGCCGCCGAGCAGGCCAACGCGGGAAAGCACTTCGGTGCGATCGAAAGCGACAACGGCGTCGGCCGCCCCTTCGGCATGCGCGCCAGCGTGATGCCGCAGTCGGTCAAGCTGTTCGCGCCGCTGCAAGCGGCGCTGCAGCCGATCGGCGCCAACGTGTTCCAGCGCCAGGACGTGCTGGCCACCGGCGACCTGGCCGGCCTGGAACGCGCAGGCGTGCCGAGCTTCGCGCCGATCGTCGACACCTCGAGCTATTTCGACTACCACCACACGCCGGCCGACACGCTGGACAAGGTCGATCCCGACATCCTGCGCCGCCATGTGGCGCTGATGACCGCGACCGCCTGGTACCTGGCGAATATGGAGCAGGACATCGGCCGCTCCAGCGTGCCGAAGCCCTGAACCCGGCCCGCCCGCGTTGCCGGCTCAGGCCGCTGTGCTGATGCGCCGTATCGCGCGCGCATGGCCGCGGTAGGGCCGGCCATAGATGGTCTGGATGCCGCTTGCGAAATTCTGGCCCCAGACCAGCTGCGCGCGGGTGGCGTGCGGCTCGCTCGACCAGTACCAGTTGCGCTCGAACGATTCGCGCAGGTTCGCGAACAGCAGGGCCAGTTCGCGCCGCGTCGGCAGCGCGCCCCCGTGACCGCTGGCCCAGTCCACGGCGGTGGGCCAGCTGACGTCGGAGGAGTCGCCTGGCAGCAGGACCAGGTGGTAGTCGGGTTCATCCTTGCCCAAGATCAGACCGGCATATTCCTCGCCATCTTGCAGCATGCCCCGGATTTGCATGTATTCGCCCATTGAAATCTCCTCGGGTTAAGTAGCAGTGGGATAAGACTGCTGAGCGCGACTTTTGGTTTCGTGTTGGGTTCGATCTAGATCATGGTGGCGTCTAATTTCTACGGGGACGGATCTCGTGGGGATTTCATATTACTTGGAAAAATTTCCTGGAATAAATGAACTAAAGAAATAGGCGTCACTCAAAGGGGACATTCTTTAACTGCGGTGAGGAACCCCCCGATGAAAAAACCTGTGACCTTCGCTTCGTCATTCCACATCAAGGCCGCGCTGTAATGCAGCGTCGCCGTCCTGCTCACCGCCTGCGGCGGTATGGCCGACGAGTCCGCCAATCAGCATTTGCTGGCTGACACGGTGGCCAGCACGACCACGGAGGCGCCGAGCGCCATGGCCACGGGCGCCATCGACGCCGGCCCCGCAGCGCGTGAGACCGTCGCACAGGAAACGGCCATACCGGACCCGGCGCCGGCCCCGATGGACAACGGCGTCGCCACTACTGCACCGGCCACCCGGACCGCCGACGGCAACCATCAGGAACAACGTCGTCTGCCGTGCGGGTTCGGCTGCGATCCACCTTGGCCATGACGCGACCGATGTCCAGATCGTCAACAACACGGTGAACTCGTCGTTGCCTGGCTAGCCATGCGGCCTCCTAGCGCCTTGCCTACGCTCGCCATGCACCGCCATGAGCTTCCCCCCACTTACCGGGATAGGTTCTAAGCCGCGCCAGCCATGCTTCCCGCCCAGCGCATGCTTGGCATGCGCTAGTCGTGGAAACCGCGTACAGGCGTGGGTCCGCTTCCAGACGACTCAGCAAGACCGTCCTTCACTGCGTCTTACGACGGCCACTTCTGGCAAGTATTTAATTTCTATAGGGAAATTTTACTTAGAAATCTAATACTCCAAGAAAAAATTTCCTAAAAACAGTTGAACTTAGGAAGTTCCTCGCACTCAAAGGGTTACATCGTTTAATTAGGGTAAGACACATTCATGCAGACCTTCGCTCACTTTGCCTCGATCCGTACCAACCTCACCCGCGCCGCTTCCGCCATCGCTTTGCTGGCCGCCGCCATGTCGGCCAACGCCGCCGCCATCCCGACCACCCCGAACAATTTCTACGTCTCGCCAAGCGGCTCGGACACCGCCGCCGGCACCAAGGCCGCACCGTTCAAGACGCTGGCGCGCGCCGCCAAGGCCGCGACCAAGGCCGGCACTACGGTGTTCGTAGCGCCTGGCACCTATGCTGGCGGCATCAGGACCACCGCCAGCGGCACCGCTAGCAGCCGCATCTACTGGGTGTCGACCACGAAGTGGGGCGCCAAAATCGTACCGCCCGCCAACTCGACCAACAAGACGGCCTGGGACAACCGTGGCAACTACGTCAGCATCATCGGTTTCGACGTCGACGGCAGCAAGATCGGCACCGGCACCAAATGGGTGCTCGGTATCTATACCGGCGGTTCGTACAATGTGATCGAAGGCAACCACGTGCATCACATGGCGACCACGATCCCGTGCAACAGCGCGGGCGGCTCGGCGATCGGCGTGGACAGCTACTACAAGGGCGTCAAGAGCGATGTGATCGGCAACGTCGTCAACGACATCGGCCCGGCAGGCTGCACCTACGTGCAAGGCATTTATCACAGCACCTCGGGCACCATCAAGAACAACGTCGTCTACCGTGTAGGTTCGGCTGCGATCCACCTGTGGCATGACGCGACTGACATCCAGATCGTCAACAACACGGTGAGCTCGTCGGTGTTCGGCATCATCGTGGGTGGTGGCGACTTCTACTTCACGAAAGCGGGCGCCAACAACGTCCACGTGCACAACAACATCGTGTACGACAACAAGTACGGCATTTCGGAGCAGGGCACCACGGGTAAAGGCAACACCTATAAGAACAACCTGGTGACCAAGAACACGACCTACAACTTCCAGCTGCGCAATGGCCTGACCCATACGGGCACCATCAGCTCGGAACCGCTGTTCGCCGGCTACTCGCGTACCGCTGCACTGCCGAACTACAAGCTGTCGACCAGCTCGCCGGCGATCGGCCGCGGCCTGGCGACCTATGCCCCGGCGGCGGACATCGACGGCAAAGCACGCCGCAGCGCCATCGACCTCGGCGCTTATCAGCACTAAGCAGCACCAGGCAAGACCAAGCAGCACCCCCGGCAGCACCGACCCGGACCGAAGCCAGCCCCGGCCAGCTTCATCCGGCGTCACCCGCGCCAGCGCCAGCTGGCCGATCTCGTGGACGGGCGCATGCGCCCCGTCCGCTCCGACACATCAGGAGAAGCCCACGCCCCGCGTGGACAGCTGCGCCCTGCGCGTAGCCCCTCCATTGCCCGGTCTTTTTTCCGGACCAGAAGGAAACCTCAGATGAAAAGCAGCACCATGATCGCCTCGAACCTCCGCACCAACATGACCCGTGTCGCCGCCGCAGCAACCCTGCTGCTGGCCGCTACCGTATCGACCCAGGCCGCTGCGGCCCCGCAAAGCGCGGCGCCAGCCGCCACCGCCGCCGCCACCGCCGCCGCCTCGGCCCAGGAACAAGTGCGCCAGCTGTATCTGACCCTGCTCGGCCGTGAGCCGGATGCGGGCGGCCTGCAGTACTGGAGCCAGGCGGTAAGCCGCGGCGTCAGTATCGCGAGTGTCGAAGCGGAGATCAAGCGCAGCACTGAATACACCAAGCGCAATCCGGGCCCTGTCGCCGGCCCGAGCACGATCCCGGCCACGCCGTACAACTACTATGTTTCGCCGAACGGTTCGGACAGCGCCGCAGGCACCAAGGCGGCGCCGTTCAAGACCCTGGCGCGCGCCGCCCAGGTCGCGACCAAGGCCGGCACGACCGTGTTCGTGGCGCCTGGCACCTATGCCGGCGGCATCAGGACCACCGCCAGCGGTACGGCAAGCAACCGCATCTACTGGGTGTCGACCACCAAATGGGGCGCAAAGATCGTGCCGCCTGCCAAATCGACCAACAAGACCGCTTGGGACAACCGTGGCAACTACGTCAGCATCATCGGCTTCGACGTCGACGGCAGCAAGATCGGCACCGGCACCAAATGGGTGCTCGGCATCTACACCGGCGGTTCGTACAACGTCATCGAGGGCAACCGCGTGCACCACATGGCGACGACCATTCCGTGCAATAGCGCCGGCGGCTCGGCGATCGGCGTGGACAGTTACTACAAGGGAGTCAAGGGCGATGTGATCGGCAACGTCGTGCACGATATCGGACCGGCCGGCTGCACGTACGTTCAGGGCATTTATCACAGCACCTCGGGCACGATCAAGAACAACATCGTCTACCGTGTCGGCTCGGCTGCGATCCACCTGTGGCATGACGCGACCGATCTCCAGATCGTCAACAACACGGTGAGTTCGTCGGTGTTCGGGATCATCGTCGGTGGCGGCGACTTCTACTTCACGAGTGCAGGCGCCAACAACGTCCACGTGCACAACAATATCGTGTACGACAACAAGTACGGTATCTCCGAGCAGGGCAAGACCGGTAAAGGAAATACCTACAAAAACAATCTGGTCACCAAGAACCCGACCTACAACTTCCAGCTGCGTAACGGTTTGACCCATACGGGTACGATCAGCTCGGAACCGCTGTTCGCCGGCTACTCGCGCACGGCGGCAACGCCGGACTTCAAGCTGTCGACCAGCTCGCCGGCAGTTGGCCGCGGCATCGCCACCTACGCGCCGAAGAATGACATCGACGGCAAGGCACGTGGCAGCAGCATCGACCTGGGCGCGTATCAACGTTAAGCAGCGTTAATAGCTTGTGATCGCGGCATGACCGCAAGGTGAATGGCCCGGACGTGAGAGCGTCCGGGCCATTGTTCTATTCGGTTTCGGTATCGATCGGCTGCACGACTTCAGGTCCGCCGAGCCCGGCCCGGTTGACCAGCGTGCTGACCGCGTGCCACTCGAACGCATCCGAGGGCAGGGCGGCACGGCGCGCAAACGCCAGCGCTTCTTCGCTCGAGAGCGCCGGATCGAGCCAGGTTTCGGCATCGACCGCATCGAGCACCACCGGCCGCCGGTCGTGGATGTCGAGCATGCCGCCGGAGGCGTCGTCGGTGACCAGCACGAAGCCGGCCTCGGCGCGGTTTTCGGTAAAGCTGCCAAAATTGGCCAGGGCCAGCATGAACAGCGGCGCACCGTCGCGGCGGTGGATGTGCCAGGGTTGTTTGTGGCCTTTTTCTCCGGTCCATTCATACCAGCCCTCGGCCGGCACCAGCGCGCGCCCCGACTTGAGCAGCCCGCGCCAGTAGCGGTTGGTGAGCTTGTCCATCCGCGCATTGATCGTCACCGGCACCTTGCCCTTGGCCCAGCGCGCCTGGTAGCTCCAGTACACGTCGTCCACCCGTCGCTCGCCATCCTGGATGTGCAGCACGGGTCGGTAGGTGCCGGGCGGCACGTTATGGGCCGGCGCGGCTTCGCTGTCATACACCGCGTCGAGCCAGCCGATTGCGCTGGCGTAGTTGCGAGCCGTCTGGCTCTGGTCGAATCGTCCACACATGCTTCGATACTAGCGCAAGCCTGTTCATGGCAGCGCGCGAGGCGTGTGGCGTTTGGCCGCATCGTCCGGCAATGGTATGCTCCGGGCTGATATGATTGACAAGGAGCAGGTATGGCAGCAGGCTGGTGGACCGTATTGAAGACCGTCCCATGGAGCGATGTGATCAGCGCCGCGCCCCAGGTGGCGACCGGCGCGCGCCGCCTGTGGGACACGGTCAATCGCAAACCGGGGGCGGTGGATCCGGCGACCGGCTTGAGCCCCGAGATGGCCGCGCAAGAAGACGATATCATCGGCCTCCTGATCGCGCGCTCCGAGCAAAACGACGCGGAGCTGAACGCCTTGCGCAACCAGATGCGCGCGGCCTCCGAACTGATCGCCAACCTGGCCGACCAGAACGCCCAGCTGATCGCCAAGATGGACGTGCAGCGCCAGAAGATCACCTGGCTCAGCGTGACCGCCGGCCTGTCGGCGCTGCTGGCGGTCGTCGCCCTGATCCTGGTGGCAGTGCGGACATAAATGAAACTGGTACTGATCTGCGCGACCCTGTTCATCTTCATTTCGATGCTGCTGAACGGGGCGCGCCGGCGCGGCAAGCTTAATGACAGCGCCAACCGCGCAGTGTCGGGCCTGGCCAATTCGATGCGCATCTTCGTGTTCGGCCTGCTGTTCTTCGTGGCGATCGTCTGCGTGGCGATGGCCTGGCATATGCTGCAAAGCCCGGCTTGACCCCGGCCGGCGCGACCGCCGGCAATCCCGTTTCTTCCGGTGGTCCGGGAATTTCCGGTATGATTTGAATTGTTTCCAAAATTCAACATTTGCCGATCCGTGATCCAGTCCAAGCCAGAATCCATCAGCAGCCTGCCGGCGCGGGTACTCAACCTCGTCGATAGCGGAGTGATCGTGCTCGACCACGAAGGCCGCATCGCCCTCTGGAACGGCTGGCTGGTGCCGCGTTCCGGCCGCGGCGCGGCGCGCATGCTGGGCCATGCGCTGATCGAAGTCTTCCCCGACCTGCGCGGCTCGCGTGTCGAGGCGGCCATCTTCGCCGCGCTGCTCGAAGGCGTCGCCACCGAGCACGTGCCGCTCTCGCATAGCCGCGCCCCATTCCCGCTGCGCGAGCCGGGCAGTTTCGACGGCGCCCTGATGGACCAGGCGGTCTCGGTCACGCCCTTCGACGAGGACGGCCGGCGCTTCTGCCTGGTCGAGATCCGCGACGTGAGCAGCGTCGCCGTGCGCGAGCGGCGCTTGCTGGAACATGCTGAATCGCTGCGCGCGCGTTCCTATATCGACGGCCTGACCGGCATCGCCAACCGCCGCCACTTTGACGTGGCGCTGGAGCGCGAACTGCGCCGCGCGCAGCGCGCGGATGGCACGCTTGCGCTGCTGCTGGTCGACATCGATTCGTTCAAGGCCTATAACGACCATTTCGGCCACCAGCAGGGCGACAGCTGCCTGACCATGGTGGCCCAGGAGCTGGCCGGCATGCTCAAGCGGCCGGCCGACCTGGCGGCGCGCTATGGCGGCGAAGAGTTCGCGGCCGTGCTGCCCGATACCACGCTAGAGCAGGCGCGCGTGCTGGCCGACCGCATCCGCGCCCACGTCGCCGGCCTGGGCCTGCAGCAGGCGCCGGCCGCCCATCATCCGCAGGTCACGCTCAGCATCGGCGTTGCCGCCTTCGACCGCGCGCGCCTGAACGCGCCGGAAGTGCTGATCGAGGCGGCCGACAAGGCCTTGTATGCGGCCAAGCGCGGCGGCCGCAATCGCGTGGTCGCCGACGGCGACGCGGTGGACGCCGCCGCCTGAAACGTCAAACGGGCGGCAGCCGGCCCAGCAGCTTGTCGAGCGTGACCGGATATTCGCGCACGCGCACCCCGGTGGCGTTGTAGATCGCATTGGCCACCGCCGCCGCGACCCCGCACAGGCCCAGTTCACCGACGCCCTTGGCCTTCATCGGCGACGAGTATTCGTCTTCCTCGTCCAGGAAGATCACTTCCTGGTGCGGGATGTCGGCATGCACCGGCACCTCGTAGGTGGCCATGTCGTGGTTGGCGAAGAAGCCCAGGCGCTGGTCGACCACCAGGTGTTCCATCAGCGCGCCGCCGACGCCCATCGTCATCGACCCGATCACCTGGCTGCGTGCGGCCTTCGGATTGAGGATACGGCCGGCCGCGCACACGGCCAGCATGCGCCGCACCCGGGTTTCTCCGGTGACGGCATCGACCGCCACTTCGACGAAGTGGGCGCCGAAGGTCGACAGCTGGTTCTTCTTGGCCAGGTCGCCGAACTCGATCACGTCCTCGGCCACGAGTTCGCCGTCCCGCGCAGCCTGCGCCAGCGGCAGGCTGCGGCCCGCTGCGCGCACGGCGCCATCGACGAATTCCGCCTCGCCGGCCAGGCCCAGCTTGCCGGCCACCTGCTCGCGCAGCTTGACGCAGGCCGCGTACACGCCGGCGGTGGCGCTGTTGGCGCCGAACTGGCCGCCGGAGCCGGCCGAGACGGGAAAGTCTGAGTCGCCCAGCTTCACCTCGACCCGCCCCAGCGGCACGCCCAGCATCTCGGCCGCAGTCTGGGCGATGATGGTGTAGCTGCCGGTGCCGATATCGGTCATGTCGGTCTCGACGACCACCGTGCCGTCGCCACGCAGCCTGACGCGCGCGGCCGAGGTGATCACGGGGCTGTTGCGAAAGGCCGCCGCCACGCCATGCCCGATCAGCCAGCGGCCTTCGCGCACCTGCGCCGGTTTCGGGTTGCGCTTGCTCCAGCCATGGCGTTCGGCGCCGGTGCGCAGGCACTCGATCAAGCGCCGTTCCGAGAAGGGCCGGATCGGCTTTTCGGGATCGACCCGGGTGTCGTTCAGGATGCGGAACTGGACCGGGTCCATGCCCAGCTTCTCGGCCAGCTCGTCCATCGCGATCTCAAGCGCCATCAGGCCCGGCGCCTCGCCCGGCGCGCGCATTGAATTGCTCTCGGGGAGGTCGAGCACGGCCACGCGGGTGGTGGTCATGCGGTGCTGGCCGGCGTACAGCAGGCGGGTCTGCTGGGTCGCGACCTCGGGCCGCCCGCCCGGCAGGTTGCCGTTCCAGGTTTCGTGGCCGATCGCGGCGATGCGGCCGTCGCGGCCCGCGCCGATGCGCAGGCGCTGGATGGTCTTGGGGCGGTGGGTGGTGTTGTTGTAGACCAGGTGGCGCTGCAGGGCCACCTTGACCGGACGCCCGGCGGCGCGTGCGCCGAGCGCCGCCAGCAGGGCATCGGCGCGCAGGAACAGTTTGCCGCCGAAGCCGCCGCCGATATACGGCGAGACCACGCGTACGTCCTGCTTGCGCATGTGCAGGGTCTTGGCCAGGTCGCTGCGCCACCAGTCGATCATCTGGCTTGAGGTCCAGATCGTCAGTTTGCCGCCATCCCAGCGCGCCGTGGTGGCATGCGGCTCCATCATGGCGTGCGACTGGTCGGGCGTGGTGTAGACCGCGTCGAGCTTGACCGGGGCAAGCTCGAAATGGCGCTCGAAGTCGCCGGCGCGGGTGTCGGGCGGATAGTCGCGCTCGGGCTTGGGCGCGATGCCACTGTCTTTCACCGACGCCAGGTCGAAACTGCCTTTCTCTTCGCGGTAGCGCACCCGCACCAGGCTGGCGGCGGCGCGGGCCTGCTCGAAGGTCTCGGCCACGACCAGGGCCAGCGCCTGGTGATAGTGTTCGATTTTCGGACCGCCGAGCAGGCGTGCGGTGTTCTTCTCGCCCTTGCCGAGCTTGCCCGCAGTGGCGGCGGTGACGACCGCCAGCACGCCCGGCGCCCGCTGCGCCGCCTCGACGTCGATGGCGGCGACCGTGCCCTTGGCGATGGGGGAACCGACCACGATGCCGTGGGCCGCGCCCGGCACTTCGCGATGGTGTTCATAGGCATAGGTGGCGCGCCCGGTGCACTTGAGCGGGCCGTCGATGCGGTCGTAGGGGCGGCCCACGTGGCGCAGCCGGTCGATCGGATTGGTGGTGGCGGGGGTATTGAATTTCATGGGCGTGACCTCTCCAGGCGCCGCGATCGCGGCGCTCGCATCAAGAAAAGAAGCGGGACGGCGCCGCGGCGCCGTCCCACATGCGGCGTCAGGCCGACAGCGGCATCTTCTCGATCAGCTTGTCGAGCGTGATCGGGTATTCGCGCACCCGCGCGCCGGTGGCGTTGTAGATCGCGTTCGCGACCGCGGCGCCGACACCGCAGATGCCGAGCTCGCCGACGCCTTTGGCCTTCATGGGCGAGGACAGCTCGTCTTCTTCCTTCAGGAACACGACTTCCTGGTGCGGGATGTCGGCGTGCACCGGCACCTCGTAGGTGGCCAGATCGTGGTTGGCGAAGAAGCCGAGGCGCTTGTCGACCACCAGGTGTTCCATCAGCGCCGCGCCCACGCCCATCGTCATCGCGCCGATCACCTGGCTGCGCGCCTGCTTCGGATTGAGGATGCGGCCAGCCGCGCACACGGCCAGCATGCGCCGCACCCGGACTTCGCCGGTGACCGCGTCGACCGCGACTTCGACGAAGTGGGCGCCGAAGGTCGACAGCTGGTTCTTCTTGTCCAGCCCACCGGTAAATTCGATCGTGTCCTCGGCCACCAGCTCGCCGCCGGCCGCGGCTTGCGCCAGCGGCAGGTTGCGCCCGCCCGCGCGGACCGTGCCGTCCACGAATTCGGCCTCGCCTTCTTTGACGCCGAGCTTGGCGGCGACCTGTTCGCGCAGCTTGGCGCAGGCGGCGTACACGCCCGAGGTCGAGCTGTTCGCGCCCCACTGGCCGCCCGAGCCGGCGGAGGCCGGGAAGCTGGAGTCGCCCAGGCGCACCTCGACCCGCTCGAGCGGCACGCCCAGCATCTCGGCCGCGGTCTGGCCGATGATGGTGTAGCTGCCGGTGCCGATATCGGTCATGTCGGTTTCGACGATCACCTTTCCTTCGCCGGTGAGCCGCACCCGCGCGGCCGACTTCATCACCGGGCTGTTGCGGAAGGCCGAGGCCACGCCGTAGCCGATCAGCCAGCGGCCCTCGCGGGTCTGGCCCGGCTTGGGATTGCGCTTGTTCCAGCCGAACTTCTCGACCCCCATGCGCATGCACTCGACGAAGCGGCGCTCCGAGAATTTGCGGATCGGCTTTTCGGGATCGACCTTGGTATCGTTCAGGATGCGGAACTGGACCGGGTCGATGTTGAGTTTTTCGGCCATCTCGTCGATCGCCACCTCGAGCGCCATCATGCCCGGCGCCTCGCCCGGCGCGCGCATCGCATTCCCTTCCGGCAGGTCGAGCATGGCGACGCGGGTCGCGGTCATGCGGTCGGCGCCGGCGTACAGCAGGCGGGTCTGCTGGGTCGCGACTTCCGAGCTGCCCTTGGGCAGGTTGCCGTTCCAGGTTTCGTGGCCGATGGCCGTGATGCGGCCGTCGCGGCCGGCGCCGATGCGGATGCGCTGGATGGTCGCCGGGCGGTGGGTAGTGTTATTGAAGATCAGGTGACGGTGCAGCGCCACCTTGACCGGGCGCTTGGCCGCGCGCGCGCCGAGGGACGCCAGCAGGGCGTCGGCGCGCAGGAACAGCTTGGAGCCGAAGCCGCCGCCGACGTAGGGAGAGATCACGCGCACCTTGTCCTTCGGGATGTTCAGCGTCTTGGACAGGTCGTTGACGCACCAGGCGATCATCTGGTTCGAAGTCCATACCGTCAGCTTGTCGCCTTCCCAGACGGCGGTGGTAGCGTGCGGCTCCATCATCGCGTGCGACTGGTCCGGGGTGGTATAGGTGGCGTCGAGTTTCACCGGGGCGGTATCGAAGCCGCGCTGGAAGTTGCCGGCTTTGGAGTCGGGCGGGTCGGATTCCCAGTCGGGCTTTACCGCCTTGTCCTTTTCGGCGGCCAGGTCGAACTTGCCTTTCTCTTCGACGTATTTCACGCGCACCAGGTGGGACGCGGCGCGCGCCTGTTCGAAGGTCTCGGCGACCACCAGCGCCACGGCCTGGTGGTAGTGCTCGACCTTGGGGCCGGCCAGCAGATGGGCGACGTTCATGTCGCCTTTACCCAGCTTGCCGGCATTGGCGGCCGTGACCACGGCCAGTACGCCGGGCGCGCGGCGCGCCGCCTCGATCTCGACCGAGGCGATGCGGCCCTTGGCGATGCTGGAACCGACCACGAAGCCGTGGGCCGCGTTCGGCACTTCCTTGTGGTGCTCATAGGCGTAGGGCGCGGTGCCGGTGCACTTGAGCGGACCATCGATGCGGTCGAGCGGCTGGCCGACGTAGCGCTGGCGGTCGATGGGATTGGTGGTGGCTGCAGTCGTGAATTTCATGGGGTCAGCCTTTCTTCGCTGCGTTCATCGCTTCCGCGAGGGTGCGGTGCACCAGGGCCACTTTGAACGCGTTGTCCTCGGTGGTGCGGGCGCCGGCCATCAGGCGATCCGACACCGCCTTGGCGCCTTGCGCCATCTGCCGTTCGGCTTCTTCGACCCGCCACGGCTTGTGGGCCACGCCGCCGACCGCCACGCGACCGCTGCCGTCGGGCAGGATCACAGTGGCCACCGACACCAGGGCGAAAGCATAGGACGCGCGGTCGCGTACCTTGCGGTAGGCGTGCACGCCGCCCAGCGGCTTCGGCAACTTGACGGAGGTGATCAATTCACCCGGCTCGAGCACGGTCTCAATGTGCGGGGTATTGCCCGGCAGGCGGTGGAAGTCGGCGATCGGGATGCTGCGCATGCTGCCGTCGGCCTTCACGGTCTCCACCTCGGCGTCGAGCAGGCGCATGGCGATCGCCATATCGCTCGGGTGCACGGCGATGCAGGCTTCGCTGGCGCCGACCACGGCGTGGTGGCGGGTGAAGCCGCCGATGGCGGCGCAGCCGCTGCCCGGCTGGCGCTTGTTGCACTTCTGCGCCGTGTCGTAGAAATACGGGCAGCGGGTGCGCTGGAGCAGGTTGCCGGAGGTGGTCGCCTTGTTGCGCAACTGGGTCGAGGCGCCCGCTAGCAGGGCGCGCGACAGCACGGCGTAATCCTTGCGCACGCGCGCATCGGCCGCCAGGTCGGTGTTGCGCACCAGGGCGCCCACGCGCAGGCCGCCGTCCGCTGTTGGCTCGATCTTGTCGAAGCCCAGGCCATTGACGTCGACCAGGGCGGTCGGGGTTTCGATCTCGAGTTTCATGAGATCGAGCAGATTGGTGCCGCCGGCGATGAAGCGGGCGTTCGGAGTGCGGGCGACGAGCTCGGCGGCTTGACCCGCCGAAGTGGCGCGCTGATAGGTAAATGCCTTCATGCCTTGACCCCTCCCACTTCGGTGATCGCATCGATGATGTTCGAGTAGGCGCCACATCGGCAGATATTGCCGCTCATGCGTTCGCGGATCTCTTCCACGGAGAGCAGGGGCTTCACATTCAGGTCGGCGGTCACGTGGCTCGGAATACCCTGGCGGATTTCCTCGATCACGGACACGCTGGCACAGATCTGACCGGGGGTACAGTAGCCGCACTGGTAGCCGTCGTGCTTGATGAAGGCCGCCTGCATCGGATGGAGCTTGTCTGCCGTGCCGAGGCCCTCGATGGTGGTGATGTTGGCGCCTTCGTGCATGACCGCCAGAGAAAGGCAGGAATTGATGCGGCGGCCGTCCATGATGACGGTGCAGGCGCCGCACTGGCCCTGGTCGCAACCCTTCTTGGAACCGGTCAGGTGCAGGTGCTCGCGCAGCGCGTCGAGCAGGCTGGTGCGGGTGTCCAGCTGCAGGGTGACCGGCTTGCCGTTGACGGTGAAAGTGACGCCGGTGGTGACCGGCGGGGGAGTGGTGGTCGCGTCGGCCGTGGGTGCGGCCTGCTGGGCATGCGCGCCCGGTACGGCCGCAGTCGATACCGACAGGGCGCCGGCGATCAACAGGTCGCGCCGGGTGAGCTTGACGTCGCTGAATTGGTCCATGCTTGTGGCTTCCTTCTCTAGAGTGCGTTGCCCACGTCTGTTCTCGGCGTCAATACTGCGGCGCCGGCAGGTGTGGAAGGGCTTGCGGGGTTGTCGAATTGATTCTAAGTCAGCTATCGGGAAGGCCGCGTTCCCTTGAAACTTGAAGTTTCCTGTTGGCTGTAAATATCAGCCGACAGATAGAGGACGCGGGCAGAGACGGCGGCACGAGCGACATGCGCGCCGGCCAGAGGCGCTGGTCAACGCGATGGAGCGGAAGAGGGAGGCAAACCTATTGCTGAAGGACGTAGTCGCCCGGGGCAGGCGCCGTGTCCGGCATCGGGGCTGGCGGCGCTACATGCTTGCCGGCATGGCGTGACAGCCATTGATCCCAGGCGGGCCACCAACTGCCTTCGAGCTGGGGCACGCGCGCGAGCCAGCGGTCGGGATCGATGTAGGGATCGTCATGGCGATGCACGGCGACTTGGTAGCTGCGGTTGGGACTGCTTGGCGGCGCGACCACGCCGGCATTGTGGCCGCCGCTGGTGAGAATGAAGGTGATCTCGGTGTCGGTGAGCGGAATGATCTTGTACACCGAGCGCCATGGCGCGACGTGGTCGGTGAGCGTGCCCACTGCGCAGATGGGCACGTCGATATCGCTCAGCGAGACGGGATGCCCGCCGGCCAGATAGCGCGAGCTGGCCAAGCTGTTGCGCAGGAACAGGCGGTGCAGGTATTCGGCGTGCATCCGATAGGGCATGCGGGTGGCGTCGGCATTCCAGGACATGAGGTCGCTCTCCTGCTCCGGCAGGTCGAGCAGGTAGTGGCGCAGGCGCCGCGACCAGATCAGGTCGTTGGAGCGCAGCAGCTGGAAGGCGCCGGCCATCTGGCGCGTGTCGAGATAGCCCTGCTGCCACATGGCAGCTTCGAGGAAGCTGACCTGGCTGTCGTCGATGAACAGCGACAGCTCGCCGGGCTCGGTAAAGTCGACCTGGGCCGCCAGCAGCGAGATGCTGGCCAGGCGCCGGTCGTGGTCGCGCGCCATGGCGGCTGCGGCGATCGCGAGCAGGGTGCCGCCCAGACAATAGCCGGCGGCATTGACCTTGCTGGCGCCGGTCTGGGCGACGATGGCGTCGAGCGCGGCAGTGATGCCCAGCTGGCGGTAGTCGTCCATGGTGAGGTCGCGGTCTTCGGCTTGCGGATTTTTCCAAGACACCATGTACACGGTATGGCCGCGCTCGACCAGGTAGCGCACCAGGGAATTGTGCGGCGACAGGTCGAGGATGTAGAACTTCATGATCCAGGCCGGCACGATCAGCAGCGGCACTTCGTGCACGGCGGGGCCGACCGGGTCGTAGCGCAGCAGCTCGATCAGCCGGTTCTGCATCACCACCTTGCCCGGCGTGACGGCCACCTCGCGCCCTGGCCGGTAGTTGACCTCGCGCGGCTTGCCCGCGAGCAGGGCTTGCACGTCGCGCCAGGCGCGCGCGGCGCCATTGGCCAGGTTCATCCCGCCGCTGGCCAGCACGGCGCGCTGCACGACGGGGTTGGTGGTGACGAAGTTCGACGGCGCCACGCAGTCGAGCATCTGGCGCGCGAGGAAAGTGACGACGTCGGCATGGTGCGGCGCGACGCCGCGCACGGTGGAGGTGGCGCGGTGCCACCATTGCTGGCTCAACAGGAAGCCCTGGCTGAGCTGGTGCCAGGGCGAGGTGTTCCAGGCCGGATCGACAAATCGTTTATCCTGGGCCAGCGGCCGCACCAGCTCGGCGCCATCGCCGGCCGGTGTGGCAAGGTATTGAAGCCAGCGCTGCCAGCCGAGGACGGCGTCGCTCGCCAGCTCGTGCTGCTTGTCGGGCGACATCATGAGGTGGCTGGCCCAGTCGAACCACGCCATGCCGAGCGCGGCCGGTGACAGGTTGCCGGTCATGCGCCCCAGCCAAGCCCATAGCACCAGGTCGGCATGGACTTGCCCACCGGCGACGCGCGCATGGCGGTGGGTGCCGCCGAGCCAGGCGCTGCCTTCGAGCCGGCGCGAGCTACCGGCGGCATCGGGTCGGGTGTCAGGCGCCATGAAGAGGACTCGCGGGCTGCCGCTGCGCTCAGTGCGCGATCAGGAGCGGCGTCGTGCTGCCCGCCAGCAGCGAGCGGGTGACGCCGCCGAGGACGAACTCGCGGTAGCGGCTGTGGCCGAAGGCGCCCGTGACCAGCAGGCCGGCATCGTGCTCGCGCGCCACTTTCAGCAGCGCCTCGCCGGTGCTGCTGCGCGTGGTCTCGATGACGACATCGACCTTGACCCCATGGCGCGCCAGGTGCAGCGCCATGTCGGCGCCCGGTTCCTCGCCATGCATCTCGGCCATGACGCCGGGATTGATGAGCGTGAGCTTGACTGCATCCGCCTGCCGCAGCAGGGGCAGGGCGGCGGAAATCGCGCGTATCGCCTGCATGCTGCCATCCCAGCCGACGACGGCGGTGCCGGGCAGGAGCCGGCCTTTCCAGCCGGGCGGCACCACCAGCACGGGACGCGCGCCATGCAGCGCGATGTATTCGGGCAAGCCGCGCGCCTGGGCCGGAATGCCCGGGACGACGATCGGTTCGGCGTCGCGGCTGACGATCACGAGGTCGGCGTAGCGCGATTCGAGCAGCAGGGCGTAGCGGGCGTCGTCTTCGAGCATGCGCGTCTCGAAACTGTTGACGCCGTGGCGCCCAACGGCGGTGCTGAACTCTTGCAGCCGCGCCTCGACGGCCTCGCGCACCCCGCTGAAATCGGATTCGGGCATCATCGGCGCGCCCATCGAGCCGACCAGCAGGGAATAGTCGAACCAGGAAATGCCGGTGGCCGCGCTGCCGACGAGGTGGGCGTCGAAGGCATTGGCCAGCAGGGCGCCGACGCGCAGGCGCCCCTCTTGCTCGGGACTGCCGTCGACGTGAACCACGATGGTCTTGTACATGCTCGTTCCTTTCTTCTCGGTAAAAGCGGACTCGGGCGGATAGGCCTACCGATGTCCCGCTACGGACCCTGGACGGCATCTGGCCTATACGCTTGGATTACTCGAAGTCCACTTTATTCCCGGATCGGACGCATGTCAGGACCGCGGTTGATGTGAATCAAAAAAGCTGGGAAAGAAGGGAAGATGAATGCCGAGTGGCATTGTCAGGAATGCGTACGACTGCTCTGACGCAAGGACGCGGTAGCGATTACCTCTTTTAGGCCTTGTGACTATGCGTGGTGGCCGCATACTTATGTCATTACCGGCGAAGTGGTCGGTTCTCTTGTGTCTCCATCTCGGCCCTGCCGAGGACTTGGCCGTTGCCTGCTTCGTGCGGCAGCGGCCTTTTTTTAGCTGGAGATGCCTGGGGTGCGCGCCGCGACCAGGTCAGGGGCGGTGGACGGTTGCGACTCAGTGGTGACGGGCTTGGCGGCGTGCGCGGTCAGGTCGCCGGGAACGAGCATTTCCCAGTTCGTGCTGACCAGGTCGAGGACCATTTCCTCTTGCCGGCCGCAGCAGGTGCAGGTGCGCTGGTCTCGGGCCATGTTGTACTGCCAGGAGTGGGTCGTCGTGAGTGCGCCCGTGATGGCAGAAAAGAACGATTTTGATGCCGAGAAAAATCCCATGATGCCCGCCAGAAGTTAACTTGGCCAGCGTATTACGGAACTTGTGAGTGCGCAAGATACTGAACAGGTAAAGCCTCCAGGTTCTTGCTTCCGGCTGCTCGAGTGTTGTGAAATGGATGCATTCAATGTCGGACCACGGGTATCGTGGTCCCTTGGTCCTCAAGTGACCTCGAACGTCGTGCTCATCACGCCGACCAGCGCCACCATCTCGGCCGACTCGACCAGGGCCAGCAGCACGTCGCCGCGATCGACATGGCCATTGGCCAGCAGTGCATTCCATTCCGCCAGTTCGAGTGCCGTCGCTTGGCGCTCGAGCGCTGTTTGGTACAGATGCGCAACGAAGGCCGAGTTGTCCAAATCGTTCGTCGCCTCGTCGGAATCAATGAAGCTGTCGGCGATGTAGGCCAGCGAGATGCCTGCTTCCGAGCGTTTGATCCAATAGTTCAGGCCGTCGATATCCGGCCGTCGGTCGTACAGCGCGTCGTACATGCGAGTGAGCACGCCGATGTCGCTGGCGCCGATGTCCAGTGCATGCGACGCCACTATCTGCAGTTTTTCGCCGGAATCGACGAGCGCGAGCGCCAGATCAGCGCGGCTGAGGTCGCCGCTGCTCAGGTTTTGCGTCCAGTAAGCCAGGCCACCCGCATCGGCGGCGCGTCCCAGTACCTGATCGTATAGCCAGGCGACATAGGCCCCATCCGCCTGCGGCGCCTTGCCCGCCAGTTCGGTCGATTCGAGAATGGCCTGCGCCACACCTTCGAGCGTGCCGTCGCCAGCAAGCTGTCGCATCCAGTAATCGAGGCTGCCGGCATCGGGCGCGCGATCGAGCAGGCTTTCATACAGCCGCGTGACGCTGCCGTGCGCCGAGGTATCCGCGCTTGCCTCGGAAAAGTGCAGGGCTTCGATATTGCTCAGCTGATAATTAATATCGGGCCGATCTGTTGGGCTCATGCTGAGCGTGGCGTTGCCATCGATATTGCGAAAGACGTAGAAGGTGTAGTCGTCGCGGCCGGTGCGGTTGAGCTGCAGGGTGTCGTAGCCTTTGCCGCCATCCAGTATGTTGAACGAGATGTGGCCGATCGTGTCTGCGATCCCATCGCCGATGATGATCCGGTCGTCACCGCCGCCGGCATCGACCCGGTCCTGGCCGCCGTCGACGATGATGGTCTGGCTGGCGCTGTCGGCGATGATATTGGCGCGGCCCGGCACTTGTTCGAAGGTGCCGGCGCCGGTGATGAGCGTGATGTCGAAGCCGCTCAGGCCGATGTGCGCGGTATCGCCCAGGCCGTTGGTATCGATCAGGACGGCGCTCAATGCGGTGCCCCGGGAGCTTTCCAGCTGCAGGGTCGCGTTCGCTGCGACGTCCGTGGCCATTGTCGGGGTGATTGTCGACAGCATGAACGGCGTAGGGAAGTCCCAGTATGACTGCGCGGAGAGGGCGGCGATCATCTGGGCATGGTCGGCCGCAGGGGTGTGGGCCGCGATCTGGGCGCTCAGCATGTCCAGCGCGCGGGATACTGGTTGTATGGCAGCTGGCCCCTCCATCCGCAGGCCATATCCGGTTGGCAGGTGGGCCGTGAGGGCCGAGGCATGACCTGGTATCGTCATCAGCGGAATATTGGCAACGTCGTTCCCGTTCTGGTCCTGGCGCGTTGCCGCGATCACCGGGACGACTACGGTGCGCGTTAGGTCGCCAGTGGCATCGATGTGGGGGGGTGATCTGCACGTCGACGCCGTCGATGTTGACGGTGGATGAATCGGTTGCCATGGCGGTTCCTTACGGTTGGGCATGTCGAAGCCGCCTGATATAAATGTCAATGCATCGTGGGTTGGAAAAACGTGTGCTGTGGCGGGCGTCGATACCCATTGCGCGTGAGCTGACGCATTGGCCAGGCCAAAGTAGGCAGCGCATGCGCCTGCCATCAGTTCAATGTCCGGAACCAGATCTGCATCGCCGCTCAGCGACAACTACAAGCACGAGAACCGGTCTCAGGATTGATGTCAGACCTGATACTGGCGAATGCAACCAGCCGCACGCATTGGCGACCTGTTCGGGCGATCGCGGAAGTCTTCAGCAGTCCAGTCGGTACATTGCACGAACCCTTTGCACGCCGTGAGATACGGCCATCATTTCTGCAAGACCCCTGGTGGTAAAGGTTTGTGCGCGGACCTCGTGGAAGGCAGCGGCCTGTTTCGGTGCATCGGGGATGCCGCGGATTCGCTCGATCGAGTATGCGGGCCAGAATCCGCCGTCGGGGGCTTTCACGACGCGGCCATGGATGCGGTAATCGCCTTCATCCCAAGGGTTAACCGACCTTCTTGATTCGAAACTGTCCATAGATCTCTCGTTCTATAACGACAACTTATTTTACGAGTGGCATGGTACGACGTCAGTAAAAAGCATATCAATGGCGGGTCAAAATCACGCCAGCCATGCGAAATGCATACGCCGTTTCGTAACTTGAACGAGTGAAGTTTGCCGATCGATGTGCGAAGCCTCGCAGACGCCGGTGTGATCCGGTGCTGCGATGACCGGCAGCTTGGAAGCCAGGGCCTGAAGTAGTCGGAGACTAGCGGTGTTAACGAGTTGGAAAGAGCATCACCTCAATTATTGATGAAATGCATTTTTTGTTGTTTTTAAGAACCTTCTAAGCGACCCCGCTGTACTTGGTTGCAGACTGCAATTAATATTCACAAGGAAATCTCTCCAATTGTCACGTTAGTGCTTAACTCGCTGGGATTGGTGTGTCCAAAGGTGGAATAATGCAGAAGTTACGAGGAAAGCGCGTCGCGCAAATGATGAACGAACTGGAAGCTGAGGGAGTCGTCATCTCCGAAGCGGATCAGGCGATGCTATGCGCGTACGTGAAAGGAACGGTGAGTGGTGCGGATCTGCTCGCGCACGCCGTTCAGTTTTGTGATCTTTCGTCTTACCAGAGCTGGCTATGCAGTAACTTTGAGGGAGCCTACTCTGCCATGTCGTCAGAGGTGTCAATCGAACAACTCATGGCGGAGATGGCAAGCAGTCTCAGGCACCGCAGCGTCGTAACGTCGACAAGATCGGTGCAGGCACCTTGGACCCACCAGACGGCCGCCGAACTTCTAAAGCCGTTCCGCCTGGGCGCGCGCGCGCCGTCGATCGTCGGTCTCGTCGACCCATCCTCTGTGACAGCCCAAGCCCTCCAGGCCGAACTCGATCACACGCCATAGCGCGACGAGCGAGACCGGACCTTTGATCACAGCGGTGATGCCAGCAAATTGGCAGGCTTTTGCGGCTGCGTACGTTGCATCGCTTGCTGTAATCAGGATGACAGCGGCGGTATGGCAGCGGCTCTTGAGCTCACCAGCAAATGACCGCCGCTCCACCGGGCGGGTCGGGCTGCAGATCAACACGACATCGAACTGTGTTGCCCCCACCGCGCTCAACGCGGCGTCATGCTTTTCAGTGGCGACAGTCATGTACCCGAGCGACGTCATATGCGTCTTCAGATCCCCACACAGTTTACGGCTGTCACCTACCACCAATGCTGCTCTCATGTCTGCGCCATGTTCTGAATACTTGGCTCGAGTTTACTTCTTATTCACTCATTAACAATACCAGTGCGCGCCGGTCAGGCAGGCGGGACTTCTCCTACAGGTCATCAATGACTGACCTTTTCGAAGCAGTGTTACGAAGCGGTGGCAGCTACCGTGGACACTACCGTGACAATTGACACCACTGTGACACTGGCGGCGCCGTGCCCGGCGATCGAGCGCCCGGCTGCCGACGACTTCGATGCGTGGCAGGCCTCGGCAATTGAGGTACTGCGCCAGTATGCCGAGTAGGCGACACGCCATGCCAAGACGGTCAATTACCGCCGCCAGCGCGCATGCCAGATGACTTTCGATAACAATAACGGAATGCTTTTGGGCTGAGGTCGTGTCCGAATGTCAGACCTCGTATATTGAACTTACCGACTCAACTGGTAATGTAAATGATGCGGCCGGGCGAGGTGACATCGTTCA